>DASZRW010000001.1:0-8411 GCA_035549015.1 Kapaibacterium sp. (SeqCode)
CGCTTCAGTGAACAGACAGACATTTCAGCGACGGCTTCGTTGAGCGCTACCATGGCCGACCCACGCGCTCCCCGGGCGACGGATCGTCCGGCACGCCCGCACCACGATTCCAGCATCGGCCCCCATTGCACGGCGCGGATAACAAGCGTGCGGGAGTGTTCGATTCGCGCCACACCGGACCTCGAAATGTGGCGGCAGCATGTGGACCGTACTCGTTGTGAACAACGAATAATCACGCTGCTTTTCGATGATACCGATACCGCACTTCCCCGGGGCGGAGTGTATATCGGCGGGAATCGTGATTGTCAATGTGGCTCAACCGAACCGCGATGTAAACTTACGTATCCCACATGAGCCTACTATGACATGCAGATATCACGATATACCATTGGGGGGCATCATGCCTGCATCGCGCAGCGGCCAATCGATCGCGATCACGGAATCGGCTCCTACCTATTATTCGGGCCGGGAGGCTCCGCATATCGGCCGAAGATCCGGGCGAGTATTCTCCCGACCTGCTCGAAGCTGGTTGGCTTGGGGATGAAGTCATGGATGCCTATCCGTCGTACGGCATCCATTTCCTCCTCGGGAAGATATCCGGAGGTCATCAGAATGGGAATATTCCGGCGGATCTCGAGAATCTTTCTGGCTAGCTCCGGCCCGGCCAGGCCGGGCATGGAGAGATCCGTAATTACCGCGTCGAACTCGTCCGGCCCGGCTCGAAATGCCTCGAGCGCCTGTGTAGCGCTGGAGTAGCCTGTCACCGAATATCCCATCCGATTGAGCATGTGTGTGATCATCGTCACGATTGCCGTTTCGTCGTCCACATAGAGTATTCGCTCCCCCTGCCCCTTCGTAGTGGACTCGGCACGGGCTCGATCGGCTCCGGCAGTCTCGGCCGCCGCCGGGAAATACAGGTGAAACGCCGTCCCCCTACCCAGCTCGCTGAATACCGTCACCGTTCCGCCATGATTCTGCACTATGCCGTGGACAACCGAAAGGCCCAGCCCCGTCCCCTCTCCCAGTTCCTTCGTCGTGAAGAAGGGTTCGAAGATGCGTTGCAGAATGGCCTTGTCAATTCCCGCGCCGTTGTCGGTAACCGAAAGGCGCACATATTCACCATCAGCAAGTTTCGCTGCGATGTTGGATCGCTCAGTGAGAACGGTGACCGCATCCAGATGGATCTCGAGAATGCCGCCCTCCTCACCAATGGCATGGGCCGCATTGGTACCGAGGTTCATCACCACCTGATGAATCTGTGTGGGATCAACGGACACCATCGGCACCTTCGATGCGAAGGCCGTATGAATATTGATGGTGGCCGGCAGCGTGGCGCGCAACAGTTCCAGCGCCTCCTCGATAACCGGACGGAGCTGCATCGTCCTGCGCCTGGGCTCCTGCTGGCGACTGAACGCAAGGATCCGCTTGACGAGATCCGCGGCCCGGACTCCGGCCATGTATACCTCCGCCAGGCTCTGCTGCACGGGGCTGTCGGCCGGCAAATCCTCTCGTGCAAGCCGTGTGTTGCCGACAATCGCCGTGAGAATGTTGTTGAAATCATGGGCGATGCCGCTGGCGAGCGTCCCGAGCGCTTCCATCTTCTGCGATTGCAGCAATTGCGCCTCGAGGCGCAGCCGCGCTTCCTCGGCGCGGTTGCGGGCGGTAATGTCGATGTAGACACCGATCAGATATGGCTCCGACTGCAGCGTGACAAGCTGCGCCGATATCAGGAAGTTGCGAACCTCTCCCAGTTTGGTTGTGAGTATGGCTTCCTCGTTGCGAATGTCTCCGTTGGCAACGATTCGCCTGACCCGATCGGCACGATCGACGGCATCGGAGACTCCAAGCTCATCTGCGGTGTGCCCCACCACTTCTTCGCGATCGTAGCCGATCATCTGCAACCAGCTGTCGTTCACGTCAACGTACTGCAGGTCGCGAAGGCGAATGAATGTCATCCCGGCGGGGCTGGCATGAAATGCCTTCGAGAAACGTTCCTGCGATTCGCTCAATGCCTCTTCTGCCAGCTTGCGGTCCGTGACGTCACTGAAGTTGACGATGATGCCGCCAACGCTTGGATCGGCAAGCTGATTGGTGAGCACTCCCTCCTGCCACAGCCAGCGTCCATCCTTGTGACGGCGCCGCAACCGCACCTGGAACGGCCGTCCAGGATCGGCAAGTACTCGTTTGAAAACCTCGCGCATCGCCTGCTGATCGTCCGGATGCGTATGCTCGGAGACGCTGTGCCCAACCAGCTCGTGGCTTTCGAAACCTTCAATCGCAACCGAGGAGGGGCTCACGTACAGAATCGTGGCGTTCGCATCAACCAATGCGATGCCGTTGGCGCTCCGTTCAATGAGCGCCCGAAAACATCGCTCGCTTGCAAGCAGGGCCTCGCTGGCTTCGTGACGCTCGGCGTCCAGACGATTGAGCGAGCGAGCACTGTGCAGCACCATCGTCGTGAAAATCACGATGGTGGAAACAACGAAGAGCGTCAGGCCGATCTCGGTTGTGTACAGGCCCGCCCGTTCTCCCTCCAGCCGTATCCACCCTATCACGAACGGCAGAATCGTAACCACGGGAACAAGCCGGCGCGCCATCACTCCACCCATCCATCTGCTGGTGATACCGGCCATGACACCACGATTCGCTCGCGCCGCAAGTATGGCAAGGCCCAGCACAACGAACAGCATCGATGTATGTATCGCCATCGAGGAGTAGATCGATAGTCGATAGAGCGCATGAACGTCGAATACCGAACCGATAAGTCCAACCAGCCCAACGAGGGTGCCGGCGAACGCAAGGAACTGCGACGGCCGGCCACCGCCCCGTGTCTCGACGTCCAGGATCAGAATAGCCACCCCGAGCAGCATGAAGTTGAACGAACTCGCCGGCGCCATGCGTACTGCGTTGGAAATGTCCGCAGCAGCCGGTGACCTGGTGAAGAAAACCGTATCGATGCCGAGATCAACCGCCAGAAGATGCTCCGCGAACGTGGCCAACCCGATCAGAACAACCAGAGCCGCCAGAACGCGCGCCGCCACGATCCTGCCGCGACGCGTGACCGCGGACCCGCCTGCGGAAGTGCAAAGCAGAAAGAGCGCACTGCTGGAGAGAATGAAACAGAGAGCCGTGTTCGGTTTCATCATGGCGGCATGAGGCACCACGCTCTTGAGAACATCGATATCCAACAGCCAGGCCACGAACACGATGCATCCGATAATCGCGGCTACCAGGCTCATGACCTCCGACGCACGACGATACCTGCGCGCCAATCCGGCTTGCGGAGACGTACCATTCGACGGTGTTACGATCATGATCACCTCAAACCCCTGGACAACAACATCGGGAATGTTTCTACCTGAACATTTACCGGCCTCACCTGCCAACGATGCCTGGGTTACCCGCACAACAACCACGCAACAGCTCACCGGGAACCACGGATCGCTGAAGCTGATCAATCGGTGCGCTCAACTGGGAGTTCGTCGGATGCGACATCGTGACCGCTGACGTTGGTCGCAGTTGCAGGCCGGATGCGGACCGCATGAATATGCGATATACCGGCTGCCGGTGCTCCATGCGGGCACCGCGCATTGATGTCGGCGGATTTGAAGGGTGTACCGGACCTCGGGGAACGGACGATATCTCCCGTTCCACTCCGCGGCACGTAACGCGCAGGCTGGATTGCAATACGCAGCCGGGTCCCGACGCGGAAGGTGTATATCGTCATAGTCCGATATGCACCGATTGGAACCGTCTTCTGCACGGGCTTTATCGCAGACGCCAAACTATCAATGCGACATGAGCCGAATGTGAAACCCATTCCGACGGTACCGAACCTCCTCGAGGACCGGAAAATGCCACCATCCGCATGAGCCGATTCCAATCGCGTGGGACCCGAACAGCCGTTGATATACAGATCGCAGAGTCCCCGATCCTGTCATCAGATATGGCTCATCTTCCCCATCTATGTTTGCATCCGTGATTCGCCCTTACCCAGTTCGGGACCCGCTTCGAGAGCGCGATCATCTGCCGGAATGTCGGCGCCGCGGAATACCACAGTTCCGTCGGCACAATGGGATCCACTTGCCGACCCACGATGCTCGTGGAGACGCAGGCTGCGGCAGGCAGGCCGGATCTCTATTTCGGGATTCGAGAAACGGCACTCGCTCACCCAATCGAGCAGTGTCTCCCGCTGGGAACGACTAACGCAATACCCGCCCGATTGCTGCTCCGAATTCCAAAGCGGCAACTCAAAAACGGCAGTATCACATAGATAGTCCCGCGCATCGAACTACGCCGAATGAAATGTCGAAGGGCATCCGTTTTCGGCCGGCACCCTATTGGCAGGACTGAACCATATATCAATTCGGCACGGTCGGTTGAACGATTGCGGCCGCTCAATCATTCTAATTCAAGAGGCAGACAATGTATCGGCATAATGGAATGCAGCTGCTCTTCTCGCTCGCGCTGATGGTGACCGCCTGCTGTATCGGGCCACACGTGATGTCGGCGCAGGATGAGGGGATCACATGGTCCGTAATCGGCAGCGGCGGAATCATTGGTGCTACGGATGGAGCCTACAGGCAGTCCGCAACCATCGGACAGGGAATCATCGGAATCTCTGCGGATGGAACGACCACGGCATTCGAAGGATTCTGGCTCCCGATCACGTTGCCATCCTCCGTGGACAACGAGGCCGGCCCGCTTGGTTCGTTCCGTCTGCGGAATTTCCCGAATCCGTTTTCCACAACGACAACGATCGCGTATCAGCTCGACGAGCCGGGCCGTATCACAATCGCGATCACCGATCTCATGGGGAATCCGATTGCAACGGTGGCGGATCGCACCGAAGCGGCCGGCGAACATGCCGCTGAATGGGACGGCCTTACTTCCGGTGGAGAGCGCGCCAGCGGCGGCGCCTATGTATGCACGCTCACGGTACAATCCTCCGGCAGCAAGGCGGGCAACACCCGTACGGAGCGCCGCAGGCTCATGCTGATCCGATAACTGCGGACATATCAACCGGCACCCGCTGCGGGGGCTGAACCAGACGAGTAACATTGGCACAATGACAATTCTCTATAACCATTTCAAACCGCTGAACCAACTACCATGAAAAAGCTATTGGTGCAATTGCTGGGAGTAGCATCCGCTCTTGCGATCGCAACGAGTGCTGCGACGGCTCAGACTCCCCGGCAGATTTCCTATCAGGGGCTTATCACGACATCCACCGGACAGCCGGTCACTCCCGGCACGTATACGGTGACATTCCGGATCTACGATCGGCCCACAGGCGGCTACATGCTCTGGACTGAGACGCAGCCCTCCATTGCGATCAATCGTGGACTGTTCAACGTCATGCTCGGGTCGGTAAATCCATTGGATCTGCCGTTCGACAGACAGTACTGGATTACGACTCAGGTTGGAAGCAACACCGAGATGATGCCGCGTACTCAGCTGGCATCGGCGCCCTATTCCTTCCGCGCAATTAATTCGGACAGCGCAGATGCAGTTGCGGCGAACGCAGTCGGTACGGAGAATATCCGCAGCGGAGCTGTGACGCCCGGAAAGATCGACGCAACCGGTTCGATCGCCGGTCAGGTTCTGACGTCAACGGGAAGCGGCGTTGCCTGGAGCGATGCCGGTGCCTCCACTGCAGGCGTAACCAGCATCAATGGCAAGTCCGGTGCACTCTCGTTGAAGTCGGCCGGCGGCATTATCCTGACGCAGTCAGGGAACGAATTTCTCTTCACCGGACCCACCGGCGTCTCCTCAGTCAATTCCGCCGATCATGCAATTGCCGTGACGAACGGAACAGGGCCGGCCGTAACACTGACGCTTGTCCCCAACAGCATTTATGATTATTACCTGATGCCCGGCGGCATTTCAGGCGACAAGCTGCGCGACAGTACGATTACCGGGCGCAAGATTGCCCCCGGGACAATTCTGACTGCGAACATCGCGGACAATTCGATCAATTCGCAGAAGATCATCGATGGTTCGGTTCAGAATATCGATCTGGCAAATCCGTGGATTGCGATCAATCCCGGAACGGGGCTCTCCGGCGGCGGCACCGTGCAGCTCGGCAACAGCATCACACTCGACAACACCGGCGTGCTCTCGGTCGCGGGCACAGCCAATCGCATCAATGTTTCCGCGGCAACCGGCGCCGTCACCATTTCGACGCCGCAGGATATCGCGCCGGCCTCCTCGCCCACGTTCGCCAATCTTGTGCTTACGGGAACGGAGGCTGTCAGCGGAAGCATTTCTGTTGGCGGCAAGGTGACGTCGGCCTCCACGACGGTCGCAGACCCCGGTAACACCCTCGTCACGAAGGATTATCTGTCGACGCCGGGAAGTGTTTCGGTCAACACGAACAATTCGTTGACGGGCAACGGCACCTCCGGCTCACCCCTCGGCGTCAACCTCGCCAACGCGAACGCATGGTCCGCAACGCAGGCACTCCCCGCAACGACGGCACAGGGGGACAACCTGATCGCATCGGTCAACGCAGGCACGGGTGCCGTCAACGCGGCACGCATCGCCAACGGACTCACCGACGCACAGGTGAACGACAACCTGACGATCAGCGGCGGCACGGTGGACGGCACACCGATCGGTGCTACCACGCCGAGCACGGGCGCCTTCACGACGATCAACGGCACCAGCGTCGCGCTGGCCGGCAAGGCAACCTCCGCCTCGACCGTCGCCGCCGATCCCGGCAACACCCTCGTTACCAAGGACTTCGTCGCGGCGCTCATCTCTACCCCCGGCAACTCAGCCGTCTCCACGAACGCATCCCTTACCGGTGACGGAACATCCGGCTCGCCACTCGGCGTCAACCTCGCCAACGCGAACGCATGGTCCGCAACGCAGACGCTCCCCGCAACGGCGGCACAGGGGGATAACCTGATCGCATCGGTCAACGCAGGCGCAGGTGCCGTCAACGCGGCACGCATCGCCAACGGACTCACCGACGCACAGGTGAACGACAACCTGACGATCTCCGGCGGCACGGTGGACGGCACACCGATCGGCGCTACCACGCCGAGCACCGGTGCCTTCACGAACCTCACTGCGGCTTCGGTCAACGTCTCGACGCTCTCGCTCAGCGGCAAGGCAACCTCGGCCTCGACCGTCGCTGCCGATCCCGGCAACACCCTCGTCACCAAGGACTTCGTCGCGGCGCTCATCTCTACCCCCGGCAACTCAGCCGTCTCCACGAACGCGTCCCTCACCGGTGACGGAACATCCGGCTCGCCGCTCGGCGTCAACCTCGCCAATGCGAACGAATGGTCCGCAACACAGACGCTCCCCGCAACGGCGGCACAGGGGGATAACCTGATCGCATCGGTCAACGCAGGCGCGGGTGCCGTCAACGCGGCACGCATCGGCAACGGACTCACCGACGCACAGGTGAACGACAACCTGACGATCAGCGGCGGCACAGTGGACGGCACACCGATCGGTGCTACCACGCCGGGCACGGGCGCCTTCACGAACCTCACTGCGGCTTCGGTCAACGTCACGACGCTCTCGCTCACCGGCAAGGCAACGTCGGCCTCGACCGTCGCTGCCGATCCCGGCAACACCCTCGTTACCAAGGACTTCGTCGCGACGCTCATCTCTACCCCCGGCAACTCAGCCGTCTCCACGAACGCATCCCTCACCGGTGACGGAACATCCGGCTCGCCGCTCGGCGTCAACCTCGCCAACACGAACGAATGGTCCGCAACGCAGACGCTCCCCGCAACGGCGGCACAGGGGGACAACCTGATCGCATCGGTCAATGCAGGCGCGGGTGCCGTCAACGCGGCACGCATCGGCAACGGACTCACCGATGCACAGGTGAACGACAACCTGACGATCAGCGGCGGCACAGTGGACGGCACACCGATCGGCGCTACCACGCCGAGCACCGGTGCCTTCACGAACCTCACTGCGGCTTCGGTCAACGTCTCGACGCTCTCGCTCAGCGGCAAGGCAACGTCGGCCTCGACCGTAGCTGCCGATCCCGGCAACACCCTCGTTACCAAGGACTTCGTCGCGGCGCTCATCTCTACCCCCGGCAACTCAGCCGTCTCCACGAACGCATCCCTCACCGGTGACGGCACCTCCGGCTCACCCCTCGGCGTCAACCTCGCCAACGCGAACGAATGGTCCGCAACGCAGACGCTCCCCGCAACGGCGGCACAGGGGGACAACCTGATCGCATCGGTCAACGCAGGCGCGGGTGCCGTCAACGCGGCACGCATCGGCAACGGACTCACCGACGCGCAGGTGAACGACAACCTGACGATCAGCGGCGGCACGGTGGACGGCACACCGATCGGTGCTACCACGCCGAGCACCGGCGCCTTCACGACGATCAACGGCACCAGCGTCGCGCTCACCGGCAAGGCAACGTCGGC
>DASZRW010000002.1:0-1923 GCA_035549015.1 Kapaibacterium sp. (SeqCode)
CGGGTTCGTATCTGTTTCGATCGCCCTGCCACACGTAGATCCCTGACCATCACCGATATCGCCGGACACAGCATTCTGGCATCTGACGCCACCGCGGAGGCCGATGGCTGTGTTTCACTCGATGTCTCATCGCTTGCTCCAGGTCTGTATCTGGTTGGCTCGGGGGCCGCTCATGGAACATTTGTCATCGTGCGCTGAAATCTTCCGTACGCATTGTCTTCCTGCCATCTATCAGGAGGGATTGGAGTGGAACTCTATCAAATGAATCGTCATCCAGATTTCCGTAGCAGCCTTCACATCATAACGATGGTGGCCGCCATTTTCACCATCATGTCGGCCGGCGCAACCGGAATCCAAGCGCAAGGTGACTGTGGATGTCTGCCGTGGTACAAGGTCGCTAATCCGGACTCCATCATCATCGATACATGCGGGCTGAAGGGTGAGTGGAGCACGTGTGAAGAGGGCGCTCACTACGTTGACTATGTTGACGGTGTGCGAATATATGCGAAGCGCTGGTGGCTCATTGTGTTCGACGTGGACGCAGTGCATTTGCCGGCGGCGGATCGTGATTCGATCGTCGAGATCGGCTGGCGGGATATCGATACTGCGTATCCCGACATCCGATCGGGTTTCGAGGCACTTGAAGCTATGTTCGGCCCGATAACGCTGCGCAAGAAATATCCTGACATTGCGTCGGGTGATGGGGCTCGCTTATTCGAAATGCGCCTGCGGGCATACTTCCGTTTGGATTCCGTCATAAATCTGACGCGCAGCATCCCGCACCTGACGTGCGATTTCGACAGCGGCATCTTGTTCCCGTCATCGGCCGTTGTATCCGATGTCGACGCGGCGCGCCCCTCACTCGAGATTCATCCCAACCCTGCGCGGGACCGGGTTCGTATCTGTTTCGATCGCCCTGCCGCACGTAGATCCCTGACCATCACCGATATCGCCGGACACAGAATCCCGGCATCTGACGCAGCCGCGGAGGCCGATGGCTGCGTTTCACTCGACGTCTCATCGCTTGCTCCAGGTCTGTATCTGGTTGGCTCGGGGTCCGCTCACGGAACATTTGTTGTTGTGCGCTGAAATCTCCCGTACACATTGTCTTCCTGCCGTCTATCAGGAGGGATTGGAATGGAACTCTATCAAATGAATCGTCATCCAGATTTCCGCAGCAGCCTCTACATCATAACGATGGTGGCCGCCATTTTTACCATCATGTCTGCCGGCGCAACCGGAATCCGTGCGCAGGGTGACTGTGGGTGCCTGCCACCCAGTGGTAAGGATATCGCCAACAGTGACTCCATTGTCATCGATACCTGCGGGCTGAAGGGGGAGTGGAGTACGTGCGTGGAGGCCGCTCATTATGTAGATGACTATACCCGATTGTTTGCCAGGCGTTGGTGGCTCATTGTGTTCGATGTTGATGCGGTGCATCTGCCGGCGGCGGATCGTGATTCGATCGTCGAGATCGGCTGGCGGGAGATCGATACGGCATACCCCGACATCCGGGCGGGCTTCGAGATGCTGGAGATGATGTTCGGCCCGATAACGCTGCGCAAGAAATATCCTGATAATGCAACGGGTGACGGATCACGCATATTCAGAATGCGCCTGCAGTCATATTTCCGTTTGGATTCCGTCATAAATCTGACACGCAGCATTCCGCACCTGACGTGCGATTTCGACAGCGAGTTGCTCTTCCCGTCATCGGTGGTTGCATCCGATGGCGATGTATCCCGCACCTCACTCGATATCCGTCCCAACCCTGCGCGGGACCGGGTTCGTATCTGTTTCGATCGCCCTGCCACACGTAGATCCCTGACCATCACCGATATCGCCGGACACAGCATTCTGGCATCTGACGCCACCGCGGAGGCCGATGGCTGTGTTTCACTCGATGTCTCATCGCTTGCTCCA
>DASZRW010000003.1:0-73112 GCA_035549015.1 Kapaibacterium sp. (SeqCode)
GGCCACATCACGCACTGTTGTCTCCCTGCTGTCGCTCAGCCGAAGTGCCTCTGCCTTGAACTCGTCGCTGTACCGTTTGTTCATTGAACACCCCCGCGTGAAAATACGCTGCGTAGTGTCCACTCTTTCGGGGTAAGATCACTTTCAGATTGCTACTACCAGCAGACTCCGTATCAGTATGCCCTCGAAAATCCGTTACGGCATTCGGATCCAACCGGTCTCGCCGTAGACATGAACAGCTTCCGTGGCGAAGTCGCCGACAATATCATATCAGATCTATCCTTGATCACCGGTCTCAGCTACTATCTTGACAATAAAGGGCGGCTCCAGTATCAAAAAGACAGGGGCTTCGTTTTCTCGTGTGGGTAGAAGTACCTTGGTCTCATGGATGAGAAAGGCTTGTACACGAGGTTTCTGGGGATTGGCTCCCCTGGGTGCGTAAAAGGCGTCACGCTTGACGAATCATCGGGTGAGGTCCACGTGTCGGTGGAGTACCGCGGTGATCGCGTGTGTGCGTGCCCCAAATGCGGCAAGCAAGTCCCACGCTACGACAAGCGCCACCGCACGTGGCGTCATCTCGATAGCTGTCAGTACAAGACGATTGTCAGCGCTGCGGTGCCTCGCGTCAACTGCGACGAGCACGGTGTTCTGCAGATCCCAGTGCCGTGGGCCGATCCCGGTTCTGGGCTGACGGCAATGCTGGAGGCGGCCGCGATTGATCTGCTGAAGGATGCGAGCACGACGGCAGTCGCGCGTCGATTGCGGCTGTCCTGGGATGCGGTCGACGGGATCATCGCGCGTGCGGTTGCTCGCGGTCTCAGTCGTCGCTCGATGACAGCGTCGGAGCACATCAGCGTTGATGAGACTTCGTTCCAGAAGCGGCACGAGTACGTGACGGTTGTCGCAGACGCATCGAGTGGTGCCGTGCTCCAGGTGACGGATGCTCGGTCAGAGGAGAGCCTGAAGGCGTACTACGAGCAGTTAAGCGACGACGAGGGCGAAGGCATCCTCAGTGTGTCAATGGACATGTGGGATGCCTATATCAAGGCGACGAGCGAGCATGTGCCGGACGCAAAGCATAAGATCTGCTTTGACAAATTCCATGTCGTCTCCTATCTGGGCACGGCCGTCGACGAGACACGTCGTGCGGAACATCGACAGTTGAAGTCTGAAGGAGACAAGCGCCTGGCACGGACACGATCGTGGTGGCTTCGCAATCCGCACACAATGTCCGCTGAGCAATGGTCGATGTTTGATCAACTGCGCACCGCGACGCTGAAGACGTCGGCTGCAGGGGGGTTCAAGGAGCTTGCAATGGATCTCTGGCACTATGTTCACCCGACGTGGGCAACGAAGGCTTGGAACCGATGGATTGCACTGGCCGAAGCCAGTGAGCTCCCTGCAGTGCCGAAGGTTGCGCGGACAATCAAACACTATCTCTGGGGCATTATCAACGCGATCGTGTTGACGCGAACGAATGCCATCGCCGAGAGCATCAACAGCCGCATCCAGAAGATCAAGGCGCGTGCTTGCGGGTTCAGAAGCAGGGACAGATTTCGCAATGCCATCTACTTCCATTGCGGCAAACTCGATCTCTATCCCCACTCATATCGACCCTTCAGTACCCACACGGTAAACTGAAGCGCCCCTTTTTCTAACCAGATCAGAGTTGATCTCCCTTTGAGCTATCTCAAAATCATCAGCAGTGATCCCCTGCGCACAGCCCGGGTACGTACAGTAGTACGCCACAAGCTCGAAGCCATACGACATCTCGAACGGTGGGTCGTGTTTCATACAGTACAGTATAGATGGAATCCTTCGCAGAAGGGGGTGCGCCCGTCAAAGGCCACTTCAAAATCAAATCTGATGCCCAGTTTAGAGTATTCATTGTACTTCATGAGCCTTTGTTGTAGTCGTGTATATCCATCACTGGGTGCGAAGTGCTACACGGCTTTGTAAATGGCAAACACCAGCGCTACAAAGGCGGCCACATACACTAGAGGAACATTGATTGCAATCCAACCCACAAGTGTGACGTCTCGAAGATGATCCCAATCAATGTGCGCTCCAAATAGCTTGTCAAACAGATAAACTCCAAACCCGGAGAGCGCGACCGACGCTCCCAAGACAATGGGATTGCTGATCTTCATATTCTTACCCGAATTCTTACCCCGTTAATAAAAAACCGCTGAATCCTTGCGGAAACGCGGTTCTGGAATGTGGGCGATGCAGGACTCGAACCTGCGACCTCTTCGATGTGAACGAAGCGCGCTAACCAACTGTGCCAATCGCCCGATTGCGGACCGCAAATGTACAGCGGTCCTGCTTGCCCGTGCAAGCGCCATTTTGTATCAGAATCAACTACTTGTCTGTCAGCAGTGCATTGCCACGGACTGTTCAACAACTGTCGGATGCAAGGCGGCCGAACGGTCGCGAATGAGGCGTCCTTCTGAACGTCGCAGTGAGCGAACGCGAAGGCCAACGAAGCGGATGGCGTTGTTCAACAGCCTGCTACGTACAGAGGGAATTGCTTCCTGATAGCACTTCGATCTGTTATCGCGGAGTGTGACTCCGCGATCTTCATCGGCAGAATGGGGCCTGAGTACAACTCAGGCCCAACGTGCTGTTCGGAGCATATCAGGATACTTCTTCGCAAGGACTTAGCGGCGGCGGCCCTGCTGGGCGCGCCAGCGAAGGTTGGCCGGCGCCTGCTGCATCAGCCGCCCCGCCTCCTTGATCTGCTTCATCAGATCCTCCTCCGGATTCAGATCCTGCGCCTCGCGCAGCAGACGCTTGGCCGCCTCCTTGTTGCTCGCGTTGAACTCCACCTGCGCCAGCATGAAGAGCACGCTCGCCTTCTGGTCCGTGGTCTGGAAGCGCCCGGCATCAAGTGCCTCCTTGAATGCGATGCGCGCCCCCTTCATGTTCCCGAGCTGAATCTCCGCCTGACCCAGCAGCATGTAGTGGTAGGTCTTGGAGTACGGGTTCAGCTTCTCCGGGTTCTTCACCTTGTCCAGCCTGGCCTTGGCCTCCTTGAAGTTGCCGGCCATCAGCAACTGCGAGACGTCGTTGATCTGGTTGATCCGCCACCAGAAGTAGAAGAGTCCCAGCCCCAGCGCGGTCACGATGCCGCCGGTGATCCATTGTTGAAATACCAGCAGCAGTGCACCGATCGCGGTGACGCCTACGATGATTCCTATTGCGAGCTTCCGATTGAGCATTGTATGTCGATACGAAATTGCCGGAGTTGTTGCTTCCGAGTCTGCCGTTCGGGGCCGATTGCCGGCGGCGTCCCGAGCGCGGTATCGCCGCGGACGCCATCGCGGAATGCGGTATCCCGGAGCGCGGTGCCCGGCCCGAGGAACGGGAGGGAACCAATGAGAATTGCGATGCACTAAGAGCCAGTGGCCTCGCGTTGAGGAGGATGGCCCGGCGGACTGCCTGAGAATTTCAACCGGAGGCAGACTCCGGTCGATCGGCTGCAATCCTATTTGACGATTGCCTGCACGGCCTTGAATTCCGGGATGTCTGCGCTGTCCATGAGCTCGAAGAGCACGGTCTCCACGGAGGTGATGCCGATGCCGTGGCGTGCCATCCGGTCCATGGCGATACGGTAGTTGGCCTCCGTCCGCGAGCCGACCGCATCCGCGGTCACTTCAACGGTGTAGCCAAGGTTGCGGAGATCGTGCGCCGTCTGGCTTATGCAGATGTGCGCCTCTACGCCGCAGAGGATGATCGTTCCGCGACCGGATGTCTCCACATTGTTCATGAACGCGAACTCGCCGCATGCCGAGAAGCTCATCTTCTCGATCGGGGTGTACCAGTCGTCCATGGCCTCGCGGACCTGCGGCACGGTCTGGCCAAGGCCCTTCGGGTACTGCTCGGTCACGAGCATCGGAATGCCAAGCACATGGCAGCCCTCGATCAGCTTGAGGATGTTTGAAAGAACGGTTTCATGATCCGCGATTGCGGGCATCATCCGTTCCTGAACATCGACAACCACAAGTAAGACGTGCGAACGATCGGACATGATGTAGAGCCGCGTTTAGTGAGGAGGCAAACATACGGATTTCGAGTTCCCTACAGAATGACCATTCGTTGCAGGGCATGGCGAGCGCACCTGGGGAACGGGCCGGCCTTCGGCTTTACGTGCCGCCTGCTCTCCGTTTCGCCGCCCGCCCGGCTGCGCCCTCGCGGCGTGCTGCCGGCCGGCGGCCGTTGCCATGCGACAACTATCCACTAACAGGAACAGCCATGCGTATGCATCTGAACGTTCGTGGCGCCGCCGCACTGCTCGCGGCCGCCTTCTCCCTGCTGCTCCCGTTCACTTCGCTGAACGCGCAGCACGTATCGATGAATCTGAACCTCGAGCTGGCGGAACCCGAGGGCGCCTTTCACGACAACGTCAAGAAGCTCGGGGTGGGAGTAGGGGGCGGAGTGGCCTATCACTTCGGCGATGTGCCGATAGCGCTCGGGCTGGAGGGAGGTATCCTCGGCATCAGCGTGGAGACACGCAACGAACCGTTCAGCCCGTCGATACCGGAAGTGTCGCTGCGGGTTACCACGTCGCACAACCTCGCCATGGGGCATGCCTTCGTACGGCTGCAGCCGGCGTCCGGGTTCATCCGTCCCTATGTCGATGGCGTGGCAGGCATCCACGATCTCTTCACAACCACCTCCGTCAACGACGCCACCGGAACCTCCTCCACGAACAAGAGCAATATCGTGTTCGCCTACGGAGCGCGCGCCGGCATCATGGTGCCGGTGTATCAGTGCGAAGGAGCGACCTGCGAAGACGGATGTTCCGCGGTGATGATCGATATTGGTGCCGGCTATATGCACGGAGCAACGGGTGAGTATCTGCGCGATGGCGGGATCCATCGCGACAACGGCAACGTGACGTACGATATCACTTCATCCGAAACCAACCTGATCACCGGGCACCTTGGCGTGGTGGTGCAGTTCTGAGCGGCCGCTCTCTGCGCGGAGCCTGTGTTGAGTGATGTGCGTGCCGCAGACCGAAGGGACTGCCGGGCAGGCCGAACGCGAGCATGGCATGAGCAGGGGGTGCGCGTGAGCGGGCGATGTGCATGAGCGGGCGATGTGCATGGAACCGGGCGATGCGCGTGAGCGGGCGATGTGCATGGAGCCGGGCGATGCGCGTGAGCGGGCGATGTGCACGTAGCCGGGCGATGCGCGTGTGCGGGCGATGTGCATGGAGCCGGGCGCTGTGTGTGTGCGGGCGATGTGCACGCACTGTTTCTTGCGGGGTGGGTGATGAATCCGCTACCTTGCGATCCCTGCGATCGCCCCGTGCGATCGCCTCTGCATTGTTCCAGCACATGACAGCGGACCTCTTCCCATGGACGACATCGAGCTCCTTCGCCGTATCAAGGATCGCGTTCTTCTGTTCGACGGAGCCACCGGCACGTCGCTGCAGGTGCAGAATCTCACAGCCGAGGATTTCGGCGGCCCCGATCTCGAAGGCTGCAACGAGTATCTCTGCATCTCGAAGCCGGATGCCGTGCGTGCCGTGCACTACGGCTTCCTGGAGGCGGGGGCCGATATCATCGAGACCAATTCGTTCGGCTCCGCGTCGATCGTGCTGGCGGAGTACGATCTTGCCGATCGCTCCTACGAGCTGAGCCGCCTCTCGGCAGAGATCGCGCGTGCCTGCGCCGATGAGTATTCTACACCGGAGTGGCCGCGCTACGTTGCCGGCTCCGTAGGCCCCACAACCAAGCTTGTCTCGCTCTCGCAGATCGACTTCGACGTGATGCGCGAATCGTTCGCGGTGCAGATTGCCGGCCTCGTGGACGGCGGCTCCGATCTGCTCTGCATCGAGACCTGCCAGGACCCGCTCCAGATCAAGGCCGCGCTCTGCGGCGCGATGGATTACTTCGAAGGCGGCGGGCGCCGCGTGCCGATCATCGTATCGGTGACGATCGAGCTCACCGGCACGATGCTGATGGGGACGGAGATCGCCGCCGCGCTCACGATGCTGGAGCCGTACGATATCGTGACCATGGTGGGGATGAACTGCGCAACCGGTCCGAAGGAGATGGAGGAGAACCTCCGGTATCTCTGCCAGAACTCGCCGAAGCCGATCTTCGTGATGCCGAACGCCGGCATCCCGGAGAACATCGGCGGGCATGCGCACTACCATCTGACGCCGGAGGAGATGGTGACCTGGATGCGGAAGTATATCGGCGAGCTTGGCGTTGCGATCGTTGGAGGATGCTGCGGCACCACGCCGGAGCATATCGCCGCGCTGCGCGGGCTGCTGAACCAGGTGACGCCGGCCGAACGCCGGTGGGAATACACGGCCGCGGTCAGCTCCATCTACGGCACGGTGCCGATGCGCGTGGACCCTGCGCCGCTGCTGGTTGGCGAGCGCTGCAATGCCAACGGCTCCAAGAAGTTCCGCGATCTGCTGGCAGCGGAGAACTACGATGCCATGGTACAGATGGCGAAGGAGCAGATCAAGGAGGGAGCGCACGTGCTCGATGTCTGCGTGGCATTCGTCGGACGGGACGAGGTGCGCGACATGACGGAGGTGATCCGGCGCTTCAACACGCAGGTCTCGCTGCCGCTGGTGATCGACTCCACGGAGGTGCAGGTGCTGGAGACTGCGTTGAAGCTCTGTGCCGGCCGCGCCATCATCAACTCCGTCAACTTCGAGGACGGCACGGAGAAGGCCGCGAAGATCCTCCGGCTTGCCCGCCGGTACGGCGCCGCGGTGATCGCCCTCTCGATCGACGAGGAGGGGCAGGCCTATTCATTCGAGAAGAAGGTCTCCATCGCGCAGCGCATCCGCGACTTCGCCGTGGAGGAACATGGGCTGCGCGAGGACGATCTGATCTTCGACACGCTGACCTTTCCGCTTGGAACGGGGAGCGAGGATCTGCGCGACTCCGCAATGGCGACCATCAACGCGATCCGCGAGATCAAGCGCCGGATGCCGCGAGCCAAGACCATCCTCGGCGTGAGCAACAGCTCCTTCGGGCTCTCGCCGGTGACGCGCCAGGTTGTGAACTCCGTATTCCTGCACTTCGCGGTGGAGGCGGGGCTGGATATGGCGATCGTTCATGCATCGAAGATCATGCCGCTCTACCGGCTGGACGAGCAGGGGGCGGAGCTTGCGCGCAAGCTGGTGTTTGACGAGCGCGTGTTTCAGGAAATATGAAAATAGGAACGATGAGATAGGCCCGGCCCGTCACATTTCAACTCTACCATCTCATCGTTCTCCTACCCCGCCCCTCGTGTCGTGAATCGCACCACTCGCACCTGGTGGGCCATCCGGATGCGGCCGAAGTAGACGCCGGCCGGCAGCCCGCCAATGGCCGGTTGCAGCTCGCCGCCGGCCGCAGTTGTCTCGATGCGATCGGCCATGAGCCGTCCCATCACGTCGTAGATCTCCACCCGTGCCTGAACGTCCGGCGCGTTCACCATCCCGATTCGCACCATGCTCCCCTGAACGCGCACGGATTCGATCCTCCAGGCCTCTGCGCTCCCTGCAGGTGTCTCCACGCCGCTGCTGCTGTCCACCATCGAGTAGATCAACTGGCGCGTGCCGCTGGTATCGAAGGACTCCACGATAAGCCGGTGGCGCGGCGTCGTCTCCACGACGATATGCCCGATCGTACGCGACCCGCTCTCCTCGTAGCCGGTCCAGACGTTGAAGCCCAGCGCCTTCAACTGCTGGAACACGGCGGATGAGTCGTGATCCAGATTGGCCGCCATGAACTCCGGTATCAGCGAGTGCGTGCCGTCGTCGTAGACGTTTGTGTGGGCGTCGCCGGAGACCACGAGCGTGTTGCGGAGATAGCCGGCATTGATCAGCGTGCGTATCGAGTCGATATCCTCCGGGTATCCGATCCACTTGTCGGCGAACTGAAGCGCCGCATCCCTGCGCCCCGCGAGGAGCGAGAGCTGGATGGCGGGGGCCAGTGCGGGATTGAAGACAACCTGGCTTACGATGATCTTCCAGCGTGCCGTGGAGCGGCGGAGCGCATCGAGCAGCCACGTCCGCTGGTCCGTGCCGCTCACCGGATAGCCGGCGAGCATGGAGTGGCCCGGCTTCGGGGCGAAGGTGTTGCCGTTGAACGCGGAATCGGCCGGCCGCCGCTGCGACCGATCGTCGATCATGAACACCTCCACGTTGCCGAGGCGGAATGAGTGCCAGATTCCCTCCGCAGGATTGGCGAGCGGATAATGGGGGATGTGGCGATCGTACGCGGCGAGGAGCGAGTCGCGAAGCCCGGCGTTGCTGCCGTTGGAGTTGTCGCCGGCGTAGTCGTGATCGTCCCACTCGTAGGCAACCGGCATGCGCGAAAGAATGTCGCTCGCGAAACGATAGGTGGTGTCCAGCCGAAGTTCGTACGATGCCTCGATGGTGCCGGCGGCATCCGGGTAGCCGGCAATGCGGGCGTCCGGATAGCCCCAGTCGCCGAGCTGCAGGAAGACGTTCCCGCCGAGCGCCCGGCCTATGGTGAAGACGCGTCCGGAATCGGTTGCACGGTTCTGCTGGCAGGAGCCGAAGAGGAGCGAAACGGGGGCGTCCGTGCCGGCCGTGGGAAACGTTGCGAACGACTGGCGCGGCGAGATGGGGGTGCCGGTTGAATCCACCACCACGTAGTAGTAGCGTGTTGATGGGAGCAGGTTGGCGAGCGCGATCTTGAGCGCTCCGTTTGCGCCGGCCGCAGGACGGGCGGGATCGCTCAACTGCCCCCCGGTGCCGGCCGAGTCCGCGCCGTAGGCAATCCGCACCGCACCCCCTCCGTTCAACCAGACCGCAATGATGGCGGAGTTGTCCGTGACGGCTCCCACAACCGGATGCCGGTGCAGGCCCTGAGCGCGCAGCATCATCGGGAGGAGGAGAAGGAACAGGAACGGAACGTGGAAGCGGCACGGGCGTTGCATGATACTCCGGGGTTTGTAGGGAGGCGGGACCGGACAAACATACTGGGCTGCGGCGACACCGCGCAAGGGCCTGTTTACCCGGAGATAACTCGAAATGTGAGAATGTTGCTTGCCATACGGATTTTTATCGTTATCATAGTGACGATTCATCCCTCTGTGTTCGACATAACGGTGCTGTATCCGTTGTTGATACTGTGATCGAACGAGAGAGGGGACTTGATAATCCGCAGGAGCTGCTCACTTCGAGCACGCAGAACAGAAGAACTTCGTAGCCACCGTTCCTCCGAAGACCATCCCGTTCTCGCTTCTCTAATCTCCCGATTCACGGGGGGAGTTTGTTTCGTATGTCGATGAAGTTGTACGTGGGAAATCTTTCCTACGACACCACTAGTGATGAGCTGGCCCGTCTCTTTGAGCAGGCCGGTGAGGTTTCGTCTGCTGTCATCATCAATGATCGTGACACCGGGCGTTCCAAGGGATTCGGTTTTGTGGAGATGGCTTCGCGTGAGGATGGTGAGAACGCCATCCAGCAGTTGCATAACTTCGAGCTGAACGGTCGTACTCTGACTGTAAACGAAGCACGTCCGCGCGAAGAGCGCAGCGGCGGCGGCGGCGGCGGTGGTTACCGTGGTGGTGGCGGCGGCGGTCGCGGTGGTTACGGTGGCGGTGGTGGTCGCGAGCGCGATCGTCGCTGGTAATCACTCGTTGGCGGGCTCTGCCCCGTCCTGATGTTGCGAACACCCTCGGAGCCGCCGTGCTTCGAGGGTGTTTCTTTTTGAAGGGGAGCGCAGCTCCTCTCTCTCTCCTGCTCCAACCCCGCACCCCGGGCAACACCCGATTGACCACGAACACTCCGCGAATGGCGACGTCGGACTTCGACTGTATCGTTGTCGGCGCCGGGCACAACGGCCTGGTTGCCGCCTGTTACCTGGCACGTGCCGGGTTCAACATTGGGGTATTCGAGCGGCGCGACATGGCCGGCGGCGCCGTTGCAACGGAGGAGATGTTCGGTGGATACCGGATGGATGTCGGCGGCTCGGCGCATATCATGATCCATCTCACGCCGATCGTTCGCGAGCTGGAGCTGGAGCGTTTCGGACTGGAGTATATCGAGATGGATCCGTTCGCCTGGCATCCCACGGAGGATGGGCGATGGCTTGCGTACTATCGCGACGTGGACCGCACGTGCGAATCGATTGCGCGCATCAGCGAGCGGGACGCGGAGAGCTATCGCGCCTTCGTGGAGTTCTGGGGAGCCATCAACGACGGCGTGTTCGATGCATTCCTCCGTCCGCCGACGCCGGGGAATCTGCTGCGGACAATGATGAGCGGAAAGTGGGGAAGGAAGAAGGAGGTCGCCGCTACGCTTCGCCGGATCTTCACCAGCTACGGACAGATTGTTCGCGAGACGTTTCATTCGGAGCCGGTGCGTGCCTCCATGCTCTGGCTCGCGGCGCAGTCCGGCCCGCCGCCGATGGAGCCTGCCACGGCGGATTTCGTGGGCTGGCATTCCATGATCCACAGGTCCGGAGCCAGGCGGCCCCGGGGCGGCAGCGGCATGCTCACGCAGGCGCTTGCCCGGCGCCTGGAGTCCGACGGCGGCACGGTGGTGCTGGATGCCCCGGTGCGCCGCATCATCATCGAGAACGGGCGCGCCGTCGGCATCGAACTGGAGAGCGGGGAACGCTTCGGTGCGAAGCATGGTGTGGTTGCCAACAGCCACGTGGTCACCACCATGCTCTCCCTCGTGGGGCGCGAACATCTTCCCGCCGGGCTTGCCGATCGTGTGGAGAATCTCCGCATCGGCAACGGCTTCGGCATGGTTCTGCGATGTGCCAGCACGGAGCTGCCGAACTACACGGCGATGCCGCACGATGCCGCCGCCCTCGATCCCCGGACTCCGCTGGACTGTCACACCGGGCTGCAGTTGCTTCTGCCGGATACGCAGTATCTGGAGCATGCCTATGCGGACTATCTGCGCGGGCTCAACTCGCGCGATCCCGCGCTGCTGTTGATGACGTTCTCCGCAATCGATCCATCGCTCGCCCCGCCGGGAAGGCACACCGTCTACATCTGGAGCCAGTATCATCCGTACCAGCTTGCCGACGGGGCGAACTGGGATGCGATTCGCGAGGGCGTGGCCGACCGGCTCATCGACACCGCATGCCGGTGGGCGCCGAACCTTCGCACTGCGATCACGGACCGCTACATCCAGACCCCGCTGGACATCGAACGGAAGCATGGCATGCTGCGAGGCAACGTGATGCATCTGGAGATGTCGTTCGATCAGATGTTCCACTTTCGTCCAACGCCGGAGCTCTCCGGCTACACCACACCGATAGACCGGCTGTATCTCACCGGAGCGAGCACGCATCCCGGCGGCGGCATCTTCGGTGCAAGCGGCTACAACACGGCACACGTGGTGATGAAGCGGGCGGGAAAAAGGCGACGATAACGTTCCATGCGCTTGCGCTGCATATGTCGTATCGCGATGCGATAGTTCGCCGTGGATGGTGTGGGGTCCGGGTTGGCATCACGAGAAACGCAACCCCGACAGTGTCGGGGGTATCCCCCTGCGATGACCCGCCTCCGGTCGTCGCAAGCCGCGACGGAGTCGGGGGGGGAGGGGAAGACGATCGATGTACTGGATGCTCAATGCCTGTTGTCATCACGAGCCCGGGAAGGGTGAGGGCCGGGATGATGTTGAGTTCGCCATGAGCAGGAGTGCGGCAACGAAGGGACGCCCCGAACGGATCGTGATGGATTCTTCGCTCTGCGTGACGTGCGTGCCCAACGTCTTCGCGTGGGTTCTCAACCCTCGTGGTGCGCCGGGTGCGTTACCGCCGTCGGGCTGGACCGGTGGCGGGCGTATTCCTCCATGCGGAACGTCGCGCCCGGCTACAGCGTCACGATTCCCTGCTGGGCGGCGAGCGCCACCGCTTCGGTGCGATTGGCGGCCCCGAGCTTGGAGAGGATGGAGCTGACGTGAAACTTGACGGTCCGTTCGGTGATCCGGAGCGCGGCGGCGATCTCCCTGTTGGACCGGCCGAGCGCAATCAGCCGGATGACCTCGGTCTCACGATCGGTAAGGCGGTCCGGATTGGCGCCGCTCCCCTTGCCGCTCAACCGGCGGAGCAGCTTGGACGCAACAACCGGCTGCAGCAGCGAGCCGCCGGACGAGACCACGCGGACGGCGTTGAATATCTCGTCGCGCGGCACCCCCTTCAGCAGATAGCCCTGCGCGCCGGCCTCCACCGCAGCCAGGATGCGTTCATCCGTGTCGAACACGGTGAAGATGATCACGCACGCCTCTGGGTTCTGCGCGCGGATGCGTCGCAGCGCTTCCACGCCGTCCAGGCCGGGCATCTCCAGATCCAGAAGAACGACGTCCGGTTTCAACGCCGCCGCCATCGCAACCGCATCCAGCCCGCTCGCGGCCTGCGCAACCACCTCGAAGTCCGGCTGCGTCGCCAGGATCGCTGCAAGCCCCTCGCGCACAATCGGGTGATCGTCCGCGACGAGGATTCTGATGATATGGGTGCGAGTCGTCTCCGGCATGGTCTGGATGTTCGGTCCTGCTACTCCGCGGGCACCTTCACACTGACGCTTGTTCCTTCGCCCGGTGCGCTCTGAACGTTCAGCCAGCCGTTCAGCATGCGGGCGCGTTCGTTCATTCCCACCAGGCCATGATGTCCCTTGATGGCGCGGTACGGCTCGAAGCCGCGCCCGTCATCCTCGATCGTCATCTCCGCGTACTCCGGCGTGAGATGAAGGCGGAGCACCACGTGCCGTGCCGCGGCATGCCGCGCGATGTTGGTGAGGGCCTCCTGCGCGATCCGGTACAGGCCTATCTCCAGCCGCTGTTCCAACGGCCGGTGCGTCCCCACCAGGTCCAGCGTAACAGTTGGATTGCCGTCGGCATGCCATCGCTCTGCCAGCAGGGTAAGCGCCTCGCAGAGCGTCTTCCCCTCCAGCGTTGCCGCTCGCAGATCGAGCACGGAGCGGCGCGCCTCCTCCAGATTGTGCCGCGCAAGCTCCAGCGCCTGCCGCACGGCGTCGCGCATGCGTTCGGTATCGTTGCCGCGTTCAATCAGAGCATCGGCCATCTCCAGCTTGAGCGCAATGCCGGCAAGGCCCTGCGCAAGCGTATCGTGGATCTCGCGGGCCAGGCGATTCCGCTCCTCTGCGGCGCCCAACTCCGCCGTTCGCGCGAAGAGGCGGGAGCGTTCGATAGCGATGCTCAACAGATCGCCAACGGTGTAGAGGATGCGGAGGTCCGCTTCGGAGAGCTTGCGCCAGTCCGTGCTGGCAACGTTCAGCACGCCGATCTTCTTCCCGACGGCATAGAGCGGGATGCTCGCGTGATAGCGGAGCCCGTCGGTGCCGTCCACGAACCACTTCAGCCGGCTGCAGCGCACAACGTTCACGTTGGCGGCGCCGCCAAGGTCGCCGGCGCGATAGGTGTCCAGGCAGAAGCAACTTCCGTCCATCCAGTCCGGCGACGCCATCAGCGCCGGCGGGAGGTTCTGCGACGCAGCGAGATACGGGCTTTCGTTCTCCTCGTCCAGAAGAAATATCCATCCGGTCCGGAGGCCCAGGAGCTGCGCCACCAGCCCGAGCGCGGTTCGCAGCGACTCGCTCAGGTCAACCGGCCTGTTCAGCTCACGGGCGATCGCGTTCAGGATCGTCAGCTCGCGGCTTCCGGCGTCGGCACTATTGCCTGGAGGATCGGGCAACGGAGTGGTTTCCATGGTATAGCTCGGTTCCGGCCGCTGGCATTCGCACGGCGCCGCATCGCTCTTTGTGCACGGCATCGTGATACGGCGCTTCGTGCCGGGGGCCGGGAAAGATACCATGACGCACCGAACGTGCATGCGCCGGCGTTACAATACTGGCCGGCCGAAGTCATTCCATGAGCTCCCGGCGGCAGCGTACCTTCCGTTGTTCGGTGGCGCGTTGTGAATGGCCGGGGACAATTCGATCCATTGGAGAATTATCATGAAGAGATTCTGTCTGCTCCCGTTGCTTGCCGTGATTGCCTTCGGATGCGCCACGGCGCCCGTGCAGCCGGAGGCGCAGCCGCGAGCGCTTACCAAGGCCGAAGGGGAGCTTGTTGCGGCCGACAATGGTTTCGGTATGATGCTGCTGACCCGGCTTCACGAGGCGCAGCCGGCGGAGAACGTGGTGATCTCGCCGGTGAGCATCTCCATGGCCCTTGGAATGACGCTCAACGGAGCGCGCAGCGAGACATACGATTCGATGCGCGCAACGCTCGGCTTCGCCGGGCTGACCCAGGAGGAGATCAACACGTCGTACGGCAGCCTGATGCAACTGGTGACCCATCTCGACTCCAAAGTGGAGGTGACGGTGGCCAATTCCGTCTGGTACGACACACGGCAACTCGCCGTGGACACGACGTTCAGCCGGACCCTCGCCACATACTTCAACGCGGACACGCGCGGCCTGGACTTCTCATCGCCAACGGCGGTCCCCGCAATCAACGGCTGGGTATCGGCGAACACGAAGGGGAAGATCCCGGAGATCGTGACTCCGCCGATCGATCCCTCGATGGTGATGTTCCTCATCGATGCGCTCTACTTCAAGGGAGGATGGAGGGCGAAGTTCGATCCCGCGCTCACCCACGATGGAACGTTCACGCTCGCCGATGGCTCCACGGTTCCCTGCCGCATGATGTCGCGAAGCGGCGGGTACCGCCGCCGCTACGGAGCGCTGAACGGCATTACCGTGGTGGACCTTCCGTACGGCAATGGCCGGTACAGCATGACGATTGTGCTTCCCCCTTCCACGCAGCAGTTGAGCGGCGTGATCGCCTCGCTCACACCCGCCGTGTGGAGTTCGTGGGTGGACTCGCTTCGGGACGTGGGGCACGAGGACGAGATCGAGCTGCCGAAGTTCACGCTTCGCTACGACCGGAAGCTGAACGATGCGCTCACCTCGCTCGGCATGGGGATTGCGTTCAGCGATCGTGCGGATCTCAGCGGCATCCGGGCCGGGCACGAACCCAACAACCTCACGATCAGCGAGGTACGGCACAAGGTGTATATCGATGTCGACGAGGAGGGAACGGAGGCGGCGGCGGCAACCTCGGTCGGGATCTCAACAACATCCGTGCCGGCGCCGATCCGCGTGAACAGGCCGTTCATCCTGGCGATCCGGGAACAGACCACGGGCGCCATCCTCTTTCTCGGAACGGTGATGAATCCCGCGTAGTAACAGCGCGGTACTGTTGGGTGAGGGAATGAAACGAACCGGCCCGGTATCGATCGTGCGATGCCGGGCCGGTCTGTTTCTGTGCGGGCATTGTTGCGCGCGCGTTCTACCACGCATAGCCAAGGCCGAAGCGCAGGCCGGGAACCAGGCCGGTCCTGTCGCTGCCGAGGCCGATGAGCGATTCGTCCGTGGTCTTGGAAATGTTCCAGTCCGCGCCGAAGGCAATCTGCGTCATGAACTCGTCCCATGGATACCAGTGCCATCCCATGTATGCTCCAATGGAGAACGGGGTGTCATGTACGCGCTCGATCGTGGGTCCATCGTAGGTGGAGGGCGTGTAGGTAAGCGAATGGAAGGAGATCACCGGGTTGAGAAAGAATCCGTGGAACGGATGCCTGCCCAGGTAGAACCGGCCTTCGAGGTTGATACCGAAGCCGCTCATGTCCCCGGGTGCAAAGGCGGTCGGGATATCCACGCCGCCCCCCACTGCGATCATCGGTGTGATTGCATGCATGTAGGAAATGTTGTAGAAAATGTAGTACGAGAAGGGATTGGTGGTGACAGCATTCTCCAGCGGCGTGACATCCTCCGTTTTCGAGATCGTTGTCACGCTCGAGGTCTTCACCGTTCGGCCGGACGTTGAATCGGTATTTGTCTGCGTTTCCGTTCGTGTCTCCTCGGTCTTCTTCTGCTGGGCCAGGGCAGCACTTGCGGCGGCAAGTGCAACTACAAGGGCGATCAGTGCAACTCTCATGGTGTGGATCCGTTGGCTTGGGAGGTTGGTTTCGAGCCCGGAGCGCCCGTATCGACAAACCATTACCGGCATGACACGTCGGTTGGCTGCTGTAACGAGGTTACTTCTCCCTTCGGGTTGGCAGGGGAACTAACACAGTTCCGAAGTCCAACGTTGTTGGGAGTGATGGATCGGTTATCATTCACTGGAAGCGCCGATGTCCAGGACACGCAGAACCGGTTGAGCCGGCGGGTAATGCCGGGTGAACCTGAGGCGATGGAGCAGGACATCTGCGGCGATGCGGGCGAATTGCGAAATGTTATCTTGCATCGCATTGCGATGGGTCCAGGCTCGTCGCAGCCTTCCTTCAACAGGACGACTTCAATGAAACGAAACATCAAAGCCGTTATCCTGGCTGCAATCGTTGCCATGGCGAGTTACGCCAGCGCTCAGGCGCAGTTCGGATTCGGTGCCGGCCTTGCCGCCGCTGGCGACAACATAAGCCAGGCCCAGGGCGAGCTCTCCGATCTGTTCAACAAACAGAACATAAGCGCTGGCGACATTTCCGGCAATCTGGGATTCTATGCCCAGGGCCGGGTTCGAATCGACCTTGCTCCGATCAATCTGATTGGCGACGTGAGCTACATCTACTTCCCGTCGAAGGAGATTACGTTGACACAGGGGACCGTGAACCCCAGTGATTCCACCGGGAGCGCCCGGTTCGACGTTGGAACGTCGATGATCCCGATAGCCGCGGGCGCCACGTTCGCGCTTCCGCTTCCCGTACTGAAGCCATACGTGGGCGCGCAGCTCTGCTACACATACATCAAGCGAACCTATACGTTCGTGAGCGGTGGCAGTCAGTTCCAGAGCCTTCAGATAGAGAATACCGATGCAAGCGATCCGGAAGTCGGCATGACGTTGAATGCAGGAGTGGAGTTCGATCTCGCCGTGCTGACGCTCGACGTTGGGGCTCGTTACAACATGACGAACCTCTTTACGACATCCGGCTCCGAGAAGCCGATGCGCCATCTGCAGATCGGCGCCTCGCTCTTCTTCTGAAAGCCTTCGCGGGAAGCGTAGCAGCATGCATGCGAAGGGCTGCAGGTCCGCCGAAGAGGACATTGCAGCAGACCGCGAAGAATGGTGTGAACGTTACCTGAACGTGCATCGCCCCGCCGTGGATATATTCGCGGCGGGGCGATTCCATTGATATCAACAACCTTCACAACCGTTCGATCCGCATGAAGATCATCGACCTGACGTGGCGGCTGCCCGGGCCGCTGGCAACGTACTTCCTCGCCAGGCAGGGGATGCAGGTAATCAAGTACGAGGACGTGCAGCATCGCGATCCCTTCCTGAAATGGAGCTGGGATCCGGCGTTCGAGACCGTGTACCATGCGTTCCAGCAGCCGAAGGAACTGCGGTTGATCGATTTCAATTCGCCGGATGATGCCGCTGCGCTCCGCGCGGAGATCGCAACCGCCGATGCCGTTGTGATGAGCTTCCCCCCGCGCGTGGAGGCGAAGCTGGGACTCCGGGAGCATGAGATCGCCGGCGCATTCTCCGGCGTCTCGTTCACGCGGCTCGGGTTTCGTCCGGGGGACGACCACTCCGCGCACGACCTGAACACGATGGCGCAGAGCCATCTGTTGAAGATGCATATCCTTGACAGGACCGATGACATCATCGCGCCGCCGTTCCTTCCGGTCACCGGCATGTTCTTCTCCTATCACATCGCGATCACCGTGCTCGCAACGGCGATGCGGCAGAGGGGTGAGCAGGCGCCGATTCAGAACTGGTGCTATCTGCAGGATGCCGTCGATCACGCGCAGGAGGCCTACTATCCGGCGACCCTCCAGGAACGGACTCCTGCAACCTTCCTGCACAACGGCCGCTTCCCCTGCTACAACATGTACCGCACCAGGGATGGCGGCTACCTGGCCGTTGCCGCCGTGGAGCCGAAGTTCTGGTCGCGATTCCGCGAGCTTGCCGGGCTGGATGATCTGGACGATGACGACGGCCTCGTTGACGGTCCGCGCGCCGCTCAGGTAAAGGAGCGAATCCTTGCCCGGGTACGGCAGCGTACGGCCGACGAGTGGCGGGAGATCTTTCACGGCGAGAATACATGTGTGGATCTGGTGGGACCGTATCATCCAGAGTGAACATGCATCATCTCCGTCGTTGTATCTTCGCCATCGGCAGCCATTGAGTATCATCATTATCGTACTCCCATGCCAGAAGTCCCCTTCGAATCGCTCGAGGTGAACAATTTCCGTGGGTTCAGCCATCTGGTCGTTGAACAACTCGGCAGGGTCAACCTCATCGTCGGGAAGAATTCCGTCGGAAAATCCTCGCTGCTCGAGGCACTCTGGCTGTATGCGCAAAGAGGTTCATTGCGCACCATCGAGGAGCTTCTAATATCCAGGGATGAGCTGAGTTCCTCGCGTGTGCGGTCGGAACTCGACTGGGAGAAAATCGAGACGGCAATTCGCAGCCTCCTTCATGGTCGGGCCGATATTCGTCGAGGGGGTGCGGCTATCAGGATCGGGCCGCTCGACACACCGGATCGACTGTTGGCACTGAATATCGGTTGGTACCGCCGTCGCAAAGAGGAGGATGGGGCTGTTGGAGTCGCCGTGCAATCGTCGCCGTCTTCCGAACTGCCGCCGGACGCTTTCATTGGATGTGCCGTGCAGTTCGGCGAGGAACGGGGAGTGATCAGGGGCTTTGAACGGCTCGGAGGGAGGACGTTTGCAAGCCGTGTGACGGACGATCAGGTGATGCCCTCGTTCTTTATGCCGGCAAACGGTCTCTCGCAGGGGCAGATCGGCTTGCTATGGGATGAGATTGCGTTGACGGATCTGGAAGAGGATGTCGTTCGATCGTTGCAGATAGTGGTGCCGGAGATAGAGCGGATCAATCTTATCAGTATGTACGACGATTTTTCTGAGCGCGTTGGCCGTATACCGGTGATTCGCATGCGCGGTGAGAAGTTGCCCATTCCGCTTCGCGAACTCGGTGAGGGGACCAGCCGCATGCTTGGTCTTACGTTGTGTCTGGTCAACACACAGGGCGGGCTGTTACTGATCGACGAGATCGATAGCGGGCTGCACTATAGCACCCAGTACAGGCTCTGGGAATTGATCTTCGAGGTGGCGCGACGGTTGAACATCCAGGTGTTCGCAACTACCCACAGTTGGGATTGCATCGAGTCCTTTCAGGCAGCAGCATCGGTGAATGAGAATGACGGTATGCTGATCAGGTTGTCACGAAAGGGAGAGGGAGCGATAGCGTCTACTACGTTCGACGGGCGACGATTGAAAATCGCAACTCGGGAGCATATAGAAATTCGATGAGCACCATGTTCTCCAACAGACTTCTGGTGGAAGGCAAGGACGACATGCACGTCATGCGCAGCCTGCTAAAACATCATGGTGTACCGGAGAACTTCGAGATGAAGGAGAAGTCCGGCATCGATTCATTGCTGGAGTCGTTGGATGTCGAGTTGGATGCCAGTGACCTTGAGCGATTGGGGATTATTGTGGATGCCGATCTGGATCTGGCCGCGAGATGGTCGCAACTGGCAAGTCGGTTGCAACGGTTGGGGTATTCCGTTCCATCCGCTCCTGAACCCGAAGGTGTGGTGATTGAGCGCGGGGGGGCCTGTTCGGTTGGAGTATGGATTATGCCGGACAATGCATTGCCGGGGATGCTCGAACACTTTGCCGGGTTTCTCGTGCCATCGGGTGATAGTATGTGGGAGCGGGCACGCCAGTGTGTCGAGCTCATTCCCGAGCAGGATCGCCGGTTCTCATCGGACCACTTCGTGAAAGCGCATCTGCATACCTGGCTCGCATGGCAGGCCGATCCGGGAACGCCGATAGGGCTCGCCATCACCAAGAAATATCTCGACGCTGAATCGCATCATGCACTGAAGTTGATGGACTGGATCCGCCGACTTTTCGGTTGATTGATGCAATGGGAATCGATCAGTCTGCAGACAACCATGAAGAACGCGGGCCCGACATTTCCGGAGCCCGCGTTCTTCGTCTGAAGAGACATTCTCCCCGAACGACGCGGGCTCAACGGCGCGCGATCGTGATCATGCCGGTGATCTTCCCCTCTCCTTCGGAATGCATCTCGTTCCCCTTCTCCTTGGAGCCGGCGATGCTGATCAGGTTGGTGGATGACTCGCGTATGCTGATCGTATGCGTGGAGTTGAACGCCACAACCATGCCGTCGCGCAGGCTGTAGTACACCACGCCGCGAATCACGCCGTGCACCAGGTCGTGCGTCTCCGATTCCACCTGCGGGCTGTTGCTGCCGGCGTCCACGAAGTCATGAGTCTCCGGCTCGAACCGCTTGCCGCTCGGGGCGTTCCGCGCGTTGAGGTCGTTGGCAATGCTGTCGATCGCCAGCTCGAATCGAACGCGTACCGTCTTCATCTTCAACGTATCGACAATGCCTTCGTGTGTAAAGCGGGCGGTGTAATGCTGGCGAATGCGAAGCAGGCCGATTACGGTGGTATCGTCGTGCCGGCGTTCCCACGTATCTCCGCGCCTGTGCCGGGCCAGTGCGCTTTGAAGAAAGAAGAACTGGTTGAAGTGGCGCTCGCTGATGCCAAGCCGTTCCAACGTGGTCGCGGCCAGCATCCCCCAGGGGAGTGTGTAGACCGGTTCACTCGCCACCACTCCGTTGGTGCCAACGGTGAAGTTGTGCGCGCCGCCGGTGAATGGAAGATTCTTGAACGGGTTGTCTGTGCCCGTGACGTTGTAGGTGGGGGTGAGAATCTCGTGACCCCAGTCCACTTCGGTGCTCCGAACGTCGTTGGGGATCAGCACGAAGCGTGCGCCCAGAACCGTCGTCACCGGCTTTCCGCTCCGGTCCGCAACCGATTGCATGGTGCTTGTATAGTTCATCGACGCGGTGGTGGTGATCGCCACATCGAACAGATACTTCTGGTTTTTCGAGACGTTGATGGTTGCCTTCTGTTGAGCGTTCAGCATCGGGGTGGCCAGGCCGGCAACAATGAGCGCTGTGAAGATGGTTCGAGTTGTCATGGTACTTCCCTGTATGGCATGCACCGCAATCCCACCGAAGTGCGGTTGCGGTTGTTGACGTTCGCTCGTCGTGCCGGGTCAATTAGAACGGGGGTACCATTGTCGGGCCGTGCGACGGCAGATTGTGCGCATGCATCGGCATGCTGCGGCTGCAAATATAACGTTGAAGCTCCGTGTGCAAACATGTGAGTGATGTGGCAGATGCCCGATGCCGGCCGGCTATCGCTTTACCAGGCCGTCCAGCATGATCACGTACTCGCGTGTGTTCGCATCGAAGCGAACACTGTACTTCGCGGCATAGTACCGGTCGCGCTGCGGATAAGCCGTTGGCAGCGGCATCGTGGCGCTTATGTTGGGCTGCGTGAGCAGGTAGTCGCGCGTAATCATCGGCCCTGCGAACGCCATCGATCCGGCATAGAAACCGTAGCTCAGTGCCCGTTCGAACGGCATGCCGTGAAATTCCGGTCCCGAGGTATCCACCCACCGCATTCCCACATTCGGAACCACCGGCGGAGACGCTACATAGCCCGGTGGAATCGCCGGGGCGGAGGGAGCCATCGCCGCCTTCGCGGCATCGCTTCCGGTGCCCGTTATTCCGTCGCGTGTGGCAAAGGAGATGGTGAAGAAGTAGATGTCGAAGTGCGGCGCCATGAACGGAGTGGACGGATGCCCCTGCGGATGCCAGTCGATCTCCACGTTGTCGTATCCCGTGGTGTAGCTTCCGGGGGGGAGCGAGATGCCGAGCCGTGTGGCCGTATCCGGCAGGCCGTTCAGTGCATTCTCCGAGAGAGCAACCCCCACGGACGTTGGATTGCCGTTGTCGTCTATCACCACCAGCGGACGTGCGTGTCCGTTTCCCAGGGAACCCATCAGGCCGTAGAACGTTCCTGCGCGGGGAGGGGATATTGCATCCTCGCTGCAGGCGCCTGCCAGAGTGGCGAGTGTCATCAATGCAAACGCTGCCGCACATCGTTGAACAATCATTGTCGCCTCTGTGTTGATTGCCGGGTTGATCGCGAAACTCGGGTTGCCGGAGGAGTGGCCCAGTGTAGCATCGCGGAGCGCACGTGTCAACCCCAAACGTTCCTCCCGCCGCCGATGCCTCCCGCCGGATGCCGCGGCGGGAGAGAGGCCTGTGTCCGAAACAGATCGAGGTTCCCGCACGCATGGAGCAGAAACCTCGAGAGGCGTTCGATGGCACGGCAACGGTTGCCGGAGTGACCCGGATCGGTTGCCGGCATCTATGGTTTCACAATGGAAGCGGCGTGCTGCAGGGAGCCGGCCGCCGGCGCCTCGAGGACTCCGGATGCCGGAGCGGATACCAGCGCTCCCATGCCGTAGACCATCGGGTCGTTGAACTGCATCCGTAGCTCCGGCCCCACCCCGGCCTGGTGCAGCCAGGACTCCACGAGGGCTGCGGGGTGCGCCGTGCCGCGTTCTGTTCGCATCGCCAGATGAAGGGCGTAGACAGCGCGCCCGCGGTCGGCATCGCCCTCGCCGCCGAACACATCCACAACGACGATCCTCCCCCCCGGCGCAAGCACATCGGCCACCCGATGCAGCAGCACCGCTGCACGCTCCGCCGGCTCGAGATGGAGGATGTTGGCAAGCACGATGAGATCGAATGCACCCTCCGGGATCTCCGCGATGTAGGCGTCGCCGGCCAGCACGTCAACGCGGTCCGCCAACCCCATGGCCGCCGCCTGCCTTCCGAACGATTCCAGCACCGGCGGAAAGTCGAGCGCGGTGACCGTGCTCCCCGGGTGCGCCTCTGCGATCGCGAGGCTCCAGATTCCCGATCCGGCTCCCACGTCCAGTATCCGCCGCGGCGCACCCTCCAGCCGGCGCGCAAGCTCGCGCGCAGACGGCATGAACAGCGAGGCGAGTCCCAGCACCAGATTCTCGTACTCCTCCGCCCGCTCTGCGGAGGTGCCGTCCATCCGCCGCAGCGGGGCGCCGGATGCAAGGAACTCGGGGGTGTGCGTCCAGATCATCATCAATGCATCCACGCCGCCCGGGAGCCTGGTGTGCGCCGCATGCAGTTCCGCCGAGGCCGCATACGCCTCGCCGTCATGTTCCACCAGGCCTGCACTTCGCAGCACATCCAGGATAAGGCCGGTGGCGTTGCGGTCTATGCCGAGGCGCGATGCGAGTTCGCTGCATGATGCCGGCGAGTCGAGGATCGCGCCGATCAGGCCTGCCCTGTGCGCCGCGAAGAAGGAAGCAGCCACGCCGGCCGAGTCCAGAATATTCATTGTCCGATGCTCCGGTTCGTTGATTCCAATGTGAACGTTGCAGGCGTTGCGATGCCGCTACAGAAGTGTTACCCGTCCGGTGTTTCCATCCACTTCGATCTGCGCCCCATCGGCAATCCGTTCGGTGGCGCTGATGGTGCCGACGACTGCCGGGATCCTGTACTCGCGCGCAACGAGCGCGCAGTGGCTCAGCACGCCGCCGGTGTTCGTCACCACGGCGCCTGCCGTCGCGAAGAGCGGTGTCCATGGCGCGGCCGTTGTCTCGGTGACGAGGATCTCGCCCGGCGCCAGCCGCGAGGCATCGGCCAGATTGCGGATCACGCGGGCCGTGCCGCGAAATACTCCGGTGGAGCCTGCGGTTCCCCTGATGCATGCTGCATCCTTCTGCTCCGCGGATGACGGCCCGAAGAACCGGACGATGGTGCGTGCAACGGGATCGGCTTCCGGCGGAGGCATCAGCGGGAGGCGCCCCACGGCCCGTGGCGGCTTGATCGATGCGAAGCGCTTCTCCTCTTCGCGGCGCCGTGCAATCAGCCCGCGCCGGTCGATGGCCGGAAGCTTCGCCGCCGTTTCGCGCAGCTCGTCGATGGTGAGGTAGAAGGGATCGTCGTTCCGCTCGCAGACGCCGGAGGCAGCGAAGCGGCGGCCGAACTCCAGCACCACGCGGCGAAGACGGTACAGGCATCGATAGTCGATCCAGAAGCCGTGATCCTCCTGGAGAATCGTTCCCTCCTGCGCGGCGCGCAGCGCGGTCTCGAACTGTTCCACCACCGGCTTCGGATATCCCTTCAGCCTGGCTCGCGCGGCCGCTACGGCCTCGGTGCGTGCCCGTTCGTGAGCGATGCGCTCCTCCGCGGGATCGGGAACCGGATTGATCAGATAGTCGCGCAGATTCTTCAGTACCGGTGCCGGATTCTCAATCCAGCTTACCTCGCCGATCGTCGAGAAGCGATCGCCGCGCTGGCCATACTCGCTCAGGTAGGCCTCCAACGCCGCGAGAAACTCTCCGGCCTCCGGAAGCTCCTTCAGGCGCGAAAGCACGTTCGCGGGATCGGCATATACGATGACTTCGCGCACGGCAGGCACGCTCGCGGCGGCAAGGCTGAGCCGCCACAGCTCGCGATCGGTTTCCAGCGTCTTGTTGTCGAACCCCTGGAGGAGTGTGAATGCTTCGAGAGGATGATCGCCGGGGAAGAGGTCCGTGTAGATATCCTGATAGCGGCTGATCGCGTAGAGCTGCGGTATGCCGATGAAGAAGTGGATGTCACCGATCCTGAGCGAGCGCTGCACCGACTCCTCGAAGTGCTTCAGAAGGGCATCGGTGGTTGCACTGCGAAGATCGAAGCGATCCCAGAAGGCGAGATGCTCCTTGATCTCGGGAAGCCAGTCGTTGTTCCAGATCTCCATGAGCCGGTCCACGAACGGCGTCATCTTTGCCAGATACTTCCTGGCCTGCCCATCCACCGCCTTCTTCTGAATCGACGCCGTAAATCCGGGGAACACCCTGCCGATGCCGTTGAGCATCTTCAGCACACCTTCCGGCGGAAGCGCGATCGGATAGATGCATTGATAGCTGTAGGTGTTGATGTGAAGATTGCGCATCCGCACCGGCAGCTCGAACTGCTCCGCGGCCGTGTTGAATCCATGCGAGTAGAGCAGCATCAGACTGAACTCCAACGGAGCCATCGGTGCGGGATAGTGCATCAGGTCCAGTTCCCAATACATCTTCGCGTCGTCCGGCTGCTCCCATCGGATGGGAAAGTTTGCGGGGGCCTGCAGTGTGCGCGGATCGTGCCTGCGCGTTGTTGGCTGTGCGGTTGCTGTGTCCATGATCTCAGTGCTCTCCGGTATGGATCGAGAAAGTGTTCGTTCCGGTGTTCTTCGAAAGTGTTCGTTCCGGTGTTCTTCGGTCGAGGCTCATGCGAGCGTCGTGATTGGTCTGCATTGAAGCAGCGAGAGGGCGTTGTCCGCAAAGGCGCATTCAACATCCACGGCATGCCCCGATTCCTCCTCGAGCTGGATCGCCAGTTCTGCGATGGCCGCCGCCTGCTGCTCGGTCAGTGCCGGCTGCGCGCGCATGATCCGCGGAACATCGACCTCCATGGTGCCGTGGTCCGTCAGTACCGTCATCCGCTGCTTCTCGGCGATCATCGTGCTCATCACCATGCCATCCGCCTTGCGGATGATCCACGTGTCCGGGGTTACCGTGCCGCCGACGATGCTCTCGCCAAGACCCCAGCTTGCATTGATCACCACCTCCTCACGGTCTCCGCTCACGGGATTCGCGCTGAAGGCTACAGCCGCAACGTCCGCCGGCACCAGGTGCTGCACCAGCACGGCCATGCGAACCGGCTGATCGGCGCGCCCATGCTGCTGGCGGTATGCTCCCACACGGTCCGATCGCCCGGAGGCGATGCACTGCTCCACCGCATGCACCAAGCGGCCTGCGCCGATGTTGAGAAGCGTCTCGTACTGCCCGGCGAACGAAAGGCCCAGGCCGTCCTCGTCGGCGGCGGAGGAGCGGACGGCCACGCGCGGATCGTCGCAGCCGGCACGCCTCGCAAGCTCGAGATAGGCCTCCCCCAGCAATTCCGCCGCGGTATCGATCACCACGCCGGCATCCGTCAGAGCCTCCAGCAGATCCGCCGAGAGACAGAATCCCGCCGGGACCGGGAAGCGTGAGGCAAGGCGGCTCAGGCTCGCGGCCTTGCCGCCCGATATCGCCGGATTGCCGCAGGCCTCATCCCCCAGCCAGAGAATTCGTGTATGTGCCGTCTGCCTGCTCATGAATGTCCGTTGTCCTCTGTTGATTTCGACCGATGCAAAACTACCCCGCCGGCCGCGCCGATACATCGGCAGGACTACCTAATCACGGGGTTGATCGTTCGATTACGTAGAACTGCCGAGGATGGTTGTGCAACGGTTTTGAGCGCGGCCGGCGATGGCGTACCGAAGGGTTGCGGGGCGGTGGAGCGGGCCGAGCGGATCCGGTGGCTGTTGAGAAGCCGTTCCGCCGGCGAACCGGAGAGCGGGTCGGCGAGCGGCAGGACCGGGTGGCAGGATCGCTACGCCAGTCCTTGACGGAGTGCGTACCGCGTGGCCGCGCTCCGGTTGCTCACGCCGATCTTGGAGTAGATGGAACGAAGATGAGCCTGAACCGTGCGGGGTGATATGTAGAGCTGCTCGGCGATCTGGGCATCGGTCTGCCCGTTCGCCACCCATCGAAGGATCTCCGTCTCGCGGCCGGTCAGTCCGCTGGTGGCCGGGTTCGAATCCGGTTTGCAATCCTCCGGGCTTCTCTCGCCCGGCGTTGCCGGAATTGTCACCGATGGTCCGGATGCGGCGCGGGCGCTGGAGTACGGGTCGATTGCCAGATCCTCCGGCAATTCCATGATCAAGCGGTATGCCTGTGCCAGCGTCATCATGGAGCCTTCGGCAAATGCCGCATCGAACTCCTCCGGCGAAAGCAGTGCGCGTACGCGCTGCTCGAGGCGCAGGTACGCAGCGGTACGCGGGCGGGCGATCTCCAGATGCGTCCCGTCCGCGATTCCGAGCAGAACCGCACCGAGGCGCGCGCGGCCGGTCTCCGCGATCACTGCGGCTACGCCGTGAACGCCGGTGACATAGTGCCAGCGATCATCGCGCTCCCACAGCAACTGAAGCGCTGCGCGATAGTGCGTAAAGGACTCGCGATGATTCCCGCGAATGGAGCGCAGTTCGCCGAGCATCTTCAGGACGCGTGCAAGGCCACGCTGATCGTTCCATCTGTGGGCGGCATCCAGCAGATCAATCAGCAGCCGTTCGGTTACCTCCAGCGAGCCCTGCCACAGATGGACATGCGCCAGCACGCCGTTCGAGTAGATGAGGTTGAGATCGTCTCCCAGCTCCTTGAACAGATGAGTGGCATGCTCGCCCGCAGCGATTGCCTGCGGGTCATCCTGCAGGAGATAATAGGTCGCCAGATACTGATTGCAGAGTGCCTCCCCCCACCGGTCTTCCGACTCGATGAACAGGGCGAGTCCGCGTTGAAGAAGCGTGAACGCCTCCTCGAAGTTCCCCTGGGCGCGCTGAATCTGTCCCATGTTCGCGGAGGCATGTCCCATTCCGCGAACATGGCCAAGCGCTTCGAAGTTCGCCAGCGCCTGTTCGGTGATCTCCATGCCCAGCAGATAGTTGCCGCCGAAATACGCGAGCAGCCCGGCATGGAGCAATGCCCATCCGCGCATCTCCGTGCTCCCGGCAGGCTGCCCCTGCGCGGCGTCGAGTTCCAGCGCCCTGTTCAGCCACTCGCGTCCCTCGGTGGGGGAGCCATGGTGCCCCCAGTAGCGTGCCATGCCGCCGGTGAGCGCAAGCATGCCGGTTGCATCCTCCCGCTCCAGCAACCGCGCCAGGGCAAGGCGCACGTTGTCCAGCTCGGCAGCGATGATGGATACCCAGTGAATCTGATGCGGCGTCTTCATGAATGCAGCCGCATCCGTCAGAATCACCCGGCTGCACCAGTCCGCATGTGCATCCCGTATCGGGTCCGTCTCGTTATGCTCCGCCAGCCGCTCCTGCGCGTACTCGCGAATCGTGGAGAGCATGGAGAACCGCGGCTGTTCATCGCTTCCGGTCTGGCGCAGGAGACACTTGTTGACCAGCGATGCAACGGCGTTCAGCACGTCCAGCGGGCGCTCGCCCGGCAGCGTGCAGACCGCTTCCGCCGCCTCCAGCGTGCATCCGTTGGCGAAGATGGCGATGCGCCGGAACAGACGTTGTTCATCACCCTCCAGCAGGTCGTAGCTCCAGTCGATGGCGCCGCGCAACGTCCTCTGCCGCTCGGGCAGGTCCAGGGCTCCGCCGGTGAGGACATGCAGCCGGTGTTCCAGCCGTGCAAGGATTGCGCGAGGCGGCAGAAGCTTGGTTCGCGAGGCGGCCAACTCGATCGCCAGCGGCAGCCCGTCCAGTCGCGAACAGATCTCCGCTACCGCGGCGGCGTTGGTTTCGGTGAGTGCGAAGGTGTGATTGATGGAGCGTGCCCGCTCGATGAAGAGCGCAACGGCCGGCGATGCCGCCATCGTACGGATGTCTGCGGCGGGATCTGCCAGGCAGAGCGGCTGAAGATGATATTCCTGCTCGCCGTAGACACGCAGCGCCTCCCGGCTCGTGGCCATGATGGTAAGGCCCGGGGCTTCGGCCAGCAGCCTCGAAACGAACGGCGCGACGCCGGGGATCTGCTCCAGATTATCGAGCATCAGCAGCATCCGGCGCTCGCGGAAATGATTGGCCACCAGCCTCTCCACGGTAAGGCCTCCCTCTTCGCGCAGACCCAGCTGGTCCGCAATCGCGTGCATGAAGGTGCCGGGATCGGTGATGGCGGCAAGATGGATGATGCGCGCCCCGTCCGGGAATTCGTCCGCATGCGCCGAGGTCGTGTGAAGGGCAAAACGGGTTTTGCCGACACCCCCGGGGCCGACGATCGTGAGCAGACGGATGCCGGGCGTTGCAAGGAGTTCGGCAATGGCCTGCGAATCCTGCTCCCGGCCGATGAGATTCATCGGCGCGCGCGGTGCGGAGTGGAGCATTGTTCGAGAGGAAGTGCCGGTGCGCATTGCGTTATCTGTCATGCGGGCGTGCCCGATAGTGAACCGGTTCCATGGTGAGCGCATCCGCCCGGCCGCCGGGCCGGCGCTGGGCGGGTCGTTGCCGCTCTCGGGCTGGAACGGCGCTCAATCTATCACTATGCACCCAATCGTACCATGGACGCCCGGCGGGCAACCGGTCTCCGGAGCCGATGGCGGGGGTTGATGAGGGGGCATTCCAATGGGAATGCTACGTAGCCGGCCCGGCGCTGGATTTCCTTCGGAGCAGCGGCGCGCCGCGCGCCTCGCCGCAATGCCTTGCCGCTCGATCCGTATTCTGAAGTGCAACGCGGTCTGCAATCCGGTCACATCCAGCAACGTCCGGTTCACCCGTGGTTGCGTATCTTTCCGTTCGACATCGAGCATTCAACAACTCAGGACACAGACGCATGAGCACGAACGGCATGTCAGCCAATGGCCACGCACACGGCCACAGCAACGGTCATGCAGGCGAGCAGTTGGCGCTGGACTTTGTTCAGGCCCGGGGACGGTGGGAGGCCGAGGCCGCCGCTGCCCGAACCACCGGATGGAAGCACACCTCGCTCTCCGGGAACGAAGTGGATCTGCTGAATTCGCCGGCCGACATGAAGGAATGGGACTACATGGAGAAGCTGGGCTTCCCGGGGCAGTATCCGTTCACTCGCGGCGTTCATGCAAACATGTACCGTGGCAAGGTCTGGACCATGCGGCAGTTCGCCGGGTTCGGCACGCCGGAGGACACGAACAACCGTTTCAAGTACCTCCTGGCCAACGGCCAGACCGGGCTCTCGACGGCGTTCGATCTCCCCACGCTCATGGGGCGCGATGCGGATGATCCGATGTCCGAGGGAGAGGTCGGCATCTGCGGCGTGGCTATTTCCTCGCTCGCCGATATGGAGATCCTGTTCGACGGCATCCCGCTGGACAAGGTCTCGACCTCGATGACGATCAACTCGCCGGCCATCATGATCTTCGCCTACTATCTCGCCGTGGCGGAGAAGCAGGGCGTGCCGTTCGAGAAGCTGCGCGGCACCCTTCAGAACGATATCCTGAAGGAGTACATCGCGCAGAAGGAATATCTGTTCCCGCCGCGCCCCTCGGTGCGCATCATCACGGATATGATCGAGTGGTGCACGACGAATGCGCCGCAGTGGAACCCGGTTTCGATCAGCGGCTACCACATTCGCGAGGCGGGCTCCACGGCCGCGCAGGAGCTGGCGTTCACGCTTGCAGACGGCTTCGCCTACGTTGAGGCCTGCCTGGAGCGAGGCCTGGACATCGATGACTTCGCCCCGCGCCTCTCGCACTTCTTCAACTCCCATATCGACTTCTTCGAGGAGATCGCGAAGTTCCGTGCCGCGCGGCGCATTTACGCGCGGCGCATGCGCGAGAAGTACGGCGCGAAGAGCCCCCGCTCCTGGATCCTTCGCTTCCACACACAGACGGCCGGATGTTCGCTTACCGCGCAGCAGCCGGAGAACAACATCGTGCGCACCGCGCTCGAGGCGTTGGCTGCGGTGCTCGGGGGGACGCAGAGCCTGCACACGAACTCGATGGATGAAACGCTTGCGCTTCCCTCGGAGAAGGCGGTGACGATCGCGCTGAGGACGCAGCAGGTGATCGCCTACGAAACCGGCGTGATCAACGCCATCGATCCACTGGGGGGGAGCTACTTCGTGGAGACCCTGACCGACAGGATCGAAGCGGAGGCCGAGGCCTACTTCGAGAAGATCGATGCGCTTGGCGGCGTGATTCCGGCCATCGAAGCCGGCTTCTTCCAGCGCGAGATCGCCGACGCGGCCTATCGCTATCAGCGGGAACTGGACGCAAAGGAGAAGGTGATCGTGGGGATGAACGAGTATGTGCAGGAGGACGAGAAGATCGACATCCCGATCCTCACGATATCGAAGGACGTGGAGGAGAAGCAGGTGGCGCGTCTTACCGAGCTTCGCGCACGCCGCAACCAGGAGGAGGTGGAGCGTACGCTGGCTGCACTTCGGCAGTCGGCGGAGGAGGGCACCAACATGATGCCGCACGTTCTGGACTGCGCACGTGCCTACGTTACCGTGGGGGAGATGTGCCGCACGCTGGAGGAAGTGTTCGGTGTCTACGAGGAGCAGCCGGTATTCTGATGCAGGCGATCCGCCGCATGGCGAATGCCGCGGGGTGGCGGGAACACGCTCCGGTGCAAGGTGGTCGTGCCCGTGGGTAGGGCCGGGGCCGAAGGAGTTGGGATGCGCCGGTTCGGTTCCGGAAGGTTTGCAAGCGAGCGGGTTCCATAGGGGCCTGCTCGTGTCATTACGGAATACATTGTATCGTACGACACCCCGATGGCATCATTGCGGCGAACGACGAACGTTGTGCGCCGCACGATCAACACAACACGTGACGTCATGAGAATGAACAACGCAATGTGCCGCGCGAGCCGCAGTGCATCACTGCTCGTGGTTCCGTTCCTGGTTCTTCTTTGTGCAGCCGCAGCGGCCCTTCGCGCCCAGCCGCCGGCCCCCCAGCCGGCGCGGACCATCTCGGTGAGCGGCGACGCGGAGATGCGCGTTGTTCCCGATCAGGTGCAGTTCGACCTCGGTATCGAGACCGAGAACAAGGATATCGAGGAGGCCACCCGTGACAACGACAACCGCCTGAACGCACTGCTGGACGCCATCGAGAAGCTCGGGATTGCGCGGCAGGATGTGCAGACCAACCAACTGACGATCGCTCCGGAGTATGCATACAAGGATGGGCGGCGCGGAGAGTTCCTCGGGTTCTCCACCAGCCGCAACGTCTCCGTAACGCTGAAGAATTTCGGCAAGACCCGGAATCTCATCGCCGCGGCATTGAAGGCCGGTGTGACGAATGTGGGGCAGGGGCAGCTCCGAACGTCGGAGTTGCGGAAGTATCGGGACGAGGCGCGCGTGCTGGCGATTCGTGCTGCGAAGGATAAGGCCCTGCTGCTTGCGCACGAGCTCGGCGTGAAGGTGGGGAGGGTGTTGACCATCGAGGAGACGCCAACCATGAGCATGTACGCAAACCAGGTTCAGACGTCGCGGTTCGACCGCGGAGCCTCCGGTGAGGATGACAACACGCTGGCTCCGGGTGAACTGTCCGTGAGTGCACGTGTTTCGGTGGTGTTCGAGTTGGAGTAGCGAGGCCGGTCAGGGCCGGCAGATAGGCTCACTCCCGCTCCGGCCGCGCGTGGCCGGCCGGCGTCCGGCTCCGGTGAACCACGTCCTGCAGAGCCGTATGTGCACGGCGCACGCGGGACTTTGTTGGCAGGATTTCCAAATGCATATGCAGAAGATTGTAGCAACCGAAAGGAATGCAGCGGCGCTGGCGAATGCAGGCGCCGTCGGTGACCGCATCCGCCTGATGCGGCCCGCGCACTGGCTGAAGAACGTGTTCGTCTTCGCGCCGCTCGTGTTCGGCAAGATGCTTACCGATTCCTCACGCGTGCTTCTTGCCGTGGAAACGTTCGTGGCGTTCTGCCTGGTGAGCTCGGCGGTGTATATCGTGAACGACATCGCCGATCGCGTGGCCGACGCGGAGCATCCGATGAAGCGTCTGCGGCCGATTGCCTCGGGGCGCGTTGGCGTGCGCGGCGCCGCCGTTCAGGCCGGCGTTCTGCTGATTGCCAGCGGGCTCGTGGTTGCGATGCTTCCGTGGCAGGCCGCACTCTGCATTTCCGTCTATGCGGCGCTGAATGCCGCCTACTCCTTCGGCCTGAAGCATGTGGTGATCGTGGACATCTTCATCATCGCCGGCGGCTTCATGCTGCGGGTGCTTGCAGGGGCGAAGGCCGTTTCGGTGGAAGCCTCGGAGTGGCTGATGATCTGCACGATGTTCCTTGCGCTGTTCCTGGCCATCGCGAAGCGTCGAAGCGAACTGAATCACATCGGCCGCGGCGAGAGCCGGAAGGTGCTGGACGATTACACGCCGGAACTCGTCCGCCTGATTCTCAATGTCTCGGTGATGGGGGCGATCGTGAGCTATGCCCTCTATACCGTGAGCGACCACGCGCACCGGTTCTTCAATACCAACAAGCTCATCTATACCGTTCCGTTTGTCATGTACGGGATCTTCCGTTATCTCTACCTGGACGAGAAGCAGCAGACCGCGGAGAACCCCGTCTCGATCGTGGTGCGCGATCCGTGGCTGGTTGCAACGGGGCTGGCGTGGATGGCCGTCTCCATCCTGATCATCTACATCGCGCACTGAGGGGCGATTTCGGTATCCGGATGCGCCATGTATCTTTGCCCGACAACCCGTTGCAACTCTGGCACTATTCTGCCCCGGCGCAGGTACCGTTGAACTCGCACGCTGTAGACGCAATCATTCTTCACCCGGCCGTTGCCGCATCGCGCGAGCGCATCGCTGCTCTTCGCGATAATCTGCACGCCGTCTTCAACGAACGTCTCCGCCTTTCATTCGAGGTCTTTCCATACCTCCGCGACCGTTACTCTGAACTCTTCGGCGATCTCGAGCGCGCGCTCCAGGAGCGCACGCTCGAACTGAGCGAGCGCCGCCGCATGGTGGAGCTCTTCTCGCTCAAGCTGGATCGCGGGCAGCGGCTGGATGCCCGCACGGTGGAACTGGTGATGAAGGCGGTGCGCAGCGAGTTCGCACGCGTGCGTTCGCGCATGCTGGCCGCGTTCAGCGCCGAGTATCGAAAGGATCTGGACAGCTCCTGGCGGCCTTCACCGTTCGTGGAGCAGGGGGGCCCCGCCGATGCCGCCCAGGGTGCATGCCGTCGCGCCGATGAACTGCGCGCGCTCTATCGGCAACTGGCGAAACAGTTGCATCCGGATGCGCGGCGCGCGGGAGAGGGTGCGCGGCGCGAGTACTGGGACCTGGTGCAGCGCGGATATCACCGCGGCGACCTTTCGCTTCTCCGCACGATGCTGCAACTGGTGGATGCCGTGGGGGAAGGAGAACCGGCTGCTGCCGGTGATCATGAGGGGGAGGAGCAACGCCTTCGCCTTGCCCTGCGCACCGAACGGGGGCGGCTGGAGGCCCTGAAGCGCGAGGAGATCCATCAGATGCGCGAGTGCCTTCAGGATGAAGCGTGGATCGCTTCGCGGCGTGCACTGCTCGAGGCCGACATCGCCTCCGTTGAACACGAGGTGGCCACGTGCGACCACTTCCTGGCTCCGATCCTTTCGGGACAGAAGGCGCCGTCCCCCGAGGTGGTGAAGAATATCTGGTCCAGCTTCGTCGAGGATGTGTACCTCAACCATCGATGAATCGCCTCCGAGCGTGCCGTGCCGAGCATACGGGGATGGTACCTTTTTGCGGGGGTGCACAATCATGTACCTTGCGCTATCGGACTCGAATATGTATGATTGTGGCTGGTAATTATAATATCGTCGTAACCAATCACTCCCCTGCAACTTCCAAAGGTCCAGAGTGCACGGAATGACCACTGCGCAGAACGATCTCACGTGCAATCATGCGGAGAACTCCAGCGGCCTGAATACCGTTGCCGTTGCGATAGCCGACGGCGTTTCTCTGTGATCGCAATACGATATTCCGGTATGGACGTGTTGTGCATACGGCTCCGCACGCCGGCTGCCGTGGCCGCCTGCGGCAGGATGGAGGGAGCCGAGAGCGTGCGGAGTGAATTGAACATGTGACCAGGGTCCGTTATTAAGGGGACGGAACTGAACGGCTGTGGCCCGGTGGCTCTCTTCATCTTTGAAGACCCATCGGGCCGCGCCATTTCCGGCCGGGGCGTTCGGCAGGAGTATCCCGCTATGGTTCACCCAGGCGTGAGCCGCCGAACAGAACAGGATGTTGTTCAGGCAGAACGGGATGCTGTTCCGAACGATGCTGCGCGGCAGGTCCGGGGTAAGGGATGCATGGTGCACGTGATGCCGACAATTGCGCCGATCACGGTTTCTGCTCCGCACGAATGCGCTGGTAGCCTTCGCGATTGGCAATCCAGTACGGCTCCAGTCGTGCCTCGGCATCGATCTGTCTCTCCTCGTATTCCCGTATCCGCTCCCGGGAATCCGGATGTGTGTAGATCTCCGGCAGTCCGGATTCCAGTCCGGTGAGAATCCGTTCGGCAACGTCCTCCGGGCTCAGGAGCGGAAGCGGGGGATAGGCGTCCATGCCCTGCTCTCGTGCGATCTCCCGGCCGCGCCGTCCTTCATACTCGAACAGCCGGAGCATCGCCCCATCCTCGATCGTTGCCGCCCACTCGGTCAGGGTGCCGGCCGGGATCGCGATGGATGCATCGATGCCGGTGCCGGCAAGCTCCGTGCGCAGCGCCCTGGTGAACCCAACCGCGGCATGCTTTGCCGCGACGTATGCCGCATTGCCCGGGTAGCCCATCTTCCCGGCGATGGAGCCGATGGTCAGAATGGCTCCGCTCCCCTGGTTCCGCATCTGCGTGATCGCCGGCGCCGATGCGTACCAGAGCGAGAAGACGTTCAACGCGAATACCCGCTCGATCTCCTCCTGCGATGTATCCTCGACGAAGCCCATGTGCCCGCCGCCGGCGTTGTTGACCAGGAGATCGAGACGCCCGAATCGCTCGATGGTTGCCGCCACCGCTCCCCCAACGGACGTTCGATCGGCCACATCGCACGCGATCGCAAGCGCCCTGCCTCCCGCCTCTTCGACAGCGGCGGCAGTATCGTTCAGCCGTTCGCGGCGGCGCGCGATCAACGCCACGGCGGCTCCTCGTTGTGCCAGCGCGAGCGCGAGCGCACGGCCGATGCCGGAGCTTGCGCCGGTTACGAACGCGACCGTCGAGTTGGTGATCACCATGCGATTCCTCTTCCAGTTGTAGATTATGGGAGCGCGGCGCCGGTGCCGCGCAATGCTATTCCTTCCGGGCGTTCCCATGCAGGTGCCGCCGGGAACTTCAACCAAATCCGAACGCGATCATGCGCGCACGTTTCATTCTCGTTCTGGCGCTTCTCCTTGCCGGTTGCAACGGCTCGGACAATGCCAGAGGGCCGTCGGGTTCTTCGGGATCGCATCGCGATACATCATCGGCTTCGCCGGCGGCAGCGTCCGGAGCTCGGGGAGCCGAAACCTCGCGGCCGGGATCGGGCCGTGCCGTATCCGGTACGGCGGGGAATGACGCCGCACACCGGTTCGGCGAGAAGTCCGGCATCATCACAATGAAGAGCCGGCTGGGGCCGTCGATCAATGCAACGCTCAGCTTCGATGACTACGGTGCCCTGATGTGTACGCGGACGGACGTGAGCGACTCGATCGGCGGAAAGCACCTGACGATCACGAATGTCAGCACGCTGAAAAACGGGGTGGCCGTGCTGTACGATCCGCTGAAGAAGATCGGCCGGCGAAGCATGCAGCCGGATGTTGCCGTGAACTATTTCCCGGACTTCTCTACGATGAGCGACAGCGCGAAGCTCGCACTCAAGTATAAGAAGCTTGGCACGATGACCGTTGCCGGGCGGATATGCCAGGGTCATTCGATCGAGCGGCACGGTATCGTTGTGACCGCGTGGCTGTGGGAGGGGATTCCGCTGCGAACCGAATCGATGTACGCTCCCGGGGAGGGGCTGGTGCTGGAGGCGACGAATGTGAATCTGAATGTCCCGGTTCCGCCGGAGACATTCGATGTGCCCGCCGGGATCACGGTGGAGGACGTTCCCGCCTATCGATAGGCGCCGGCGGCAGGTCGCTGCCGGGTTATCGCGGCGGCTTCTGAAGGATATCCGGACATCAATAAACCCGGACATCAATGAACATAGACAGCAGGAACATCATGACGGAACGAATTGAGATCGGCGGGATGAGCTGCGGCGGCTGTGTGAACAGTGTACGCAAGGCATTGGATCGCCTGCCGCTCGAGAAGAAGGAAGTGGAGATCGGCTCGGCAACGGTGGAGTACGATGAGGGTGCGATCGGGCATGACGCCATCGTTGCCGCGATCCTCGACGCCGGCTTCGAGGTGCTCTCCCCTGCGAAACAGGATCCGTGACGACGGAGGCCAGTCGCTCCCTCCTCGGCACGCCGAATGGCGGCATGCCGAATGGCGGGACGGCTGAAGAGGGGGCCGGCGGCTGTATGGTTGCACCCAGGCGCGGGTATCATCCGGTGGAGACCGGGCGATACCCGCGCTTCGTGTTGGAGGGGCCCAGCTGGGGTGACCGGATACGATCGTACTGCGGTGGGATCTCCGGATGTACGACATCACGGCAAGAAAATTTGCGGAGCGGGTATCTGGGGCGGCGGGAGATGATTATATTTCAGTACAAAAATTGCGTTCAATTGTATACTGTGTTGGGCTCGGCTATCTGCGGCATTTCTCGAGACCCGATACGCGCTTCGACCCTGGCGCTCGATTGACTCGCATCACGCGTTCATTCACGAGATCAGATCCTGCGCTACGATTATGACCGTATTCATCGGAGTTTTCGATGAAGGGGGGCGTCTTGTCAAAACGCTCTGCGATGGAGACAGGGAGCCGGGAAAGCACCTTCTGGAGTGGAATGGCAGTATGGATCGCGGGGGGCGAGCGCCCTCGGGAACCTATTATCTGCAGGTCGAGATCAAGGGGGTTGGTATCGTTGCACGATACCGCATCGTGCTGGAGTAGGCTGGTGGGGCCGTGGTTTGCCGGGGGGGGGCGGTTTGCGGGCGGCGGAAAAATTTTCCGCCGGCTTGTGCGACACTTTGGGCATGCGGAGGTCTTCTTCTCCGTATGCAAATCGTTCGCCGCACACACCCCATGCGGCGATCGGGTTCCATACTCGGGCCAAATCAACTATCTTTCTGTGTTGCTGTTGGTGCAACGCAGAAGGTTCGGGTTCGGCAGCCAGGCAGTTCATCCGTTCTCCCATCACCGAATCAACAGGCATGTGCTGGGTCGCATGCCACGATTCCGAATCAACTCCGGTGAAGAGATCAGCAATGCGAAAAGGGGAAGCCTACATTCCCGATGCGGCGTCGGCAGCTCGCGACGCTCGTGATCAGCAACTCTTTGCCCGCTTCGTTGCGGGCGACGATCGGGCATTCAAGGAACTCTACGCGTTCTACGAGCGTCCGCTGATACTGTATTGCCGTCACATGCTCTCGACGGAGCAGGAGAGTCAGGATGTGTTTCAGGAGGTGTGGCTTCGCGTGATTCGTATTCGCACGCGTGGCGAGCAGGTGGAACGTTTTCGTGCCATGCTCTTCACGATAGCGAGGAATGCCGCGATCAACCATCTTCGCAATCGGCAGCACGCACACTATCCGGTGTCCCTGAGCCAGGTCAACACGGATAACAATCTCGCACTATCCTCCGGCGGCTCGTTCGACGAGATGGAGGATCTGGTCAATCGGGCGCTGAAGCGGCTTCCCGATTCGCAGCGTGAGGCGTTCGTGCTCCATTCGATGCTGGGATACACCTTCCAGGAGATTGCCGACATGCAGGGGGTGACGATGACAGGGGCAAAGACCCGGGCGTTCCGGGCACGCTGTTATCTGCGCACCCTTCTCTCGAACTGGCTTGGGTTGGCCGAGGACGATGCCGAGGAACATATCGGCTCGAATTCATCCCATGAATCACCCCAAATATGAGTCAGAGGACCATGAAAACGGCTGACTTGATCACATCCTATCTCAACAACGAGATGAGCCCCGATCAGGAACGTCAATTCCTGATTTCGGTTGCTTCCAGCGACTCTCTTCGGCTTGCGCTGAAGTCGCATGTCATGCTGGACCGCATCATCATCGGCCAGGTGCAGCATACGCATGTGCCGGAGGCGGTGCGCAGCACGATCTTTGCGAATGCCAGCGCTGCAGTCGCCGGGGGGGCGCACAGGCCTGCGCCGGTATCTCCGTCGGCATCCGCTCCGGCGGCTGAGCCGTATCCTGCGCCGGCATCACCCTTTACCCGTTTCTTCGGCCGCGGCGTGTTGATGGCGTTGCTGATCGGCGGCGGCTTTACCGCCGGCTACCTGCTGCATCCAGCGGATGCACCGATCTCCGCTGCGAGCGTTCAAAGCGTTGGCCATCCGGCGCCGCAGAACAGCCCGGTATCGCCGTCCGCTCCGCAGGCGGCCACCCGGCAGGTTTCCGTTCCGCAGCAGGCCGATGCCGCAGCAGGCGATCGTACGGCGATGGCGGTGCACCAGCATGCGGGCGCAGCGGTTCAGCATTCAACGCTGACGCGCGACTCGGCGCACAAGACATCGGCGTCGAGGCCGGCCGATGCAGCGTTGGGAAGCGGCAAGCCGGCCGTTGCGACAACAACGAATCCGGCGTCAACTACGGTTCAGACTTCGCATACGTCCAACGATGCACAGGTGGATATGCAGGTGATTCCGCAGTCTGAGCCCACATCCTCCACACACAAGGAGCAGGGAGGTAGCGGGCATCCATGACGCCAGTCCCCGCGTTTTCGGGGTGGCGCTGGGGCAGTATCATTCGAAGCATCGCCACGGGGCTCCTCCTCGTGGCCTCACCCCTTGCTCAATCTCCAGCGCAGCCGGCACCCGCGGCGCCTGATCAACGGGCGCCGGATGCCGATACTGTTGATAGACCATTCCGTATCGGGATTGCCGCGGCCTATGTTGCGATGCGGCAGAATACATCCTTCGATATCTATCAGTTGGGCTCCGCCTGCGGGCGATTCGACGGATCGAACCGCTCGCAGGCCGCCGCTGAGTTCCTGTTCGAGACACCCCTGCAATTGCACCCCAATTTCTGGATTACATCGCGTCTTGGCTATGGCACGATACAGCGGGCCCTTGCCTCGCCGGTTGCCACATTCGAGGCGCGCGACGAAACGTGGCCGGCGGACAGTTCCGTTGTGGTACGCAAGCAGCAGCGCTTCTCCGCGGCCGTTCACGCGATCAGGCTTGCAGCCGGAGTGGCGTGGGAGCCGGTGGACGGCCTGCGCCTTGGGATCGCTCCGTCGCTGGCGGTGGCGCTTGGCTCCTCACAGGAAACAACCGATGAGGTGCTGGAGCCCTCCTACGCCCGGTTCTTCGTGAACGATTCCGCACAGCATACCTGCGGTGACCCTACGCAGGTTTCCTTCAGGCGGCTCGTTCCGGGAATCGATCTTCAGATCGGTGCGGTGATTCCGTTCGGTTATCGGCTTGCCCTTCATCCGGAAGTTCGCGGCCTGCTGGAGTTCGGCTCCATCGCGAGCAATGTATCGTGGCACGAGATCGGGCTTCAGGCCTCGATCGGCCTTTCGTTCGATCTCTCAACGGAGAGGCATCGCCCGGAACAACTGGCGGCGTCCACCAAGCCCGAATCCATACAGATGTCACATCCGGACACGCCAACAATGCGGCACCCGGTGCGAACCAAGCCTCCCATTCGGGCGATGATTACCGCCCGGGCAATCGATGGTTCCGGAGGCGAGCAGGAGGATCCGACGATCGAGATCGAGGAGTCCCCCTGGATGGAATCGGTCCCGATGATTCCGTACGTGTTCTTCGACAGCAGCAGCGCGGAGATTCCGGAGCGTTACGTGCGGCTGCCCGATCGCGCGCATGCCGCAAACTTCCATGTGGATTCGCTGGTTGATATCACTCCGCTCGATATTCACTGGCAGAACCTCAATGTTGTCGGCGAACGAATGCAGGCCGATCCAACCTGTACCCTGACGCTGGTTGGGACCGCTTCCGCGGACGAAGTTCAGAACGGAGAGGCGGAACGTCTCGGCCTGGCGCGGGCGCAGGCGGTAGCGGATTATCTGGCAACGACCTGGCATGTTCCGCCACAGCGAATCGTTATGCAGTTCGAGAGCCGAACTGCGAGCGCCTCGCCGGAGCAGACACATGAAGGGGTTGTGGAGAATCGCCGTGTGGAGTTCCGGTTCAGCAACGAGACGCTTGCGCAGCCGGTGACGATTCGCCGTGTAGCCACGATTGCGTCGCCGCCTGCCGTACGGTTCATGCCGAGGGCGATTCTGGATACGTCGTTCAGCAAGCTTGCCGGATGGTATGTCACGGTGGAACAGGGGAGCAAGGAACTGCTCCGTTTCTCCGGCGGTGGCGAGAAGGGAACATTCGATCAGGTGAAGCGTTGGTCGCTTGGCGACATGCGCGTCAATCGCGATCTGACGCCCATCCGCTATCGCGTGGTGATCCGCGATACCGATGGGGACACGGCATCGGCCTCCGGCACATTCAAAATCGTGGAACGGAAGCGTCAGCGCGTGCCGGGAATGAGCGACCGGCCTTCGGCGGTTGCCGAGTTCAACCTCGTCGGCTTCAACTACAACTCCTCGGAGTTGCAGCCGCAGCACTCCGCTCAACTTCTTGCGATCGCGCGGCTTATCGGCCCTGCAACCACGGTAACCGTTGCGGGTTATACCGATCGGGTGGGCGATCCCGATCGCAACCGGCAGCTTTCGCTGGATCGCGCCCGGGCGGTTGTGGCCGTGCTGCGATCGATCAAGGAACACAATGGGGAGGCGATGACGGAGAAGGTGGCGGTTCTCGGACTCGGAAACGAGAGAGAACTGTTCAACAACAACCTCCCGGAAGGCAGACTACTCTCAAGGATGGTGCGGATTACCCTTCAGACTCCATAATTCTCGGAAGATCGGACGCCATCTTCCTTGATTATGGAACGCCTGTTCGCGATTTTGCACGCCGACGTACCGGTCCCTTGACTCTGCTTCGGTTTCGTCGGATAAATCGGATAAAGGCGTACCAAACATTCAGTTAACGCACGCTCCCCGCGCTTGAACATTGCGTTACGCCCGTACTCATACTGCAACTGCCTGCGGTAGAACACCGCATGGCGTGCTGCGCACGCCATGGATGTTCGCAGCTGTTCTGTTCCTGCTCCTGACGGTGCTGTTCCCTTCTTCGTGGGCGCAGGCACAGCAGGGGCGGTGGAGGCCTGTTGCCGTGCGCCCCGGCGGGATCTACAACAGATTCGGCGCACGCGTTCAGGTCGATGGCTGGGGCCACTCCCATGTCGTCTGGGCTTCGCAGGCAAGCTGGGCCAGCAGGGCGGATTGGAATTCGGACAAGGGAGTAAACGCCGGCATCCAGCTCTTCTACTCCAACGACGCCACCGGCGTCTTCTGTGCTCCGATTCAGGCCACCGACACTCTTACCGGCACCGTTTACGCACCCGATCTGAATTCCACCCCGTGGGATTTCCTCGTGGACCGCCTCGGCACCATCCATCTGCTCTACGTCGCCAACAATCAGGGATATCCGCGCCTGTACTACACCTCCAACGTCGGACACATGTTCGGGCGTCCGGAGGAGCTCGTGGGGCTGCCCGGCAACGGTCCGCTTTCATTCGACATGGCGGTGGATTCCAACGGCGTTGCTCATGTGATCTGGCTGGAGTCCACAGCGCAGCAGAAGACGATCTATCACTGGTCCACGGCGGATTTCCAGACCGAGGAAGTAACGTCGTTCCAGTGTTCCGGCAATTGCGTGGTGGGGCATCCGTCGATCGCGATCGGCCGCGACCATCGGGCCGTTGTCGCGGTGCGCAACGTGGTAAGCGGCCGCGGCAGCATTTACCTGATCCAGCAGAAGGCCGGGGGGGGGTTCGATCTGCGCCACTGGCTGCAGACGATGCCGTTCGGCAGCGCTCTGGACCGCGACACGACGAACGGTGTGCGGGTGAAGCTTGCGCTGGATAACGATGGCGGGATGCACCTGATCATGCCGTACATCAGCGGCCCGGGCACAGTCTCCAACAGCCTTCTGTACGTCTACGCGGACTCCACCCGCCTGGACTCCCAGGGGAGCGCAGCCAACGCAACGTACCTGGGCGATACCCGCCCGCTCACACAGCCGTTGCAGGGGGTGCCGCTCGATTTCGATCTCGCATTCAATTCCTCCAACCGCATCTCCGTTGCGTGGACGGTTACGCCGACGGCAAAGCCAACCCGGGTCGGCTACGCTGAACTGCAGAGGACCGAGTCCCTTCCGAACGAAGCGTGGCGCTCCGTGGATTCCTCCATGGACGTGAACGCCCGATTCCGGGATCAGTCCTTTGTCTGGGGGAATGAGGTGCGCGTTGCTGCCAATGGTTCGCGCGTGGTGATCGCCGGCGAGAATCTCGTCGGCAACGCGTCCAAGGGGGGCGGCACCTATCAGATTGCCACCATCGAACGTGCCTCGCTCTACCCGACGATTCAGTACCTGCATCCGGACGCGGCGGCGGCGGGGATGAGCGTAGTGGTGGAGGCCTACGCGCGGCCAACCGAATTCGGAGGCTTCGGCCTTGACGGTCTGGGCTCCGGGCAATTGGAACTCGATAATCCGGATGACCAGAGCCGGGTTGTGATCGGACCATCTGTCGTAAGCTGGGATGGTCGCCTGATCTCCAGCATGATCTTCGTGAAGCCGGAGGCGAAGCCGGGAGCTGTTCCGCTCCATATCCGTGTGGGGAACGTTCTGAGCAATGCGGACACGTTCTTCATCGTGTCACCGCGCCATGTCGGCGTGCTGAGCGGCGGCGGCACCATCGGAACCGGGATGCGCTCGCGTCGCGGCGTGCTGGTGGTGGATTCATTGATCCTGCGCTCCGGCGTCTATACGGTCGATACGGGCGATTGCGATCCGCGCACGCCGGGCAACCAGGGCTTCCTGCCGGTGACCATCCTCTCGAAGGGCCCCGTCCTCGTGGATGCCGACGCAATCCTTTCCGTTTCCGCGGTCAGCGACAGCATCAGGCAGACAACCTGCGCCGGTCCCGGCGGCGGCGGCGGCGGCTCCGGCGGGTATCTCTCTGCAGGCGGTTCCGGTTACACCGGTGGCGGCGGTAGTGGTGAGACAGACACCCTTCTCGGTTCCAGCATCGGCAGCGGTGGCGTTCACTCCGGCTTTACAAGCGGCGGTGGCGCGCTGAACGGCGTTCCGGGTGGGATGACATACGTGGACGTTACTACCAGCGCCAGGGTCTTTGCTCCGGCCGGAGGCGGCACCGGACATCCGTTCGGCGCCTCGGGCATGTTCGGCCGGATCTCACCTGCTGCTCCTGTCGAGGCAACCGACGGTGCATACGGCGGCGGCAGCGCCGGCATCGCGAACAATCGTCCGCGCGGCTTCCCTTCAGGCGGCGGCGGCGGCGGCAACGGAACGGCGGGACAGGATGGATTCGATGGCGGCGGCGGTGAACTCCACAACGGCGGCCGCATGGTTGGATGCCGTGAGCTGGTGCCGATTGCCGGTGGTTCCGGCGGTGCCGGCGGCGGCTATTCAAGCGGCGGAACCTCCGTTGGCGGTTCGGGCGGCGGCGGCATCAGCATCGTCTCCTTCGGCACGCTCGGTGTGCGTGGAAAGATCACCGCAAATGGATCGAACGGCCTTGGCGGTATTTCCCTGAACTCCTCCGGCGGTGGCGGCGGAGCGGGCGGTTCCATCCTGCTTGCATCACAGGACTCCATCTCCTTTGGGGCCGGCGGCCAGCTGAGTGCGGTCGGCGGCCGCGGCGGCAGAGCTGTCGGCGGTGACAATGGCGCCAATGGCGGCGATGGCGGCGATGGCCGCTTCAGGATCGATGGCGTGACGGCCGCAAAGCCCGGAAGCGGAACCCTTGTTCCCAACGCCTACTATAATGGCCCGTCGTCCCCCTCCAGCCGCTCTCTTCAGGCACGTGTGGACAGTTCCATCACCGGCTACGGTATTCCCAACAGCAACGTCCTGATCTGGAAGAAGGCGGAAGCGCGGCCCTGGACCTCCTACGCAACGCGGACCGATTCCGCCGGACGCTGGAGCTACAAGCTCACGTTCGCGGACGTGGATGGAGGCCGTACCTACTTCTTCGTGATGCAGGGAGTGGCCAGCCCATCCTCCGTAGACTTCGCGTTCGATCCCGCGTGGGTGATGTCGCCGGCCGCCGGCAATGTGATCGATTATCCGCGCATGACCCTTGCAGCGGACACGATTCAGTTCGGATGCCACCGCTATCGCACAACCACGACGAAGGTCGTGACGATTCAGAATACGGCGCAGATGAGCAACCTCGTGCTCTCCAACTTCCACATCGAAGGACACGATGCCGCCTCCTTCCGGGTTCTGTCCGGCAATACTGCGATGGTTGTGCAGGCCGGCTCCAGCCAGTCCGTGGACGTTCAATTCACGCCGCAGGATACCGGTTCGTTCGAGGCGGATCTCGTGATGAGCACCAACGTTCCGTGGATCGCCGAACAGCGCATCAAGCTGTATGGATGCGGCATCAGCGGGCGTTGGGGAACCGGTTCGATGACTCTGGACCTTGGCGAGCTCTGCCCGTCCGATTGTATCGACACCACGATCACGGTAAGCAATGCAGGCGATGCCCCGTTCACGCTGGAGCGCGTTGAACGCGACACCGCGGCCGTTGATGTCTCGCTGCTTTCGCCGCTGCCGGGGACCGATCTCGCAAATGGCACGTCGGAGGCCGTTCGTCTGCGCCTCTGTATGAAGCGGTTCGATCCGGCCGGCACGGTTGTACGCCTGATCGGCGACGGGATCGATTCGGTCATGACGCTCACGATACGGAGCACGAATGCGCTTCCGCATCCGGAGATGCCCTCCACCGTCGGGTTCGGCACGGTCGATCTGAAGGGGAGCGACACCTGCGTTACGCGGACCATTCTGGTGCACAACCGGAGCGTAACCAGGGGCATGCATCTCGGCAACCTGCAGTCGAACAGTCCGGTGTTCACGATCGTTCCGCCGATCCCGGATGATGTGGCACCGGGGGCAAGCGCCGCCATCACGGTCAGGTTCTGTCCGGGTGGTCAGGGAGAGTTCCAGACCGTGCTCGGGTTCACATTGAGCAGCGGCAGTTGCGCGCTCGATACAGGCGTCGCTCTCCGGGGCTCGGCCTCGATGCGCGCCGCACGCTACGTGGTGATCGTACCGGATAACTTCCCGCGCACGATCACCTTTGCGCCCACGCTCGTCCCGGAGCATTCACCGGCAATGCCGGTGGTGGTTCGCAACATCGGCGATGGGGATGGCGGACCGGTGGCGGCGATGCTCGGCACCTCGGACTTCGTTGTGGAGAACTCCATTGCCGGTATCAGAGCCGGCGGCCAGGAGACGCTGTATGTGCATATGGCACCGACGAAGCCGGAGGAATTGTTCGACACGCTTCATCTGAGCTGCAGCGATCCCGCCTTCACCGATATGATCCTGCTGAACGGCCGTGGCACCGAGCGCGGGCTGCAGGTGGATAGTCCCATGCTCAGCTTCGGCGAGACCTGCGTCGGCGATTCCTCCGACGCTGCGGACGTATTGATCTACAACGACGGTTCCGTTCCCGTGACGATCACACGCATCGACGGGCTTGGCGAACCGTTCCCCGTTCTTGCCGGGCTGCCGGCGTTCCCGTATACCGTGATGCCGGGCGAAACGCTCCGCGTGGCATTCAAGTTCCATCCAACGGCGGCAGGTTCAGCCTCCGGTCTGCTGACGATCGTGAACGATGCCAGTGTACAGCTGACCCTTCCGCTCACAGGCATGGGAGTCACCGGGCACCTGCTTGCCAGCATCTCGGCGCTCGACTTCGGCTGCATTCCAACCGGCCACGATTCCACGATCGCGTTTACCGTTACCAACACCGGTGCCTGTCCCATCTCGATCCTGGGGCCGCCCGTGGGGCTCGATCCTCACTTCGTGCTGATCGGTCCGGTGAGCGGAATCGTGGCGCCCAACGGCGGGCAGATCCACTACGAGATGCGGTACACGGCGGGAACGGCTGCGGCCTCGTCGACGCTGGAGCTCCGCAGCTCCGCGCCCGAGCTGATCTCGATCAGGCTGAGCGGCGATGTCTGCAATCCGAACGATCTGTGGAAGCTTGCGCTGACGGTGGACAGTACCAGCGCATGGGTGAACGATACGATCGTTGTTCCCGTGCGAGCCGTGATCACACCGGGCCCCTATCATGGTACGCTTTCGTACACCATGACGCTGAAGTATGCGGCGGATCTTCTGATGCCCCGCATCGGCAATCGGCACGATGCATTGCACGAGGCATCGTGGGAGTTCGGCACGATGAGCGATGGTGTGGCGATGAGCGAGAAGAAGGCCGGTGAGCTGACGATCACCGGAACGATTCGTGCCGGCGAGACGTCCGGAACGCTGGTGAACGTGCCGTTCAAGGTGCTGCTCGGGCATCACTGGGATACGGACATCATGATAGACCCCGCGTCGTTCGTGCTCGGCGCCTCCGATGTCACGCCCGTTACGCAGCCAGGACGATTCCACGCCTTCGGCTGTGATACCACGGGCGGCATCTATCTACTCAACGGCTACAGCCTGAGAGTGAACGTGCCGAACCCGTTTGCGCGCACCACGCTGCTGCACTATCGCATCGGCGCTCCCGATCGTGTCGTGATGAATCTGTACGACGTGGGCGGCAACCTCCTTCGCACCATTATCGACGAGGCGGAAGCCGCCGGCGATCACGATTACCTGTTCGATGCCGGCGACCTGCCGAGCGGCCTGTACACCTACGAGCTCATCAGCGGCAAGTTCAGAATGGCGCGGCAGATGCTTCTGCAGCATTGATCGCAGAACGATATATGTCTGCGGACGATGTGCCCCGATGGTGAATGGGCGGAAGTACGGCCGCATCACTCGCAAAGCATTACTCGAAAGCATCGACGAATACGGGGCGGCCTTCCGGCTGCCCTTCGTCGTTCCGGGGATGCCGTGATGCCGTGCTGTTGCGTTCCGTCTGGAACGCGCGGTACAACGGGCACGGCAGGGCCGTGCTCCCCATACGCCGCGATCGTCATACCGCGGGGGACCCGGCACCACACTCCGCAGCCTGCTCTATCCCGCCTCTGTTCTATCCCGCCTCTGTATCGATGAGATCCCTCACGGCACCGATCACCTCCGCGAGATGCACGTCCGCCACGAACTCGCTCGGCACCGCAATCACGCGACAGGGCACCCCTTCCGGCCTCCAGCCCGCCGGGTTGCCGCTGCTGGGGAACAATGCCACTACCGGCGTTCCCATCGCCGAGGCCACGTGGATGGTGCCGGTGTCCGGTGATACCAGCAGGCATGCATGCCCCAGTGCTTCGGCGGCGGCGAGGATGGAGCCGAACACGAGGGGCACGGCACCGGCGGCCGTCGCGATCCGTTCAACGGCATCGCGATAGCCGGGCGCCCCCGTGACGGCGACGGCGCAACCGAACCGCGCCAGCTCACGAGCCAGTTCGATGTTCTGGTGGTCGCGCAGCTCGCGGTCCGGTGTGCCGGCGGAGATGTTCAGCATGATGAAGCGCCGGCCGGCAAGTCCCGCCGCTTCGAGGCGTTCCGCCACGCTTCGCCGGTCGTTCTCCGGTACGATGAGTCTGTACGGCGGTCTGCGCAGCGGGGCATCGAGTGCAACGGCGCCGTTCAGTACGGCAAACGTTCGATCGCTGAAGTGTTCCCCCGCGGTGTTGGAGACATAGTTCATCATGAACTCCTGTCCGGCAACGCTGTTCCCCACGGTGCGGCCATGCGGCGCCAGGAGTCCGGCGAGGAGGGCGGGGAGGGTGGTGCGGCCCAGGATCAGCTGCAGGACGAGATCGTACCTGCGGCGCCTGCATGCGCGGATTGTCTGCAACCGGCCCAGGATGTTCCCGGGCCAGATCCAGGTGTGAGCAACGCGTGGATCGTCGCGAAGCACCGGCGCATTCACCGGGCTTGCAAGCACATCGATCTCGCACTGCGGTGCGATCTGCTGCAAGGCATCGATCAGCGGCGTGGTGATCACCATGTCGCCTATCCGGTCGTACCGCATCAGGAGCACACGGTGCAGCGAGGCAGGATTCAACGGCGGCTCGCCATGCCCGCGCGAGGCAAAGAGTCTCAGCAGCGCAAGAACGGCACGGCGACGTATCGAGGTCGAGGAAGGGGAATGTGTCACGGCATGACAAAAATCACCATACAATTCTGTTCGCACAACCATTCAGACGGGCTCATGGGCCTGGTATACGTTTGAACTTCTCAACCGGCTTTGCACGGGGAGCGCGTTTGGGTATCTTTAATCCCTTCGCGTTCGGCTGCAGATGAGATTGCCATCCTGACGGCCCACGCGCGCTCATCGTTTCCCGTTAACATTCACTTCGTTCGACACTGGATGTCCGCATCGTTGACGCTGACCTTCCTCGGCCATTCAGCATGGCTGATCCGGCATGGAGATGATTCGATTCTGATCGACCCGTTCGTCACGGGAAATCCGCATGCGCCGGTGCCGGCCGATCAACTGGAGCCCACGGCCATCCTGCTGACGCACGGCCACGGCGACCATCTGGGCGATACGGAGGCGATCGCGAAGCGAACGGGTGCACCGGTGATCACGACGTTCGAGGTTGCCAACTACCTGCGCGCGCGCGGCTGCGAGAACACCATCGGGATGGGGATCGGAGGGGGGCGCGCGTTCGGGTTCGGCCATGTGAAGTTTACGATCGCGCACCACAGCTCATCCACGCCGGATGGTGCCTACTGTGGATCGCCCGCCGGCATTCTTCTTACGCTGGGAGGGCGCACGATCTATCACGCCGGTGATACCGGCCTCTTCTACGACATGAAACTGATCGGCGATCGCAATGCAATCGATGTTGCATTGCTGCCGATCGGCGACTTCTTCACGATGGGCGTGGAGGATGCCGTTGTGGCAGTGGAGTTCCTGCATCCGAAGCTCACCGTTCCGATGCACTACAATACTTTTCCACCCATCGAGGTGGACGCGCACGACTTCGTTGCGAAGATCGCCGACAAAGGATTCGCGGGGCTGGTGATGGATCCCGGAGCGTCCCACTCTCTGTAGCAGCCGTACGTAGCACGATGTCCAGGACCGTTCAACGGTCTGCCAGGATCCGGCCGCATCCGGCACGTCGCCAGCCGTCGTGCCATTCCCCCGGCACCGCACATCCACGGAGGGGTCCCTCTCTCCAACCACGTGCTTTGCTGTCACCCAATTCGTTGCGATGTTATGGCCCCTCTCGAGCCGGGAAGTGGAATCGTGCCCTGGCGCACAATTGCGCGCGAGGAACTGGCGGACTGCCGGGTTTTCTCGTTGAAGAAGGTGACGCGTGAGAGCCCTACGACGGGGCGGCGCGGCGAGTTCTTCTACATCGATTCGAACGACTGGGTCAACGTGGTGGCGATCACGGAGGCGGAGGAACTGGTGTTGATACGCCAGTACCGTCACGGCAGCGATGAGATCACGCTGGAGATCCCCGGCGGCATCGTTGATCATGGCGAGACCCCGGCCGACGCAGCGCGGCGCGAACTGCTGGAGGAGACAGGATTCGAGGCGGGCACCGTTGTGGAACTTGGACGAGTGCGCCCGAACCCTGCGATCATCGACAACTGGACATACACGCTGCTGGCAACCGATCTCAGCCGTCGCGGCGATCAACGTCTCGATGATCACGAAGAGATCGAGGTGGAACTGTTGCCGCTGGCGGAGCTGGACCGAATGCTTCGCGCCGGCGAGATCACGCACGCGCTCGTGGTGAGCGCATTTCTCTGGTACAAGCTTCATCGCATCGACAACCCGGCGCATGCGGTGCAGCAGGACCAGCGAGGATAACGAGGCCGATGGGTAAAATCATAGCAATAGCGAATCAGAAGGGCGGAGTCGGCAAGACGACTACCGCGGTAAATCTTGCCGCGTCGCTTGCGGCTGCCGAGCAACCGACGTTGCTGATCGATATCGATCCGCAGGCGAACGCGTCGAGCGGTCTCGGTATCGACTCAACGAAGTTGACAAAGACGATCTATGAAGTGATCGTGGACGGCATTGCGCCGGCCGATGCGGCAATGAAGACCGAGCTCGGCTGCCTGGATCTCATACCGGCCCACATCAATCTGGTTGGAGCGGAGATCGAAATGATCGACGTCCCCAATCGCGAGCGCGTGCTCTCGCGTGCGCTGGAGCCGATGCGCGGTGTGTATACGTATATCGTCATCGACTGCCCTCCATCGCTCAGCCTGCTCACGTTGAACGCTCTGACCGCGGCCGATTCCATCCTCATCCCGGTGCAGTGCGAGTATTACGCGCTCGAGGGGCTGGGGCAGCTGCTCAACACGATCTCCATCGTCAAGAAGCATCTGAACCCGGCGCTCGATATCGAGGGCGTGCTGCTCACGATGTTCGACAGCCGGCTTCGCCTATCGAATCAGGTGGCCGGAGAGGTGCGCCGCTATTTCGGCGACAAGGTGTTCCAGACCATGATCACGCGCAACGTTCGTCTGAGCGAGGCGCCCAGCCATGGCAAGCCGGTGCTGCTGTACGATGCGCTTTCCATCGGCACCCGGAACTATATCGATCTCGCAACGGAGATCCTCCGTCGTGATGGTCATCTGGAGGCTGCAGTTGCCGGCGAGCCGGGAGGGCCGGCGGTGCCGCTTCCACGCGATGCACAGAACGGAGCCGGCCGACGTGGTGAAATGAAATCGGGAGCCGATGCCGAGCCGCCTCCTGGTTCACATGCGGACAGGGATGCAGGGTAACATCGAGACCGAGGTGCACTGCTTCTCACGAGGAGCGATCGTACGATCTTCTTTCGCCAAGTTGAACCAGGAACGATGAGCAAAAGCAAAACAGTCTTGGGACGGGGGCTTGGGGCACTCCTGTCCAGCGTCCCGGAGATAACTCCCGAGGAGCGTGATGTGCTTCCGGTTGATGACGGGCAGTCCGTTGGCACGATCTGCTTCATCGACATCGCACGCGTGCGGCGCAATCCGTTCCAGCCGCGCATGGACTTCAACGCGCAGGCGCTGGATGAACTGAAGCTCTCCATTCTGGAGAACGGCGTGATCCAGCCGATCACGGTGCGGCGCGTGGATGGCGGGTTCGAGCTCATCTCCGGCGAACGCCGCGTGCGCGCCTCGATCGAGGCCGGCCTTACACAGATCCCCGCCTACATTCTCAACGTCGAGTCCGATCGCGCCATGATGGAGCTGGCGCTGATCGAGAACGTCCAGCGCGAGAATCTCAATCCCATCGAAGTTGCGCTCGGCTATCAGCGCCTGATCCGCGATCTCAACCTCTCGCAGGAAGACGTCGCGAAGAAGGTTGGCAAGGACCGGTCCACCGTGACCAACTTCATCCGCCTGCTGAAGCTCCCCGAACAGATTCAGAACTCGCTCCGCAACAACGAGATCGCTATGGGGCATGCGCGCGCGCTTCTTACGATCCCCGATGATCACGCCCGCCTGGAAGTATGGCTGAAGGTGTGCAACGACGGGCTGTCGGTGCGGCGAACCGAATCGCTTGCAAAGCAGGTTGCCGAGAACGCTGCGTCGCGCGGAACGAAGCGCCCGGCGGCGGGTGCCGCGCCGGAGAGCACGGACCGGAACGGATCGCGCGCGCAGGTGGAGGTGATGTACAACGCGATCGCCAACCGCCTGCAGCAGGTAATGGGAACGCAGGTGCGCATCAAGTCCGGCGTTGCCGGCGACGGTGCGATATCGATCGACTTCTACTCCGCGGAGGATCTGGAACGGCTTATCGATCTGTTCGCGGTCATCGAACGGCACGGGCAGTAGCGGCGAACGCGCCGGCCGTGTCTCCGCACAACGGCGACTCCGCGGTGCGGAGCGCGATTCGCATCCGGTGGAGGCTGCGCGCAGGGAACAGTATCAACCAGCGACATTGACGGCAATGAGCAACTACATCGCGATAGTCGGTTTGATAGTCGGAGCTGCCTACCTGGCAGTGGCGGCGCTGGCGTTCAATCATCTCCGCCGCCGCCGCGCACAGGGCATCGGAACCGAGGGGGGGCGTGCGATTCTCGCGATCGAGGATGGCGGCCTGATCGAGGGAGAGGTTACCGCGGACCGCATGCACAAGCTTGCAGCGATCTGCGCCTCCATCGGGCGGAAGGTGTTCGCAGAGAACTTCGACTTCACTCCCGAGAGCATGGCGCAGGTGGATCGCGCGATCATCGTGGGATGGGGGGCGGAGTCCGCTTCGAAGGACATTCATCCGATGGTGATGCTGGCCTTCGGCGCCTACGTTGGCGAGGTGCTGGTGCGCCGCACCCGCGGGCGCTGGGTGAGCGGCCTCGGTGACGACGACTCCGCTACCGTGCTCCTGCTTACGCCCGATGACGACGCGGTGAATGTGTCGCCGTTCCTCCTGGTGCGCGAGAAGTTCGAGCATCTCTACAAGGTCGATCTCGCGATCGCGTTCACAGCGCTCGAGCAGAAGCTGAAAGAGTTGAAAGTTGCATGATCCATCATACCACCAACGTTCGCGTCCGCTATCCCGATACCGACAAGATGGGAGTGGTGTACCACGGCGTGTACGTGGAGTATCTGGAGACCGGGCGCACGGAGATGCTGCGCGAGCTCGGGCTTGCCAATTCGGCACTGGAGGAGAGCGGCGTGATGCTGCCGGTGCTGGAGGTGTGTGTGGTGATGCGGCGGCCTGCCCGCTACGACGAGATGCTCACCGTTCACACGTTCCTGCGGCGGCCGATCGGTGCGCGGATGCAGCTGGAGTACGAGATCTATCGCGATGCCGAACTGCTCGTCACCGGCCGTACATCGCATGCATTTACAACGGTGGATACGATGAAGCCGGTGCGTCCGCCCAAGGCCCTGCTGGATCTGCTTGCCGCGGCCGATGATGGAACCGGGCTGCACGAGGCCTGACGGCCGGCGTTCGGGAACACGGTATCACGAACACACGGCAAACGGCCGCTCCGCGTTTCCCCGCGGCTACGATCCCTTCCGTTCATAGACCACCGGCCTCGCCCCCTGCGCATTCTCCAACTCCCAGACCCGCACGTAGTCGCTGTCCAGCATGGCCGCAACGCCCGGCAGAGCCCGCATGGCATCCAGCGATGTCAGCTCCGTGCCGCTGATTCCGGGAAGCGCGTCGCCTCTGTCCAGCACGATCACCCGCGGCCGATGCTCGAGAAGAAAGCGTCCCGTTTCATCCTTCCATTCCTGCGAGGCGAACGGCGCCTGGATGTAGGCGGACATGTAGACATTGTTTTCCGGAAGGAGGCCGGCATGGAGGTAGATCAGCGCGGCCTGGCTGGACATGACGAACAGATCGCCCTGACGCAGCCTGCGGGGCGTGGTGGTTCCGTCCGCATGCGGGTATGTGCCCGCGCCCAGGCGCCGGGCGAACGCATGCAAGCCATCCGGCGCCGGATCGATTCCCTGCACCGCCTGCGCTGCCGGGATCAGGGAGTGCCACACGTAGCGGGGAAGCGGGCCGAAGAGCACCATGCCGCATACCAGAGCCGGCGCGAGCAGACGCCGGTACACGGTCCGCGATTGCCGGCGGGCGAGCCAGGTGCGGGCCGCTGCAAGTCCGGCCGCGGCCAGCGGCGCGCCGAACGGGTAGAGCCGTTCGAAGTGATAGCCCGGATACTTCGCCTCCACGATGATGGAGAGAAGGAGTGCAACGAAGGCCAGCGCGTTGAACCGGAGAAGCAGGACGAACGATGCATTCCTCGCAGCACCGGCCTCACCCGGCGCCGCGCGAACGGTGTACAGAAGCCCCGCGCAGGTTGCTGCTACGAGGAGGAGGGAGTAGTCGAGCGCCAGATGCAACGGGACCATCGTCAGGAGGTTTCTGATCCAGGTCCCCGGTGAGTGCGTTTCGATCGCGGCGTATGCGCTGGTGAACTCCATGATGAGGCGGTAGCTGTGCCACGCGTTGTTCATGGTGAGGAAGAGCGCGAATGCGGCGAGCACGATGCAGAAGCCGCCGAGGAGCCACCCATACAGCCGCGCACGTCCGGACCATGTCTCCACGAACGCCGTCAGGTCCAGCACGATGACCGCCGGCAGAAGCAGGCCCATCGGAAACTTCATCATCACGATGGCGCCGAGCAGCAGGCCGGCTGAGAAGAAGCCGGCGGCCGTGCGGCGATACATGATCATCCATGCCGTGCCGAAGCCCAGCAGGCCGGCGAATCCCTCGCACTGGGCGGTGTCGCCGTAGCCCTGGCCGTAGTAGCAGACCAGGAAGATCGCGGCAGCAAGTGCTGCGATGCGATCGCCTCCGCCGCTGCGCCGCACGAGCGCAATCATCAGCCAGCAGGTCACACCCTGAAGGACGAGATCGAGTATGCGCACCGAGATGCCGGAGTCACCGAACAGTGCGGCCAGCGCATACATGTGGTACAGAAGCGGAGGTTTGATGTCCACGAGGTCGCGGTACAGCACCGCGCCGCGAATCATGCGTTGTGCGGTAACGAAGAAGAAGGACTGGTCGTGGCTGAGCGGAAGGAGGAGCGTGGGGAGTGCAATCGCAGCGAGAACGGCGGCGGTCCACAACCAGCCGCGCCGCCCGAACGCGCCGGGCGCATCGGGATCTACCGGGTTGAACGTTTCGCTATGAAGTGATTCTGCGGGCAACGGGTTCGGCATCGAAGTACGCTGTCGGTTCCGGGGCGAACCGGGCCGCGCGCCAGAGCCTGCGTGGCCTGGGCCTGCGTGGCCCGGGGAGCCGGGCGTTTGGAAGGCGGGGCACGGAACGAATGGCGGGGCCGGCACCAAACGGGAGCGCCCCGGAATCCATGATCCGGGGCGCGCTCAATTCCGGCCGCGAGTCGTGGCCGATCGCATCGACGCTGCGATCAGCGGGCGTCAACCGGCGTATAGGTGAGATCGATCTTGCCGGTATAGTCCGCAGCCGGGCGGATCAGGCGGTTGTCCGCCTGCTGCTCGATGATGTGTGCGGTCCATCCGGCCATACGGCTCATCGCGAAGATCGGCGTGAACAGATCGATGGGGATGCCCATCATGTAGTATGCCGATGCGGAGTAGAAGTCCACGTTCGGATAGAGCCCCTTCTCCGCGAGCACGTACTGCTCGATCGTGCGGGACATCGCATACCACTGCGTCTGGCCGGTCTCCTTGCCGAGCGCCTCCGACATCTTGCGCAGGTGCGTGGCGCGCGGATCCTCCGTGCGGTAGACGCGATGGCCGAAGCCCATGATCTTCTTCTTGTTTGCAAGGGCGTCCGCAATCCAGTTCTGCGCCTTCTCCGGATCGTGGATCTGCAGAAGCATGCGCATTACCTGCTCGTTGGCGCCGCCGTGGAGCGGTCCCTTGAGCGCACCGATGGCGCCGACAACTGCGGAGTACATGTCCGACAATGTTGCTGCGATAACGCGAGCCGTGAAGGTGGAGGCGTTGAACTCGTGGTCCGCATGAAGGATGAGAGCCGTGTCGAACATGCGCACATGCTCTGCGGAGGCCTCCGTGCCGAGGAGCATCCAGAGGAAGTTCCCCGCGATCGAAAGGTCCGGACGCGGCATGTGAATGTCGCCGCCGGTACGGATCCGCTCGATCAACGCAACGATGATCGGCGTCTTCGCAAGCAGGCGGATGGCCTTGCGGTAGTTGGCTTCACGACTGTTGTCGTTACGGTCCGCATCGAAGAACGAAAGCGAGCTGACGACACCGCGCAATGCCTCCATGCCGCTGGAGTCCGCCGGGAGCGACATCATCTGCCCAACGATCTCACGCGGCAGATGTGCCTCGGCGCGAAGCTGCGCGGTGAACTCGTCGAGCTGGGACTTCGTCGGCAGGTCGCCGTTCAGCAGAAGGTACGCGGCCTCCTCGAAGCTACCCTGCACCAGGTCGTGAATGTCATAACCGCGATAGATCAGTCGGCCTTCGCGGCCATCGATAAAGCAAATCGCCGACTCGCCGGCGATCACATCTTCCAGGCCTTTCTTCTGTGCCTCAGCCATACGACGTGTTGATCCAATTAGGGTGTGAATGAACGCAGCTAAGCTAAACGGCCAAAGATAGGAAATCATATGCGATGAGCGGTGCTTCAAGCCATCGGTAACATTGTGATACGTGATTTTGTGGCGCGGCTCGCCGGGCGCGAGACCTCGAAGGTCCTCCACGTTTGCGTATACTGCCCTCCCATGCGCCTTCAATCGTACACACTCCTGATTGCGCGGCGGTACCTTGCCCCCAGCCGCCGCAATCGCTTTGTAAGCTTCATCACGGTCATCGCCGTGCTCGGAGTGATGTTCGGCGTTTCGGCGCTGCTGATCTCTCTTGCCATCCTGGACGGGTTCGACGAAACGCTCCGCTCCAACATGGTCACCTTCCTCGGGCATATCGAGGTGACGGCCTTCAGCGGACGTGCGCTGAAGGGATACGAGCAGATGGTCTCCTCGCTGCCGAAGAAGGTTCCCAACGTGAAGGCGGTAAGCCCCTATGCATCGCGCGAGGCCATCATCCGTTCGCGTGCCGCGTTGGAGGGCGTTCTGCTGAAGGGGATCGTGCCGACGCGCGACGTCTCCTCCATTCGCGACAAGCTCGTCGCCGGCTCGTTCGCGCTCGCGGAGCCACGCGCCGGCGAACTTCCTGCGCTGGTGATCGGCGAACGCCTCGCGCAGAAACTGCGCCTGCATATCGGCGATACGCTGGTGGTCTTCAGTCCCAACGGCCTTCCGACGCCGGAGAACCCGCCGTCGATCGAGCAGTTCGTTCTGCGCGGAATCTACCGGACCGGCATGGCGCAGTTCGACGACATCTATACGTACACGTCGCTCGGCGTTACGCAGCGGATGTTCGAGTACACGCCGGACCAGGTCACCGGCTACGACATCGTGGTGCGCGATCCCTCCACGATCGAATCCACCGCACGGATGCTGGATACGGCGATGGGATTTCCGCACTACCCGCGAACCGTCTTCGACATCTATCAGTCCATCTTCGCCTGGCTGGACCTTCAGCGCGCCCCGATCCCGATCGTGCTGGGGCTGATCATCATCGTCGCGGTGTTCAACATCGCCTCCACACTCCTGATGGTGGTGCTGGAGAAGACGGAGTCCATCGGCGTCCTCTCCACGCTCGGCGCCAGGCCCAGTGGGATCATGCGCATCTTCATAGGGCAGGGAGTGTTGATAGGAGCGGTTGGAACCGCGCTCGGCGTTGTTCTCTCGCTCGGCTTCACGCTCGTGCAGATGTACCTGAAGCCGCTGCATCTCGATCCGCTCATCTACTTCATCGATGCCGTTCCCGTTGCACTGAAGCCCTGGCATTACGCGCTGGTGGTCTCGCTCTCCCTCTCGCTCTGCGTCCTCTTCACGGTGATCCCCGCGCTGATTGCCTCCATGGTGCGGCCGGTGAAGGCGCTCCGCTTCAGTTAGAGTTCCTGACATTGTGCGCTGCAAGGCCTGCAGGCGCTGAAGCGCAACCCGGTTCTGACTGGAACTGTTGGAAGGAAGTGGTTGTAGCGTTCACTGCTCAACGGCCGTGCGCCGGCACAGGCGATGGCGGCACGGGCCTGACTGCGTGATGTTCGCCCGCTCCGCCGCTTCGCCCGCTCCGCCGCTTCGCACGGATGCCCGCCGCGGGGCCTGCCGTTTCGCTGCAGCGCGTGCAGAAGCCGGCCGTGATACGGAGACTTTCGTGACGGCAGGATGAATGTGGTGGATGGTGGAGATAACGAAGACGCAGTGCGACCGTTTCCGGCGATGTTTGCGGTCGCACCGCGCCATGTCGACGTCAGGGAAGAAGAGCGAGAGAACTACTTCTCCGTGAGCGTCACATTGTCGATCTTCGCCCAGGACGCGGAGCCGTCGCCAACCAGGTCATCCTCCACGTTGAATGCAAAGCCGGAGTAGTCGCTGTCGGCCACCCAGTCCGGCAGCGTGTACGTCTGCCAGGTCTCGTTGCTCGTTTTCACGCTTCCGATCACCGCCACGTTCGGCCTGTCCTCCACCCAGTGTGTGCTGGATGGCACCTGGTTGAACGCCATGAACCGTACGCGGGTGAACGGACTGACGTTGGCCGGGTTGTCCTTCAGGAAGCGGATGCACGCGGTTACCACGTAGGTCTTTCCCTTCTGGATCGGTGTGCGCAGATGCTGCATGATGCTCTCGCCATCCTCGCTGTTCCCCCACATCTGGATATACCCATGCGTAGAATCACAGCCGAGGCCGGCTCCAAGCTGCGGCGTGCCCGTTGCCGGCAGCCATGGTGGAATGGTGCTCTGATCCATATCCACCACACTCGGGTTTGATGTCAGGAAGTCGCCGGCATCGAGCAGATTCATGTGAGGGCAGGAGTAGACCGTATCGTGAACGTACACGGTGGTTGGGCCGGTCGGGGAGTCGCGGCAACCGGTGATGAGCACCAATGCGAGCAGAACAGTGGGGATGAGAATCTTCTTCATGATGCCTCGCGATGTTTGAACAACTGGTTCGTATCAATTCCGATATCCGGCGGGCCTGGTGAGAGCCGGTCGTGTGAGCCGGCCTTCATGTTGTACGAACATACGGTCCGGGGCAGGGGCGTTCATGAGAGTGTGGTAGCTATGTCGTCGGCCGGCCCTCCCATTTTCATAGGAGGTTGCGGCTGTCTCTCTGGGAGTATTCTCCTACGAGCCTTCAACGAAATCCGCCGGTTGGTGGCGGGCGAATCAAACGAGGCAGATACTCCGGCACGGCCACCACGTATCCGGTGGCACGGCCTGTGTCCGAAGGGGGGAACGCCCGGTGTGCAGGAGCTCGATCACCGCAACGATGCCGGTGCGGGGTTCACCGGCCCGCTATTGCTCGCGCACGGCATCCATCAGTCCATGGCGGCGTGCCCACTCCATCGCCTCCCGCCTGGTTCGCACATTGAGTTTGCTGTAGATGCTCGTGATGTGGTTCTTCACGGTGCTTTCCGAGATATGCAGCCGCCGTGCGATGTCGCCGTTCGACAGCGCCAGCAGTCCGAGGAGATTGATCTCCGCCTTTGTGAGCGCAGCCTCGGCCACCGCCATGTTGGCCTGCGTAAGATCGGCCGCTACCGCCGGACTGATCCAGATTCCCTTTGTGCGCGCGGCTGCCCAACGTACCGCCTCCACCATCACCTCGCGCTTTTCCTCCTTGGTGAGATAGCCGCAGGCGCCGCTCTCCAATGCGCTCCGGACGCTGGAGTTGTCGAACCCCGTGATCGCGAGAACTCTCGTTGGCGAACCCTCCTCGCGAAGCGTTCTGATAACGGAGAGCCCGTTCATGCCAGGCATCTGGATATCCTGCACGAGGACGTCCGGCTTCAGCGTATGGACCAGGCGAACCGCCTCCTCGCCGTTGCGCGCCTCTCCAACAACAAGCAGGTCCGGCTCCATCTCGAGCCAGCCCCGTATTCCGGCGCGCACCATGTCGTGATCGTCCGCCACGACCACGCGGATCTTCTCGAGTGTATTCATTGTCCTGATTCGGTTATTGCCACGGTTGTGCAATGCATCCGCGCCGCTGCGCGGGGAGCGATCATCCTTCGGCACATGCATTCCGTCCGGAGAGTGCCCACGGGCGCTATCCCCTGTCACGACGGCGCGCGAAGCCGACCCGCCGGAGCCATTCCGGCACAAGACGCCTGGAACGTTCGATCGTGACACGGACGGTTGTTCCGTTGTCCGGTGCGGACGTCACCTCCAGGCGCGCGCCGATTGCGCGTGCATGCGAGTCCGCGAGAAGCAATCCGTAGTGCTTTCGGCTGAGCAGTTCGTCCAGGTTGCCCGGTGGGGTGAACCCGCGGCCGTTGTCTCGAATCTCCAGTATGGCGCGGCGCGCATCGAACGTCAGGCGCAGTGCAACGGCGGTTGCACCTGCATGCTTGGCGATGTTGTTCATCGCAGTGCGATAGATGCGAAAGAACGTTCCCCGCATCTCCTCGGTAAGCACGGCATCATCGGCGGCAAGGTCCGTCGAGACCTCCACCTCGGGATGTGCGTCGCGAAAGCGCTCGGCGTGCGCTCGAATGGCATCGTCCAATCCGATCGTGGGGCTGGGAAGCTGAAGATCGCCGCGGACGTTGCGCAGTGTGCTGCGCACCCCCTTCAATGTGTCGTCGATGGACTCCAGATCCTCCCGTGCCGGTGCCGGCAGTCCGAGCGCCGTAAGCCTCTCCAGGGCGAATCGTACGCTGTACAGATCCTGCAGCGGCCCGTCGTGCAGCTCCCCTGCGATGCCCCGCCGTTCGGTCTCGCGCGCGTTGGCCAGCGCATTCTCGCGGGCGTCCATGATCCGGTTGCGCCTTCGGTACCAGAACCCGGCACCCAGCACAACGGCAACGGCTGCAGCCACGATGAACGGGCGGCGGCGCCAGAACGGAGGGATCACCGAAACATGCACGGCGATGCCGGGCTGCCAGATCCCGTTCCCCGCGGTGGCACGAACCCGGAACACATAATCGCCGGCATCCAGGTTCGTGTAGGATACGTAGCGCCGTGTGCCGCTTGCGTTCCAGTCATCATCGAACCCTTCCAGCATGTAGGAGTATCGAACGCGGAGCGGATTGTTGAAGTCCAGCGATGAGAACTCGAACGAAAAATTGTTTTCGCCGGGGAGCACTTCCACGTATGCGCCATCGGTCAACTCGGTTGCGAACAACGAGTCCAGTTTGCGGAACGACGTCACCACGATAGGCCGGGTCACGTTGTTCACTGCCGTCAGATGATCCGGACGGAAGCTATTGATGCCGCCGCCGCCGCCGAAGATCATCATTCCATCCGGAGTCTTGCAGCATGCGTTGGGATTGAACTCCTCGTGCTGGATGCCATCGTATGGACCATAGTTCGTGAAGATCTCCGTGCGCGGATCGAACCTCGAGATGCCGCGCCCCGTGCTCACCCAGAGATAGCCGCTCTCGTCCTCGAGTATGCCGTGGATCACATTGCTGGCGATGCCGTTGGCCTCCATGTAATGCGTGAATCGTCCGGTGGTTCGATCGAACCGGTTCAGGCCGCCCCCCCACGTTCCAACCCAAAGTGTTCCGGTGTGATCTTCGAAGAGCGACCAGGCTTCGTCATGACTCAGGCTTGCCGTGTTCGCCGGATCGTACCGATAGTGCACGAACGTCTGCGTGGATCGATCGAAGCGATTCACGCCGCCGGGGGTGGCAAACCAGAGATCGCCCCATCGGTCCTCATGGATTGCCCACGCTCCATCGTAGGAGATGCTCCGGGGATCGTGAGGGTCGTGCCTGAACAGCGTTATCACGCCGGTGCTGCGATCGAGACGGAAGACGTGCGCACGGCTTCCCAACCACATCATCCCCAGGTGATCCTCGCAGATCGCCCAGATATCGCGCGCTATCGAGATCGGAAGATTGAGTCTGGTGAAACCGAGAACGGAGTCGCCGCGCATGGTTGCGTATCCTACCGTCCATTGCGAGCCGAACCACAGGGTTCCGCGATGATCCTGATAGATCGTGTTGATATAGTCCCCCGACGTCCGGGGCTGTTCGAGGTAGTGCCGGATCGAGCCGGACGTGCGATCCACGGAGATCAGCCCCAGCCCGGCGGTTCCGATCCAGATGCGTCCGGCCCGGTCAACGCAGAGCGATCGCGTGTTGTTCAGGGCGATGCTGTCGTTGTGGTCGAAGCCGACCAGCCCGGTCGCGAACCTCGATGCGTTCTCCTCCGTCCTGTCGATGCCGCCGTCGGTACCGATCCAGACCGTTCCGGTTGTGTCGGTGAAGAGGGAGAGGATCAGGTCGCCGCTGATCGGTCCGCCATTGGTGACATGCTTGAAGCAGCCCAAGCTTCCGTTGCGTGGGTTGTAGGTGTACAGGCCGCCGTATGCGCCGTACCAGATCACACCGTGGTGGTCGATGGTTATCCGCTGCACCAGGCCGTGGTGGGTGATGTGGCGCATCCGGTGCGTGGCGATATCGAGGCAGCATAGGCCGTCGCGCGTGGCCACCCACAGATTCCCCATGCCGTCATCAGCCAGCGATTGGATCGGACCGCCGGGGAAAACCCCGCTCACCCCATCGGTGCTTCGAATGTGGGCGAACGTTCCGGCCGATCGATCGAGCAGGTTCAATCCGCGGTCGGTGCCGATCCAGATATTGTTCTGCCGATCCTCGTAGGCGGAGTAGGGGATGCCGAGCAGGCTGGTGGTGTCCGCGTCACGATGGCGGTAGTGATGGAACTCCGCCTTCATGCCGTGATGCCATCGGGCGGCGTCGAATCGATCGAGCAGGCCGTCCGCGCTGACGGTCCAGATGGAGCCGGTGTGATCCATGAAGGCAATGACGTCGTTGCTGCCGATGCTCGCGGGGTCCGCAGGATCGTGCATGAAGCTGGTGAAACGGCCGGTGGAACGCTCCAGATGGACCAGGCCGCCGCGATACGTTCCCAGCCAGAGATCGCCGTGGCTGTCCTCGCAGATCGAACGGACAACACCGGAGGCGATTGTTGTCGGTGCGAACGGCTGATATGTATAGCGCAGGAACGAGTAGCCGTCGAACCGGTTCAACCCGTCGCGCGTCCCGAACCAGAAGAACCCGCGACTGTCCTGGTGGATGGCATAGACGAAACTCTGCGACAACCCCTGCTCCAGGCCGATATGCTGAAAGCCGGTCTGCAGAGGCTGCGCCCTACAGGCCGCGGTGGAGGCAATAGAGAGCAACACCGCCGCCGTTGCCGCGAGTGTTGCGGTGCGGCGCGCGCATGCGAGCCGCCGGGAATATGTGCCGATCATGCGGACGGTTGGAGGGATTGGGCGGAACCGATCGCCGGAACGGAGCGCCGGCATCCGGGCCCAATATATGGCGCGGCACCTATTGAGAGGATTGTCCGTCAATTCTCAACGGTGGATTCCCCCGGTGAAATGCCGGGATGACCGGAGAGATCCCGATGGAACGCGGCTCCGGGCCGCGAATCGGCGTTGGCGCGTTCGGCGGCCTGCAGATGCCGTGCCGGCAACCAATTGCTGCGAATGCGGTTCGGCGCCAATCACTAGATTGCTTTTTCAGATCATACCGAAGCCAGAAATGCGTCATTGTAGCGGCAGCGTCGCCGGGCCTGCATATGGTGCGGCGGAAATCTGTGGAAGTTCATCATACACCTGACAATACGTGGCCGGCATCCCCGAGGAAATTGTTGAACGTGTGAAGTCCGAGGTCAACATCGTCGATGTTGTCTCGGACTATATCCGTCTGCGCCGCACCGGGAAGAACTGGCTTGGGCTTTGCCCGTTTCACGACGACTCCAAGCCGTCGCTGCACGTCGAGCCGGTTCGGGGCATCTTCAAGTGCTTCGCCTGTGGGAAGGGGGGGAATGTCTTCACATTCCTCATGGAGTTGAACGGGTGGACGTTTCCGGAGACCGTGCGCAACCTTGCGCAGTCGCTCGGCATCGAGATCCCGGAGGACGAACGCGAACGGAAGGGGTTCAGCGAGCACGAGCGGCTGGCCGCGGCCGTGCGCGATGCAGCGCTCTTCTTTCAGCAGACCCTCCGCTCGGAGGCCGGGGCCGTGGGGCTCGCGTACTTCCGCAAGCGCGGGTTCAACGACGAGACGATCATGCGCTTCGGCCTTGGCTATGCCCCGGAAGACTGGGAGACGCTGCTGAAGCATCTCAGCCGCATCGGCTATTCCTCCGATGAACTGGAACGCGCCGGCCTGGTGATCCGGCGCGAAGGACGAACCGGGCACTACGACCGGTTCCGCGGCCGAACCATCTTCCCGATATTCAACCCCACCGGTCGGATCCTCGGCTTCGGTGCCCGGAGGATGAACGAGGACCCGGACCAGCCGAAGTATATCAACTCTCCGGACTCGCCGATCTATCACAAGAGCCGCCTGCTCTACGGTCTGTTTCAGGCCAAGGATACGATCCGTCGCGGCGGTGTGGCCGTGGTTGTGGAAGGGTACGTGGATGTGATCTCGCTTCATCAGGCGGGGGTACGGAGCGCCATCGCAACCTGCGGAACCGCAATGGCCGCCGAGCATGCGGACCTGATTGCCCGCTACTGTTCGCGTGTCGTGCTGGTGTTCGACAGCGACAAGGCCGGGCAGTCCGCCACCGAGCGCGGCATCGATGTGCTGCTGCGCAAGGGGCTTGACGTATCGGTGCTCAGGCTTCCCGATGGTGAGGACCCGGACACGTTCGTTCAGCGGTTCGGTGCGAAGGAGTTCGAGGGGCGTGTGGAGCGGAGCACCTCCTTCCTGGAGTTCCTTGCGCGGACGATGAAGCAGGCGGGCGATTTCGATGCGCCGGATCGTGCGGCCGAAGCGGTGCGGTCCATCGTGGGAACGATCGCGCTGATCCCCGATGCGCTGAAGCGCGAGCTCTACGCGCAGAAGATCGCGGCGGACTACTTCCTCCCGGAGGCGCTTCTCGCCGAGGAACTGGATCGCGCGCTCGGAACGCAGGGGCGCAGGCGGCGCGACCTTCCCGCGCGCAGCGTTCCGGACCGCAGGGAGCGGCCCGCACCGGATGCCGCTTCGTACCAGCCCCATCCCGGCATGGACCTGGTGGCGCAGGGGGATGAAGGGATCTCCGCGCTGGCTCCGCGCAAGCCGTTGGTACGCTCCGAGTTGCCGGCCGCGGAAGTGGGACTGTTGAGCGTGCTTGTCGAGGGGGATACGCAGATGCTGGAACATGTCTTCGCGCGTATCGATCCCGATGACTTCTCGCATCCGCTCACCAAGGAACTGGTGGGATTGATCCTCGGCCACTACGTTAACCAGCGATCGTTTTCGATCGATGAGTTGGTGATGGAGGATCTTTCATCCGACCTGCGCGATCTTGTCACGCTGCTGGCCATCGAGCAGGAGTCCATCTCCACATACTGGTCGCGGCAGGATATCGATACCTCGCCGCCGAATCCGTGGAGGGTGGCTCGCGACTGCATGATCCGCATTGTCAGCGAGCGTCTGGAGCGCGAGACCCGCAGCCTGCAGGGGCGGACCGCTGAGTTCGACCCCCAGGTCAAACTCGAGCATGAGGATCAGGTGCTGGTGAGGATTCGCCAATTGACGCGCGAGCTGGAGGATCTTCGCCGTGCCGTGCTGAGCTGATCCCCCATCGATCACGATCCGGAGTTGCATCTTCCGGGCAACTGCGTCCAACAGGAGAACCTTCCACGCCGAGCCGATGAAGCAACGTTGCGCGGGGCACTGCTTCACCATTGCATGATTGGCGGAGCATGTGGAGATTGGCCAACGAAACCCGCAGCATTGCGCCCACGCAGATGGGGCTCCGGCGCGAACGCCTTCCCGCAGCGTGCATGGCTTCGGTCGCGATCCGTTGAAGATCGGCCGTTCCGTAATTGCATGGCGGCTCCAGCCCGGCTAACTTGATCAGACATGACGTTTCTTCGATCCCGATATATCGCAATCCCTGCTCTGCTGGGCGCCCTTGGATTTGGGGCCTGCCAGACCACGCGGAACTTCACCACCTACTTCAATCTGTTCTACAACATGGAGCGGATCATGGATGAGGTGGAGGAGGAACTGCTCTACATCCGCGAGCAGAAGACGCCGGAGCCGGTGTACTACGTTCCGTTCGACGATCTGGAACGGCGCGACGTGAAGTTCTACAATCACCTCGAGCGCCGGTCCATGAACAACGAGGAGATGCGCGCGAACAAGGTGAAGCTGGATTCGATCCTGATCAAGGGATCCAAGCTGATGGCGCGCGACGCAAAGAGCGACTATCTGCCGGACGCCGTCTACTATATCGGCAAGACCTACTTCTACGAGCGCGAGTGGTACCAGTCGCAGAAGAAGTGCGAGGAGTTCATCGCCGGCTTTCCCGGAAGCAAGTGGTATCCGGATGCGCACCTCGTCCTCTCCATGGATCTGATGCAGCAGGGGAAGGTGGCGGAGGCCTCCGTAATGCTGAGCCGGACGATCGATGTCGGCTGGGCGCACGAACGGCGCGATATCCTGATCGATGCATTCCGTCTGAATGCCGATCTGCAGCTTGGCGAGGGAAATTTTGCCGAGGCGCTTCGGCCCTACGAGCGCGCGATGGTTCTGAGTTCGGACGATGAGGACAGGGCGCGGTGGGAGTATGAGATCGGCCTCCTCTATTTTCGCCGGCAGGATTTCAAGAGCGCGATCGAGGCATTCAACCTCGCGGAGAAGGAGTATTCTCCGGACGTTCTCACGCAGTTCGAGATCGGGATGCAGCGTGCTGCTTCGGATCGCGCGCTCGGGGATTACGATGCGGCTGCGAAGCAGCTGGCGAAGCTTCGCAGCAACGGCAACTACCAGCCGTGGTATGGGCTGGTCGATCTCGAGGTGCTGAATCTCGCCGCCACCCGCCCCGGCGGCGCCGCAGCCAGCGATGCGGAACTTGCGCGCGTGGACTCCATTTCGCCCGGCAAGTTCTACTCGGCGTATGCCGTATACGAGCGTGCCGTGCGGGCATTCCGCGGCGGCGACTTCAAGACCGCTCTGGAGAACTTCACGAAGGCGAAGGTGTCGCCCGCCCCGTTCCAGCGCCGGGCGCAGCGCTACGCCTCTCTTCTGGATCGCTACTTCGAACAGGGAGGAAAGGCCAACGTGCTGACGCAGGGCTTCGAACCGGCCAACTATCCGGATTCGTTGAAGCCGGCGGTTGCCGAGGCGTACTACAACGTTGCGCGCGTCTTCTCGTCGCTCGACATCCGCGACTCGATGCTGCGGTACTACGATCTCTCCTACAAGTGGTCGGGGGTCGGCAGCAAGGAGGGGGCGCGCGTGATCTATGCGCGCTCCACGATGGCCCGCGATTCAGGGCGCAGCAACATGGCGGATTCGCTGCTGGAGCAGATCGTGAGCGACTACCCGCTCACCGAGTATGCCGTGGACGCCCGCAGGCACCTGGGCTACACGGAGGCGGAGATGATCGATACGGCAAAGGATATCTACAACTCCGGCGTCAGCCACATGAAAGTGGGGGAGAACGCCCAGGCTCTCGCGATGTTCGAACGGCTGGTGATGAATTTCCCAAAGTCATCCTACGCGCCCCGGGCCTACTACGCCATCGGGCTTCTGTACGAGAAGACCCTGGACAACCTGGACAGCGCCTACAGCTACTACGGGCGCCTGACGGATCTCTATCCAACAAGCGATCAGGCGCTGGCGGTTGCGCCTCTTCTTCAGGCAGTGAACGTGCATCGTATGCGTTCACCGCACGAGAGCCAGCCGCAGAATGACGGCACCGGCGTGAACATGGATTGGATGAAGGACAATCCGCCGAACATTCCGGACGAAGAGCCGGATGTGCTGATACCGCTCAACGGTGACACATCGAAGCTGCAGCGGCGTCCAAGCCCGCCGAAGCCGAATGGCGCGGTGAAGCCGTCCGGTACGGCGCCGGCAATTCCGTCCGGCTCCGGAGGCGGCCAGCAGACTCTGCCGGCGAACGGCAAGGGAACCGGCAACGCACCGAGCGGCAATCCTTCCGGTGGTACGGCGCCCGGAGGTACAACACCCGGAGGTACGACTCCGGGGGGTACGGCGCCATCGGGGGGTACTCCGCCCGGTACCACGCCCGCCAATCCGAAATCGGGTGGCACCACGCCGGATGGTTCGGACGACAAGGGGAAGAAGTCCGGCGTCCCGAAGAAACCGTAAGGGGAACACGTTCCGGACATCGGGGAGTCGTCTCGGCCGGCGACGTGCGGTATCCGTAGAACGCCACACAGGATGCCTCCGCTCTCCGACGCATGGTGCAGGATAGTGCACTCCATCAGCATTGCTTCGTGCCTTCCGGGCGTTTGCCGGGAAGGCACGTCCATTTCGGGCGGACGGCCGTGGAATCGTTGCGGCGCCCCGCGCGCCTGCTGCGCCGTGAAGCGCGGCGGCGCGGCGCAAAGCGTGGCCAACAGCTTCTCACAAACATTCCCCCGGGCGGGCATGCGTTGAATTCCTAAATTGGCGTCCACCATGTTTCAGGAGACCGTTTCCATACTTCGTTCCGCGCGGGTCGCGGAGAATGTCTACACGCTGGAGTTCGTCTCGGAGCGCATCGCGCGCGCGACACAACCCGGCCAGTTCCTCAATCTCAAGCCGGACGATTCGTTCGATCCCCTCCTGCGGCGTGCATACAGCGTGCATCGCATCCGCGAGGACCGCGTTGAGGTGATCTTCAATGTTGTCGGCAGGGGGTCGCGTATCCTTGCGGCGAAGGAGCCGGGCGATCCGCTCGATGTGATGGGCCCTCTCGGAGTGCCGTTTCACTACGAGGGAGAGTATGCCACCGCCATTCTTGTGAGTGGCGGCGTTGGCATTGCGCCGATGCCGATCCTCGGCGACAGACTGGTGGCCATGGGGAAGAGCGTCGTGAATATCCACGGTGCGAGAACGGCCGGCATGATTGCCAACGATGGCCGGCTGATCAATCCGATATTCGCCACCGACGACGGCTCCCTTGGATTTCACGGCAATGTGGTGGGCGCGCTCGATGCATGGCTGCACGACCAGAGCGCCTCGAACGTCCGTCTCTTCGCCTGCGGTCCCAACCGGATGCTCGGTGCCCTGGGCGAATACTGCAATGCACGCGGGCTTTCGCTGGAGGTGTCGCTGGAATGTCAGATGGCATGCGGCATCGGAATCTGCCAGGGTTGTCCGGTGGAGATGGCAACCGGCGATCGCAAGTACACATTGGTCTGCACCCACGGCCCGAACTACGATATCAACGATATCGTGCTGGACTCGATCCCCTCGGTGCATTGATTCGCAGTGCAACCCGGTGAGGCCGGCGCCGCGGGTCGAACCATGATGCTTCATCCTGCGGCCCCTCGCATCCTTCCCGATTCGTCAATCACAAAGGCACGCATCTCTCGTGGCATCTACCGAGATCACGATCCGCAACGTAACGTTCAAGAACCCCGTGCTTACCGCGTCGGGCACATTCGGCTATGGGCTGGAGTGCGAGTCGTTCGTGGATGTGGCGGAACTTGGCGCAGTGGTTACCAAGAGCATCAGCCGGAAGCCGCGCGACGGAAATCCGCCGCAGCGCATCTGCGAAACAACGGGCGGTATGCTCAACTCGATCGGCCTTGCCAACGTCGGCGTTGACGTGTTCCTCTCCTCCAAGCTTCCATTGCTGCGCGAGCGGAATGCAACCGTTGTGGTGAACATCGCCGCAAGTTCCGTGGAGGAATACTGCTACGTGCTGGAGCGCTGCGAGGAGCACGAAGGGATTGCCGGGTACGAGATCAACGTGAGCTGCCCGAATGTGAAGGATGGCGGCCTCAATTTCGGTACGCACTGCCCGTCGGTTGCGCAGATCACGCGCGAGCTGCGCGCACGCACTTCGAAGATGCTCGCGATGAAGCTCACGCCGAACGTAACCTCGATTGCCGAGTTCGCGAGGGCGTGCGAGGGGGAGGGGGCCGATGCCGTCTCCTGCGTGAACACCTTCATCGGGATGGCGGTGGACATCCACACCAGGCGCCCCAGGATCGCCACGATCACCGGAGGCTACTCCGGGCCGGCGATCAAGCCGATGGCTCTTGCCAAGGTGTACGAAGTGCGCAAGGCGGTGAACATCCCGATCATCGGCATTGGTGGTATCATGAATGCCGCCGATGCAATTGAGTTCCTCGTGGTTGGCGCAACGCTGGTGCAGGTGGGGACGGCGTTGTTCATCGATCCCGCTGCCGGCACCGCCATCGCTCGCGGGATTGAAGAGTATCTCTCCGCCCACGGCATGGCGTCGGTACGGGAGCTGATCGGTTCGCTCGATACCTCCATGCAGCCATCGCTCATCGCCGCCGGTTGGGGATGAGCGCCGGAGTTCTCCGGCATTGCTTCATCGATTGCATGCACCTTCGTGCCGGGGCAACGCGTGCCTCCATGGCGGCCGGTCATCATTCATAACCAATACCTTCCCTCGTGGCCAAGCTTACACTGAAGCGCGTCGGTGACGGCGGAACGATCAACCTGTTCAACGAGGGGACTCCATCGGACGAGACCCCGCAGGCTTCTGCGCCCGGAACGGAACTGCCGGCGGGGCAGGGGATGGAGCACCACGACGCCCGGCACAATGCGCCGCCGCCGCTCTCCGCGGACTTCGTCAACGATCTCAACGCGGTTCAGCGGGAGGCCGCAACCACTATCGACGGACCGGTGCTGATCGTGGCCGGAGCCGGCTCTGGCAAGACCCGGGTTCTCACCTATCGCATCGCCTATCTGCTGGCCCGCGGCGTTCGCCCATGGAACATTCTGGCACTGACCTTCACGAACAAGGCTGCCGGCGAGATGAAGGAACGCATTGCACGGCTGGTTGGCGAGGAGCGCGCTCGCCCGCTCTGGATGGGCACCTTTCACTCCGTCTTCAGCCGGATCCTTCGCCGCGAGGCAACGGTGCTGGGCTACACATCCAGCTTCACCATCTACGATACCGACGACTCCGTCTCCGTGGTTCGCTCCGCGATGAGCGAGTTCGGCCTCTCCACCGCGGACTTCTCTCCCAAGATGATCCATTCGCGGATCTCCGCTGCGAAGAACGCCATGGTGAACCCCACGGTGTATCGCAACCGTGCCGCCGATCAGCTGGAGCAGAAGATCGCCTTCGTCTACGAGAGCTACGAGCGCCGCCTGCATGCAAGCAATGCCATGGACTTCGACGACCTGCTGGTACGGACGATCGATCTCTTCGAGAAGCATCCGGAGGTGGCGGCCAAGTACCAGAACCTGTTCCGCCATATCCTGATCGATGAGTACCAGGATACCAACCGCGCGCAGTATACCGTGGTGAAGATGCTCGCGGAAGTGCATCGGAACATCTGTGTGGTGGGAGACGACTCGCAGTCCATCTACCGCTTCCGCGGAGCGGATATCCGGAACATTCTGGACTTCGAGCATGACTATCCGGACTACCGGATCTTCCGCCTGGAGCAGAACTATCGATCGACGAAGACGATTCTCGCGGCTGCCGATGACGTGATCAAGAAGAACCGGCAGCGGATCGACAAGACGTTGTGGACCGAGAACGACCCCGGGGACAAGGTGCGCGTGATCACGGTTCGTGACGAGCGCGAGGAGGGGGAGGAGATTGTGCGCCTGATTCAGCTTGAGCAGCGCGCCGGGCGCTCGTTGAACGACATCGCGATTCTCTATCGCATCAACTCGCAGTCGCTCTCGGTAGAAGACGCACTCCGCCGCGTGAACATTCCGTACGGGCTGGTGGGGGGCGTTGCGTTCTACCGGCGCAAGGAGGTGAAGGACGCCCTTGCATACCTGCGGCTGGTTGTGAACGAACGGGACGACGAGTCCTTTCTGCGTGCGGTGAACACTCCTGCCCGCGGCGTCGGGGAGACCTCCCTGAAGCGCCTGCGGCTTGCCGCGCAGGGACGGAACATATCGCTGTTGCAGGCGGCGCGCCATCCCGAGCAGATCCCGGATCTCACGCCGCGCGTGGGGACGGTGCTCGGCAAGTTCGCGGAGATGATCGATCTCTACCGCAATCACCTTGAAGACATGTCGCCGGCCGAACTGGCCGGCACGCTCCTGTCGGAGTCAGGGCTTCTGCGGAGTTACAAGGATGAGGGGACACCGGAGGCGGTTGCCCGCTGGGACAACGTTCAACGCATTCTCTCGCACATTGCCGAATACGGCGAGTTGAACCCGGAGGCCACGCTCGACGTGTACCTGCAGGAGATTGCGCTGGTGGCCGATGCGGACAGCTACGATGCCGCTGCCGATCGGGTGACGCTGATGACGATCCATTCCGCCAAGGGGTTGGAGTTCAAGGTGGTGATCGTGGCGGGGATGGAAGAAGGATTGTTCCCGGTTGGCAATGCCGCGCAGGATCAGGACGACCTCGAGGAGGAGCGGCGGCTGTTCTACGTGGCGGTGACGCGCGCAAAGGAGAAGCTGTACCTCACGAACGCCGAGCGGCGATATCGCTTCGGTGAACTGAGCTATCCAACACCGTCGCGTTTTCTCAACGAGATAAGCGACGAGTTGCTGGAGTTCGATTCCACTGCGCCGCCGCGTCCATCGGCGAGCAGCTTCGGATTCGGAAGCGGCGGCCGGGCACAGCGCGGCGGCTTCAGCACGCGGCGGGCCGGCAGTACGCCGCCGACGACGGAGTCTCAGATTGCGCCGCAGGAGTTTGCGGATGATTACTCCCAGACGCCGAAGACCCTGCAGGTGGGCGTGCACGTGCAGCACCCCACGTTCGGCCCCGGGCGTATCGAAGCGATCGTGGGGCGGGGAGACGCAACCAAGATCACCGTACGATTCGAGTCGGTGGGCAGGAAGCAGCTCATGCTCAAGTTCGCCAACCTGCGTCTGCTCTGACGCCCCTGCGCGGTTCGCGGCCGCATGGGGGCCTGAAGCCAAAGCGTCTGCCGGGGCGGTACGGCGTTGGCCGCGCATCACGTATAGTTGCTCCGCCGGCTGGTTGCGTTCCGTTGCGCAGGCGATCGGCCCCCGCCCTCCAGTAACCACACGTCTCCCTGATCCTCTCGAGCGAGCGCAGACGCAAACCGTAGTGGGAGCCCCGGCAGGAGATTGCTTCTGCGGGGGTGTTCTTTGTGCGCCAGGCATGGCGTGTGACTAGGGGGTGAAAGTCCCCAGCGGGCCCAGATGGTGGGAAGCGCTAGCCGAACAGCAACGGCAGTGTCGCGAGGCATTGTCGGAAGGAAGCTGTAGGCAAATCCTCGGCCTGAGGAACACGAACCGCATAGGAGGCG
>DASZRW010000004.1:0-28251 GCA_035549015.1 Kapaibacterium sp. (SeqCode)
GGACTCCACGGCCGAAGTATCGGGAATGCCGGGTTTGCCGTCACCGTACCAGACCGAGACGGTCTGGTAGCCGTTGTTGTCGCCGAACCACGCAACGTCCTTATGCCCGTCGCCATCCTGGTCGATTTCCTTGATGAAGGAGTAGAGATTTGGAATATTCCACCACCGCCAATCAGCAGCACGGCTTACACCATCGCGCCCCCAGCGTTTGTGATGATGACCGAAGTAAATGCGCCCCCGTGCCTGCTCCACCGTCTTACCATCTGATAGACCCACATCAGTAATGATGAACAGATCATCAATGCCATCGCCGTTCCTGTCGGTACCCAACCCGGATTTTATGCCCAGCCACATCTGTGCATCACACTCCAAGCGTGTCGTGTCATCGATGGAATAATGCCCAAGCGAATCGGCCCAGAAGATCACGACGGAAGCAACTTCATAGCCGGTATGGTTACCGGCGCTGGTATCTCCGTAACGCTGAACGCGGCAACACAGATCCTCCGTTCCAGAGTTATCCCAATCGCCAGCAGCAAGGAATTGTACATCGGAGAGAATCTCACGCGGTCCGATGCGTTCGTAGTCCTTTCCATCAGGAAGCTGGCCACCTGCAGAACGATAGAGCAACAGTTCCTGAAAGGAAGGTGTTGTGTCACACCGCTTATGCGTCACGATCCATCCATACGGTCCATTGGGCGTAAGACGTCCCAACGGAGCTACGCCCCCGCCATACCCCTCGGATACGTTCCACTGGCATTGCCCGATGATTCCGCGTTGGCGCCCGATCTCCGGGACGCAGATAAGCCAGTCGTAGCGTGGGTCCACACGCGGCCACACCGCGCGGCCCTGATTGCAGGGAGAATCTTGTCCGTGTACGACGGCGAACGGCACCAGAAGCAGCATCAACACCCAACGGATTCTCATCACGGATATTCCTTCCTGGTTGTCAGGCTTGTTGTTCATTGTCTTGGCGAGTCGAGCAGTGAACGATTCTACTACTGAACGACAATTTTGATACAGGCATATCTATCGTAAGTGAACAACCTTGCTATGTAGATGCCGGGGTGGACATTGCGGGTATCCCAAGTGGCACGATTAGACAAGACGATATAGTGAGCAACTTCCCGGCCCATCAGGTCGGCAATTGTAATGGTGCCACTATTCGATGATGGTAGCCCTGTCCACGTCAGTTCAACAGGGCCGCGCGCGGGATTCGGCGATGCAGAAAACGTCAATTCCGAGCCCGATACAGAGCGGGCCTTCAACTCAATTCCCGATGGCGTGTACAGTGCAAAGACTCGTCCGTAGATATCGGCAATGCCGTTACGGTAATCCTCCCAAACGATGAATAGGGAATCGTTCCGAATTACACCCGAAGGCCGGGCAGTACGTGCATTGCCTTGGCTGATACTCTGGTTGGTCGTCAGGACTCGAAGATTCTTGTCCAGCGTCCACATCGTCAAACCATTACTTCCCGCAGCCAACATGATGATGGCCGAATCCCCGGCGCGTTCCATGATGCACAGATCAGCCAGTTGAGCGGTGGTCACCAACTCCGGGCTCAACGCTATCGCATCCGCGCTTGTGTCGGTAATGAGAAGCCGTACCCCGTTATTGGAATTGTACCATGTGAGGATGCGTGGCCCCTGCAACTTCAGGTGCCTAGCGCCGTCCGCCGTTGATAGTGCATGCGCCGCCTGTCGCGTAGTTCCATTAAAAGCCAGCATCCCATACTGATCCATCAGCACATAATGACTGTCCAGAATTGGCACGAACGATTGATAGGCTGTTGCTGCCAAGTGGAGGCTATCAGTGCACCAAATATTGACGCCATTTGCATCATTCAGAAGGAGGCGTCGGGCAGAGGTTATGCCAGAATTGCCGATCTCACCAAGCGCCGTAAGTGTGTTCCCATCGTCAGGGTTGTTGAGAGCCGACACGGCCGTAAGCGCTGCATTCGAGGAGTTATCTTCTATGGTCGCCAGCAGATTCCAGCCTGTTGAGGCGGGCCACAACACATCGCAATGTTGGCGATCAATGCCGGTTCCATCTCCCAGACGTTGTACCCATCTCGATGAGATGCTGACGATGAAGCCGCTGCCGGTGGCGCTCGTTTGCACTGTGGCGGTAGCAGCACTTCCGGCAATCGAATCCGCTTCGGGATAAATAGTCGTTCGAGATGGCAACGTGTCAATACTGAGCGCACGATGAGGAAGCCAACGATTGATTTTCACCTCCGGTTCGACACCATATGCAGCCCACGCAACGATCAGCGTATCCCCCCTTTGAGCAATACCAGGTGCAAGGTCCGGGATGTTGATGCTATCGAGCGCAACGGGCGCGCTAAGGGCAACCCTTCTGGAACCTAACAGCAGATCAACCGCACTTGCATACGTTGATGAACGTCGTTCGAGCGCAATCCCTGGCCTCGAAGCGCATGGTCCAAGATCCGGCGCCGTATCGGTGACGCTGGTCTGAGCAACGGCATAATGTACCGTATCAGTGACGTCATAGGGGCCTCTACTGGCTTGACAATTCATCCATGTTGTTACGTGGACACCAACCGACACCATGTAGCGATTGCCGCATTCACGCTGGAGCGAAACGCTTGTTGCCTCAGCTTCTGGAGTGTCGGCACAATGATCGAAATATGCGACACCTCGCCCAAGCCGATATGCCGGTTGTGAAAATGCCCCATTTGCCAACATGGTTAATTGTAGAACATTAATAACGACATACTTTTGATCGAACAATATGTCAACGGAGATATCCAGGGTTCCGTATGTAAGAACAATCCGTCCCGCCAGATCCAGTGCCACGAGAGTAGTTCCTGGAATTGCAGTTGGCGGCAATTGAGCGTCGAATGATCTGATTGGCTGTGTGTCCAGCAACGACGCATATTCGAGGATACGGTTGTCTCGGAGAATGAGAAGCGATCCATCATTTTCAACGTAGTATGGATCGGTCCAATTGAGCGTACTGTTGCGCCCTGAGCGATCAACAACAAGCCAGCCATCACTACCCATGTCGAGGAGCGTAACGTTCGGCGTTCGTGATGGATGGAGCACGGAATTAAAAATGCCAGCGTTTATTAACGAAGCATCGCCGGTCAAGGTCAAATCTGAATCACACATACGTATGAGTATGCCTTGGTTGCCGTTCCAAATCAGACGGTACCCATGTTCTTCCTTCGCCCATGCCAGCCCGGGATTAGAGATTGTGTGGCTACTGTCAAGAACCTGCTCTTTGCCTCGTATCCCATTGGAATCAATGCGCATCAGGAACGTCTGTGCATTCGCAATACGACGGTCGTTCCAGATGACCAGGAACTTGTCGACAAGAGCAAGGACCTGAACAAAGCCGAATGGGCGTGCTGTCGAATCCGAGAGGATCTCCGGGTTCCCAAGCTTAACGTCACCACGTACTTGCTGCATCCACAACACATTGCGAATGGAGCCATCAGCATTTGCGGTTGTGCTGCCCCATACGACCAAGCGAAGGTTTCCTATACTGTCCGCTGATTCGATTTGTGCATCTGGCGGCAAGAGCGGTTGTAGTGCATCGTATGATAGGCGGACGTCAGCCTGAGCCCATGCAGGAGAGCTGGCCAGTAGTACGACAATCAGAAGTGTGAGGGACGAGAGGTAATAGCGCATAAGAGGAGATCATATTGTGTGCGATAAACACATCATCTCTTTGAAAGTTAGTACATCTTTGAGTATACAGCACGAACGTAATAGCCGCATACCAATCTCCGGCACGCATATCAACCAGTCGTAGCGCGGGTCCACACGCGGCCACACCGCGCGGCCCTGATTGCAGGGGGAATCCTGACTGCGGGCAGCCCAGGGAATCATCAGAAGAATTAGGGCAACACAACAACGCTTCATCAATGCAATACTCCTAACAGAGCCGTTGAAAGCTGTAGGCAACGACCGCGTTCAAGCCAGTAGGAAGCAGGAGGTACGACGTAGCGAAGGAATCAGGAGCGAACCTACACGTTCCTCCAGCCAGAGGCAAGGATGTTCCGCCACGGCAAATCCGAAGATCACCACCGGCAGCAAAGATAAGACAATTGAGTACAAGATGTACGCACGCCCCCGGCAAGGGCCCGCCTAGCTTCTCGGCATGCAAAGGCCCGTACTACCCCGTCACCTTGAAGACAGCGCCACACCCGGCTTGGAGCGGGCCTTTGGCGAAGTCTTGCGGGCGCACCGGCGAGCCTTGAAACTCAGTCAGGAAGAGTTTGCCGTACAACTTGGGATGGACCGAACATACATCTCATTGATCGAACGGGGATTGCGGCGGCCGTCACTCGGGGCAATCTTTGCCTTCGCGCGCTTCTTCAACATGCGTGCATCAGACCTTATCCGCGAAACCGAAGAATGCCTACCCCCTCCACCGGCATCATGAAGTACATAGAACCCCTTCGAGCGGTCGAATCAGCCATACTTTTTGCCACACCCATTCGGCGCGCACCATCAAAGCCCCATAGAATCTAGCGATAAAGGCGTCCGCTGTAGTCCTGCCGGGACCGGCAATGCCGGAGGCCTGCGGTACTACGTGGCCGGTGCAGGGGCCGCATAAGCCGCCGCGCGCCGCCGCATTCTCTCCTTGCATGCAGCGGACGCGCGGTCTTCTCGTCGTGCTCTCTACTCTCTAAGCACTCGTGACAACCCGGAGATGCATGGTCGCGCGCATCTCCTGTTATCGAGGCACAAGTTATGCCCGCCGGACCGTGCAGCTCAATCACATGAAAGTGTGATATATGGGGAGGTGAGCCTTTCCGATGATCCCTTCGGGCACGAGCCGGCGGAATGCACCGGTGCCGCGCGGCGATCGGCGGTGCCTCGCATGCTATCGCCGGCATGGCCATGCTTGTCCGCCGATTCCGTTGGCGATCCACGCGCTCGGCCCTGGCCCGAAATGGGTACGGGTGCTGCAGGCCGGGATATTTTTTTGGCAAAACCAGTGATGGTCTTTATAGATTGGGCGCCGGAAGCGATTCGCCTGCTTCGCACGCACATCGACGACACGCAGGAGCAGTTGACCCACCCCTTCGGGCTGAAGCGCAGGCTCACGTTCATCGACCGGGAAACCGGGCGACGCCATCCAGGTGATGCGGCGCGCCGCCTGATGGACGCTCCGGCGAATGATCACGGCTTCACCGAACGTGTGGCGCCATGGCTGCAGGAGAAACCGAATCGGGAGAGGGAGCGGAACCTTGCGCGGGAATATTCAACCCAGGCGTCCGGGCTATCGTACGCAGGGGAATGTACACGAAACGACATTCCGCAATGAAACCATCCATGCCTATCCTGTTTGCCATCCTCGTTGGGATTGCCGCCTGTGACAGCTCCCGTCCGGAGCTTGCTCCATCAACGAAGGCCGAGATCTACCGGGTCGTGGTCGATCGCGTCAAGCTCGTGCTTCCGGATACGACCGGGGTTCTCTTCCCATCGCTCACGGTCAAGTCCTTGCGCTCCATCGACTCGGTGAAGTTCGAGATGCTCACCGATTCAACCAACGTTCTCGTGAGCGGATTCTTCCGCACCCCCAATCAGGGCCTGGGAGCGTACGCTATCCAAGTAGAACAGAAGGGCGGGCAATATGCGAACCTCCGTCCGCGGGAAAACGAGATCAGTCTCAACGGCAGGAAGCTTTCCGGAGGGGGGCGATAACGGTGCATGCACCAAGCTCTGCTTTCGTGGTGGACGAAGTGCGGCCCTGTAGAGCAGGCACCGCGTTCGGTACACCCGGCAGCCCCGAACCCGTGAAATTTCTTCTCAATCGCTATCCAACCTTGCATTGACGTGACCGCCGCTTTATCTTCGCAATCCCTTTGACATGCCATGCCACCATAGCTCAGTGGTAGAGCAGCTCATTCGTAATGAGCAGGTCCTCGGTTCAAGTCCGAGTGGTGGCTCCAAAGCGATCATCGCCGATTCTCGTTCCGAGGGTCGGCGATTTCGTTATTGGGCACGATCCACATGGTCAGTAGTTTGCGCAATGCGTCAGCACCCACGGCAACGCTTCCTCTCACTATTACGGGCACAGGCATGATACGCGCCGCTCGATGGCTGATCCTTCCACTCCTTCTCGCGACCGCAACGGTCTCCTCTCCGGCACAGATTCTCTACGGAAGCGTTGAAAGCGGCCGCGTGGCGCGCACCCACCGGTTCGACGTCCTGCATATCGCGGCGGCGATTCGCTTCAACGATCCCGCCCGCACGGTGATCGGCTCGGTGCGGCATCGCATCCGCTCGCTGGACTCCTCGCTCACGCAGATTCGTCTGGATGCCGGCCGGCCGATGGCGATCGAGAAGGTGATGGTGGACAACGTCGCGGCCCGGCACGAGCAGCGGGGCGACACGCTGGTGGTGACGCTTCCTTCGGTCCGGCGCTACGGGGATACGTTCACCGTTGCCATCGACTACCACGTGGTTCCGGCGAAGGGACTCTACTTCATCCAGCCGGACTCGCTTCTTCCCGATCGCCGGCATCAGATCTGGACGCAGGGGGAGGACGAGGACAACCGCTACTGGCTTCCCTGCTACGACTATCCCAACGACCGTGCCACGAGCGAGTTCTGGATCACGGTGCCGAAGTCGTGGAGCGCGCTCTCCAACGGACGTCTGGCCGATGTGAAGAGCGAGGCGGACGGCTCGCGTACCTGGCACTATATGCAGGAGAAGCCGCATGCGAGCTATCTGATCATGCTTGCCGCCGGCGACTATCTGGTGACGCGCGACACTGTCGACGGTGTGCCGCTGGAGTACTGGACCTATCCGGACATGCCCGATCGCGTGAAGCCCACGTTTGGCCGCACGCCCGATGTGATCCGCTACTTCTCCCGCCAGCTTGGCGTTCCCTACCCGTGGCACAAGTACGCGCAGATCATGATCGCGGACTTCATGTACGGCGGGATGGAGAACACGTCCGCAACCACATTGAACGACTATGCGCTGGTGGATGAGCGGGGACTGGTGGACTACAACACGGACGGCCTGGTGGCGCACGAGGCGGCGCACCAGTGGTTCGGCGATCTGGTGACCAACAGAAGCTGGGGGCATCTCTGGCTGCACGAGAGCTTCGCCACCTATCTGGCATCGCGCTATCGCGGCTACCACTCCGGGCAGGATGTGTTCGCGAAGGAGATCTTCGACAGCGGGCTCGGCGGCATTCAGTCCGACAGGGGGAACGGCCGTGACCCGATTGCAAACGGCAAGGGCGTTACCAGCAACATCTACGATCGCGGCTCGCGCGTGCTCCATATGCTGAACCGTGTGATCGGCGAGGAGGCGTTCTGGCGCGGCTGCCGGCTCTATCTGGAACGCAATGCATACGGCAACGCGGAGACGGACGATCTGAAGCATGCGTTCGAGGATGCAAGCGGCGTCAACCTCGGCTGGTTCTTCGATGAGTGGATCTACGGGGCGGGAGCTCCGGCCTATCGCGTGCGCAAGGGCTTCAGTGGCGACACGCTGCAGTTGCGTGTGGAGCAGACGCAGGAGCGTGACTCGCTCACGGACCTGTTCCGGATGCCGGTGGCGATCGAGTTCCATTACCGCGACCATGTGCGTGCCGACACGGTCTGGGTAGCGAAGGCGGACGAGACGTTCAACTTCGTGATGAAGGAGCGGCCGTTGTATGTGGTGTTCGACGCCGGCGATGCCATTCTGAAGACGGTGGACTACGAGCGCCCGGAGGAGGAGTTGATTGCGCAGCTCGATGCACCCCGCATGATCGACCGGCTGCTCGCGGCGCGGGCGATCGGAACCGACACCAGCCTGGCGCGGAATCATGACCTGATGAAGCATCGCTCGCAGGCGGTGCTGGAGCACTACTCGCATGAGGGCTCGCCGTTCGTGCGGCAACAGCTCCTGGAGCGGGTGGCTGCCATTGAGCCGGATGTTGCCGCGCAGATGCTCTCCGCCGGAGCAAGGGATACCGCCTCCGAGGTTCGCCGTGCGGCCGCCGAGTACTCCTATGTGATCACCGGCAAGCGCGACCGTGCGCGGCTGCTGCGCCCGCTCCTGTCGGATCGGAGCTACAACGTGATCAGTGCCGCGCTCGGCATGATGGCGACCACGGACACCACGGACCTGGTGCCGGTGCTTCGCCGGCTGAAGGGAGCGAAGAGCCGGCGCGATCGCCTTGCGAGCGCATGGCTGAACGCCGTTGCCGCCGGCAACTTCAACGTGCTGGCCCCGGATGTCGTGGAGTATACATCGCCCAGGTACCGGGATGAGACCCGGTCGCTGGCGTATTTTACGCTCGCCAAGCTGGACTCCACGACCCCCGAGATCCGCACCGCAATTCTGCGCGGGCTGACAGGGCCGCCAACGCTGATGCGGGCCGCAGCCGCCAGCGCCGCGCGCAAGCACATGGACGCCGACCTGAAGGGGCAGATCGTGAAGATGCGCGATGTCGCTCCCGGCGGCGAGGAGAAGGACTTCATGACCAAGCTGCTGGAAGCAGGCTGAAGATGAGGTAGGAGTGATGGGTGATGAGTTATGGGGTATGTGCGGCGCACTATTCCATCTATCATATCTCATGTCGCGCCGGCTCCGGAACCCGTTACGCCCGTGGACCCTATGACAACTGGAATGACAACCGAACTCGCAACCCGCACAGATATCACGGTGATCCCTTTCGAGGGGGCGACGCCGCGCATTCATCCGACGGCCTTCATTGCTTCCGGTGCGCGCATCATCGGCGATGTGGAGATCGGCGAGCTCTGCTCGATCTGGTTCAACGTGGTGATCCGCGGTGACGTGCACTCCATCCGCATCGGGCGGCGCACCAACGTTCAGGACCTGACCATGTGCCACGTAACGCACCGCAGGTACTCGCTGACGATCGGTGATGACGTTACCGTTGGGCACAGCGCGGTTCTGCACGGTGCCGTGATTCACGATCGCGTTCTGGTGGGCATGGGGGCGAAGGTGCTGGACAACTCCGTAGTGGAGAGCGATTCCTTGATCGCCGCCGGAGCCGTGGTGCGCGAGGGGTTCCGGGTTCCCTCCGGAACGCTGGTTGCCGGCGTGCCCGCGAAGGTGGTGCGCGAATTGAACGAGAGCGAACGCGCCGCCGTGGCGCAGGGCGCCCTCAACTACGAACACTATGTTGCGCGGTTCCGCGCCGACGGCTGCGGCTGGTAGGCTGGGAGCAGACATTCCCGCCGCCGGCGAACATTCCCCAACAACTTCCGGAACGAACGGACTGCGCTCCGATGCCCGATGGCAATGCAGTCCGCGCCGCCGGAAACGTTAACAGACTCTCCCGCATGCAGAACCCACGTGCTTTCAAGTCGCTGCTGAAGAACCGGCTGTTTCAGGATGCCGAGCATGTGCAGCAGAGCGATATCGACGAGCTGGATGAATCGGTTCCGAGAAAGCTCGGCAATCTGGACATGAAGAAGGTCGCCGGCACGGTCTCCTGGATGAAGACGATGGTGCATCACGTGCGGCTGCTGTTCGACATGGTGCGCGACAGGGAGTTCTCGCTGGACGGCAGGACGAAGGCGCTGGTGGCGGCGGGGCTTATCTACTTCGTGCTCCCGGTTGACCTTACACCGGACTTCATTCCCGGCATCGGCTATATCGACGATGCCATGGTGCTCACTCTCGTGTGGCGTCTCGTGGCCGGGCAGGTTGCCCGCTATCAGGCATTCCTTCTCGTGCGGGCCGAAGGGCAGGAGGGCGCTCCATCCGCCTCGTCTTCTACTGCGGCTCCCGGTGTTGCGAATGCGCAACAGAGGAGCGAAGCCGATATGCCGTTCGGATCGCACGAGCCCGGCACGGCGGCCGCGCCGCGATCCAGCTCCCTCGCCGCGTAGGCGTGAGGCGGGCGGTCCGTACGGCCGTGGCGGAGGTGCCATGCCGGCGATTGCATGCCGCGGGCGAGCTCATGGCCGGGGCTTCGCTTCGGCGCTCCCCGAAAAGTTCGGCTTGGTTTGACGCACTTGATTCGCGTACCTTCAATGCACCTGCAGGCCGTTGCCTTCGCCCCGGCGCCGCACGAGCCTGGAGGTGAAGCGTTGCGAATGCCGTTTGTCCAGCATCTGGCATTCGTTCTGCCATCAGAGAGATCACTCTTGTTCGTTCGATAGATGCGATACAGGACCGGTATGCACGCGGCCGTATTCCCTCATGCGGACCATCCCGGGTTGCCCGGCGATGCCGGAAACGACGTTCCTGCCATGGACCCAGCGCACATTTCATCGGAGGCCATCCTCCGATTTCTCAACCTGCTCCCGATAAGCGGCGACGTGATAGCATGGCGTCGTGGTTTTCGCGGTGCTCTGCGCTCGTTTCTTCGTGATGTGGATCTGGTGATGGTGGATGTGAATTACTTCTGCGAGCTCGGCGCATCGTACGAACCGCGGCCGTCCGGCGCCTGGCCGTCCGGCGGCATGCCGGAGGCCGTTCCCGCCGCGGAGGGGGATGCACGGCCGGATGATCCCGCGGCGCGCATGCTGCATTCCAGCAACCTGCGGCTCATCAACTACCATCCGCCGCACATCTTCACCTATGCGATCGGCGACAACGCATATCTCGGTACGATAGTTCTCCTTCGCCGGCGCCTTCACGATGATATTTCGGAGGCCACGCTGAAGACGATGGAGGATCTGCGGTCGTTCATGACCTTCCTCCTCTCCGATGTGGTTGCACGCCACAATCTCGCGCGCCCCATCGATCGCGCCTTCGAGAACGCATTGGAGCAGATCGCCCGCGAGTTCGGCCTGAACGAACAGGACCGGGAGGTTCTGGCCGTGCATCTGTGCGGCTATCCCGTGCAGACGATCGCAACCCGGATGCAGATCGCCGCCGGCACGGTCCGGAACGTGATCGACTCCATACACAGCCGTGCTGGTGTGGATTCGTACGCGGAACTCTTCTCCAAGTACTTCACGTCGCACCTGCTGGATCGAGACGACGTCCGCCGCGTATCGAATGCGGGCGGCATGCCGGCGTAGCCGGTTCCGTTCAACCTCCGGCAATCTGCCGGCTGCCTGCGCAACATGTTCGCGGGTGCCTGCATCGGATGCAGGGATGGCCTCAGGGGTGGCGCATGTCTGGACGGGCGGCGCGATGGTGCCGCAGTCACGTGCCGGCACGGGATTGCGGCAACGTTCGGATGGAGCATCGACGGCACGGCTCTCATCCGCTGCAGGTCTGCCGTCAGGCTCCGGCCATCACCGCTCAATACCCCTCACCCCCCTCCGCGCCTGAGATGATGGCCACCCCCGAACTGGTGCCGATGCGGTCCGCTCCCGCCTCGATCATCGCCATCGCCGCCGCATGATCACGGATTCCACCCGATGCCTTCACGCGCACATTCGGCGAGCAGGTCTGCCGCATCAGCCGGACATCCGCCACCGTTGCGCCGCCGCGGCTGAACCCCGTGGACGTCTTCACGAAGTCCGCTCCCGCCCGCTCGGCGATCATGCACGCGAGGCGCTTCTCGTCGTCGGAGAGAAGGGCCGTTTCCAGGATCACCTTCACAATCGCCTCCCCCGAATGCGCCGCCGCCGCCACGGCGCGGATATCCTCCTCCGCCACACCGGTGCGCCCGGACTTGAGCGCACCCAGGTTCAACACCATGTCCAGCTCCGTTGCGCCGTCGGCAAGGGCCTGCTCCGCCTCCGCCAGCTTGGCGGTTGTCATGTGCGCGCCGTTCGGGAAGCCGATCGTTGTGCAGACCGCAACGGGCGACCGGGCCTCCGTCAACAGCCGCGATGCGAGCCGCACGAAGTAGGGCATCACGCACACGGTTGCGAAGCCGTGCCGGTGCGCCTCGGAGCAGAGCGTTTCGATCCCGGATTCCGTTGTGTCCGGCTGCAGGCCGGTATGGTCGATGTGCGAGGCAAGCTGTGCGATGGTCATCTGCTCTATGCCGGCGATTGATGATACGTGGGGTGCTCCAGCGTCCCGCGAAGGCCGTACGGCGCCTTCGCGGGGAAGTGCGGCGTGGCGCGGTCAGCGCGCAATCATCACCGGAACGTCGTAGAAGAGTTCGTGGAAGCGGAAGCGGATAACATACACGCCGGAGTTGAAGCCGCTGATCGGTATCGGGAACTCGCATGCATCGGTGTGGCCCACAAGCAGGCGGCGGCCGGCGGAATCGTACAGCCAGTAATCGATGCCGTCGCAGTTCGGTGCGTTGTGTACTTCAACGGTGAACGCGTTGGTGCTGGAGAGGGGATTCGGGTGCACGACGAATTCTATGTTGTTGGAGTCCGGCAGCATGCCCGAATGCTGTTCCACACCGGCCACGGTGATGTTGCTCCGGAGCAGCACCCGCACAGACGGCCCGCTGTTCAGATTCATCTTCGTGAACTCCGGCACGGAGTCCAGCACGATCCGCTGCGTGCGCCCGTTCATGCGGACAAGCCGGTAGGCCCACTGCCCGCCCGTTGTCTGGAAGCCGAACTCGAGCGGAAGATTGGTGAACGTGGGGAGCGAGTCCGCCTGCGTCTGGCTGAGATCCAGCGTCACCCGGTAGATGCCTGCGCCTGCGGACGTCTTCGTGGCGTTCACCCGCACAACCGGCCATCCCCTGCCATAGACCCACTGCGTGAAGAACGTGTCCAGCGATCGGCCGGAGCGCGCCTCCAGCGCCGCGCGCAGATCTTCCGTGGTGGCCGTGCCGTAGGCATGCGCGGTGAGATAGTCGCGCAATCCCTGGAAGAAGAGTGAGTCGCCGAGCTCGAAGCGAAGCATGCCGACAACCACAGCCCCCTTCTGATAGATCGTCTGGGGATAGTTGGAGGAGGGAGGCGTCCGCGGGAAATCGTAGAGCGGGAACACCCCTTCCTGCGGGGCAACCGTGTTGATGTAGCGATCGATCTTTCCGGTCTGCGAGGCCAGGTATCCCGCGTATCCGCGCAGCTCCTCCAGCCACACGGACTCGCAGAACACGGCGAAGCTTTCGTTCAGCCATGCGTGGCGGAAGTCCTGCGGCGAGACCAGGTCGCCGAACCACTGATGCGACAGCTCGTGCGCGCCCGTCGTGTTGATGGTGTCGCCGGATTGCGAAAGGCTGGTGGGGAAGGATATCATCGTCTGATGCTCCATCGCGCCCAGCGGCGTGTTCACGTAGCCCACCTTCTCGAACGGATACGACCCATAATGCCGTTCGAACGCGGCCACCATGCGCGGCAGCAACCGGAAGGAGGCATGCGTGGCGAGCGTATCGGCAGGCCGCGCATACACCACCATCGGGAGCGGCCCCGATTGAATGGCGAGCGGCACGTAGTTGTCCACCGCGAACGTGAGCAGGTAGGTCGCGCATTGAATGTCGTGCTGCCACTCGAACGTTATCGTGCTGTCCGGTCCCGGCGTCGCCGACACCAGGTGGCCGTTGGAGGCCACGGTGAGCCCCTGCTTCACCGTGAACCAGCCGTGGAAGGTGGCCTTGTCCGACGGGTGATCGTAGCAGGGAAGCCAGTGTTCCGTGGCAGAGACGTAGTTGTTGAGGAAGCCGACGCCGAGCGCGAAGAGCGTTCCCCCGCTGGAGGTGACGCCGCCCCAGTATCCGGCGCCGAGCTCGTCGGTCATCTCGCCGTGATACACGATCCGGACGATCGCCGTATCTCCCTGATGCGCGGAGGCCGGCGGCACGAGACTGTAGTGATAGGTGGCGGACGTGGAGTCGCCTGCCGGCGCCACCATCACGGGCGTACCGTTGTAGTAGGAGGAATCGATCGTCAGGCTTCGGAGGTGGAAGTAGAACGGTCCCGCGGCCGGATCGCCGGTCCATCGCAGATGGATCTCGCACACGCCCCTCATCGTCCTGGCCGGAGCCTTCGTCAGATCGATCCATGCATCGTAGTGCAGCACGTCGAACTGCTGTTGCTCGAATTGTGTCGGCGAGGAGATCGTCGTGGCCGGGTGGGGGGCACGTTGCTGTGCCGTGGCTGCTGCAATGTTCGCGGCGAACGCGAATGCGAGTACGAAGGCGAACTTTCTCATCATGCCATCTATTCGTTGATGCCCAGGCCGATCGGTATCGATGGCTAGAGGCGGAATCCTATGCCGGGAGAAATGGTGTATCGCATCCGTTGCGACCACCCTGCGTCTACGAAGCTAACAAGCTGAACCTGTAGTACAATGCCGCTTCGGAACGCGTGCTCGAATCCCAGCAGCACCTCGCGCCAGGAGCTCGAGCTGCCGTCCGGCGCAATGGCGAACCCCGCGCCGGCCCCCACGAACGGCGAGGCCGCTCCGTTCAAGGGATACCAGCGAACGCGCGCGCTGGTCCGGCTGATCGTGGTGCTGGCCTCGAGGCCGAGATGGTTGAACAGAATCGCATCGAAGCCGACACCGAGCCCGCCCACCCAGTCCGGACCTGCGTATCCCAGCTTCACGCCGAACGGACGGTTCGCGCGCGTGAACGGCTCCGAACCGGCCGCGCAGGCCCCTGCCTCGGCGTGGTGCGTCCCCGTTGTCTGTGCTGCAAGGCCGGTCGTGAGGGTGAATCCAAATAGAAGGCAGAGGAGCAGGCGCATGTTCTTCCCCCGGTTGGTCCTGGAATGAATCTGGTTCGCAGGGGGTGAAGGTAGATCGTGCGGATCGGCCGGCGCTATGCCAATTGCAATCCCCTGTGCCGCACTGCGGCGATGATGTGCGTGCCGGCATCGATTGCGCCCGGCTCGGGGCAGAACGCACCTTCCCAGGCGATGAAACGTTCCCGGAGAGCGGGGGCGTTCTCGAACCCCGCCACCTGCTCCGGCATACAGAGCGAGAGAACGTTGGCGGCCGATGCCGTCACGATCTCTCCTCCGCATGCATGGCCAGGCTCGGCGAACTCTCCGAAGTGATACGGCGGCAGCGGTGATTGTTCGAGGGCGTTCCGTTCGGCGATATGCTCGCGCGGCATGGCGATACGAGGAGCATGGCTGCAGCGATCCGCCGGATATGTGTACGGGGGCCATTCGCCGAGTCCGCACTCATCGAAGAACCGTTGTACGTGCGAAGCATTGTACGGCGCCGGCATTATCGAGCCCACTCCGAGCGGAGAATGGAGAACACCTTCAGATCGCGATACGCTCCCTTCGAGTGAATGCGTTCGCGCAGCAACCCTTCATACTCCATGCCGCACTTCAGAAGCACGCGTGCGGAGGCATCGTTCTCCACGAAGCAGTATGCCTCGATCCGGTTCAGGCTCAGACACGAGAACCCGAACCCGATGATCGCGCGCGTCGCCTCCGTGGTATATCCCCTGTTCCACCACGACCGCCCCAGCGTGTACCCGATCTCGGCTCGCGCATGCTGCTGGTTCCAACTCCCGAAGCCGCCGGTACCGATCATCAGTCCCGTACTCTTCTCCTCGAACGCCCAGCTTGCCGGCTCGCCATGCTTCAGGAACTCCAGCATCATCGCGAGGAAGGAGCGGGAGTCGTCGATGGTGCGATGCGTTTCCCAGACGGTGTGCCGGGAGACAACGGGATCGGATGCGTAGGCGAAGACCGCCTGGTCATCCTCCATGCGAGGCGGCCGCAGAATCAGACGCTCGGTCTCCAGTGTGGGAAGGTCCGTGAAGATGGATGTATTCGCCATGACTGCGTCTGCCGAAAATGTGCGCGGAGAATGAAGGGAGACGTGTGTGCAATTCAGCCGGACCACTGTGAGCGGACGATCGCGAACAGATGCACGTCGTGCCATACCGGCCGGTTGCCGGGGAGATCATCTCGTACGTAGCCGCGCAGCAGCGCCTCCTGCATCATGCCGGCTTCCCGTGCGGCGGCGGAGGGCGCTGCGCTGCCTGCGAGGCAGAAGCTCTCGATGCGGTTGACTTCCAGCGTCACGAAGCCGAAACGGATCGCCAGGCGAAGCGCCTCCACGAGCAATCCCTCCGAGCGCGGCGACGCATCCGCTGCAAAGGCCAGCTCCGCGCGCCGGTGCTGCAGGTGCCATGCAGCAAACCGGCAGATGCCCGAGAGCCGCGCCGAGTGGCGGCTGTAGATGCCCCATGGCGGAAGCGACTGGATGCCGGCCTGTACGAAGAACGATCCCGGCGATCTCGGATGTCCGGTCTCCTCCGAATGCAGCAGCCGGCGCGACGTCTCCGGCAACCGGCGCTCCAGTTCCATCCGGTCACGCTCCGCAAGCGGCGCCAGCAGTACGGCGTCGCCGATCAGGCGCGGGATGTCGTCTGGAAGATCCGGAGGAGCCATCGATCTATTCCGCTTGGGTATCCGTGACGGTCGACGTGCGCTGAACGGCGGGCGGCACGGGATGCCCACCGGCATCGACGCCCGCAGCATTGCCACGCAAGCATCCCTCCGCCCCGGCTCTGTCCGGGTTTCGCGAAGGCGAAGTGAGTGTCCATCCGCGTTGCCGAAGAGCACACCACGTACAGAGGGAATTGCTTCCTGATAGCACCTCGATCCGTTATCGCGGAGTGTGACTCCGCGATCGTCGTCGGAAGAATGGGGCCGGAGTACAACTCGGGCCCAACGTGCTCTTCAGAGCATATCAGGATACTTCTTCGCAAGTCCTCAGTACAGTATCCGGAGCTGCATCGTCTCCTCGATGCCCCGCAGCTCTGCGATCATCTCCGGCGTGGACTCCATCGCGATGTCCGTGATCACATAGCCGATACCGTCCCGCGTCTTCAGATACTGCCCGACGATGTTGGCATCGTGAACGGCCAGCACATGATTGATCTTGGAGAGCACGCCCGGCACGTTCGCATGGACGTGGGCCACGCGATGCGCGCCTTCGAACGCCGGCAGTTGCAGTTCCGGGAAGTTCACGGAGCCGTAGGTGTCGCCGTTCTTCAGATAGCTCCGGAGTTTGTTCGAGACGTAGCTGCCGATATCGGCCTGGGCCTCCTCCGTGGATCCGCCGATGTGCGGCGTGAGAATGGTGTTCGGCAGACCGCAGAGCTCGCTCTCGAACGGTTCGTTGTTGGACTTCGGCTCGTCGGGAAATACATCCACCGCCGCGCCCCCCAGATGCCCCGAGCGGAGCGCCTGTACGAGCGCGGGAACGTGGACCAGATGCCCGCGGGCAAGGTTGAGGAAGATCGCTCCGCGCTTCATCAACGCGAACTCGTGCGCCCCGATCATGTTCGCGTTGGAGTCCCGGCCGTCCACATGGATGCTCACCACGTCGGCAACCGAAAGCAGTTCCTCCAGCGAAACGCACTGCCGTGCGTTTCCCAGCGAGAGCCGGTCCAGCACGTCGTAGTAGTAGACCTCCATGCCGAGCGCCTCCGCCAGCACCGAAAGCTGCGTGCCGATATTGCCGTAGCCGATGATCCCGAGCTTCTTCCCGCGCAGTTCGTAGCTGCTTCCTGCGGTCTTCTCCCAGATTCCCTGATGCAGCCTGACGGATCTGTCCACGATCCGGCGAATCAGCATGATCATCTCGCCGACGGCGAGCTCCACAACCGAACGCGTGTTGGAGTAGGGAGCGTTGAACACCGCAACGCCGTGCGTGGAGCAGGCATGCAGATCGATCTGATTGGTACCGACGCAGTATGCACCGATGGCAGCCAGACGCGGCGTATGCTCCAGCACCTGCGGTGTGATCTGCGTCTTGGAGCGAATGCCGAGCACCTCCACATCGGCAAGTGTCTGCATCAGCTCCTTCTCCGAAAGCGCGCCCCGCACCAGTTCGAGCGTCACATCCTCCGCCGCGAACGCGTTCGATGCGTTGACATGCACATTTTCCAGCAGTAGAACCTTCATGTACGATGGTGTGAGGGGAGTGCCCCGTTCAACGAAGTGATGTGACCGGAAGCCGGAGCGCGCAGGATGGCCGGCTTCCCGAAGAGGAAGGGAGTGCCGGAACGATTGCCGTACGCGGATCCGCGAGCGGATCCGCTGCAGCGAACCGGCGGGAGGAGCGGGGAGCGTTCCCGCGGCGCTCCTACTGTGCGGCCGTCTCCGGCATCGACGCCTTCACCCGGCCGGCTAGTCCCATGATGGACTCCACATAGGCCGTGGAGTTGTTGTAGTTGTGGATCGCGCGGCGGCGGCTTGCATCGTCGCCGATCCTGTAGCCTGCCTTGCTCAGATAGTTCGCGACGGAATGAATTGCATCGGATGGATTGAAGAGATCGATCTTCCGGTCGCCGTCGCCGTCCACCGCACGAAGCAGGTAGGAGGAGGGGAGAAACTGTGCCCAGCCGAACGCTCCCGCCCATGAGCCGTAGATGCCGAGCGCGTCGGTAAGCCCCTGGCGATCGATCTTCAGGAGATTCTCGAGCTCCCGGTAGGCCCATCGGGAACGGCTGGTGGCGCGCCCGCGAATCCATTCCACCTCCGTCCGGATCTCGCCGTCGCTCGCCTTGTGATCCTTCAGTGTCTCCTTCGCTCGCCCGATGCTCTGCTTCAGATACGTTGGATGGTCCATCAACGCCATCGACGCGTACACGCTGAAGACATGATAGTTGCCGGTAACGGTGCCGTGGCGTGTCTCGCAGCGGAGCAGCGCCGTGATCGTCTCGCGATCCACCCCGTAACGCGCCTGCGCGTCGCTCAGGATCTTGTCGTACTTGGCGATGAACGTCTTGCAGGCCTCCGCGGATTCCGCCGTGTTCACCCAGAGATAGGCGGACTTGTCCGACACGGTCTTCGTTCTCGGCTTCACGATGGTCATCTTCGGAATGAAGACCGTACGCTTGTCCGCGAAGCGCGCTGCCACCCAGTCCGCCGGCCATCCATCGTGTTCCAGGCGCTTGATCAGCGGAACGTAGCGGCGGTCCACCCCGACGGCCTTCTCCACCGTGAACGCGCTCCCTGCCGACGGCGTGATCGTATCCACCTTCACCCAGTTCAACGAGTCTTCGGTTGCTGCATCCTGCGCATGCAACGCCGCGGGCCCTGCAGGCAGAAGAAGCGCTGCCGTGCAGAGGAGCCAAATGCGTATGGAACGTGTCATCATCGTTTCGTGTCGGATGTTCACTGGGAGAGAGACCGCTGCGCGGACGGTGCCCGTCCGCCGGTACCCGTCCGCCGGTGCGGTGTGTTCAGGGGCCGCGAGCGTTCTACAAACGGCAGTATACCGCATTCGCACGCCCAGTGGCAAGAACAGCGGTGATGGTGACAGAAAATTTATCGAGTCAGGACGTTGGTGGCACCACGCAACGGCGGCAATGCCGAGGAGACCTGAAGGCAGCTCGAGAGCGGCCACGACTCTCTGCGCGGGGGGTACATGATGGTGTACTCCATACGAGATTTGGCCCTACGTATATTATTGCCGCTTCATAAACACTGCTACGCCATTGTACTCCGGCAACAGGAACAATCGCTGGGAACGGCTTACGCATAGGCATCGGGGACATCGGGAACAAGCAGGTCGGGACCTTGGTGGATGGCCACATTCACCGCAATGGCCGTAACCGACCCGGGCTGATTCCCCCGAATCAACACACACAACAAGCAACACGATCGGGCCATCATGCATGAAGTGTGCGCCACGCCGCTCGGATAAACGGTCATGGTGCGGCCATTGCCGCGGATCAGGCCGGAGCATGCGACTGGGTGATCTCCAACGACCGTGGGTCCGGCACTACGATTCAGCTTCCGGACAAGCAGGTTGTCGAGGGGAACGAAATTCGTTTCGTCGAAGTGGTGGATGGCGACGGGTGCTATCCGTATCACGGCACCGATCAGATCGATGTCATCGGAAATATCGATTCGTACAACATCCTCGCTGAGTACGTTGAAGGCTGATACGCACCTATGATGGCTCGTGCCGTGCCATCGGCTGCATACATCCGCGGGCACGGTGCGGGTATTTCGGTTGAGGATGCTCGAATCCGTTTATCCTGGAGAAGAACATGCAAGGATCGTTGCGTCGGTCGCGTAGAATAATCGTTGTGTCCATCGGTGTGCTTCTGCTGGCGGGAGTGGCGGCTCTGTCGTACCGGCACGCACAGGCGGAGCGGTGGAGCGCACCCATTCTCGATACATCGCGTCTGGTGTACGCGTATCGGCCTGGCGATGAAATGAGCGGTGGTGAGGGGACGGTTACCGATTCGCTGCGCAGCTCGTACGGCAGGTCCGTGATGAACCTGCACCGTGAACACTGGTCGGACTTCTACACCGGCAAGATCCCGTTCATCCGGGAGTGGGATACCGTGAGCGTTGCAGGGCGCCCGGTCATCGGCCCGTTGTTCAGTGCTGTTGGCTGCGAGCGCTGCCATGAACATGACGGCAGAGGCCGGCCGCCGGTTTCCCCGCACGATATTTCGGAATCGATGATCGTTCGCTTCAGCGTGCCCGGCCCCAATGGCGAGCGATATCCGGAGCCCACCTACGGCGAACAGTTGGATATGTATGGCGCCGATGGAGCGGCGGGCGAGGGAATCGTGCGGGTGACGTACGGCGAAGTTGGCGGCGAGTTTGCCGATGGGAGTGGCTTTACGTTGATGGAGCCGGCATACGAGTTCAAACACCTTGCCGATGGGCCCCTGAGCCCCGACCTGGAGTTCTCACCGCGCGTGGCGCCGTTCAACTTCGGGCTGGGATTGCTGGAGGCGATTCCCGAGCGGGATATTCTTGCGAACGCCGATCCGATTGATCTGAATCATGACGGCATCTCGGGGCGTGCGAACAGCGTGGTGGATGTGAAATCCGGAAGACCGATGCTGGGCCGATTCGGTTGGAAGGCGAATCAACCCACGATAGAGCAGCAGATAGCCCGGGCGTTCAGTGCGGATCTTGGCGTCACCTCGGCGATATACCCGGAACGCAATGCGCACACGGCTTCGGTTCTCACCGCCGTACGCTCGTCACATCAGGCGGTGGAGTTGAGCGAGGAGGATCTGCGGTTGATCGTCTTCTACGTGCGCTGCCTGGCGGTGCCGCGGCAGCGCGACTGGCTCAGCCCGCAGATACAGCATGGCCGCGCGGTCTTTGCCGGAATAGGCTGCGCCGGTTGTCACACTGCGGAGTTCACCACCGGCGACGTGTCCGGGCTGCCGGAGCTGTCGCACCAGAGGATTCATCCATATACCGATCTGCTGCTGCATGATATGGGGGACGGGCTTGCCGATCATCGGCCGGACGGCCTGGCCACGGGGAGTGAATGGCGCACGCCGCCGCTGTGGGGAATCGGGTTGGTGAAGGTCGTCAGCGGGCATACGCGATTTCTCCACGACGGCCGTGCGCGGAATCTCGAGGAGGCGATCCTGTGGCATGGCGGTGAGGGAGCCCGGTCACAGGAACTGTACCGGCGGCTGGCGAAGGCCGATCGCGATGCATTGGTGGCGTTCCTGAATTCACTCTGAATGTGGATTGTCCATGGATGTAGTGAACGCGGCTCGCCCGCCGCTGTTCCTGTTGAAAGAACGTTGCGACATCCGTTGCCCCACCGGGATGGCGCCGATCGGAAGCGGAGAGCGTCCGGCGGCATGCCGGCTGTACACTGCGTACAGAGGGAATTGATTCCTGATAGCACATCGATCTGTTGTCGCGGAGTGTGACTCCGCGATCGTCATCGGAAGAACGGGGCCTGAATACAACTCAGGCCCAACGTGCTGTTCGGAGCATATCAGGATACTTCTTCGCACGTACTCAGCCCTGCGTCTCGAACATTGCTGTCGCGGCATTCCAGCGAAGTCCGTTCCTGTGCTCCTCCCACCAGCTCTTCCACCACTCGAAATCGTGAACGTCCGCCACGCCGGTCAATGACCGGAGGTAGCCGTTCGTGTAGGAGTCCGGGTTGCACAGGATTGCCGGGGAGTTCGAATCCTCCGGAAGCTTGTCGAGGTTGTACAGCGTCTTGAGGCAGTTCATGGTAAGCTGCTGCTTTGCGCTGCCGGGCCGGAGCGACATGATCAGCGCCTCCAATGCCTGCGGGCTTCGGATCTCCTCCAGCCCCTTCTGCGACGAGGCATACGGATCGTTGTACTCCGCTACCTGTTTGCCGCTCATCCACTGGCTCCAGCGCTTTCCCAACTGCTCCAGTTCCGCAGCCGAAGCGTGAGGCTTCACGTAGCCGAAGTTCTTCGATGTGAGGTTCCGCAGTATCCAGTTGGCCCGGCCCGCCACGGTGAACAGATCGTCCTCCACCTGCAATCCCTTCCCCTCGAACAGGATCTCTCCGCTCGTTATCCGCTCCCAGATGATCAGCCGGCTCGTTTCCCGCATGGAGACGAACGAGGTATCGCTCAACTGCGCTGCAAGGCTTCGGAGGAACGCCTTGTTCTCCGTGTGCTGGCTTGCCCCAACGAGCAGCTGAACTGCATCGGACCACGTTTGCACCTGCGGATTCTTTCGCACGATATCGGCGGTGCTCTGCTTCTTTGCCGCGTTGAACATCTCCTCGGTAAATCCCGGCACGTCGGTCATGGACCATGCAATCAACAGCCCATCGGCCTTTGCCGAGTGGGAGAGGAGAAGGCTCAGAAGGACCGATGAGAGGATTGCGGTCGTGATGCGCATGTGATGTCTCGGAGATGAGTGTGGGAAGCTGCCGTTGGGGCTGCGCTGCAGGGTGTGCGTCTCAATGTTCCCGTGTGCGGCCCAGCGCCACAAGCACGCGCTCCAGCCGTTCCGGAACGGTGACGTCGCCGTCGATGCGGAGGATCGGCGCCCGCCGTTCTGCGAGCCATGCCTCGTGGCGCGGTCTGCTCCGCCCCTCCAGGCGCCCCTCGTCGTACTGTGCCGCCCACTCGATGAACGCCTCATCCACGCAGCCGAACCGCGCCATCTCCCGCTCCCGCAGCCGCCCCACCCGAATTCCAGGTGCGAGCGTGAGGAAGACGATGAGCGTGAAGGAGTCCTCGATCGCGCTCCCCCAGCCGACCACGGAGCCGGCAACAACCGCATCCGGTACCTGGTCCATATCACCGAGGAGCAGCGTGCGCCGTTCGTCAACGTGGCGCCGCTGCTGAAAGGGGGGCGAGGTCGGCAGCCAGAAATAATCGTCGGTGTCAAAGAATGCAGTTCCCAACTCTTCGCTCAGCGCGCGCCCCAGGGTTGTCGTCCCCGATCCGGAAGCCCCCATGACAAGTATTCTCATACTCGTTCCGAATTGGTTGCGTGATAGCGGTCAGGAGTCAGGCCCCGGCGCCCGGGAGGCATGGCCGGATCCCCGGGGACCCTGCAGCCGGGGCCGGCATCGAATCCTCCGGATGTGCAGGGAGCGCAGGGCTTCGTGCGCATCGCTCCGGTCAACCGCGGCGGCTACGCATACGAGGCGAGCGTATCGCGCAGCTTGTCGATCGTTTCGGTGTAGCTCTGAAGCTTCGTCCGTTCGGTCTCCACCACCTCCGCCGGTGCATTGGCAACGAACTTCTCGTTGGAGAGCTTGGCCTGCGTGGCCTTCACCTGGGCTTCCAGCCGCGCGATCTCCTTCTCGGTTTTCGCACGCTCCTTCTCGACATCGATCAATCCCTCCAGATGCACATGCACCTCCACGCCGCGGACAACCTCCGTAGCCGAAAGTCCGGGCTTGGCGGCATCGGCCGCAATCGTCAGCGTCTCGATGCGCGCCAGGCGGCGAAGCAGATCGGCGCTTCGCTTCAGCGTGTCGAGGGCGGGGCCGTCCACCGCGTTCATCGTCACTACAACGCCGCGTGAAGGGGGGACGTTAGCTTCGCTCCGCATACGCCTGATCGCCTCCACGCACTCCTGCATCAGTGCGAATTCCTGCTCGATGGGCTCGATCGTTCCGGATGCATCGCGCATCGGGAACGCGGCAACCGAAACCGAATCACCATCCCTCCGCGATGTCAGGTTCTGCCAGATCTCCTCGGTCACGAACGGCATCACCGGATGAACCATGCGGAGGATCTGATCGAACAGGCCCATCGCGAACCGGATCATTCCCGAGGTCTCGCCTGCGTCCGTGCGGGATGCGATCTCCGCCTTCATCTGTTCCACGTACCAGTCGCAGAAGTCGCGCCACACGAAGTCGTACAGGATCTTCGTGTACTCGTTGATCCGGTAGCCGTTCAATGCATTCTCCACCAGTGCGAGCGTGGAGTGGAAGCGGGAGAGTATCCACCGGTCCGATTCGGAGACCGGCATCAGCTCATCGGCCGTGGCCGCATGCTCCGCGCCGCCGCCGGCCTCGTCGCGCTTCATCATCAGGAAGCGGCCGGCATTCCAGATCTTGTTGGCGAAATTGCGTCCCACCTCGCACATCTCCGTATCGAAGCGAACGTCCAGACCGGTGGGGGCCAGATAGACGATGGTGAAGCGGAGCGCGTCCGCGCCGTATTCCCGGATCACATCGAGCGGGTTCGGCGAGTTGCCGAGCGACTTGGAGAGCTTGCGCCCCTTGGCATCGCGGAGCAGCGACGTGAAGTAGACATCGCGGAACGGAATCAGGTCCTCCACGGTCTGGCGCGGCGTTCCGTCGGCCTTCGGCTCACCCTTCATGAATTCCATGCCGGCCATGATCATGCGGGCCACCCAGAAGAAGATGATGTCCGGGGCGGTCACCAGAAGATCGGTGGGATAGAAGTATCCGAGATCGCCGTTGTTCTTCGCATCGCTTCCCCAGCCGTGCACGGAGAACGGCCAGAGCCAGCTGGAGAACCAGGTATCCAGCACATCCTCGTCCTGGCGGATCGGTGCTGCCGCGTCCAGCCCAAGCCGTTCGCGGGCCTCCGCCTCGCTGCGGGCCGCGGTGGAGCGGCCGTCGTCCGTGTAATAGACCGGGATGCGATGCCCCCACCAGAGCTGGCGCGAGATCGGCCAGTCGCGGATGTTCGCCATCCAATGCTCGTACGTCTTCAGCCAGTGCTCCGGATAGAAGCGGATGTGCCCGTCCATCACGGCGGCCAGCGCCGGCTCGGCCAGCGGCTTCATCTTCACATACCACTGGTCGGAGAGATAGGGTTCGATCTGTTCGCCGCCGCGTTCGGAGAAGCCGACCGAGTGGCGATACTCCTCGTCGCGCTCGATCAGGTCCGCCTCGCGCAGCATCTCCACGGCGGCCCTGCGCGCATCGAATCGATCCATCCCCGCGAGCGGCCCGGCCAGTTGATTCATCGTCGCGTCCGGGTTGATCGTGTTCGGCATCGGCAGGCCGTGCCGCATGCCCACCTCGTAGTCGTTCGGATCGTGGGCCGGCGTGATCTTCACCGCGCCCGTGCCGAACTCCGGATCGGCGTACTCGTCCGCGATGATCGTCACGAGGTGTCCGGCCAGCGGCACGCGCACCTTGCTGCCGAGCAGTGGGCGGTAGCGTTCGTCGTTCGGGTTCACGGCAACGGCGACATCGCCGAACACCGTCTCCGGCCGTGCCGTGGAGACGAGAAGCGTACCGCTCCCATCCTCCAGATGGTAGCGGAGCGTGTACATCCGGTCGGTCACCTCCCGATGGTGCACCTCCTCGTCGCTCAGCGTGGTCTGCGCCTTGGGCGACCAGTTGACGATCCGTTTGCCGCGATAGATGAGGCCGCGATCGTACAGGCGCACGAACACTTCCCTGACGGCAGTGGAGAGGCCCTCATCGAACGTGAAGCGTTCGCGCCGCCAGTCCACGGAGACGCCGAGTGCCCGTAACTGCTCGAGGATGATGCCGCCGTATTCGGTGCGCCACTCCCAGACACGTTCAACGAACTTCTCCCGCCCGAGATCGCGGAAGTTGATGCCCTCGGCTGCCAGCGCCCCCACCACGCGCGACTGCGTTGCGATGCCGGCATGGTCCGTGCCGGGAATCCAGCAGGCCTCGTACCCGCGCATGCGATGCCAGCGCACGTAGATATCCTGCAGCGTATTGTTCAGGACATGGCCAAGGGTCAGCATCCCGGTGATGTTGGGGGGGGGAATCACCACGGTGAATGCCGGGCGCTCCGTGTTGACTTCGGCATCGTACAGATGATGTTGATACCAGTAGGGATACCAGCGCGCCTGAGCTTCTGCGGGATTGTATGCTTTCGGGAGTTCGGCCATTGTCCGTGCTCTGTTGTGATTCGAAGTGCGATTGCGCCGAAGATACGAACCCGTTGGCGAGAACGCGCAGCGCTCCGGGAAGATAGGATGGAGAGAAGATAGGATGGGGGGATGCGGATTGCAGATACGAGATGTGAGCAGTGCGCGGCTACAGAGCAGTGCGCGGCAGTGCATCGCGCACGATGCTCCTCACGCCGGCGAGTCACCACAACTCTGTCGCGGTTTGCGTCGGCTCCGTCTCTCCGTTCCGCCTCGCGCGTACCCACAAGGCGATCCGCGCAAGGGTATCGGGGTCACCCCGTGCCGCGCGCTTCTGCACGGCCTGGCGTGTCACGCCCTCCTCCCGTGCAATCTCCGTGAGGACGCCACGAAACGGCTGGCGCCGCAGGTTGGTGTTGGCGGAAATACGAGCATCCATGATTTCCTCCGTTGCACATGCTGAGATGATGTGCGGGGATGTGGCGCCAACCCGCATCTGTGTACGTGGGCGAAGCGGTCTGCAACGGCCTACACTTCTTTCGGCATCGTCTTCCGGACGATTGCCGCCGAGCCGCGCAGTGCCGTGGCAAGGCTGAGGCCGTCCGGATCACCCTTTTCCTCCATGTAGTCCGCCGCCTGCCATGAGACGGCATAGAGGATCTCCACGGCGGTCAAGTGCTCCATAGGGATCCGGCTGACGAGGTTGTCTTCCGGTTGCTGAGTGTCGGCGTTTGTGTTGCTGGATATACACATGGCAAGGTCCCTTGAATATATTGAACTAACGTTTAACGTATGTCGAATATACATACGTTAAACGTTAGTAGCAACTTCTCGTTGCTAATGAGGACCGTATCTTCATACAACGGATAGCGTTATAGAACAATTTTCGCAAAACTTGCGCATGGATTGGACTCCAGAAAACATCAAGCTGCTCAGACTCCATCTGGGCGACACGCAACCTGCGTTTGCCAGGCGGGTCGGCGTACGACGATATCAAACAGTTCATGAGTGGGAGGCCGGCAAGATTCGCCCGAGTGGGACTACTCAGACGTTGCTCAACATGATCGCGAACGATGCCGGCTTCACCGAACGTGTTGCGGCACGGCTGCGGGAGAAGCTGAGACGTGAGGAGGGAGAGTAGCGAGCGGTTGCAACGCAACGCAATGGAACGTGACCACTCATGCGTTCCAATCAATTGTCTGCACCGTGGTGATTGCGACGCGGCGTGGGCCGTACCAGCCGACAATGTGCGTGGCGCTTCACGTTCTGTTGATTGCTACCACCACTGATGCCGTACGCGCCTTCGATAGTGCAGAGATGCAGAACGGCAACGGCCCACCAGTAACCGCACTGACGGGCCGTTTGCGTTGAGTCGCTGTGAGATCGTGGGGGACTACTGAAGCTCCCACGGTGGGATAACAAGCGTTGAAGAGCCATCCGGGATGAAGCTTCGGCAGGCGCCGCTTTCACTTCCGATGTGTCCGCCGCGGCCTGGCGCAACGGTTATGAGTTGATTCCCCTGCGTGTCGTATGTGACGGGCGTCCCCGTCCCGCCAATAGGAAACGCGCTCCATCCCCCTCCACAAGGATCTTAGACCACTCCATCATCGTAGCACCAGATTGTTGACCCACAGCAGTGATACCACAGTTGCCAATAGCCATATTGAGTGTTGTGCAGGAAGACAAACTCCGAACATCCATCCTGCCCAAGGATATACCACTTCTCGATATCCGCACGTCCCTGGGCGACGGTGATCAACATCATAAGGGATGCTGTTACCCACAGCCTGATAATCATTTTCGACTTCACCTAATTGAGCCCTCCAACAATACTTGCGGCAATGACGAACGTCGCACTACCATTTGCTGTAAAGCAGACACCATTGCTCTGCGGCGAGTATACTCCCCCTGTTCCCGGTGCTACCGGGCATATCAAGTTGTCGTTGCTGTCAAAGACTGATGGCAGTATCATGCCATCGCCGGTAGGCAGTACATCGCCGTTGCCACAGGGTCCCTGGTGCCAACCATGATCGACCCAGCCGCATGGATTGGAATCGTCGCAATCTCTTGTGATCATCTTGACACATCCGTCATCTCGTGTGAGTTGGATGTAGTCATAGCACCCACCGCCTGCGCGGTCCCATCTACCAAACTCGACTTGAACCCCTGCAATCGCTGCTGATGTTAGAGTCAGAAAAAGCACGGCCACTCCAATCACTTGGATCATCTTCATTCTTGTTCTCCTCAGTTATTTGATAGGGGGATGTCCCGCCTCTAGTTGAAACATTGACAACGCCGTGACCGAGGATGTCGGTAGAGGTCGATAAATAGAGCATGGCGATGCTCGCTGCGATCGTTGGTAGATTTCAATGGCCAAAAAGGAATCCCAACACAGGAGG
>DASZRW010000005.1:0-61668 GCA_035549015.1 Kapaibacterium sp. (SeqCode)
CATCTCCTTCAGCTCCGACACTCGCTCAATCCCTTCGATCTGCTGCTTGCCGTCAAACGCAAAGTTGCCGCTATCCTCGCTCTGGCTTCTCCTCGATAAATCCTACCTTCGGTTACCTTCTATTATGAGGCAATGGGGGCGTGCCGCCTCAACGGCGGCGGTTGCCGCCGTGCAAGCCTTGCGGTGCAAGGGCTGGGAGGAATGTCAGGGGGCCGCGACAGCCAAGTACGGTTGTCGCGGCCCTGACGAGCATCATCGAGCTGCGTGCAGCAGCCGTGGTCAAACCTATCGGACGATCTGCATCTTCCGGGTCTGACGCCACGTGCTGGTGCGCAGCGTATAGAAGTATGTGCCGTTCGGCAACCTTGAAAGATCTGTCGTCAGTTCGTGTGTTCCAGCAGGATAGGCAACACCCTTCAGCAGTGTTGCTACCTCCTCACCCTGTTCGTTCGCAATTACCAATGAGACATTGGGGTCGTTCGCTGCAAGGGTGAAGCGAAACATGGCGTCTCCGGTTGTGGGGTTGGGGAAGGCTTCAACCAATGTCACCTTCGTTCCCGTTGTAGTTGGATCGTTAACTCCCGACTGTCCGGCTGCCAGCGGCGTACTCGCAACCACGTCGCCGTCGGTGACCGCGTCGCCGTTCTGATTGTACGTTGTGTAGTGGAACGTGACGGACTTATCCAGGCCGCCGCAGACGGTGATATAGATCGGCGTCACCACTTCGCCGGCCGCAACCACTGCTTCCACGGCCTTTGCCGTTGAAGGGGCCTCCGCCAGCAGGAGCGGGATTGCCGCGAGATCGGTGGTGCGGTAGGCCTTCAGGCTTGCCCGCGTGTGATCGATGCCGGGGCCAACGGCCACCATGTCATCACCGTCGGACGTGACGGTGACCACCACGCGGCAAATCCCGTCACCATTTGCATTGCCGTTGGTGAATTGCAGACCGTACGTGCGCACGTTGGTAAGCTGGATGCCCTTGTCTACGCCCAGGACATCACCTCCCTGTCCTTCCGGAGTGCGCGCATAGGCAATGAGCGTGGATTGCTGGATTGTCTCGGGATCGGAGGCCACCGTGTAATACACGGTGATGTAGTTGGCAAACGTGAGCGCGTTCAGCGAATTGTCGTACGCCAGCGAGAACGTCCGTGTATCGCCGGAGTTGATCCGTTGCTGAAGCGTTGCAAGGCTCGCGACGCGATCCACGCCTCGTGCCGACTGTCCGGTGAGATCGTCCGAGATGGATTGAATGTCAACGCCAACCTCAGGCTCAAGATCGAAACCAAGGATGGTAATCACGGCGCCGGGATCGACGCCTTCTTCGATGGCCGGATTGGTAACCGTCAACTGTCCCGTGCCGCTGGCATTCATCGTAATCGCGAATACCGATTGAGCCGTTCCACCCTGCGGTGTGCGGTCGTCGTCCTTGGTACCGCCCTTCCCGTCGCCGTTACCACCGTCGGTATGGAACGGAACCGGGATATCGCGCGGGTTGTCGATGACAATCCACGGCAGCCCGTAGCGGACCCGCGAATAGCAGATCGTGGTATCACACGTATGGCAGGCCGTATCCTGATAGGAATATTTGATACACCAGCGTAGCGTGTCGCGGCAGAACCATCCGCTGGGCGGAGGCGGAAACTTCAGCGTAAGGCTGAGTGGTGCTGCAGCGGCGTTCGAGCCGGCGATGTTCGTGCCCCAGGAGATTGTAGCGGTATTGAGACCGAACGGCCCGGGAATCACCGGCACGGGGGCAAAGCTCCCACCGGTAAACACACCCGCCACGTTGCCCACCGGCGATACGTTGCAGTTCGACGTGCGGGTGGCGCTGACCAGTGTGGCGTTGAATGACCGCAGCGGAATCGTAGCGGTTACGCTGGTGCTCATTGAAACCGTGCCGAGGAAGTTCGTACCGATGCCGAACTGTCCGAAGGTAACCCGCAGCGGATCACAGCAATTCTTGCACGGTGGTAGAACGAAGCAGGTATCGAACCGGCAGCACCAGGAGGAGTCCGCATTGTGGGCCTCGATGGAGAGGCAGAGCGAATCACCGGGATTGCCGCCGAAAATCGTGGTGTTCAACGTGGTTGATGTTCCACCCGGAGGAACGCCCGGGAAGGTGAACAGATTGGGACTCAGCGTCACGCCGGCAGGACTTACCACGGCAATGGAGGCCTTGCTCATCGTGAAGACGTTCGTTGGATCGTTGAAGATCGCAAACGAGAAGGAATAGGTGTTCCCCTTCGGGGTTGTCTGATTGCACTTCAAGTTTACATTCGTCAGCCTGCCGCACTTGCGGGTATCCTGTTCGCAATTGGTTGTGAGCGTGTCCGTACAAACGGTGCCATCCTTTCCAATCCATGTCAGCAGCAGCTTCTGCGGGGGAGCTACGCCAACATTGAGGCAGAACTTTATCGGACCGCTGTTGCCGAGAGGAATCTGGCCAACGTTGGGATTGAAGACCGCGAATGTCGGCCCGATAACCGATAGTCCCCACCCCGCGGGTGCATTGGCGCTCGAGAACGTCACGCCCGGTGTCAGGATATCCAGACGGACATTGGTCCAGAAGTTTGCCTGATAATTGTTGGTGATCGTGAGGTTCCAACAGCACTTTGGAGCCTGCGTCTGATCGTATGTCAGCGTATAGCCAACCTGGCTGCAGACGGACTTGACCGCGCAACTCTTGAAGATGTCGATGTCGCCGATCTGCGTCTTCTGGGAGGTTGCGAGATTGCCGTCGAGATCGATCAGTTGGCTGTTCGCGATCGATCCTCCGGACGATGGAAGACGCTGCAGGCCATAGATGATGTCCGGATTGCCGAAATGAAGTGCGTCACCGGTATTCCACACGGCGGAGTCGCATCCAACTGTCTGGTGCTTGTTCTGATCGTAGCTGACATAGCCGTAATCGCAACCGCCTGCACTGTTTGCAATCGGGTTCGCCTGGTATCCGCATGCCGATGAAGCAAGGGTGCCGATTGAAAAGCTGGACGTGGAGGGAGCCCAGGTCAAACCGCTCCGAACGTATTCGAGCAACCGGCTTGCATGAGCATTGGGGGTTGCATCGGCGAGCATGGTGCGCTCTGCCAGCAGCATCCTCGTGTTCGTCAGGCCCGTTGTCACGGTAAATTCGATATCGGAAACAGGATTGGAGTTGGTTGATCCGATAATCGGCGGCAGTGAAAACTCGAACACGTCCGGTCCGACGATTGCACCGCCAACATTCAGTGGTACCGACCGGATTTCGTTTGACACGATTGCGCTCGGGAACCCGCAATCCTCGCGCCACACGCTGAAGTACACACGGTTGTTCCAATAACCAATTCCCCAGAGGCGTTCTCCGCGCGGAGCAAAGCCGGCCGTGCCGCCGTCTGCGCCCATGGGATCGAAGATCTGCTGTACGACGCCGGCCATGTTGATACGATAGATCTTACCATCCTCCATGTTCGTTACGAAGAATTGACCCTGATTATGATCCGGATCGAAGCAGATATTGCCGAGACCTGGCCCCGTATTGGGAATCTGGGTGGTGCCAACGGTGTTCAGATTGGGGCTCACAACCGTCGTGACCCAGGATGTGACCGCTCCCGTTGCAGCGCTTATCCTGTAAATACCGCCCGCACCGGCCGGCCCGAATACCGACGACCCATAGCAGGTTGTTGCGGTCGTATAAATATTGCCGGCGCCGTCCAGCGCGATGCCGAACACCTGCCCCATATGCTGCAGTGTCCAGGTTGGATCGTGATACATCGGCGCGGCCCAGTTGGTGTTCACCGGTTGAACGTTGGCGTTCTGCACATGCACAAGGCCGATGACAAAGCCACTTGCGTTCACGCCTTCGCATGTAACAACGGCGTCACCGGTTTGAACAACCTGTGCTCTGGTTTGCAACGCCATACAGCATAGCATCAACGCCGCAACAAGCAGCGAGAAGAACTTGTTCATAACGTTCTCTCCTTGGATAGTGAATCGTTTGTCGCGAATTCGCATCAACGGCGGCCCTATCAACTTGCCGTATACGGCAATAGAAACCCCTCCTCCAATGGGGGCGCCATGGAAGCCGAATAACTGTCTCCGGGTTGTTGGATTCTCCGAGTGCCGGGGCGCAATCCCGATGCCCGAACTGCAGATCGCCGATGTGCCGTTAATGTCCGTGATCCGTGATAGGCATACCCAGCCCGCACGTGTGGATCGCCACACGCGAAGAGCTGTTGATCAGTTCAAGTAGGATCGGTTTTGCGTGGATCGTGGTACGTGGAGTTCTCGGGACTCATCCCCGCAGCATGCTTGGCGAGTGCAGGGCCAACGGAGACTCATCTGGTTCCAACAGGAACCGTGATGGCCGAACGGGGAAGCCGATGCAACGGGCCCGCAAGTAGTCAGAGCTTACCGAAAACGCGGCACCTGGATCCTGCTGGACTTGAAATCCATATTCGCCGTATTGCAGTTATCAAAACGGTCTCATCGGACCATGATACATAGAAGTACCGCGCACAATTTCGATTATGTGTTGCACGAAATACAGTACATGTTTGTGTACCCACACATATGTTTGAAAAGCATCCTGCCACCGTCGTCATCCCGCCGTTGATTTTTTTGGGGGGAGGAGGGAGGCGCATGATTACCACCAAGACTGCTGTAACGTTCCATTCCCTGCGTCCGCGATGATGCGGTTGTATGCTTCGCCTGCGGTGGATGCCGAGGTACGTAGTGATGGGTTGGGTGAAGATATCGGACTGTCTCGATCCGAAGTATGGCGGCGAAGGGTGCAGGCGGCTGCCATGTGATCCGGATGTCCGGCACGATGCGGCGTGTCGGGGCATGTCGGAGTCAGGCAGCGACACGCCGCCGATCGTAGGGGAGTGCATGCCGGACGGCTGAACGGCCGTTATCCGTTCCGCGGCTCCCAGACCTCGGTGAGAACGCAATCCCACGGGAACTTGAATTCGTCAGCGGGGTCGTACGGCATCGTCTGGAAGTTCACCACGATCGTCTCCGGCTGCGAGAGGGCCTTCCATCCGTGCATCACGCCCGGAGGAATCAGGATGAGCGACGGACGCTGCATGCCGGTGATGAAGCTGTTCACGTCGCCGTATGTCGGCGAATCCTCCCGAACGTCCACGCACACCACCTGCATCTTCCCGCGAGTCACCGTGAACTGGTCCGTATGAAGCTCATGCAGGTGCCAGCACTTCACCACGCCATGGTCAGTTGCTGACTGGTATGCGTGTTGAGGTATGGCGAACCCTTCCTGTGCAACCCAGGGGAGGCTCCAGAGTTCGATCACGTCGCCGCGGCCATCTACGATCGTACGCAGATCCTTCCGCCTCACGCCGTTGATCGTTGGGCCGTTCATCGTGGAACGGTGGCGGTACGGAATGGTTTGAAGATCGGCAGCAGTGAGTTCCGATGGCTTTTTCATAGAGGGCAAAGATAGTGAGATCCATGCAACCTGCCCGGCCCGGTTCCATTCGCCGGCGGGCCGGAGCCGCGCGGGATGCCGCGCATGCCGCGGGGAAGCGCGTGCGCCCGATGAGGCGATTTTGCGTTACACAATGTGGCGGAACGTTCATGCCGGCGTCATTGATTCATATACGGTGGAATAATGCCGCATGCCGCCGGAATTCAGATCTATGGGCGCCGTCCGAAGGGCTGCTGGGTGGATGATGGAACCCGGCGGATTTGCCGTGAATCGCTAACTTTGCCTCCTATTACTCGACTCTGACCAGTTCATAGATACAGGAGGTTGGCATGCACGAGGAATCCGCTACCGTTGCCTACGATACAGCCCTCAGCGAAGAGCAACAGGCCGTGCGGAACCTGGCGCGTGACTTTGCCGAGAGCGAAATCCGCCCCGTGGTGATGCAGTACGACGAATCCCAGGAGTTCCCGGCCGATCTGTTCAGGAAGATGGCGGAACTGGGATTCCTGGGGATAACGGTCCCTGTGGAACTGGGGGGCTCGGGCCTCGGGTTCGTTGAATACGCGCTGATTGTGGAGGAAATCGCCCGCGTCGATCCCTCGGTTGCGCTCGGCGTTGCGGCTCACAACGGCCTCTGTACCGGGCATATCCTTCGATTCGGTTCGGAGGAACTGAAGAGCCGGTACATACCCCGCCTTGCAACAGGGGAGACGATGGGCGCCTGGGGTCTCACCGAACCGGGCTCCGGCTCCGATGCGAGCGGCATGCAGACGGTTGCCCGGCGCGACGGGAACGAATGGATAATCAACGGCTCCAAGAACTTTATTACCCATGGAACCGTTGGAGATATAGCGGTAGTGATGGCGGTTACCAATCGTGAGGCTGGGGCCAGCGGAATCTCGGCATTCGTACTGGACAAGTCCATGCCGGGCTTCTCGGCCTCCAAGAAGGAGAACAAGCTCGGGATGCGCTGCTCCGATACATCGAGCCTCGTCTTCGAGGATGTACGGGTTCCCGCCGAGAATCTGATCGGCGAGGAGGGGCAGGGGTTCAGGCAGGCGCTTCAGATCCTGGATGGCGGCCGCATCTCGATTGCGGCCCTCTCCGTGGGATTGGCGCAGGGAGCCTTCGACGCCGCCATGAAGTATGCGAACGAGCGCCGGCAGTTCAGCAGGAAGCTGGCGGAGTTCCAGGCAATCCAGTTCAAGCTGGCGATGATGGCCACGGAGATCGAGGCGTCACGTCTGCTGACATACAAGGCCGCGTATCTCCGTGATGCGGGGCGGGAGTATGCAACCCAGGCGTCCATGGCGAAGTACTACGCATCCGAGACATCGGTGCGGGCCGCCCTGGAGGCCGTTCAGATTCATGGCGGTTATGGCTACATCAAGGAATATCCGGTGGAGAAGTTTTATCGCGACGCAAAGCTACTGACTATAGGCGAAGGGACTTCGGAGATCCAGAAGATCGTTATCTCGCGGGCGGTTCTGCGCTGACCGCGGGGAAGCGATCCGGAAGGACCGTGCGATCCCGACGTACGCAACAGATCGGTTCCGGCTCCGTAGAACGTGGCACGATATTCTCAGGGTATTACAACGCCCAGGAGAATCTGTCAAAGTGACGGACGATGACACAGCAAAGAGTTCCTGCCATTGAGCACGGCGAAACCCGGAGTGAGAGGGGGGAGCCGGCGGTGAGGGAACTGGCGGTACGGACTCCGACGGTGATGTGTACTCCCCTTCGTGTGTTCAGCAGATAGGCGGCAGGCACATGATGAACGATGCAAGGGATCATACGACAATGGAACTGACACTTCAGATCGAGAACCTGTTTCGACGTGATAGAAGCAAGCTTGTCGGGTTCATCCGCGAGCGTGTCCGCTCCAACGAGGAGGCGGAGGATATACTTCAGGATGTGTTCGCAAACGTACTCAGCGCAGCATCCGAGGTAACGGAACCAATCGAGAACATTGGCGCGTGGGTGTTCACGGCGATCCGGAATCGCATCATCGATTCGTATCGCAAGAAGCGCCCGCAGACGTTTACCGATACTATTCACAGCGATGACGACGGCGACATCGCGGCGTTCGAGACCTTCCTGAGCGATATCTCGATGAGCCCCGAACGCAGCCTGGTAAGCCGTACGATTCGCGAGGCGGTGCTCAAGGCATTGGACGAACTTCCCAAGGAACAGAAGTTCGCGTTCGTGAAGAACGAGTTTGAAGGCGTGAGCTTCCGCGAGATGGCAGAGGAGACGGGGGAGAACATCAATACGCTCCTGGCCCGTAAGCGCTATGCCGTGCTTTACCTGCGCAAGCGGCTGAAGGAATTGTACGAGACGCTGCACGATTGAAAGAGACGGTTCGTCGTCACTGCGGTATGACGATGTGATGTATCGGCCGTCTATGGCGCGGCACACGATGCAATGACAATGACGAATCGGGTACAGCGAGACGATGTCACGAAGATGGACATTCATTACGATCGGCGCGGGAACCATTGTTCTCGCGCTGATCGTGTTTTCGGGGATATGCTGGGGCACATTCACGATCTGCGGCGGCTGGCTGCGGCGCTGGGGATTCTGGGAGATCCTGGTGGGAGTGATGCTGCTTGGCGGCCTCGCCATCTTTCTGGTGCCGACGATGCTGCGCCGCCGCGCCGAACGATTCATGCGCGTGAACAGTCTGGCTCCTGCCGAGTGCAATGCCGCCAGCGACGACTGGCGCAATCTCTATAACCAGCTCTCCGATGCCGAGCGTCAGGAGTTCAAGGCGTTGATGGCGAAGTACTGCGGGTGCGAGGGGGAGAAGAAAATCGATGGCGCATCGGACGAAGCAGAGGCCGCGACCACCGCATCGTAGTATCCATACACTCTCTGTCCGCGAAGATGCCGACGCTGCGGTCCCACAACCCGTGAGACCTGCTGCCGATTGGTCAGACAGCCGCGAAGCGTTGGCAGCGGGGCGATGCAATAACGTCAGAGAATGCCGGAGGCCGGCTTCCCCGCGAACTGTGGTCCGAAAGCCCCCGTGAGCTGCTTCATATTCTCGACGCCGTCGCCGAAGTAGATGATGATCACCCGATCCGTCTTGTACATGTGCGGGGAGCCGGACCACGAGACCGCCTCGCCGTTGACCGCTCCGCCGTCCGGACTGATCGATCCCGCCACCTTCTCCAGATCGGCCTTCGTGGCAAACTCGTAGAGCTCCATCTCGATCGCCTGGTTCACCTCGATGGCGTTCCCCTTTGCGTCGCCGAAGAAGGGGCGCGAGACCTTGCCGGTGACGCGCACCTTGTTTCCGGTGGCGCGCAGGATGTTCAGAACGTTGAACGTGGGGCTGGCAATCTCGATATCGGCTTCAGGCGTTCCCTCCACCGAATGTCCCTGTTCATCAAGCCTCGGCCCCCGGTCTCCACATGCGGAAACAAGAAGAAGCAGAAGCGGCAGGGCGGGAACAAGGAACCGTTTCATGAGGTGCCGGCTGTTGCAAGATGAAGGAGATCGGTCTGCGTGATTACGCAATCCAAACCGTCTTGACGTTGACGAATTCACGGATGCCGAACTGGCTCAGTTCGCGTCCGATGCCGCTGGACTTGATGCCGCCGAACGGCAGGCGGGGATCGGACTTCACCATGCCATTGATGAAGACGGAGCCTGCCTCGATCTCCGAAATGAAGCGTTCCTGTTCCACGGCATCCGTTGTCCACGCGGAGGCGCCCAGACCGAAGCGGCTGTCGTTTGCGATGCGGATCGCATCGTCGATATCCCGGGCGCGGATGATCGCCGCCACCGGGCCGAACGTCTCTTCATGATATACCGGCATGTCCGGGGCGGCATCGGCCAGGACTGTGGGGAGGTAGAAGGAGCCGGGCATCGCGGGGCGTTTCCCTCCCGTGAGCAGACGGGCGCCGAGCCCGATCGACTCCTGAACCTGGCGGTCCAGATCGTCCACGAATTCCGTGCGGGCCAGCGGGCCGATCTGAATGCTTCGATCCATCGGATCGCCGACCCGCAGCGCCAGCATTCCGGCCGTCATCGCATGCTCGAAGCGTTCGGCGATGGCCTCGTGTACGATGAATCGTTTGGCCGCAATGCAGCTCTGGCCGTTGTTGATCGTGCGGGCGGTCACTGCCGTTGTTGCGGCTGCGTCCGGATCGGCGCTGGGCATGATGATGAAGGGATCGCTTCCGCCAAGCTCCAGCACAACCTTCTTCAGACTCCGGCCGGCGGCTGCGCCAACGCTTCGTCCTGCACCTTCGCTTCCGGTGAGTGTGGCGGCGGCAACACGCACGTCGTGAATCACATCGGCAACGGCATGCGAGCCGATCAGAAGAGTCTGAAAGCATCCCTCCGGGAACCCCGCATCGCGAAGAACCTCTTCGATGGCGAGCGCGCATCCCGGAACATTGGACGCATGCTTCAGCAATCCGACGTTGCCGGCCATCAGCGCCGGCGCTATGAAGCGGAAGCACTGCCAGAACGGAAAGTTCCACGGCATCACCGCGAGCACGACGCCCAGCGGCTGGAAGATCACCCGGCTGTTCGATGCATCGCTGGGCGCCGGGATATCAGCGAGCATGGCGGCGGCGTTCTCCGCGTAGTAGTCGCAGGCCCATGCGCACTTTTCGACTTCAGACTCCGCCGCGGCGATCGGCTTCCCCATCTCCAGCGTCATCAGGCGCGCGTACCGGTCCCTACGTTCCCGCAGCAGGTGCGCGGTTGCCGCCATCATCCGTGCCCGCTCGGTGATCTGCGTATGGCGATACGCCTTCGCGCGCCGGTCAGCCAGTGCAAGCTTCGCATCAACTTCCGCCGGCGTCAGTTCCGGATACTCTGCCAGCGTCTCGTTGGTTGTTGGGTTGATCGATCGCATGAGCGGGCAAAATAACTGATTCATTGCGGACATCGGACGCACGAATCACAGCCGGCGCATCGTGCGCTAACGCCCCTCGCCGGCTGCGCCGTTGTTCGATGGTTCCGCCAGGATGTTCCAGTATGGGTGCTTGGGATCGAAGCAATCATAACAGGAGACGTAGAGATCGGCGCCCAGCCGCGACAGCTTCTCCATGGTCTGCGCCTTGAAGCGGATGTTCAGCAGACCGATGGAGGAGGACATCGTATAGTAGAAGTAGATGCGCTCCACGCCGGCGTCGGAAAGCTGGCGTGTGTGCGGAGCGACGGCATCTGCAAGACGATTCAACAGATGATCGCGGCACTCGTGGATGTCGTCGTTGGAGACCACTTCGTGAATCCAGAACCCCTCCTGATAACAGCCACCGTTCGGCGTACTGCGGGCATCGCCCGCGCGTGCCGTTCTCAGCGGGCGGAGGCCGAGGATCGCGGTGACGCGTTCGGGGTCCAGATGTTCTCCGATCAGATTGAGTTCAACGGTGAACTCGTTTGTAAGGCAGTCGTGTGTTGCTCTCATAAGCATCGGGGGCAATCGTCAATGGAGGGACGAGCGGCGGCGGCAATGATTGATCGGTTCGTGCGGCCGTACCGCTGCGTATCACGAAGTGCGCTCGCGGGAGGGAGTGGGCGCCTTCGGGACAACGCACAAGATCGGGACGAAATTGCAAGAGGAAAAGGAACGCTTGTTGCGACGGAGATTTTTCGAGGTGCGCGCTCATCCGCATGCGGTGCGCAGTTGGCGCCGGGAAAATATTCAGCGGAGATGAATTCCATCATGAGACCATCATTTTGCGCCTCTAGTTTTGTATCCACGAAACAATGAGAGCCGGTATGACTCTCGCATCGGAAACCATGAACAGATAAGGATCATTATGAAGACGAGCTCGATTCTCGCGACGGCTGCAGCCGCAATTTGCCTGACCGTTGCAAGCGCATCCGCCGGCACCACGCCGAATGCCCCGAAGGCGCAGTCCGCAAAGACTTCCGTGGTCGCCAAGAGCGGCGGTGCCAAGAAGGCCCACAAGGGACGCAAGCATCGTCATGGCGGAAAGAAGGGCGCTGCCAAGGCTACGACACCTGCAGCGAAGTAATCAGCCGGATGCGAACAATCGGCAACGGGCCGGCCAGGTGGAGAACACCCGGCCGGCCCGTTTCGTTCCCAGCACGCTCATCGGCGCCGTGGTGCCGCGACCAAACAACAAGGGGATGCGCTGCCGAACAGCGCATCCCCTCGGTTCTTCATGATGGATCTTCCGAACGGTCCGCCTGCCTGAGCAGGGCCGGACGTTATTCTCCCTCGCCTTCCTTGTTCACCACGAACACCTTGAGCGTTGCGGTAACATTGGCGTGGAGCTTGATGGGAACGTCGTACATGCCCAGGTGGCGAATCGACTCGGGGAGTTGAATCATGCGGCGATCCACCTCGTGCCCCTGACGGCCGAGCTCGTCGGCAATCATCAGCGACGTCACCGAACCGAAAAGGCGATCCTCCTCGCCGACCCGCATCGGGATCGTGATCGAGACGGACTCCAGGCGCTCCGCCTGAGTGCGGGATTCGGCTTCGAGGCGTGCCTGCTGTGCCTGATAGAGTTTCTTTTCGCTCTCGATGGCACGCAATGCGCCCGGCGTGGCGCGATATGCGATCGAGCGCGGGATCAGGAAATTCCGGGCGTACCCATCCTTGACATCCACGATGTCGCCGATGGTCCCCAGATTCTCATGGGTCTGACGCAGAATGACTTTCATTGCTGTTCCGTTTCTATCGGTTGCTGTAGATAATGTTGCTATTGGGCTGCCGGCGAATCGCATCGATGCCGGCAGGATGCCGCGGCGCTTTTCAGCGGGTCACGTTCGGGCGATCCAACTCGACCTTCTCGTCGAAGATCGTCTCGAACGGGTCGCGCGACGAGGTGCCGTTGTTCGATGAGACCGTGAAGGATTCATCATCGCACTCATACACTGAAAAGTCCTCTTCGACAACGCCGTCATCGGCCATGTCGCTGGCCCGGCGCTTGTTGAGGAACTGAATGCGGCGAGCCTTGATCTCCACGGTGGAGCGGGTTGAGCCGTCGTCGGTCTGCCATGTCCTGCTCTGCAACTCCCCTTCCACCAGCACGGCGCTTCCCTTTCGCAGCTTGTCCACACAGCTCTCGGCAAGACGATTCCACGCAACAACGCCGACGTAGCAGACATCCTCCTGCCACTGGTTGTCACCGTCACGAAACTTCCTGTTCGATGCGATCGAGAAGTTCGCGACCGGTGTGCCGTTGCGGGTCTGACGGATAACAGGGTCCTTCGTGAGGTTCCCGGCAATCAACACGGAATTCAGCTCGGGCATTTTCAGTTCGGCCATACGTCAATCTCCTACCGATTGATCTCGTTCATTGTTCATCCATTCGTATGCAATCTACACACGCTCACGTGCGCGAACCGGCCGGGAAGATAGCACCTTGAAGCTTCCGGCATTCCGCGCTCGAATGCCGGGAGGCAACGGAGCGCAGAATGTTTCCGGTTGCAGCTCTCAGCGGGCGCTGTCGTCCTTGCCCACTGCGGTCTCGCCGTTCTCCGGCGCCGCAGCGGCCTCTTCGGCGCTTTCGGCCTCGGCAAGCAGGCGCTGCCGCATTTCGTCGCGGCTCTGGATGTCCTTGTCGTCGAGCTGCAGCGTGAGATAGCGGATGATGTGCTCCTCGAGCTGATAGAACCGCTCGAGCTGATGAATCAGCTCGCCGGGCCCATCCACCTGGAACTGAACGTAGTAGCCGTTGTTCTTCTTGTTGATCGGATAGGCCAGACGGCGGCGGCCCCAGTGATCGGCATTCTTGATCTCACCACCGTTGCGCGCGATGAAGTCCGATGTCCTGCTCACTACCTGCATGATCGGTTCTTCCTCGAGCGCTCCATTGATGATGATGGTCGTCTCGTAGTGCTTCATATTCACGAGTGTGTATCTCCTATGGTTAACGTCTATGAATGTGCATATCGCTAGCCCTCCGTCTGTGGATGCGGAGAGCAGGAGTCGTTCTCCCATTGAACCGTTCAACAACGTTGCCGGCGCTCTGCGCGCGGCGGTTCGGCCGGCGTGCATCCGATCGCGTTGAACAGCCCGTTGTGCCGCAGTACCGCAGCACGCTGCTATGTGCCCGGCGTCCCGTCCTCACGGGCCTGCGGTCCGTCGCCGGTTCCGGCAGCATCGTTCTTCGTCTCGGCCTGGCGTCGCGTGTTCACGAGGTTCATCGCCCGGCCGGTTCCCTCGCGTACCCACGTTATTACTGCGTCGGCCCCCTCCTCGATCATCTTCTCCACAAGTGCGTGCTCTTCGCGGGGAAAGGGAGAGAGAACGTAGTCCGCCATCATACCGGACGGGAACTCGTTCCCGATGCCGCAGCGCAGCCGTGGGAAGTTGATCGAATCGAGATGATAGATCAGCGACTCCGTGCCGTTGTGTCCGCCCGACGAGCCGGAGGGACGCAACTGAATTCGTCCGGTTGCAAACTGGAGTTCGTCCACGATCGCGAGGATCGATTCAACCGGAACTCCGAAGCGCTCCACAATCTGCGCCGCAGCAACACCGCTGTTGTTCATGTACGTCGTTGGCTTCACGATCAGCAGATCTTCATCGCCAACCCGGGCCGAGGCCGCGTAGTAATCGCCGCGGCCGGCAACGAAATCGCAGCCGAGCCTGCCGGCCACGGCATCGGCAATCATCCAACCGATGTTGTGCCGTGTTGCGGCATAGCGCGCGCCGGGGTTACCGAGTGCAAGAACAACCTTCATGCAGGTGCGGGCCAGAGTGAAAGGAAGTGCCGTGAGCACCGGCCGTTCGCGAGCTCCCTATCAGGCCTCGGTCTTCCCCTTCGAGATAACCTCCGGCTCGGTAACCTCCGAGGATGCCTCGGCGGTACGCGGCTGCGCGATCGTGACGATGCTGATGTCGCCTGCAGTCACAACGGTTGCGTTCGGGATGTTGAGATCGCTCACGTGGAACGAGTCGTTCACGTGCAGATTGGTGATGTCCACCTCCACGTGATCCGGCATGTGCTGCGGCAGACACTCGATTTCCACCTTGTGCAGCACGTGATCCACGACGCCGCCGTCACGCTGGCCGATCGCCTGGCCAACCAGTGTCAACGGAACCTCCACGCGGATGGTCTCGTTTGCAGCCACACCCTGAAAGTCGAAATGGGTAGGACGGTCGGTGATGGGATCGAACGACATGTCCTTCAGCACGCAGGTCTTCTCCGAACCGTCGTCCAGCTTCAGGCGGACAAGGTGCGATTCGGTTGTATAGATCAGCGGGCGAAGGGCAAGTTCGGCAACGGCGACCGGGATCGGATCCTCGCCGTGGAAGTAGTAGATGCCGGGGACGACGCTCTGGCGACGCAGTGCACGTGCATTGCTGCGCCCAGCGTCCCGGCGCTTTGCTTGAATTACGATTTCGCTCATGCTTCGGTTCCTCCTCGAGTACGTGATTAGTAAGCGAACTGAGTTGTCGAAAGAACAACAGGGCATCGATATCGATGCCGTTCATCGTCGCAGAGTTGAGAATGCATCCGGGCGAAGCCCGTCCGCGTTGCCGTGCGATGTCTCTCGCAGGCCAATCGTCTCCTCAGCCGCCATTCCTTCCGGGGCCTGACGCCGGCGGCTCAGGGGCGGACGGTTCATGGGCTGCAGTCGCGCGTCTAGTCCGTATCGAACAGCTTCGAGAGCGACTGGTTGTCGTGAATGCGGAGGATCGCCTCGGCAAAAAGTTTTGCCACCGACTTGACCACGATCTTCGGCGACGGGCGCCGCAGGGGAAGCGTGTCGGTAACGATCAACTGTTCCAGCGGCGAGGTCTCGAGCAGCTCGAAGGCCTTGCCGCTCAGCACCGGATGGGTGCAGGTGCCGTACACTTTCGTGGCGCCGCTGTCCTTCAATGCCCGCACGGCATTGGTGAAGGTGCCCCCCGTGTCGATGATGTCGTCGATCACCAGCACGGTGCGCCCGGTGGACTCGCCGACAATGTTCATCACCTCGGCCACGTTCGGCCGGGGGCGCCGCTTGTCGATGAAGATCAGCCCGGCGTTCAGGCGTTTCGCATAGGCGCGCGCAAGCTTCAGGCCGCCCACATCGGGCGAGGCGATCGTGAGGTTCGGAAGCGCGAGGTTCCGAATGTGCCGGGTGAACACCGGCGACGAATAAAGGTGATCGAACGGGATGTCGAAGAATCCCTGGATCTGCGGAGCGTGCAGATCCATTGTGATCACGCGATCCGCTCCGGCCTCGGTGATCAGGTTCGCCACCAGCTTCGCCGTGATCGCCACACGGGGCTGATCCTTTCTGTCCTGCCGGGCGTAGCCGAAGTACGGTATCACCGCGGTGATGCGCTTCGCCGACGCACGCCGTGCTGCATCGATCAGCATCAGCAGCTCGAACAGATTGTCCGAAGGGGGCTGCGTGGATTGTACGATGAACAGGTCCTCACCGCGGACATTTTCATCGTACTTCACCCAGATCTCACCGTCGGAGAAGTTGCGGATGTCAACCCTGGCGAGCGTCGTGCCCGCCGCTCGTGCCACTCTGGCAGCGAACTCCGGGTTCGATCGCCCGGTCACGATCTTGAACTTGGCCATGAATTGCGGACAGAATGCCGTGCTGTCAAGCGGGTCCCCGAAACGCGAAAGCAGATCGGGGGGAGGTTCTAGCTTTGCCGGGCCGCCGCCGAGGGTTGGGCGCCGCGTGCCTCCGCGGGCAGGGGCTCATGGTTTCCGGTTGCGCCGATCGCTCACAGCCTGGCCGTTGCCCGGCGTACAGCGATCGTCGCCCGAAAAATCGAATGCCGCTCGCTGCATGGGGCGTGCGGCATCGACTGCTGAGGCGGTAGGATTCGAACCTACGAATGGCGGCTCCAAAGGCCGCTGCCTTACCGCTTGGCGACGCCTCAATATCATTGCCGCAATGCGCGGCGGTTCGCACACGGGAACAACAAATATACGCCGCCCCGCGTGACGTGCAAAAGTGAAGAGATGTGATGTGGAATGGTGGATTCGAGCCCGTTTCTGCGGCATGCGGGCGTATATTCGGGCCGTTGCGAGCGTTGCGCAACAATCGGCTGCGCCCGGCGTAGCGCGTCACCGACGATATCGCAGAGAAATTTTCATGCTTGCAGCAAACCATCTTCATAAACGCTTCACCGCCGTTCACGCGGTGAACAATGTGACGCTCGTGGCGCAGCGCGGCGCCATATTCGGTCTGCTGGGACCGAACGGCGCAGGCAAGTCCACCACGATCCGGATGATCAACAACATCATCCAACCGGATTCCGGGGACATCGCGTACGACGGCCAACCGTTCAGCGAGGGCATTCGCCAGCGCATCGGATTCCTGCCGGAGGAACGAGGGCTGTATCAGAAGGCGCGCATCCTGGAGACGATTCTCTACTTCGCGCGGCTGCGCGGCATGAACGATCGCGACGCCAGGGTTCGCGCCGCCGAATGGCTGCGCCGGTTCGATCTGGCCGGCAGCGAACGCCGGAAGGTGGAGGAGCTCTCCAAGGGGAATCAGCAGAAGGTGCAGATCGTGATCGCGCTGATCCACAAGCCGGACTATGTGATTCTCGATGAGCCGGCCTCCGGGCTGGACCCCATGAATCAGGAGCTGCTCAGCCAGATCATCGAGGAGCTGCGCGCGGAGAATCGGGTGATCCTCTACTCGACGCATCAGATGGATGTCGCCGAACGGATCTGCAACCGGATCGCGCTGATCAACAAGGGACAGGTGGTGCTCGAAGGCGATGTTGATGACGTACGCACCAACCACGGTTCCAACAGTATTCATCTGGAGTACCAGGGCGACGGCGCGTTCCTGCGCGAGCTGCCGATGGTTGCGGAGGCCGCCATCGATTCCAACTTCGCGGAGCTGAAGGTTGTTCAGGGAACTACCGTGAACGATCTGCTGCCGCATATCACCGATCGTCTCCGGCTGTCACGCGTTGAACTGGTGCGCCCGTCGCTTCGTTCCATCTTCATCGACACGGTCAAGGCAAAGGAGGGAGCCCAATGAACTGGAGTCGCATCTGGGCGATCGCCCGCTGGGAATACCTGCAGAAGGTGCGTTCGAAGGGCTTCATCATCTCGCTCGTGGTGACGCCGCTTCTGATCGTGCTCTTCTCCGTCGGACCCTCCCTCCTCTTCAATCAGGATGCGGACAAGACGAAGGTGATTGCCGTTGTGGACTCCACCGGCACGCTGGCGGCCGATCTCCGCGCACAACTGGAGCAGATGAAGCTTGCCAGCGGACAGCGCGCCTATACCGTGCGCGACTACATGGGAAGCACCGGCCGTTTCGACTCCGCGCTTGCCCGCTCCGATCGCGACGTGCTTGCGGAGGTGACAGATGGTACGCTCGTGCTGCGCGACAGCGCCGGACAGATCCGCGTAACGTATCGGAGCACCAACCCGAGCGAGATCGTGATGCTCTCGAAGTTCGAGCATGTGATTCAGCAGATCGTTTCGCAGCGAAAGCTGCACGAGGCCGGGATCGATTCGGCGCTCTATTCCAGGCTGACCCGCGATATCGACATCACACCGATCAAGGTGACGAAGCAGGGCGAACAGGGCAGCGGCTTCCTGGTGACGTTCTTCACGGCCTATGCCGGCTGCATTCTGTTGATGTTCCTCGTTATCACTACCGGCCAGTCGCTGGTGCGCGGGTTGGTGGAGGAGAAGTCCAACAGGATCATGGAGATGCTGATTGGAAGCTGTACGCCGTACGAACTGATGTGGGGAAAGCTGCTGGGCTTGAGCGGCCTGGGGATCACGCAGATGCTTGTCTGGGTTCTGCTGGCGCTGAGCGCGTTCACCTTCCTCACCATTCCGATGCAGGTGACCACATCACTCGAGAGCGTTGTTGCGGTGCTTCCCCTCATCCTTGCCTACATGGTGCTGGGATACATCTTCTATGCGGCGCTCTTCATCGGTGTGGGCTCGCTTGTCACAACGGAGCAGGAGGCCCAGGTGGCGAACTCCTACCTCATGATGCTGCTCGTCTTCCCGATGGCGTTCTCGGTGGTGGTGATCCAGATGCCCGATGCGTCGTACGTACGCGTGTTGAGCCATATCCCGTTCCTGGCTCCGTCGCTGATGATGATCCGCGTGGTGGCGAAGATGCCGCCGGCGTGGGAGATCCTGAGCACCGTCGGTGTGATGATCCTCTCCACGATCGTGCTGGTATGGATCGCGGGAAAAGTATTCCGCACCGCGATCCTCATGTACGGCAAGCGGCCGTCGATGGGGGAGATCATGCGCTGGATCCGCTCGCGCTGAGATGCCGGTGTGCGCGGCACCCCGCCGTGCCGGCGCGCCGTGTTCTGCGGGGACAGGCTGCATAATGGAAGCGCCCCGGAACTCGAGAATGCTCCGGGGCGCCGTTCGTTTCCTCAGCCGGTATCGGTTATGCGGCCTTGAGAATTCGGCGCTCGCCGATCTGCTGGCGCCACATTGCGTAGTACAATCCCTTCTGCTCCAGCAGTTCCTCGTGCCGGCCGGACTCCGCGATATGCCCATGCTCCAGCACGTAGATCGTGTCCGCATGCATGATCGTGGAAAGCCGGTGGGCGATCAGGATGGTGATCTTGTTGTTCGTCGAGGAGATCTCGCGGATCGTCTCGGTGATATCCTCCTCGGTCAACGAGTCCAGTGCCGATGTCGCCTCGTCGAACACCAGCAGATCCGGCTTGCGGAGCAGTGCGCGCGCAATCGAAAGCCTCTGCTTCTCACCGCCCGAAACCTTCACGCCTCCCTCGCCGATCACCGAATCCAGTCCGCGATCCGCACGTGCAAGAAGCGATGTGCACGATGCCTTGGCAAGCACGTCCAGGCACTCCTCGTCCGTAGCGGTCGGGTTCACGAACAGGAGGTTCTCCCGGATCGTGCCGGAGAAGAGCTGCGTGTCCTGCGTAACGAAGCCGATCTTCTCGCGGAGCGAGTTGAGGTCGATCGTGTCCCCCGGGTTTCCGTTGTAGAGGATGTGCCCCTCATCCGGTTGATACAGGCCCACGAGCAGCTTCACCAGCGTCGTCTTGCCGGAGCCGGAGGGGCCAACGAACGCGATCGTCTCCCCGCGCCGCGCCGTGAAGCCCACATCCTCCAATGCCCTGGCGTGTGCGGTCAGATGCCTGAAGCTCACATGCTCGAAGGCGAGCGTCTCGATCGAGTGGAGCGGCCGCGGATTCTCCGGCGTGGCCTCCACCGGCGCCTCCAGGATCTGCGTGAGGTTTGCCAGCGACACCTCCGCCTCGCGGTAGATGTTGATGATGTTGCCGATCTCCTGCAACGGCCCGAAGATGAAGAACGAGTAGATGTAGAGCGTGATGAACTCACCCACCGTGATCGTCTGCGCATAGATCAGATAGAGCATCGTGAAGAGGATCGTGGTGCGCAGAAAGTTCACCACCGTTCCCTGCACGAAGCTGAGGCTGCGGACATACTTCACCTTCTTCAGCTCGAGCTGAAGGATCTTGTCCGTGGTGTTGTTCAGGCGGTCGATCTCCTGATTGGCCAGGCCCAGGCTCTTCACCAGCTCGATGTTCCTGAGCGATTCCGTAGTGGTGCCGGCCAGTGCCGTAGTCTCCGCAACGATCTGCTTCTGCACGCGTTTGATCTTGCGGCTCAGCACGGAACTTATCCAGGCGATCAGCGGCACGGTGACGAAGTAGATCGGGGCAATCACCCAGTACACGCTGATGGCGTACACCGTCACGAAGACGATGCCCACCAGCGACGTGAACAGGATGTTGATGAATGCCGAGATCAACCGCTCCGTATCCTGCCGCACCTTCTGCAGCTTGCCCAGCGTTTCACCGCTCCGCTGATCTTCGAAGACGTTGTACGGAAGCCGCAGCGAATGGCGAAGGCCGTCCGTGTAGAGCTGTGCTCCAAGCCGTTGCGTGATGACGTTGATGAAATAGTCCTGAAAATTCTTGGCCACCCGCGAGATGAACGCAACGCCGACGGCAGCGAGGAGGAGAAAGCCTATCCCCTTGAAGAATTCCGACGGCCCATATCGATCGTAGTGTTGTGCATACGTATCGATTGCGCGCCGGAGTATCTGCGGGTCGAAGAGCGAGAACACCTGGTTGATCGTTGCAAGCAGAAGCGCCAGAAGGATCAGGGGCCAGTACTGTTTCAGGTATGTGTAAAGGAGCTTCATGGATCCCTTGGAAGGTGTGATGCCGGAAAGCGTCCATCGCGAACGGCCGCGGCGACGCCCCGGTGATGGGCTGCGTACCGGGCCATGACGTACAAGCCGGACGTTGCGTGCATATCTCTGTTGCGACAATGATTCGCTTCGCAATAAGTGGAAGGTGGCCGGCATCTCCAAATATTCCGTGGCCCCGCATCATGTTGTTGCGCCGTTCGCCGGGCGGTTATGACCATTCCGGTTGGAACCGCATATTTGTGCCCTCCGCTCCGCGGAACGGCCCCAGCCTTGGGTGCGGTGATGCCGCACCGTTCTACCGTGCGAGCAGCCCCGTCAACAATTCGTCCGGTCATGATCAATCGTTCGTTCAGCCTGCTCGCCCTCGTTCTCGTTCTCACGGCATGTCCGGGTATCACGTCGGTACGCGCGCAGGCCACTCGATTCGGTGGCCATGTTGTCCATGGCGACTCCTCCCCCGAGCATCTGCGTGCCGCGATCGATTCCGGCATTGTGATGCTGGAGTCGCAGCACTATCGGGATTTCCTCGATCGTTTCGTCGAGCCCTCGCGGAGAACACAGATGATGGAGGGAATGGAGATGGAGGCGAAGGCGCGTCAGTTCGGCATGGAGAAGGCGGACATGGTGCTCGAGGCACTGAAGAGCATACGGCGCAGGAAACCTGTGGTGGCCGCAGATGGAAGCCTCGCCACGTTCAAGCTTCCGAAGAAGATCGGCTCGCACCGGACCATCGAATTCACTCGTGTGGACGGCGTCTGGTATCTGCGCAATTAGCGCGTCCACTGCGGAGCGCGCCATCCCCATTGCGCTCCTCTGCGTCCTTGGCGGTGCATCCTCCCGCGTTTCGCGCAGAAGAGCACGCCCACGACGCAATTCGCGCTTGACATCGGGTAATTCCCAGCCATAACTTGCCGCCGTTCGTATCGCCGCAACGTTCAGTATTCGTCTCCGTTCAAACGCATCGCGTCCGCTGCCGCATGGGCAGGATCTTGGCCGCGAGCGACACCGGCCGATGCCGCCGGCAACCACCACGCACAACGTGTTGTTCCATCCCAGCGGGATTGCACCATGAGCACCAGCAACAATCAGCGTCCGGGCTCCACGAAATCCGCATCGGCTCCACCTCCCAGGCGAATCTCGCCTCCGGTTCACCTGCTTCCGCAGCGGCGTTCCGAGCCAGCAGAGGTTGAGAATGCGGAGCAACTGCACGATGCTCCGCATCGCACAGGCATGCAGCAGGTCCGGCAGGGTGGTATGGTCCGGAGCCTCGATGAGAAAGGGGAAAGCCGTACGGCCGGTGCCAGCGGGCAGGCCTCGCGATTGATCGTGGAGGATGGAGTCGACGGGCTCCAACCCGGGCAGATGCGTCGTGGTGACTATCTGGACCGGTTGGAACACGTGGTGCTGGAGCGGGCGGAGGAGGCATTGAAGGGGACGGTCTGGACGGCACAGGGATGCCCGTGGATAGCCTACTGGTTCGGATATTATCGTTCGCAGGACGCCGTGCATCTGGAGAGCGCGATTCATCGCTACATCCCGGACGCAGCCGCTGCCGATACGGCGGAGCGATACGTGGAACTGGTTGCGGCGCGCATCGAGCGGGGCCTGGCGCGCTTCGCCCGCACCGGCTCGCTGGGGGACATCCCGCACGGTGCCCCGCGTTCGCTACCGGCGGGCGTATCGTGGAGCGACATAATCGATTCTGCAGGCGGGCGCCGCTCCTCCTATCTGGCGCGTCTGGAGCGGATGCGTACCGAAACCCCGGCCGCGGCGGCGGCTCTTGAAACCCTCGGCGCCGAGGCCGTGGCTCGCGAAAACCGTGTGGAGCAGATCCGCGAACAGCTTGGTGAAGGAGAGCCTCTCGCCGCCGACGTGCGGAGCCGCATGAGCGATGCGCTGGGTGAGGATGTGGGCGATGCGCGCATCCACGCGGACTCCAGAAGCGCCGCGCTTGCGGCCCGGGAGGACGCGCGAGCGTTCACGGTGGGGAGGGATGTGGTGTTCGGCGCCGGCGAGTACCGGCCGGGCACGCTGACCGGCGAGGGCCTGATTGCGCACGAGCTGGCGCATGTGCTTCAGCAGCGCGATGCCGGGGAGGAGGAGCCGGCAGCCACCGAATCGGTGGAGCGTGACGCCGAGCGCTCCACGCGGGGGGCGCTCGTGCGCTCGCTTGCACGCGGGCTGCGTGGCTTCCGCGGATTGATGGAGGGAATGCGCGAGAACGCGAAGCCGGCCCTGAAGAGCGGGCTGCAGCTGGCGCGGTGCACTGATGTCATGAAGGATCCCGACGTTGTTCGCCGCCGCGACTCGCTCAATGCATTGGGCGAGTTGAATCAGTTCAATAGTGCCGGACTGCCCATTCTGCCACTGCCACCGATGGACAAGGAGGGAATGCGGAAGCTTGGATACGATCCGGAGAAGTTCACGTTCACGTATATCGACGGCGGCTCCAACGAAGTCTTCTCATTCATAGGATCGAGATATCGCGTTGAATACAACGGGAAGTTCATCGGATTCATCCACGTTCAGTACCAGCATTATCCCCATTCATACTACAAGGACAATCTCTACCGGCCGCTTCCAGGCGATGTCCAGATTCAGATCGCCAGAACCAATGGCAACGACCCCGCAACCAGGGCCGATCTTGAGAACCTGCACCTGACCGGGTTCGGCAAATACATGCAGGGGGCCACATTGTACGACCTGGGCGCCGCGGAGGCCGAGTCGCGCCTTGAAGAGATGCATCAGGGGGGCGGAATGCCGGAACCGGCGGAGGCCGGCGAGCCGCCGCTTTCGGGGGGGAGCGGCAGAGGGCATGGAATGAACATGACGGAGGAGGAACCGCCTGCTGCAAACACGTCCTCGCATGCAACAGGAGGGAAGCTGAGTACTGCGGGCGAAGGAGAGGAGCTTCCGCAAGTGCCTTCGGGCAAGCCGAAGGTTGCACATGAGGAACACGAGACCGTTCCCCGTAGTAATCGGGGAACGGCGCACAGCATCATGGAAGGCTCGGAGGGTCCTTCAAAGCCCAATGCACACGGCCAACGGACTCTGGAAAGCGAACAGGAAGGTGCACATCCCAGTCACCCGGCGGGTACACGCAACGCCACAGAACACGGGGAGCACGTTGAAGAGGGGACAGGTCACAGGCAGGGTACGCCCTCGTCGTCTTCGCATGAGAGGCCTGCCGCAGAGGACCGGACGCACGAGACAACCCCGACCACAACGGCTCACGAGGGCGAAGAGAAGCAGAAGGCCCCGGCAGCTACGTCGCACGAGGAGCATGCATCTGAAGAACAAACACATGAGACAAATCCGCCCACTGCTGCGCACGGTCCCGGCGATGCCGAACCGAATACCGTCCACGCGGAGAGACCGAAGCCAAGGTATACTGAAAATCCACAGCATCACCCCAACCATCCAAAGGTTAAGCGCGGCCAAAAAGATCCCCTCCCCGATGATGCCGGGGATGTATATCAGACTGCGATCGAGAATCCGGAGTACAAAGTACAGCGAGCACATGGAGATGAATATTGGGGGATTAATAACGATGGAGTATATTATCGCTACCAAGGTTCGAACGGCGAAGTCCACTGGAACGGTTCAAGTAAAAGCCAGAGCGGGCAACCACGAAATCCACCAAAATCCATTCAAAAAGAGCTTGATGCTCAATTGAAAATGCGAACGCAAAAATAATCAGCAGGGAACCACATGACATTCGGCGATCTCGAAACGTTTGCCATCGAATGCGAGCTTGATCCGGAATCGGGCAAATACAACGATGGCGCCATGCGCTTCCACATTAATGGGAACGAACTCGGCGATTGGGATCAGTCTTCGATTATCGACTTCGTTGCCTACCGACTGGAGGACCTCTGCAGGGATGCCGGGATGTACGAGAATGCCGAACTGATGGCATTGAATGGTGCGGACGTGATTCACGAGACGCACTGCGTGATCTACGGCGGGCCGGACTGCTCGGGCCGCGACGAGGCGCACGATGCAGCGCTGTACTCATCGTACTACAGGCTGAGGATTTTTCCCGACAGTGGCGATGGGTTCGATCACACCTTTACCATCCTGCTCAAGTCCGGCGATGATGCGCGATGGGTCTGGCGCGACAACAGGACCGGCACCATTACCGACACAACCGTTCCATGGAGCAGCATGACGGAGGTGCTCAATGCCTTCCTGAACTGGTTCGCCGCCAATCGTATCTCCACATGGCCGTCGGCATCGCGATGAACATGCTTCGGCACGCACTTGACCGCCCGACCTCCGGGATGCTCAGCGTACATCTCCCACACGGATGCCACCAAACTTCTTTTACAACGCCTCCGGCATCCGTGATGTCTCCACTGATCCGGAGTGCCGCCGCACAGCGTGCTCTTTGGCTCGGAGATCCAGGGTTGGATACCTTTGCGGGGCACCAGATCGAGAAATTGTCCCATGGTTCACGGCGGGCCGGATCCGGTTGACGGGAACGGCCATATGTTGGAGATCCATTGTCTCCCATCTGTAAGCAATCCTTCCCCATCTTGCCCCTCCTCCCTTTCTTCGTATGTTTCTCTCCTTACCGTTGGCAGCTCTCGGAGAGGACGCTCGCATCATGGCCGATCATCAGGAATATCAGGTAACAGCACGGAAGTGGCGCCCGTCGGAGTTCAACTCCGTTGTGGGGCAGGAGCATGTGACGCAGACGCTGAAGAACGCGATCAGGCAGGGACGCCTGCATCATGCATATCTCTTCAGCGGACCGCGGGGTGTTGGCAAGACCACCACGGCGCGCATCCTGGCCAAGGCGCTCAACTGCGAGAACCGCGGCGAGGACTTCGAGCCGTGCAACGTCTGCAGTACCTGCCGCGAGATCTCCGAGGGGCGTTCCATGGACGTGGTGGAGATCGACGGCGCCTCCAACAACTCGGTGGAGGACGTCAGGAAGCTGCGCGACAACGCCAAGTATCCGCCGCTGGGGGGGAAGTACAAGCTGTATATCATCGACGAGGTGCACATGCTCAGCACCTCCGCGTTCAATGCCCTGCTCAAGACGCTGGAGGAGCCGCCGAAGCATCTCGTCTTCGTCTTCGCCACCACGGAGCCGCACAAGGTGCCGGCCACGATCCTCTCGCGCTGCCAGCGGTTCGACTTCCGGCGGATGCAGATCGCGGACATCGTTGGCCGCCTGAAGTACATCGCGGAGCAGGAGGGGATGCAGATCGACGAGGACGCACTGGTGGTGATCGCCCGCAAGGGGGATGGCTCGATGCGCGACTCCCAGTCCATCTTCGACCAGGTGACCTCCTTCTGCGGCACCACGGTCACGTACGCGCAGGCGAACGAGGCGCTGAACGTTATCGACCATGCCTTCTTTTTCCGCGTCACCGACATGATGCGTACGCATCAGGTGGCCGAGGCGTTCGCCATCGTCGAGCAGATCATGCGCGACGGCTACGACGTGCAGGAATTTCTGATCGGTCTGGCCGAACACTTCCGGAACTACCTCACGGTGATGGCCACCGGCTCGGCGCGGCTGATCGAATCCGCGAAGACCTATCTGGAGCGCTACGAGGATGAGGCGCGTGCCATGGAGCAGGGGGATATGATCCGCGCGCTTCATGTGACGCTGGCGGCACAGCAGGCAATCCGCATCTCTTCGCAGCCGCGTCTTCGTCTGGAGCTTGCCCTGGTGCAGCTGGCAACCATGGATGCCACGGTCAACCTGGCGGAGCTGCTGCAGAAGATCGACAGGCTGCCGGACCATCCGGCCGGGGGAACGGGTGCGGGGGCGCCATCCGGCGGAGCAGCACCCGCGGCGCCGGCGCCGGCCGCTCCGCAGCAGGTGCCGGCGGCCGATGAGGCCGCGCTATCCGCCCGGGGAGGAGTGGTTGCGGAGCCCCCCTCGAGCTACTCGGCGGCTCTGAAGGAACAGTTGCTGCCGAAGGAGGAGAAGCGCGACTCCGTGAAGGATCTGGCCAGCTTCCCGACCAGCGCTCCCGTTACGCCGGGTCGCGATCCGATCTACACCAACGATCCTCAGAGCTCGGCTCCCCGAGCCGTCTCCGCCGGCGGGTTCACGATGGCCGCCGGAGCGGAGGTTGTTGCGGAGCCGGCTGCCGCAGGCCTGCCGGCGCTCCGCGACGTGCAGAGACGATGGAGCGAGTTCCTCGAGTTCTGCAACGATCGCAAGGGGCTGGCCACCGTGCTCAGCGAGATGAAGCCGGTGGAGATCTATGGAAATACGCTCCGCGTCTACGTGGGAAATGCTACCGAGATGTCCTTCCTGAACCGGAGCCGTGAGGTGCTGGTGGAGAAGCTGCAGAGTTTCTTCCAGGCGCCGCTCGGAATCGAGGGGGCGATAAACGCAGCGATGCAGACCCGCCAGCAGGAAAAGCCCCGGCCCGCTCAGACATCCGGACTCCAGGCCCGGGTGGATCATCCCTATGTAAAGGGGATGATCGATCTCCTCGAAGCTACGGTCATCTAATCGTTCCGCCGCTCCCGCAGCGGTATCGTTGGCAGCCGGTATCATTACCGGTTCCGGCAATCGCATCGCCCCGGTTTGGCACACCCGTTTTCTACACGACTCCCCACTCTCACCCACCCGATTCGGACCTATCCTCAACCAACACTTGAACCATGCACGTTCCCCCTCTCATTCATCCGAATTGTGGCGAAACGGCGCAGTTGCGCAGCAGACCGGGGGCAGGATTGCCCAGTGCAAGCGATGGGTGAGATAATATCCCACCTCATGTGCCCCACTATCTACCACCACGTTCTGGCGCCAGAACCGGCTCCGTTCAAGAAAATTTTTAAACAAAGGTGATTTTAAGTGGCATTGTCCAAGCCGAAAAACTATCTTGCGCTGTGATAGTGGGTAAAAGTGGGGGATTATGGTAATCTCGCCCAGTCTCGCAGGGGTCCAATGTCATTCTTCAAGGGTCGCGAACAATACTCGGTGGATGCGAAGGGACGCGTGAACGTTCCGGCGAAGATGCGTAAGAGCATGGCGCCGGAGGCGAACGACACGTTCGTGATCACCCGTGGCCCGGATGACGATCCCTGCGTGTATGCATACCCGCTGGACGAGTGGAAGAAGTTCGAGGAGAACCTGAAGGGGTTGAATCAGTTCAACGATCAGGAGCGGTTCTTCCTTCGGACGCTGCTGTACTGGGCGGATGAGGTTGTGCTGGACAGGCAGTTCCGGATCATGATTCCGAAGTCGCTGGCGGACTTCGCGCGCATCGAGAAGACGGCATTGATTCTCGGTGCGATGGATCACATCGAGATCTGGGCGCCTGAGATCTTTGAAACGTATCTGGGAAAGCGGAACCAGTCGTACGCTGCCGTTGCCGAGTCGGTAATGGGGCTGCGCTCGCATTGACCGATGGCCGGGAGCTACCATATCCCGGTGATGCTCCACGAGACGGTGGAGATGCTGGTTCACGATGCCGGCGGAACGTATGCCGATGGAACGCTTGGCGGCGGAGGGCACGCTGCTGCGATCCTGGAGATCGTCCGTGGGAAGGGACGTCTCTACGCATTCGATGCCGATCCGGGCGCCATCGCGAACGCACGCGAACGGTTCGGTGAAGAGTGGGGGGATGGCATCGTGGTGCGGCAGGCATACTTCACTCAGGCGGTGGAGATGCTGGCCGAGGAGAGGGTTGCTCTCGATGGCGTGCTGCTCGATCTGGGCGTATCGAGCCGCCAGCTGGATTCCGATCAGATCGGCCTCAGTTATCGCCAGGAGATGCCGCTGGATATGCGGTTCGACATGAACTCCGAGCGATCCTCAGCCGCCGATATCGTCAACAATGAAAGCGCCGAAGACCTTGCGACGCTTCTGAGACGATACGGTGAGGAACCGGCTGCATGGACGATTGCCAGGGCGATTGTGCGGAGGCGGAGTGCGAAGGCGATCGATACCACCGCCGATCTTCGGGGGGCGGTGGAGTCCGTGATCCCCGGGCGTTTCCTTATCAAAACATTGTCGCGCGTATTCCAGGCGCTCCGCATCGCCGCAAACGATGAGCTTGGAGAACTGGAACGTGCGCTGGATGGATTCATTCCCCTGCTCCGTCGCGGCGGGCGCTTTGCCGTTCTGACCTATCACTCGCTGGAGGACAGAATTGTCAAGGAGAAGTTCCGCGAGGAAGAACGCGACTGTATCTGCCCGCCGGAGTTTCCGGTGTGCCGGTGCAGCAAGGAACGACGATTGAAGATCATGACGCGCAAACCCCTCGTGCCCACGGCGGACGAAGTGGAGCGCAATCCGCGAGCCCGCAGCGCGAAGCTCCGTGTTGCAGAGCGGGTGATCGACGAGCGGCCGGGCCATGCAGGCAGCCGCTCCGTAGACAACTAACCCATGCCAACGTTTTCAACGTCGACAACCGGACGCACAATGGCGCGTGGCGCTGTTGGCGAAGCCTACGGCGAACCACTCCGTTCGGCGGCTGCGACAAGCGAGCCCGTTCCGGAGGCTGGCATGGTACGTCCGTTTCTTCGGCGCTGGGTGACGGCTGCGATGCTCTTCGCCGCAGCCGTGCTGGCAACGCTCTACATCGCCAACGCAATTGCCGTCAACGATCTGTTGGGCACGATATCATCGTTGGAGACGGAGCACGACGCGGTTCGGAACGACAACGCCCAGCTTCGTGCCGAACTGCTCCGGTTGATGTCCGTGGATCGTGTGACCTCGCTCGCCTCCAGTCGGCTGGGGATGGTGCAGCCGGCGATGCCGCCGCAGGAGCTCGGCATGCAGGCATCTGCCACGCAGGCATCTGCCACGCAGACGCCGGCCGCGCCGCCGCCTGCAGAGACAGACGCGATGCGGAATGGCGTTCAGCGGGCGGGCTCCGCGCAGACAGGCTCACCGCACTCCGGCACGGCGGCCGGCGTAGCGGCCCATCGTGCACCGGCAGTGCACAATGGCAGCGCTTCCGGAACTCGATAATCCGGTCTGACCAGACAGACGCAACAACTCATGCCGGCCCGATGCGGGCCATCGATTTCAACAGGCTGATGCTAACGGCAACCAACGGCAACGGCGCAACGCCTGCGCGAACCAGGCCGCCGCGCGACGCTCGCAGGCTTTACGTGCCTGCGGCGGTTCTGCTTGTTGCGCTGTTGGTGATCGCCGGCCGGCTGGTGAAGCTGCAGATCATGGACCGCGGCATGTATGCCGAACAGGCGCGGCGGCAGTACGAATCCAGGGTTGCACTCCAGGCCGAACGCGGCGTCCTCTACGATCGCAACGGCAATCTGCTGGCGGCGAACACAACCAGCATCTCCTTTGCGGCCGATCCCAATCACATCGAAAACCCGCGCAGGCTTGCCAAGGCGTTCTCCACGGCGTTCGGCGAGTCCTACGATGACTGGCTTCGCAAGCTGACGGCACGCGGAACCTCCTTTATCTGGCTTCGACGCAAGGTGAGCGGGGAGCAGTTGGAAAGCCTGAAGGATCTGGAAGACAACGGTTTGATAAAGCTGAAGGAGCCGCTGCGCCACTTCGAATATGCTTCGCTCGGCGCGCAGGCGCTGGGAAGTACCGATGTGGACAACAACGGCCTGAACGGCGTGGAGCTGTTCTACAACCAGCAGCTTCGCGGCGCCGACGGATTCATCGTGATGCAGCGTGATGCGCGGGGGCATCGGCGTCCGGATGTGGACCTGCCGCAGTCGCCGCCGGAGCATGGCGACGGGCTGGTGCTCACGCTCGATATCAACCTGCAGGGAATTGTCGAGGATGAGCTGAAGAAGGGGGTGGATCGCGCGGGAGCGGCATCGGGAACCGCGATAGCAATCGATCCGCGCACCGGCGAGATCCTTGCGATCGCAAGCTGTCCAACGTACGATCCGAACGATCTGCGCCATGCCGATCAGGCCGCGCTCCGCATCCGCGCGATCACCGATATGTACGAGCCCGGCTCCACGATGAAGATCGTGACGGCGGCGGCGGCGCTCGAGGACCATGCGGTTACGCCCGGCTCAACGTTCGATGGCCAGGGGGGCGTGTATCAGCTTGGCCCGCACACGATCCGGGACGATCATCCCGCCGGCGTGATGACGATGCGCGAGGCGATGGAGCACAGCAGCAACATCGCGTTCGCCAAGATCGCATCGCGCCTCCCTGCTCCGCGCTTCTACAAGTATGTGCGCGACTTCGGGTTCGGCATCGTTTCCGGTGTCGACCTCCCGGGCGAGGCTCGCGGCCAGGTGAAGAAGCCGGACGAGTTCGTCGAGGGGACACAGCAGTTCATGGCATTCGGATATCAGCTTGCCGTAACGCCGTTGCAACTGGTGAGTGCCTATGCCGCGGTGGCCAATCATGGCGTGATGATGAAGCCGCATCTGCTGAAGCGGAGGCTGAACCGCGATGGCGAGGTGATCGAGGAGATCCAGCCGCAGGAGATCCGCCATGTGGTGAGCCGCGAGACCGCGGACACGGTGCGCGAGATGCTCGTGGGCGTGGTGGAGCGTGGTACCGGTACGGAGGCCCGGGTGGAGGGGCTGCGCATCGCCGGAAAAACCGGGACGTCGCAGCAACTCGCGAACGGCGAGTACTCCAAGTCCAAGTACAACGCATCGTTCGTTGGATTCTTTCCGGCAGACGATCCGAAGATAACGCTGCTGGTGCTGCTGGACTCCCCCTCCAATGGGTATTACGGCGGGCAGGTGGCAGCGCCGATCTTCCGGGAGATTGCCCGGCGTATCGCCGGTGTAGCCAATGCGCGCGAAGGCTCGGAGCCGGCGGTGGAAGCAGGCCTGAACGGCCCGGCGCAACAGGGAGCGCCCGCACAACAGGCTTCTCCGGCTGCGCAGACGGTTTCGGATCACGGACAGATTCGGGTTCCCGATCTGCGCGGAGTGGACGCCGAATCCGCCCGGCGCATCGGAGAGAAGTACGGATGCCGCATGCTTGTTCGCGGCACCGGGCGCCTTGTAACCTCGCAGCTTCCGGCCGCCGGAAGCGCGATGGTCTCGCACGGAGTTCTCACGCTGGTTCTCTCCAATCCCGCGGAACGCGGATTGATGCCGGATGTGCGCGGCATGTCCATCCGCCGTGCGCTGAATGTGTTGAATGCCGTTGGCATTACTCCCGCGATCAGCGGAAGCGGAGTTGTGCGCTCGCAGAGTCCCGCTCCGAATGCGCCACTTGCATCGGGCGTTCGCAATGCGTCGCTCCTCTGCAGGTGAGTGCAAGTACACAGTAGATGATCGATTGAAAAACGCAGCCGAAAGGCATACGCTCTGTTCCCGCTTGAAACCATACTGGTTGCGCTGCACGATGTGCTCCACGTGGAGGGGCGATGCGCGCGAAGCATCGGCGCCATCCGGTACGACAGCCGGGCCGTGGAACACGATGATCTGTTCGTTGCGGTGAACGGGCCGGACGATCGCGGCATCGAGTTCACGAAGGCGGCGATCCTGGCAGGTGCTGCCGCGGTGATTACCGATGCGCCGGAGCAGATGCCGGCCGATGCACTGCGTGACAACGATGTGACCCTGATCGTTGTCCCCGATGCCCGGAAGGCCATGGCACAGATGGCGCACGCGTTGGCAGGCTATCCTGCCCGGCACCTGAAGCTGATCGGCGTGACGGGCACGAACGGGAAGACAACGGCAACCTTCGTGCTCCGGCAGCTTCTGAACGCCTGCGGTGAACGGGTTGGGCTGATCGGCACGCTTGGCAAAATGGTCTCTCGCATCGTCCCTACCGGCTATACCACACCCGAGGCGCCGGAGCTCGCCACGATACTTGCCGAGATGGCCGACGAAGGGATGACCACCGTGGTGATGGAAGTCAGTTCGCATGCGCTGGTGCTGGAACGTGTTGCCCTGCTGGACTTCGCCGGAGCCGTGTTCACGAATCTGACGCTGGACCATCTGGATTTTCACGGCTCGATGGATGCGTATCGTGAGGCAAAGAAGAAGCTCTTTGACAGTCTTCGTGCCGGTGCACCGGCGGCGGTGAACGTGGATGATCCCAGCGGAAATGCCATGGTGCGCGACAGGCCGGGCGATGTGTACCGGTACGGCTCGGCCCCAGATGCCGACGTCCGCATCGGTGCGGTTGAGCTCGATCCGTCCGGTTCGCGTTGGGAGCTGACCCTCTCGCAGCGTCTGGGAGGGGGGACGCTCCGGCTTGCCACGCAGCTGCTCGGCACGTTCAACGTATGGAACGTGACCTCGGCGCTGACGCTTGGCCTGGCGCTGGGATACGATCGGCTGCAACTCCACGCTGCGGTTGCGCAGCTGGAGCCGGTGCCGGGACGCATGCAGTCCATCCCGCTCGGCGGCGGCGCAACAGCGGTGATAGACTACGCACATACGCCCGATGCGTTGGAGAATGTTCTGCACAGCCTGCATGAGCTGCGCGCCTCCGGCGGCCGCATCATCGCAGTCTTCGGCTGCGGAGGTGACCGCGATCGCTCCAAGCGGCCGGTGATGGGCAGGATTGCAGCGGAGCTGGCCGATCATGTGATACTGACATCCGATAATCCACGCAGCGAGAACCCCGATGCGATCATCGCGGAGATCGTTGCGGGAATCGAGCACGGAGTGACGGTGGACCGTATCGTGGATCGCCAGGCGGCGATCGAGGCAGGGCTCGAGATGGCCGGCCCGGGCGATATGGTGCTGGTTGCCGGGAAGGGACACGAGGATTATCAGATCATTGGAAGCGAACGCCGTCATTTCAGCGATGCCGAGGTCGTGCGCGAGTGGATGGCGCGGCATCGCCCTCAGAGAGCCGGGACTCCATGAGCATCGAGACGATCCGGGATCTGCTTCGCGAACTCGAGAACGGCCGGTACAACGGTTCCGCCAGAACGGCCGCTCGGGCGGTTCGAGGCTTCTCGACCGATTCACGTTCATTGAAAAAGGGTGAAGTGTTCGTTGCCCTCCAGGGGGAGACGTTCAACGGGCACGACTTCATCGGCGACGTTGCACGGCGCGGCGCGGCGGCGGCCGTGGTGAGTTCCGCCTGGGATGGCGATGCGGCGGGCCTGCCACTGATTGCAGTGGATGATACGCTGGCCGCCTACGGCACGATTGCAACGGCGCATCGCATGCAGTTCACCATCCCGGTGATTGCGGTGGCCGGTTCCAACGGCAAGACGACAACCAAGGAGTTGATTGCCGATCTGCTGGCGGAGCGCCATACGGTGCTGCGCACCGAAGGGAATCTGAACAACCTGATTGGCGTGCCGGCAACGATGCTCCGATTGAATGCGGCCCACACGGCGGCCGTGGTGGAGATCGGCACGAACACGCCCGGGGAGATCGCGAAGCTTGCCTCCATCCTTCGCCCGACACATGGCATCATCACGAACATCGGGCGTGAACACCTGGAGCTTCTTGGCTCCATCGAAGGCGTGGCGCGCGAGGAAGGAGCGCTCTTTGAATATCTGGCGATACATGGCGGAACAGCCTTCGTGAACCAGGACGATCCGCTTCTTCGGAAGATGGGGCGCAGGCTGGAGCGTCGGATCACGTTCGGCCGCGGCGCCGGCGCAGACATCTCCGGCAGGCGCGGGGCGCTGGATGAACGCGGCGCGCCGAAGCTCGCGATATGCGATCGCAGACGCGCGAATGCGAAGGAGCTGGAGGTGCAGCTCCGTACGCCGGGGCTGCATACGGCCGGCAACGCGCTTGCAGCCGCCGCGGTTGCGCTGGCGCTGCGTGTGCCCGGTGCCGCAGTGAAGCGTGCGCTGGAAGGCTTCGAGGCGAAGGTATATCATGGTGGATATGCCCGCCTGGCTCCGATGACCGCCGCGAACGGCGCGCGTCTGTTGAACGATACCTACAACGCCAATCCGGACTCCGTGCTTGCCGGCCTGGCAACGCTTGCAGCGATGAAGCCCGCACGCGGAGGAATCCGGATCGCCGTGCTCGCGGACATGAAGGAACTGGGCCGGAGCTCGGCGCGCGAACACACGCGCATCGGTGAGGAGATCGCCGGCATGCCGAAGATCGGTCTGGCACTCTTCCACGGCACCGAAATGAAGCGCGCATATCGTGCTCTTCTGAAAAGCGGTGCGGCGATGCGAATGAAGCCGATGTACTTCGATACCAAGGAGGAACTCGCCGAAACGTTGCTGGCGATTCTCTCCGAGCAGGACATCGTCTTCATCAAGGGCTCGCGGGGGATGAAGATGGAGGAAGTGGTGGCGAAGCTGCTGTAGCGGCCTGCGCCGGCTTCCCGACGGTGGAAACGAAGAAGATGATCGCCGCGATGCGCATGCATTGCAGGTGCATACGCTCTTGGCGGGTGAAAAAAGATGCGTGCTCCGAAGGCCTTCGAAAGCCTGAGAGAGCTGCCCGACGGATACGGACTATCGACACCCCTTGACCAAGGACGATATCCGGCGGCTTCCGGTCGCGTCTGGTGGCGCGGCCGGCGGCCGGTGGAACGAACATCGATGAGGTACAGCTTCTACCATTCGGCGCTGCAGGACTTGTAGGCAGAGAAGCGCAACCGGTTTTCGAGAGGAGCTGTAGGGTTGCTGCGGAGAGCGGACGAGGGTGCGCGGATGAGAATCAATCAATATCGTCGGCGTATCGACTGATGCTCTACTATCTGGCGGAATACCTCGAGAAGCTTTTTCATCCCCCGGGGCTTGGCCTCTTCCGGTTCGTGACCTTTCGTGCAGCCGGCGCCGCACTTACGGCGTTGCTGATTGCCCTTGTCTTCGGTCCGAAGATCATCGCCATTCTTCGCCGCCGCCAGATAGGCGAGCAGGGGAAGAAGGAGGCGCCGAAGAGCCACATGGCCAAGGCCGGAACGCCCACGATGGGGGGGCTGATCGTGCTGACGGCCCTCGTTGTTCCCGCTCTTCTGTGGTGCGATATCAACAGCGCCTATGTGGTTCTGGCCGTTGTCGTGACGCTGTTCCTTGGTGGCGTCGGCTTCCTGGACGATTATCTCAAGGTGGTGAAGAAGCTGCCGAAGGGATTGATCGGCCGCTACAAGATCGTGGGTCAGGTGAGCATCGGTCTGGTGCTTGGCGGTGTGATCTATTTCTTTCCGGACTGGTTCCCTCCCGGATTCCGGGAGATTCATACCAGCACCACGGTCCCGTTCATCAAGGATGCGCTGTTCGACTTCGGCATCCTCTACATTCCGATGGTGGTGTTCGTGCTGACCGCCACATCGAACGCCGTGAATCTGACCGACGGGCTGGACGGCCTCGCGATCGGCACCGTGAGCATCGTGGCGCTGGCGCTGGCCGCGATCACCTATCTCTCCGGCAATGCGATCGCCGCGAACTACCTGAACATCCCGCACCTGCGCGGCGCGGACGAGCTCTCCATCTTCTGTGCGGCGCTCGTTGGCGCAGGGCTCGGCTTCCTCTGGTACAATGCGTATCCGGCCCAGGTGTTCATGGGGGATACCGGTTCGCTTGCGCTTGGCGGTGCAATCGGGTCGCTGATGATTCTGGTGAAGAAGGAGTACATGATCCCGGTGATGGGGGGGATCTTCTTCGCGGAGTCGCTCTCGGTGATGGTGCAGGTAGCATGGTTCAAGTACACCAAGCGGCGATACGGCGAAGGGCGAAGGATCTTCAGGATGGCGCCGCTGCATCATCACTTCGAGCTGAAGGGATGGCCGGAAGCCAAGATCGTGACACGCTTCTACATCATCGCGATCCTGCTGGCCATCCTGGGGCTGGTGACGCTGAAGATCCGGTAGAACCGAACGGAAGAATCGGCAACTGCACGGCATGGCAGCCGATGCGGTTCGGCATCACGAACGAGTGATGCGTTGTGAGAGTTCCCAACATTCGGCGCTGCAAGGCCTCTGGACTCCGAAGTGCATGCCGGTGATAGGAACCGTGAAATGCAATGCCGCCTGCGAACGGCACCGCGGCGTGCTACCGAGGCCAGACGTGTGCTCGATAACTCACACGATCAAGCACCTTGAGAGGTCACGAGCTCCACGCATTGTCCCGCCGGAGGCCCCAAACTCCGGCGGGACAGGAGCGAGCTTCGGCGCACCGGCAGGCGGATAACGTAAACGATCGGCATCGAGAGCTCTCGATACTTCGCACGACTCATTGAACGGCGTTTCCACATACTCGATCCTCGGGGCCGCGCGCTCCGGGCTGGCAGTGGCAGCGCTCCTTGCGCGCGAGGGGGCGCAGGTGTTCGTGAGCGATGCAAAGCCCTCCTCCTCCTGTGGCGATGCGGAGGAGCGGCTGCGCTCCCTGGGCGTTGGCTACGAGTTCGGCGGCCACAGCCCGCGCGTGCTGGAATCCTCCACGCTGGTGCTCTCCCCCGGTGTGCCGGATACGATCCCGATCGTTGCACAGGCCCGCGAGCGGGGAATGGCGATCACCAACGAGATCGAGATCGCCGCAGCGAGATGCCGGGCGCCGATCGTGGCGATCACCGGCACGAACGGCAAGACGACGACAACGGAGCTCGCGGGCTTCATCTTCCGTGCAGCCGGACGCAGGACGTTCGTTGCCGGAAATGTCGGGGTGCCGTTCAGCGAGATCGTGACGCAGGCGGACGAGGCAGGCGTGGTGGTGCTGGAGACGAGCTCCTTCCAGCTGGAGCATATCGGCACGTTCAAGCCGAAGGTGGCCGTGATTCTGAACGTGACTCCGGACCACATGGATCGCTATCCGGACTTCGAGGCGTATCGCGAGGCGAAGCTGAGGATCGCGATGAATCAGGATGCGGGGGACGCGCTTCTCTACAACGCGGACGATGCCGCCCTCGCCGATCTCCCGGGCCGCTTCCGGTCGCGGGCGATCGGCTTCAGCATCCGGCGCGAGGTTCCGGTTGGAGCGTTCAGCCGCGAGGGGGTGATGATCCTTCGCACGCCGGCGGGGGATGCGGTGCGTGAGGAGAGCGTGCTGCCGGCAGCCGCAATTCGCATCCGCGGCCCGCACAATCTGTACAACTCCATGGCGGCCGCGCTCGCCGCCCGATTGATGGATGTGCCGGCCGGGACGATCGCACGGGCGCTCCAGGAGTTTGCCGGAGTGCCGCATCGCCTGGAGCCCGTTCGCGAACTGGACGGTGTCCGCTACGTGAACGATTCCAAGGCAACCAATGTCGATTCGCTCTGGTATGCGCTCTCCAGCTTCAGCGAGCCGATCGTGTTGATTGCCGGCGGCAGGAGCAAGAAGAATGTATACGATGCCGTGCTGCCGCTTATCCATGAGCGGGTGAAGGCCGCGGTGCTGATTGGCGATGCCGCCGACGAAATGGAGCAGGCGTTCGCCGCTCACACAGCGATTCATCGCGCGGGCTACAGCATGGAGAACGCGGTAGGCATTGCCCGAAGCATGGCGGCACCCGGCGACGTGGTTCTTCTCTCGCCGGCCTGCGCAAGCTTCGACATGTTCAACAACTACGAGCATCGCGGCGATGTGTTCAAGTCGCTGGTGAACGCGCTCGCACCGCGTTCCACAGAGCATGCGGAGGTATCTCCCGATCACGGATGAACGAAGCAGCCATCGATATCGGCAAACGCTCGGACCAGCGCCTCGCAGGGCATAACGACTGGTTCATCCTGCTCGGCGTGCTGGGGCTGATGTTCTTTTCCATAGCGTTCGTCTACTCCGCGTCGGCCGGCTTCTCCGACGAGAAGACCGGATCCTCCGCGACCTTCTTCTGGAGCCATGCGATTCGCGTGCTTGCCGGCATCGCCGTGATGTTCGGCGTGTCGCGCATGGACTATCACTGGCTGGAGCGCTGGTCCAAGCCGATGCTGATTCTCGCTCTCGGCATGCTTCTCTACGTGCTGTTCGACGGCACGAAGATGAAGGGGGCAACGCGGTGGCTCAGTCTCGGGCCGATCTCCTTCCAGCCCTCGGAGTTCGCAAAGTTCGCGCTCGTGATGCACCTGGGGGTGATGCTGGCCGAGAAGCGCAGATATATCGACGACTTCAAACGCAGCTTCATGCCGATGATGTTCTGGGTGGCGCTGGCCTGCGGGCTGGTGGCGCTGCAGCCCAACCTCTCCACGGCCGCCGTGATCTTCATGGTGGCGATGGGAACGCTGCTGGTTGGCCGCGTGAACCTGAAACAGTTTATCGGTGTGTTTGCCCTCGGCCTGGTACTCGTTGCCGGGTATGCGGTCTCCGCTCCCTATCGGATGAAGCGGATCATGACCTACGTGAGCATGCACGACAACGTGGCCGACACACTGAACGCATCGAACTACCAGCTCACGCAGGGGCTGATCGCCTTCGGCTCCGGAGGCATCACCGGCGTGGGGCCGGGGCAGAGCCGTCAGCGGCTCTTCGTGCCGGAGCCGTTCGGTGATTTCATCTACTCGATCATCGGCGAGGAGTACGGCTTCATCGGAACGCTCGCGATCCTCGCGGTCTTCGGTCTGATCCTCTGGCGAGGCCTGCTGGTGGCCCGTCATGCGCCGGACGATCTCGGGCGCAACGTGGCCGCCGGGATCACGCTCATCATCGGCGCCTATGCGGTGATCAATGCGTGCGTTACCACCGGGCTCGTTCCCACAACGGGACTGCCGATGCCGTTCGTGAGCTACGGCGGCAGCTCCGTTCTGTTCAGCGCCGCGGCCGTGGGTGTGCTGTTGAACATCTCGCGCCAGGCGAACGTGATGCCGATGATCCCCGCCGGCCGGGTTGGAGCGGTAGCCTGATGGGACTGCGCGTACTCTTCGCCGCGGGAGGAACGGGAGGGCACATCTTCCCGGCGCTTGCCGTAGCCGATACCTGCCGCGCTCTTGCGCCGGACACGGCGATCGAGTTCGTGGGAACGCGCGGGCGCCTGGAGGAGAGGGTTGTGCCGCGCGCCGGCTACCCGTTGAACTATCTCTGGATCAGCGGATTCCAGAGGAACCTTTCATTGAAAACCCTGCTGCTCCCGGCGAAGATCGGCACGTCGTTTCTCCAGGCGGTAACGCTGTTGCGGCGCTTCCGTCCCGATGTGGTTGTGTGCGCCGGCGCATATGTCAGCTACCCGATCGGCATGGCGGCCTCCACGATGAAGATCCCGCTGGTGCTGATGGAGAGCAACGCGCTCCCCGGGCTGGTGATTCGCAGGCTGGCACCGCGCGCAGCCGAAGTGCATGTGGCGTTCAACGCAACCAACGGGCACCTGCCCGGCGCGCGGCTGGTACTGAGCGGCAATCCCGTACGTCGCGTGCTGTTCGAGCCGCAGGAGCAGCACGAGGCGCGGCTGCACTTCGGTTTGGATGTGACCCGCCCCACGCTCTTTGCGTTCGGCGGCTCGCTTGGAGCGCGCTCGATCAACGACGCGCTGGACTCCGTGATCGATGCGTTGATCGCCGATGGAATACAGGTGATTTGGCAGACCGGCAGCAGCTACGCCGGGGGTGAGAAACGAACCGGGCATCTGTATCGGGCAAACTTCATCCACGAGATGGAGAAGGGATATGCCGCTGCCGATCTGGTGCTGGCGCGTGCCGGGGCAACGACCATCGCGGAGCTGGAGGCCGTGGGGAAGCCCTCGATCCTGGTGCCGCTGCCGACGGCCGCGGACGATCATCAGCGATTGAATGCCGTTGCTCTGGAGCGGGAGGGAGCCTCCCGGATGATTCTGGATGCCGACCTGCGCCAGCATCTGCTCCCGGCGATCCGGGCAACGATTCGCGATAGCGCGGCGTTGGAGGAGATGGCGCGCAACGCGGCACGCCTGGCGATACCGGATGCACACGAGCGGATAGCGCGGCGGGTGCTGGAGATAGCGGCCGGGCACGCAGCCGGCCGGCATGCACGCGCCGGCGCCGTGATGCAGTGATGATCGGCTGGTGCTGATCCGGAACCGCGCTCCGGATTCCCCGGCAGTCCTCGCGGAGGCCGCTCCGCGGCAACCTCGTGCTCCGTGGTTGTTCGCAATCGGTGCAGCGCCGCACGTGGAACTCTTAGTGGTGACGGCCATGCAGGAAGAGACGTTCAGGAACAGGCTCGACATCTACTACGTGGCGGCCATCGCCTACGTGGTGACCCTGGTGGTGTATGTGGTGGTGCGCGGCACGCTGATCGGTGACCGCTTCGAAGTGGTATGGCAGGATCCGATTGTCTACCTGCTCGCAATCTGCAGCGGGAGCGCGTTGATTGCGCTGATCATTGCGGCGATCTCCAATCGCACCGTGGTTGTGAGCGAGGACCGGCTTCTCTTCCGCTCGCGATTCAAGGAGCGTGTCTTCACGCCGGAGGATATCGAATGGATAGCCTTCCGGCGCGAACGCCGCCTGCGCGGCGAAGGGCGCGTCTATCCAACGGCCCGCATCAGGCTCCGTACGCGGCGGCGGCCGCTCTGGCTTCGGCCGGGAAACTTCGAGCGAAGCGGCAATCTGGCCCGCGCCATTCGAGACTTCGCCCGGCACAACAACATCGAGCTGAAGCTCAGGCGAAGCGTGGACGGCATCAGCCTGAAACGCGCCGGCAACAAGGGCCGGGAGGAATAAGGTCAACAGAGCATATACGTGTTCCGCAGCATCCATACCGTTCACTTCGTCGGCATCGGCGGCATCGGAATGTCCGGGATCGCGGAGATCCTTCTGGACCAGGGGTTTGCCGTGACCGGAAGCGATCTCGCCAGGAGCGATGTCACCGAGCGGCTTGCGCAGCTCGGTGCGCGCATCATGCTGGGGCATGGGCCGGAGAACGTGGAAGGCGCCGATGTGGTGGTGTACTCCAGCGCGGTAAAGCCGGACGAGAATCCGGAGACCATGGAGGCCGCGAAGCGGAAGATCCCGCTGATCCGTCGCGCGGAGATGCTCGCCGAGGTGACGCGCATGAAGTACGGCATCGCGGTGGCAGGAACGCACGGCAAGACGACAACCACGTCGATGATCGGCCTGGTGATGATCGAAGGGGGACTGGATCCCACGGTGATCGTCGGGGGCAAGCTCTCCGGGCTGGGCGGAACCAATGCGAAGCTCGGGCACGGGGAATGGACCGTGGTGGAGGCGGACGAGTTCGACCGGTCGTTCCTCTCGCTCTCTCCGTCGGTGGCTGTGATCACCAACATGGAGCGCGAGCATCTGGATATCTATTCCGATCTCGATGACATCAAGCGTGCCTTCATCGAGTTCGCGAACAAGGTCCCCTTCTACGGATTCGTTGCGCTCTGCCTGGATGAATCGTCGCTCGTGGACATTCTGCCGCACGTGAAGAAGCGCGTGGTGAGCTACGGCACGACGCCGCAGTGCGACGTTCGTGCATTGGACATCACGTATGCCGAACGGACGTCGCACTTCACCGTGGAGCGCCGCGGCGAGCTGCTGGGCCAGGTGACCGTGGGCGTTCCGGGCGAGCACAACATGAAGAACGCGCTGGCGGCGATCACGGTTGGCCTGGAGACCGGCGTCGGGTTCGATGCGATTGCCCGTGCGCTGGCAAAGTTCACCGGCGTGTACCGCCGCTTCGAAGTGAAGGGAGAGGCGGGCGGCGTGATGGTTGTGGATGATTACGCGCATCATCCAACCGAGGTGAAGGCAACACTGGATGCGATTCGCAGGGGATGGCGCCGTCGTGTGGTGGCGATCTTTCAGCCGCATACCTATACGCGCACGCGCGACTTCTACGAGGAGTTCGGCAAGGCCTTCTTCAACGCCGATCAGGTGATCCTCACGGACATCTACCCGGCGCGCGAACGGCCGATCCAGGGAATTACCGGCGAGCTGATCGCCGAGAGCGCAGTGGGATTCGGGCACCGGCACGTGCTGTACGTGCCCCAGAAGGAGAATCTGGCGGAGGAGACAGTGCCGCTGCTGGAGCCGGGTGACATCGTGGTGACGATGGGCGCCGGCGACATATGGAAGACGGGCGAGGAGATACTGCAGCGGTTGGCGGAGCAGGCTACAGTGTAAGCGAATGCCGAGCACGTGATCGTACGGATTGGAGTGGCTACCGATCGTTCGCGACGACCGTGCATCCCTTGTAACGCATACTCTACATGATTGCCCTCGGCGAAATACGGCGGAGCTTCCGCGGTCGGATCGAACTGAACGAGCCGCTGGCCAAGTACACGACGTTTCGCATCGGCGGGCCGGCGGATATCTATCTGGAGCCGCTGGACAAGGAGGATGCGCTTTCGCTGATCCGGTTCCTGCGCGAGCAGAAGATCCCGTTCTTCCCGATGGGAAACGGAAGCAACATCCTGATCTCGGACAGAGGGATCACCGGTGCGGTGGTGAATCTGGAGGCGGGCTTCAATTACGCCCGCATCGCGGCGGACGGCGTGATCACCGCAGGTGCCGGCATCAAGCTGGCCAAGTTCGTCGACTTCTGCATTCAGCATGGAAAGGCCGGCGCGGAGATGCTGGCCGGCATTCCCGGCACGCTTGGCGGTGCGGTGATCATGAACGCCGGCGCATACGGCGGAGAGATTGCCGATCACATGCTCACCGTGGATCTGGTACGCGGCGACCGGCTGCTTACGATCTCCAAGGAGCAGGGCGGCTTCGCCTACCGGGCCTCGAAGCTGGAAGGGGATCTGATTCTGGAAGCATCCTTCCTCTTCCCCGAAGGTGACTCCGCCGCCATGAAGGTGGTGCGGCGCGAGACGATGCTGAAGCGGAACAGCTCGCAGCCGGTGCAATGGCCGAATGCCGGGAGCATCTTCAAGAATCCTCCCGGGCACTACGCGGCGCGGCTGATTCAGGATGCGGGGCTGAAGGGAACGCGTATCGGACAGGCCGAGATCAGCGAGCTGCACGCCAACTTCATCATCAATCTCGGCGGCGCGACCGCAGAGGATGTGTACGCGCTCGCGATGCTGGCCCGAGCAGCGGTGCGCGAAAAGTTCGGCATCGAGATGGAGCTGGAGGTAAAGCTGGTCGGGTTCGAATAGGCAACAGGCACGGGATCGGTGGATCCATGAAAGTCCGCATCAAGCTCATACCGAAGCGTCGCGCGTCGCGGCGATCGCCCGAGGAGGCGCGCCGCTTCGCGTCGCATGTCTCCACGGCGCTTCTGATTGCCGGCGTGCTGGTGGGCCTGGTGATGGTTGCCAACCGATGGGCGCGCAGGGAGGAACTGCGCAGCATCCGGATCGTTGGCCGCACCATTCTGGACTCCGCGGAGATCATGCGGTACGCGGCCATCGGCCCGCATACCGTGCTGGAGCAGCTCGATCTGGATTCGGTGGAGCATCGCGTGCTGAAGCATCCCTTCATCGAGCGTGCATCGGCCTATCGCGGGGAGAACGGAACGCTGGTGATGGAGATCGCGGAGCGGCTGCCGGTGGCGGTGATGATCGTGAACGGATCGCCGGTCTACCTGGATTCGACGGGAGTGATGCTTCCGTATCGCTTCAGCAGCACCGGGTTCGATCTCCCGCTTCTGGCCGGCATCGAACAAAACGCGCCGCGCGATACAGCGGCCGCCGCCGCCGCTTCGGCTCATGCGCCGGCTGCCGGCCCGGCCAGGGTGGCGGCAGGTCCCGCGGCGGCAATGGTTCCGGACAGCGCGCACGCACGCGAAGCGCTTGCCGTGCTGGCCTCGATCAGACGCTACGATGAGGGACTCTATCGCCAGATCTCCGAGGTGCATCGCGAGCCCTCCGGCGAATACACACTGGTGATGTCCGACGGCGCCGTGCCGGTGCTGGCAGGGACGCCCGCGGAGATCGTTCCGCGGCTGAAGAAGCTGGACCGCTTCATGACAACGGTGCTCGCGGCGCGCGGCGCCGAGCAGGCGGAACAGATCGACCTCCGGTGGAAGGGAGAGGTGGTGGTGCGATGGCGACGGGGATCGGCCCAGCTATGAGTTGTGATCGCGATGCATGCTGCATGCAACCGGCAGAATGCATCGCAACGAGCAGAAACGTGATACTGCAATGAGCGGTGCGGCAGGGATTGGGCATGAGGATCGTTCGCGGCGTTGAGGCCGCGCGATTGCGAACTGCACCGTGTCATTCCTTTCATCCAGGTGCGAACCATGAACAAGTTTCAGCAGCAGCAGACCGGGGGATCGCCGGCCGATAGTCGCCGGATTCTGGTTGGCCTCGACATCGGCACCAGCAAGGTGTGCGCGATCGTGGCCGAGCAGGACAACGACGGCAACGGGCTTCATGTGCTCGGCATCGGCCATGCACCGTCCGACGGATTGAATCGCGGTGTGGTGGTCAACATCGAGAAGACGGTTCGTTCGATTCAGCGCGCGGTGGAGCAGGCGCAGCAGCAGTCGGGGATCGTGATCACGTCCGTAACCGTCGGCATCGCGGGCGATCACATCCAGTCCTTTCCGAGCCGTGCGGTGGTGACGATCGCGAATCCCGATCGCGTGGTTACTCCTGCCGATGTGCATCGTCTGCTCGAGGATTCGAAGAAGGTGACGATGCCGGGCGACCGGCGCATCCTGCATGTGATCCCGCAGGAATACATCATCGACGGCCAGGACGGCATCTACGATCCGGTGGGCATGTCCGGGCTTCGCATGGAGGCGAACGTCCACATCGTTACCGGGCTTGTCACGGCGGCGCAGAACATCTATCGCTGCGTGGAGCGCGCCGGGCTGGAGGTGGACGACATCGTGCTGGAGCCCCTGGCCAGCGGTTACTCCGTGCTGGACGACGAGGAGAAGGAGGTCGGCGTGGCGTTGATCGATATCGGCGGCGGCACTACGGACATCGCAATCTTCGAGGATCGCACCATCCGGCATACGGCGGTGGTGGGGATCGCCGGGCGCATGGTGACCGACGATATCCGGCGCGGCCTGGGGATCATCGGCGAACAGGCGGAGCGGATCAAGCGCGAGTACGGATGCGCGCTGGAGTCCACGATCCTCAACGATGAAGTATTCGTGATCCCGGGCATCGGCGGCAGAAAGCCGATGGAGATCTCCAAGCGCACGCTCTGCCAGATCATTCAGCCGCGCATGGAGGAGATCCTGGAGTTCGCGCTCGTGGAGTTGAAGAAGTCCGGATATCTCCGGCGTCTCTCGGCCGGGGTGGTGCTCACCGGCGGCGGCGCGCTGCTGCGCGGCGCGGGAGAACTGGCACAGACGATTCTCGGATTGCCGGTGAAGATCGGCATCCCCTCGGGCTTCGGCGGTGCGGCACTGGCGCCGGAGGTGGAAAGCCCGATCTATGCAACCGCGGTTGGGCTGGTGATCAGCGCCTACCGCCGCGCCGAGTCCTCGGGCTCCGTGGTCGAAGAGCATGAGGATGTAAGCGAGGTGCACGAGGAGCGGCAGAAACGCTCCATCGTGGCGCGCATGAAGAAGTTCTTCGAAGAGTTCTAGCAGCCGCTTGAACGGGCTGCCGCGCGCGGAACGTGCGGCAGGCTTTTCGGACGATCCTCTGCATGCGGTGGAAGCCGCGGATGCGTACAGAGCAATGACAGAACAAACGGCAATAGATATCGCCCATTCAATCAGCAAGAAAGGGGAGGAGCATTTATGATCGAGCTCGATCGTTCCGTGGAACACCACGGAGCAAAAATCAAGATCGTGGGGGTTGGCGGCGGGGGCGGTAACGCTGTCAACAGCATGATCGAGCGAGGCCTGTCGGGCTGCGAGTTCGTCGTGGTCAACACCGACATGCAGGCGCTGGAGAAGAATCAGTCTCCGGTGCGCGTGCAGATCGGCAAGCAGTTGACTCGCGGTCTCGGTGCCGGAGCCAATCCCACGATTGGCCACGATGCGGCGCTGGAGGATCGCGATGAGCTGCGGCAATTGCTGGCCGGCACCGATATGGTGTTCGTGACGGCCGGCATGGGGGGTGGTACCGGCACGGGGGGCGCTCCGATCGTTGCGCAGATTGCGCGCGAAGCCGGCACGCTGGTGGTTGGTATCGTCACGCGTCCGTTCGACTGGGAGGGGAAACGGCGCAAGGAGCAGGCGGAGATCGGACTGAAGGAGTTGAAGGAGCATGTGGACACGTTGATCGTGGTTCCGAATCAGAAGCTCCTTTCCATTATCGACAAGCGCACCGGCTTCAAGGAGGCGTTCCAGAAGGTTGATGACGTTCTGTACAACGCAACGCGCGGCATCGCGGAGATCATCACCGGCCACGGCGTCGTCAACGTGGACTTCGCCGACGTGCGGACCGTGATGGCGAACATGGGTGATGCGTTGATGGGCACCGGCGTTGCAACAGGCGAGTACCGCGCCACCGAGGCGGCCCAGAACGCCATCAGCTCGCCGCTGCTGGAGGGGATCTCCATCTCCGGCTCCGAAGGTGTGCTTATCAACATCGCGGCCTCGAGCGACCTCACGATGATGGAGGTGGACGAGGCGGTGAAGATCGTACACGACGCGGTTGGCGGCGATGCCAATCTGATTTTCGGCGTCGTTCTCGACGACAATCTCGGCGAAGCGATGATGGTGACGGTGATCGCAACCGGATTCAACAAGTCGCGCGAGATGCGGTCGGGCGCATCGGCCGGCGGAACGCTGCAGCAGCGTGTGGTTCCGCAGCAGACGCCCGCACAGCAGGCTCCTGCACAGCAGAGCCCGCAACAGGCACCGGCGCCGGTGCCGCAACAGGCCCCACAGAGCCGCCCTGTGACAGCAGGACGGGATGGACTGCCGGATCATATTCCGGTTGGTCTGGATGAACTGGAGAAGTACAACGAGCCGGCTTATCTGAGGCGCGGCGCCGGTATCCACCGCGGCGGGTATGATATCACCCGCAAGCCGGAGGAACAGGCGCAGGCTCCGCAGCAGCCACAGCCGCAGGTTCCTGAACAGCAACAGGAGATGCCGGAGGAGAAGCGCCGTCAGGCCACCGCCGACAAACCTGCCTTCCTGCGTCGTATCATGGACTAACCCGGAACACCAGTTCTGTCAGATGCGACTGAGAAGGCCCCGCATTGCGGGGCCTTCGTTTATCTACAACGGCCGGTGAACGTGTCCGAGCGTCATGCGCAGAGCGTCATGCGCAGAGCGCTCATGAAGAGCCCGCCACATATCACGCCCGCACCTGCATACAGCCAGGCATACCACCCCGGTTCTTCCTGAAGCAGTATCACATTGGGGCAATCCCGACTACCAGAAGCGTAAGCAGATAGAGATGAGCGGTAACCGGTATCACTCGCCGGCTACGCCATTGCCGGTACGATTCCGTCCACCGGAATATCGCGTGCTGCGTCTCGGGCAGCCGCTCGCGCAATGCAGCCTCGTATCCACGCAACTCCTCGAGAGAGTACACCACCTGTGACTGCCGGACGAGCATGAAGATGCTGATGGCCGTTGTCATCACCGGCACGCCGATGAATCCCAGCGGCAACACCACCGGGGGCCGGTGCCTGAGAACAACGAAAGCTCCGAGATCGGCTTCCACGCAAATACAACGCCGATGGCTCCATACAGCTTGATGTCATCGAACGAGCGTTGCCCAGAGAGTGCACAACGATCGCTCGGACGCACATACTCCTTGGAGATCAATTCCATCGATTGCTGCGGACTTCCTGCTGCTCCTTCCATATTTCACTCTCATGTTCGAACTGTGTGCTGCAATTTGATGCCGAACTAGATGTCGCGACCCCCGTGGTGCGCTCAAGGCGCGATCGCGACGCGCGCAATGTACCGGTCGGGCCTCGAATGTCCGGCCGGGTGGAGAGGATAGAGCCATGAATCGATTTACATGGAGCACCGGGCTCTCGTTTCGCAATGCATGCACCTGCCTTCTTCTGCTGGTCTGCGTGCAGGCGGCTCGCGCAGACTGGACCGCCGTGCGCGATCTTGTACGCTCCGGCGACAAGCTCTCCGATGAGAACAAACAGGAGGAGATCTATCGCCGTGCCTATACAACGGCGCAGGCATCGCTGAAGGCCAACCCTCGTTCATCGAACGAGTATCTGTGGGTTGCAATCTCGGCTGGGCGTCTTGGGCTGGTGGCATCCACCGGCGAGCGCATACAGCTTTCGAAGGTGGTGAAGGATAACGCGGAGCGTGCAATCGCGCTCGATGCCGCCAACGGCCAGGCCTACATGGTGCTGGGCGCATGGCATTTCTATGTTGCCGACCTGAGCTGGTTTCAGAAGAACGCCGCGAAGGTGTTCTACGGCGGATTGCCTCCGGCCTCCTACGAGGATGCCGTGAAGTATCTCACCAGGTCGCTCCAGATCGGTGTGGAGAATCCGGTGGAGGCATACTATCTCCGCGGCCGCGCCAACGAGGAGCTGGATCGCGATGCTGCGGCCGCGAACGACTATCGTGCATGCATTCAGGGGAGCGCGCGCAGCGAGAAGGAACGGGAGATGCAGCAGGAGGCGCGCAAGCGGCTGGAATGATCGGTCCGCCGGCACGGGGATGAGCCGCATGGTGTGGCGAATGCCAGGAAGATGAACAGCGGGCATGTGGGATTCCCCCACATGCCCGCTGTTGTTTACATCCGTCCCCGGCCCGGCGCTACGCCTTCACGGTCGTGAGCAGCCCCCGATTCAACTCCACGCATGTTGCGGCCGTCCATCCGTCCGCGAAATCGACGTAGATGATATTCGGAATTATCGCCTCCGAGATATTTCCCGCTTCGTACCATGTCGTGATGTTCGGTACAAGTGCAGTGTTCGCCTCGGTTGCCAGCTCATTGATGCAGGCGGTTCCCAGTGCCGACTGGGCGTTGCTCAGCGTCAGCGTCCATGAAAGCAGGAACAGATCGCCGCCGTGGTTCAGGCCATTCTCCAGCTTCTCGAACTGATCGCTGATCATCTCGTCCAGATCGTTGGAGTCCGCGTAACAGTCGTACACCACCAGATCGGCGTTCATCGAAGGCTTGTCCGGGCAGTAGTCGGCATATGAATAGATGCCGGTGGTCCGGCAGGCCGGAGGCAGAAGGTCGAATACGGCGAATACCGTTCCGCTGGTTGCAATCAGTGAGCTGAACGGAATGTCGGCGAGGCGCTGCCCGGTGTTGTTCACGAAGAGATAGGAACCCAGTGTGTTCTTCACCTGCTGGATCAATGTGTTCATCTGGGCTTCGGTGAACCCCATGATGTCGTTGTTGCGATCCAGGTAGTGTGAGAACTTGAGGATCACCAGTTCCCTTGCGCCCGCTTGCATGAACTCCTTGACTCCATCCAGCATGTTCTGCAGAAGATCGCCGTCGCAGCCGGAGATGCCGATTACCGGCACGTCCGAGAAGTGCCCGCAGTACATCGTGTTGTTCGTATCGATCACGGGCCGCATGTCGAAGTAACGAACACCGGCCTCCAGCATCCCGAGCATCGTCTTGTACTGCGTCTGCGTGTTGCAGGCATCCGCGCCCGTGCTGCAATTCTGCGACACATACATCGCGGCATCGTGAGCGCCCGGAATGCAGATCTCCTTCAGGCTGTGATCTCTCAGCAGGTTGTATGATGCATGCATCCAGTTGGTGATTCCCTCAGTGTACGTGAATGCGTTGTAGATCTTGTCGTCGCCGTCGCCCGATCCGCGCCATGTCATCGCAAGCGATGCCCCGTAGACGGCCAGGGCTGCATTGTCCGATGTGCCGAAGCTGCCGGCACGTGCCTGGCCGGACCAGGAGCCGTTGAACGATGCGTAGAAGAAACTGCTTCCGCCGCTTCCCGCTCCCTGCCAGACCATGAACATCAGATTGTCGAACACGCAGAGGGCGGGCGAGCTGGTGATGCTGTAATCTCTCACGCGCTGCTCTTCGGACCACGATATGCCGTCGAACGATGCATACATGATCTTGTTGGTGGCGTCATTATCACTGTTGTCGCGCCATGTCATGTACAGCCGTCTGTTGTATGCACAGAGTGCGGGAGAGTTCTCGATGTAGAACATGCCGCCATTGGGGCTCTGCGGGGACCATGATGTGCCGTCGAACGATGCATAGAAGATCTTGTGGTTGCTTCCCCCGGCGCCTCTCCATGCCATGTAGAGCCGGTCGTCGAAGATGGCGAGCGCGGGCGAACCCGAGATGCTGAAGTCGCTGACGCGAGCCTGACCGGACCATGATGTGCCGTTGAACGAGGCATAGTAGATCTTGTCGGCGCCATCTCCCGCTCCGCGCCATGCCATATAGAGCAGCCCGTTGTATACGCAGAGCGCAGGCGAACTGGAGATCCCGAAGTCGCTGACGCGCGCCTGTGCGGACCACGCCGAACCGTTTCCGTTGAACGATGCGTAGAAGATCTTGTCGTCGCCATTGTTGGCATCGTCGGCACCACGCCATGCCATGTAGAGCAGGTTGTTGTACGTGGCCAGCGACGGGGCGCTGGAGATGCTGAAGTCGCTGACGCGAAATTGCGGGGTGAAGTAGAGCGTTGTGCTGCTCATGAGGGTTGATGTTCCTGAATTCGGTGTCTGATAATTCCGCTGTATATGGCTCACGGATGTCTCTTCATCCGGCTTGCGATCGATGCCATGCGTGCGGCATGAACGGCATTCGCGCTGTGTGAGGGAGATGAAAACGGGCTCATGGGCTATGGAGCCGGTATGCGGGTGGAGGGGGGGCGGGCCGCGGCGTGCAGCCCGCCATGCATCGTGATCAGTTGCTCGATCCACCCGGTGTCTGGTTCACCACCAGTGCAACGTATCGTATGTTCGGATCCTCACCCGGCAGGCTGCGATAGCCGTTGCAGGTGGGGAGATATCCCCGCGTTGGCGTGATCGTGATCGAACCCGAGCCGTTCTCCGGATTCTTCAGGTCGGTGATGGCATATGCTGCAAGCACAACACCGGTCTGGTTCAGCAACTGCATCGTAAGCTTGCCGTTGTTGGTTCCCGTGTTCACGGTGACATTCCCCTTCATGACGCTGTCGTTCGCAATCGATATTCCGTTGATGCTCGAACCATTGCCCGCCACGCTGTCCGTGTAGGTTACCTTCGTGACCACCGTCTGGCCGGAGTAGTTGAAGACATCGATGCTGATCGGTGAAGACATTGTGTTCTCCTGGATATGGCGTTGAACGAATCGTTGAATGTCCGGGTATCGCAGTGCGACGTGGCTGCTGCGCTCCCGCTCTTGTTTTGAGCGGCTGCAATTTCCGTTGTGGACGTGCGGAGGTGCTTACCTAGATAGTACCTAGCCGTCTGCGTGGGGACTTCACGGCGCTCCCTCTCTTCGGGGCTCCCCGGAGCCGTTCCCCGGGCCCTGTTCGTGTTCCCTGCGGTTCCTGAGCGGATACTTCAATGCTCCGATAATCGGGGAGCGCCGGCTGCCGACCGCCGGCTCTGCCGGGTTGCGGGAGCGGGAGCCGGGGCGCGCGCGGCGTGAAGGCGGGTGACCTGTGTGAGAAGATTCTTTTTTCGTCCCGGGAGGTGTTCGCTTGCACACCATCACAAGGCTTTCCTATATTCGCCCCGGACACGACAACCCTCTCACCATCTGACTCGGGCCGGTGGTTCTGCCCGATGACTATGGAACAACACAACCGACCCTCGTTGACGGGGCCGGAGTATGCTGGCCATGTTCAGGCCGCTTTGGGGCGTACTCCTGCTGACCCTGCGACTCCCCAACAACGTGGATGCCGGAACAGGAAGAACCTCTGCACATCTGCGGGTGCGGAGGAGCCCTCTGCATTGCCGTTTCGTTCCCAGGAACGGAGCGGTGTCTGTACGGGGCATGCTGCTGCATTGCCCGATTGTTCCCAGGAACAATCGGGGATGAGTGCGGATGGATCTTCCGTATTCCCCTTCCGCTCTCAGGAGCGGTCCGGCGTCCGGATGCATCAGGAGCAATTCCGCCGTGATCGGTCATGGACACATGAACGGCCGACTGCGACGGGCTCCATTACGGCGACATCATCCGATTCCCCCTGTGGGATTCCGGGAGATACGTCTGCGCGCCGCGTCGCCGATGCGGCCGTTCCAGGACTTCACCCCGACGATTACCTGATTGCAGTAGAGGACGACGCCATGAACGGCGCCGGGCTTGCACGCGGCATGTATGCCGTTGTGCGGTGCGGCCTCGTGCCGTGCAATGGCGATCTCTGCGTGGTCATGATCGATCGTGTGGGGCGCATCATCAGGCGCATTCATTACGACAGCGGCGGGCTCTGGCTGATGGCCGCGTGTGCGGGCTATCCCGAACAGCACCATCCATTCGATACGTTCAGCGTCGAGGGAGTGGTGACGGCCAGACTGGTGATCACACAATTCGTACGGTGACGCGATGGAAGAAACTGCGGCTCTTCTCATCGCCAGCTATTCCGCGTGGGTGCGGAGATGGATCGGTCCAACGGAGCGATCGGTCTGCATCCACGACGGCCGGCGCGTGCATGCCGTGAGCGACGATCTTGCGTTGCGCGGCATCGTTGCCGGGGAGTTGCTTGCGCGCGTGCGCGAGCTTGCTCCCGATGCATCGTTCCATCGCCACGATCCACATCTCGACGCTGCGGTCTGGGAGGATCTCCTCGCGGTTCTTGCGGAGGTTGCGCCACGTCTTCGTACGGTGGCGCAGGGATGTGTCGTGCTCGAACCCTGGGACATGCCGGCGCTGAAGCTGTTGAACGAAACGTTCGGCACACGGCTCGGCATTGCCCGTACATCGTTCCTCGCACGCCTTGCGGCGCAGAGCGCGAAACCCGGCGCGATCAACAGTGTCGCCCGGCGTGACGAGGAGCGTTTTCTCTGCACCGATCCGGTGCGGCATCTCATCGCCTTCGGCATCGATCCCGGGATCGTTGACCGGCTTGCACTCTTCGGACTCACAACCGTGAAGCGGGCCGCCTCGCTCTCCCGCCGTCATCTTGCCGCACAGTTCGGCACGGCCGGGGAGGCACTCTTCGATCTCCTTCACCCCCACGGCCCCGATCCACCCATTCCCATCCATCAGCCGCCGCCGGCGGTGGCTGCCGCCTTCGCATTCAACGATCCCGTATCGGAACCCGGCGAAATCCTTCCCCTGCTCGATCGCCTCGTCGCCGAGGCCGTACAGGGCCTCGGCGCACGGCGCGCCCAGATCCTGACGCTGCGCATCGACGGCATCGGCCTGGAGAGAAGCGACGCGGCACGACGCGTATTGAAGGTGCCCACGGCACGCGCCGAACACTTCAGAACGGTTGCCCGCACGCTCTTCGATGGGTTGCTTCCTCCATGCAGCGGGCCGGCACCGCTGGTCCTCTCGATAGCGCTCACGCTTGGCGGGCTTACCTGGCCCGACGGAGTACAGGGAGGGTTGTTCGATGATCGCCCTGCTCTCACCAACGCCGTGCGCACACTCAATCGCCGCTATCCGGGGCGTCTTCTGCGTGCAAGCATCACCGACATGCATGCCTACCTGCCGGAATGCGGTGTGCGCTATGAACCCTACAATGCATGACGCGATGAAACTCATCATGGAAGAGGTGGTGGTTGAGCCTGCTCATCGCAGTATGCCCCGCGTGATTGTCTGGCGAAAACGTCGCTACACCGTCCGCGCGATGATCGACTTCTGGATTGCCGAGGGAGAGTGGTGGACATCCTCCCCGATGCGCAGGAACTATCTCCGCCTGGATACCGATGGCGGAACGATGGAATTGTTCATGGCGGGAGAAACATGGCATCTCTCCCGCATCAGCGATTGATGTACGCCGCATGCATGGCCTGCATATGCACACATGTTGTGCGCGTGCCGGTGCACTGCATGATGTGGGTACATGGTTGCGATGCCGAATTCCCCTGATCCGATCCCAGATGCCCTAGCCCCCCTGAGGCATTCATGTTCGCACATCTGCACGCTCGAAGCTGGTTCAGCTTCCTGGCGGGCGGTTCCTCTCCCGAAGAGCTCGCGGCAGCCGCGGCGGCACACGGGATGGAGGCGCTTGCCCTGACCGATACGAACGGCGTTTACGGCGCCGTTCGCTTTCAGCAGGCCTGCCGCAGGCACGGCATCCGTCCGATCGTCGGAGCGGAGGTTGGTGTTGTCGCCGATGCCCCGGTTGGGAACGGCCGGTCGCCGCTGGTGCTGCTGGCGCGCACGCAGCAGGGCTACGCCAATCTCTGCCGCATCCTCACACAGGCGCATCTGGCATCGCGCGGGGAGCCCGCCCTTTCGCTCGCCGATATCGCGGAGCATCGCGACGGCCTTGTCTGCCTGAGCGGCGGCCGCGACGGCCTCCTGTACCGGTTGGCGATGGAACGGAAGGAGGGAGCCGCGCGCCGATGGCTTGCAATGCTGCGCGATGTATTCGGCGAGCATCTGTACGCGGAGCTTGTGCACTATGCACGGCCGGGGGATGGAGCGTTGATGACCAAGCTCTACGACCTGGCCGTGCCGCTCGGCATCGGGCTGGTGGCAACGGGCGACGTTCGCCATGCACGTCGCGAGCAATACATACGCTACGACCTCGCCTCCTGCATTCGTCTGGGCATTACGGTCTATCAGCCGCATCCGGAACGCCCCGTGAACGGTGAGCTGTATATGAAGGATGAGCAGCAGATGCGGCGGCACATCCCGTTCCCCGAGGCGTTCGAGAACGCGGCAGCGATTGCCGCCTCCTGTTCCGTGGATCTCCTTCCGGGCGCCATCGTCTCGCCGGGTGCGCGCCTTCCCGATGGCGTGCTCCCCTTTACGCTGCTGCACGATCGCTGCATCGCCGCCGTGCCGCATCGCTACGATACGTCGCGCCGCGAGCAGGCGATGAAGCAGTTGGCGAACGAGCTCTCGGTGGTTGGAGCCCTTGGCCTGGAGGAGTTCTTCCTCGTTGTAAGCGAGGTGACCGACGAGGCACGCCGCCGCGGCATACGCTGCGCGGGGCGCGGCTCGGCGGCCAACTCCATCATTGCCTACCTGCTCGGCATCACCGGTGTCGATCCGTTGGAACATCACCTTCTCTTCGAGCGCTTCCTTCACGGCGGTCGCAAAAGTACGCCCGATATCGATATCGATTTCGATTCGGAGAGGCGCAGCGAGGTGATTGCATGGATGGAGGAGCGTTTTGGAACGGAGCAGACGGCGATGACTGCAACGGTGATCACCTACGGCCTGCGCATGGCATTGCGCGACGTGGCGAAGGTGCTCGGCTGGCCGAACGAAGTGTTGAGCGATCTCACCAGCACCGTGCCGTCCAGCTCGCCGCGTGCGGTACGGAGCTACCGGGAGAACATCGTTGCGGTGCTTGGCGAGTCGCCGTTGATCGATCTGCTGATGGAGATGACGGAGTCGCTGGAAGGATGCCCGCGCCATCTGAGTCTGCATTCCGGCGGCATGATCCTCTCGCGCAGCCCGCTTCACAACTACACGCCGATTCAGGTATCGGCGAACGGCGTCAAGGAGGTGCAGTTCGACAAGAACGACGTGGAGGCGCTGGGGCTGATCAAGCTGGACGTGCTTGGCCTTCGCATGCTTGCCGCGGTGAGCGAGGCATTGGAACTGATCGAGCGAAGCACCGGCCAGCGAATCGATATCGACGAGCTTTCGCTGAACGATCCCGCCACGTTCGAGCTGATACGTTCCGGCCGGACGCTCGGCACCTTCCAGATCGAGTCGCAGGGACAGATGCATCTCCTCGCGATGCATCAGCCGGAGACGTTCGGCGATCTGATCGCGGAGATCGCGCTCTTCCGTCCCGGGCCTCTGCAGGGAGGGATGGTGCGCCCCTTCATCAACAGGCGTCGCGGCATCGAGCTGGTGGCCTACGACGATCCCCTTCTGGAACCGCTGCTGAAGGATACCTACGGTGTGATCCTCTATCAGGAACAGGTGCTGGAGGTTGCGCACCAGTTTGCCGGGATGTCGCTCGCGGAGGCGGACAGCTTCCGGTCGCTGATGTCCAGGTTCAGAAGCGCCGCGGAGATGGAGGGAATGCGTGGGCGCTTCGTGTGCGGTGCCATCGAGCGGGGCGTTACGGAGGAGCGTGCGAACTACGTGTTCGACAAGATTTCCAACTTCGTTGGCTACGGGTTCTGCCGTTCGCATGCGGCGGCGTTCGCGAAGACGGTATACCAGTCGTGCTGGCTGAAGGAGCACCATCCGGCTGCATTCATGGCAGCCATCATGCAGCAGCGGCCCGGCATGTACTCCCTCAACACACTCGAGGAGGAGGCGCGGCGGTTCGGTGTGCCGGTGCTGCTGCCGGAGATCAATCGCTCCGGCATGCGCTACGAGCTGGAACAGGCCGATGGTGTGTGGTGCATACGCAAGCCGCTCGCGGCAATCACGGAACTCTCCGGCGACGATGCCCGCACCATCGTGCTGGAACGGCTCAACGGCGCCTTCGCGAGCGTGGAGGATCTGTATGCGCGCGTGGCATTGCCCCGAGACACGTGGGACATGCTTGCACGCTCCGGAGCGTTGGATACGCTGGCCGGAAGTTCGCGCCGCGCGCTCTGGATGATCGGGGTTCTGGCTCGCAGGCTGGGCGCATCGGGCCGGCGGCGTGCTCCGATGCTGTTCGAGATGCCTGCGCTCGAGGAGGGGGATATCCCCGCGCTTCCGATACTGGGCCAACGCGAGCGGCTGCAGTGGGACTTCATCGCGCAGAGCTCCGCGCGGCGGCATCCGATGACGCTCGTACGCCGGCTGCTCACGAGCCTGGAGGTACGCCCCGTTGCCACATGCTATGCGTTCACCGCATCGGGTCTGCGCCCTCCATCGGCGCCGCATCCGGTGCTCACGATTGCGGGAACGGTGATCCTGCGCCAGATGCCCCCCACTGCAAACGGCGTGATGTTCGTGACGCTGGAGGATGAATCGGGCATGATTCAGTGCATCGTCTATCCCGCGCTGCGGGAGCGTCTGGGCCTTGCGCTTACACGCTCGGCGCTCGTGGCGCGGGGCGAATTGCAGATCATGGGAAACTGGCGCGGCCTTGTGCTGCTCGATGCATGGGTGCTGGATGGAATGCTTGGAGGCTACGAAGGTTATCCAAGCGCATACGGCGGCACGGACAGGCTGATTATCGAGGATGCGCAGAGCCCGGAAGAAAGCCTTGCGGAGTATCAGGCGGAGCTGTTCAATGTGGAGGAAGTTCGCGAGGCAATGAAGGCGGGTGAGCCGGTTCTGCCGGGGCGGCGCAATCGCGGCCGCGCTCATGTGGCATGATCCCGCGCCTGCGGTCGCTCGCAATCCAATCGGCTCCGTTCACGGATCGATCGCGATTGCTACCTTTGTGGCGTTCCGCCGCAGGCGTGGAATATTCCGTAATGCAACCGTTCACGAAATAATCTGAAGGAGGGTACCGATATGACCGCGATTGTCATCTCCGAGCGCAGGGCGTTCCCGGATGCTCCCGGGATAGTGACAGAGGCTCTCCCAGATCCATTCCCCGATCGATCCGATCGATGAAGTAATGGCGTGAGCGGGAGGTTTCTCTGTGAGCACGATGTATCAACAACGTCTTCACACTGAGAAATCATACAACAATGCAGCGAGCAGAACTCGGCTGGGATACGTTCTTCGAGAATGGATTCGAGCCCTATGCCCACATGGGCTACAGCGCCGCGCGCGTGGCGCAACACCATCGAAACGGATACATCATCATTACCGACGAAGGAGAGCTGCGGGCGGAAATCGCCGGAGCGCTGCGGCATCGTGCCGTGAATCCTGCGGACCTGCCGGCGGTTGGCGACTGGGTGGCGGCAACTCTCCGCACGCATGAAGGGAGCGCAACGATACATGGTGTGCTTCCCCGGCGAAGCCTCTTCTCACGCAAGGAGGCCGGCAACTCGACGAGCGAGCAGATCGTGGCCGCGAATGTGGACACATTGTTCCTGATTACCGGCCTGGACGGCAACTTCAACCTGCAGCGCATAGAGCGATACCTGGTGCTGGCATGGGAAAGCGGGGCGCGCCCGGTTGTCGTGTTGAGCAAGGCCGATCTCTGCGACGCGCTCGAGGATCGGACCCGGGAGGTGCAGGCCGTTGCCTTCGGCACGCCGGTGATTGCCGTCAGTGTGGTGGATGGAACCGGGCTGGATGAACTGCAGCACTACATGCAGCCCGGAGGCACGGTGGCGCTGCTTGGTTCATCGGGCACCGGGAAATCCACACTCACCAATGCGCTGGCCGGAGATTACGTACAGGAGACAGGGGATGTAAGCCGGAGCGTCGGGAAGGGGCGCCATACCACAACGAGCCGCGAGCTGATCGTGCTGCCCAACGGTGCGCTGGTAATCGATACGCCCGGCATGCGGGAGCTTGGGTTGTGGAGCAACGAGGAGAGCCTGGCGGAGACATTCGAGGATATCGAGGGGCTGGCACGCCGCTGCCGGTTCACCGATTGCCGCCATGCGGATGAGCCGGGGTGTGCAATCCGCACGGCGCTTGCGAGCGGCGATCTGGATGCGCGGCGTTTCCGCAACTACCAGAAAATGCGTCGCGAGCTTGCATACCTGGAACGGCGCGTGGACCAGGCTGCAGCGCTCGAGGAGAAGCGGCGCTGGAAACGGATCGGCATGGAGAACCGGCGACGGCCGGACAAGAGAGGGTGAGACAGTGCGTCGTGAGCGGAACCGGTACGCGCCCGCGGAACGGATACATTCCCCCGCGGGCGCGGGGCGTTTGCGGGATATGCCGCATACATCCGAACGTCCGGGAATTCGCGCGAACGAGACGCCATATTGCAGCTATTGCTCCGCATAGCCGGGAGTGATATGTTGGGACCTACCACACGATCGAAATACCCTCCTTCATCTCACAGTTTCGATTCAATCGGAGGATTCAATGCGACAGGCATCGATTCTCGCGGTCGTATTGGCGACTGCATGCACGGCGTTGTATGCTCATCGCGCCGCAGCGCAATGCCACCCCGGATGGGTAAATGGAGGATGCGTCACGTGGCCGAACTTCCCGTTCAGCAATGGGCAACATTGTGACGTAACGATCTGCTATTGCTTTACAGGACCTGGGCTTACGCCGAAGTCCTATGAGATCAACAGTGTGCTTCTGGGATCCGGGTGTGACGTGAACAATCCGGATGGGCAGATGATGCGCGATCTTGGATTGGCACTCGTGAAAGCAAACCCTGCCGGCTTTACGTGTCCGACATGTCCGAACATGTCGGTCCAGATCAACACGGGATGGGCGAGTTGTGTCACTCGAGACCCGATCAATGGCTCGGGGCCGTGGGTCCCCTGTCCAGGGGCTGAGGGTGCATGCATCGACGCATATACGATCTGCTGCACCTCCAATCCTTCTCCAATGCCTCCGACAGTATGGTCGACTTTCCTGTGGCACGCAAATACCTCAGACTGTACAGATCCAAATTGCAGGCCGGTGTGCCCGCAATAGAAGTAGTGTCTTTAAAAGCAATCTGTACGTACCGGTCAGAGTCTCGATTGGTACGTACAGGTCTCTCGGTAACTTCGCAAGAATTGTTGCCGCAGGTTCCACGGATAGGGGCATACTGTTCAACGAGTTAGGATAAAAGAGGTTCCAACGATGAAACGTTTACATGCATGGCTGCTCCGGATATCATTATGTCTGGCAATGGTGATTACAAACCAACTTCTACGCGCACAGCCGTGGCAGCGAATTGCCGCCGACAACTTCGGCATCACGTTGGTCGATGATCGCACCATCGTCATTGTTGGTGCATACGGCAAGGTGCTTCGTTCCATTGATGGAGGCGTTCGCTGGACGCAGCCATACAGCGGAACGTATAACGACATCTATGCGGTGGCGCACTTGCAGGGTTCGACCCTGGTTGCTGTAGGCGATAGTGGAACGATTCTCCGATCGTCCGATGTGGGAGCAACCTGGATGGCAGGCTTATCAGGTGTAAACACCAGGCTCTGGTCGGTGGCGTTCCCATCTCCGCAGGTAGGATATGCCTGTGGCGCCGGCGGGACGATCCTGAGAACGAGCGACAGTGGTAAGACATGGAGCCAGCAGGGGAGCACGGTAAGCCGGACATTGCGCCACATCGCATTCTCAAATGCAAGCGAAGGGGTAGCCGTAGGTGATAGCGGGACGATCGTGCGGACAACGGATGGCGGTGCGGATTGGAATGCGGTCATATCCGGTACGAGTCAATGGCTGTACTCCGTCCGGTTCGCGAATGAACGATACGGACTTGCCGTGGGGAGTCATGGGATCACGTTGGGGACGAGTGACGGCGGATCGACATGGACCTCGTTCAATGCCGACACCATCGGATACCGGTTCATGGGTGCCGTGTGGCTGTTCGATACCGTGCATGCCGTAGTTGTTGGTGATCGGATCAACGACTCAAAGATTGCCCAGTCGAATGACGGAGGGCGAACGTGGAACTGGAATACAGATTTCAATGCTGAGGAAACATGGGCACTGTATGATGATGTTGTTTTTCGGGATAGCCTTCACGGTTTCACAGTGGGGATACAGGCCTCAGTCAAGGCGACGGATGATGGCGGAGCAACGTGGCACACAATATCGTATACTCCATTCAACACTCCGACCTTGGAGTCCCTTCTTGATATATCGTTTGTTGACCGTGATACGGGCATGGTGCTGTTCGGTAATGCATATCTCAGAACTACCGACGGCGGGGTAACGTGGAACGATCTGCATGTGCTTAACCTAGGCAATAACCTCATCAGTACACAATTCCTTGCACCCAATCGCGGGCTCCTTAGTGGAGCATACGATCAAATGTTTGTATCGACCAACCAAGGGCTTACGTGGGATTATGCGCATAATGCCATCGATCCGCCGGCACTGCAGTTCTGGGCAATGAATTTCTCCGACGCAAATTTTGGTGTATGCTCGGCATCCAATCTTGTCTATTTCACAAACGATGGTGGCAATAACTGGCATGGAGCGCCGATTCCGGATCTCACCGGTGCCGATAGCGGCCTCGTATTTGCCGTAGATGCAGTGCGTCCTGGTATTGCGTTCGTGACGGCATCACGATGGGTGAAGGACAGCGTCGCGGCAACGAGTCACGAAGTATTGTTCAAAACACGCGACACCGGTGCCAATTGGCAGAGAGTGCTCGATCGCCCTGGCTATAACTCGTTGAAGCGCTCCTGGTTCCTCGACCCCCAGCACGGCTTCGTCGGAGGTAGCAACGGCATCATCTATCATACGGACAACGGTGGCGACACATGGGATTCCGTTGCCACGGGGGCGCCCGGTGCGGTTTCCGACATCCGCTTCTTCACCGACAAGATCGGTTATGCCGTCACCTTCAAGGGAGCGATCCTTTCCTCGTCAGATGGCGGACGTACGTGGCAGCGCGAGTATCCCTGGCCGCCGCAGCCGTCCGACAGCACGCAGCCGTTCTATCGTGTGAACATGCTTCCGGACCGGCAGACCATCATGGTGACCGGCAACAGTCTTCTGCTTCGGAAGGTGCTGCCGGAACCGCTGCCTGCGAG
>DASZRW010000006.1:0-19452 GCA_035549015.1 Kapaibacterium sp. (SeqCode)
GGGCACACGACACCATCGGGCCAGCGAAGGGCGATCATCTTCGCAAGGGCAACGTCAGGATTGGAATAGGTGAGAATGACTTCCTGAAGGGTGCGGGGTTCCGTGATCTGATTTTCCATGCACAAATATACAGAAAATCGCCTTGTGTGTCAAGTATATTGTTGCCTTTCAGAAAGGAGTTCGGTGCATTTGTCGAACGTTGCGCGGCGTTGTTGGAGCGAGCCGGCCTGCCTGCGATAGTTGTTCTTGGCTGGGGCAAGACGGTGATCCGAATTCAATCACCAAGGATCTGGCTCAACATGGATTATTACTACAACAACAGAGAACGATCGGACTTCGATCAGTTCCTCGTGGAGAATGTGCGCGCATCGGTGACACGAAGTTTGCAGGAGCCGCCGGTGTCCGGAACGTCCACGTGATCTGGCCCGGTGGGATGATATGAACGCATCCGCCCCTCTCCGAATATCATTCGAGGAGGGGCGGTGTGCATTCAAGAGGTACACATGCGCTCAGTTCAACGTTACCGTTGCACCGGCCGGGATGGTGAAGGAATCACCATTGCCGTTCGTGAAGTCCACGTCGTTCACGAAGGTGTAGGTCTCGTTGATGTTCGGATCGAACGACCGCAGGTTCGTTGTGCGCATGTGGCACACCGTGGAGTTGGTGAACGTGCCGGCGATGCCGGAGATCGTCCCGGTGACATTCGCATAGACGTCCGCCGTTGCGGGGAAGTCGGTTCCCACCTGATTGGCCGTCACGGTGGAGTTCTGCACGCTGCGCGACGCGTCGAACGTGAAGCTGAAGTCACCGTACGTTGCGTCGTTGCCGGAAACGGAGATGCTCACCGGCGTGAACGACGTGCTTGTTGGCGTTGGCGGCGGAGGAGGATCGCCGATGCCGCCGGGTCCGTTGCCGTCCAGGTTGCCGCCGTCGAGATAGGCGAAGTCATTCGGCTGCTGCACGTTTGCCGTCGGCCCCTGGCTCTCCAGTGTGGCCGAGCCGGATGCGTCGGAAGTGACCGTGGCTGTTGTGCCGTCGGCGAAGCGGATGATGATCACTCCGTGGCATATCACCACGCAGACGATGCGCCGCCCCTTCTGAACCGCGATGTTCCCCTGTGCATGCGCACTGCTGCCTGCAGCGATCAATGCCACGAGCATGATGGCTGCAATCCATAGCTTTTTCATCTGGATATTCTCCCACTGTGTTGGAAAATGTGGATCGTTCATCCAGTGCGTCCCGTTCGCGCGGCGGTGATCGTTGCACGCGATCAATGCGCGGCCGCGGCGCACGCTAAGCGAATCGCGCCGTTGATGCGGATCGACTTGTAGATGAGTTCGATGGCTGAACGAAGGACGGGGCCAATGTGGTGTCGCCATGCGTGTGAACACGGGACGCCCTTCGGGATTGAATTCGCTGCGCGACGTCACGCGACGAGTTCTCTGGTTGTTCCGACGGGTGCACTGTAATTAATTCCGCCGGATGTATGCAGGGGAGAGGCTGATAACTCTGTGTTGATCTGTGGTACAATAGTACGGTGCACTCGCGGCGAAAAACTTCTTCCATCTTGCGGAATATGTGTTGCGCGGCGGACCGGGGCCGAGTGATGGATTGTATCCGGAATGTGGATCGTGGGGGAGAATGCTGCGGTGAGCAATGCCCCGGCGTGCAGCGCGAAGCCGCGGCCTCCCCCAACCACTTCCGTATGCGCACCGGTGGTACCCGGAAGGGTACAAGTTCTCCTGTGCCGATTCCGAGGTTGTGGTGAATCGTGGCATTGGCTATGTTTGTCACATCGCCTGGGATTTTCCAATAGTACATTGCCAACCGCTTTCACCAGCCCGTCAGTTCCAAACATGTCCGGGCAACGGGCGGTGCCGGCGATGAAATCACTTCGTTATCACCTGTTATCCGGCGAGGTCGGTATGAATACCATCAGAACGTTTCTCGTTGCTCTGGCGATATCCGGTGCCGTTGTCACGTCCGTTCGCGCACAGGGGCCCGCATGCGGACCAGACCCAACATGCCCCGATGCTCAGTGGGATGCACCGCAATTAGCAACGGTCAATTTGAACGTCTACGGTCTGTGTGGACCAACCTGCCAGGCCATTGTTACGTGGCAGCACCGTGACGCCTGCGGCTCCTGCGACATCGCGATTACCGAGATACGAGCGGTGCCGGGATCGAATTGCTCCTGTTCAGTGCAGAATTTCTTCAAGGAGTCCGTTGCTGCTCTCCTGCTTCTTCTTCCTAATCCGCTTCCGTGCGGACCTTCAACTCCGGGCGAGTGCTCCACGACATGGAGGGTGATGACAGGCGGATGCTGGAAACCCGATAACCGCTACGTAACCGGATTCGTGAGCTGTCCTGGTGCATCCTGCTGCTTCGCGACATACAAGGTGTGTCTTACTCTGACAGGCAGAACGTTTACGCAGACAAGCGATCCGCAGATGCAGTTCCCGTGCGATCAGGTGGTGCCCGATCCCGAATGCGTCCCGGTATGTAATTCGCTTCCGAAGAGCAACACCAACCCTTCGTGAGGATGGTTCAGCCATTTTTCGATTCATGATCTCATGAACCTGTTTATCGATCATTCAACCCGAGTCCGCATCCGAAGGGTGTGCCGAGTGGCGGCGGCCGTTGCCATGCTTCACCTTGCGGCAGGTGAGATGTTGGCGCAACCGGTGACATGGAAGACTGCCCAACATTATCAGGACTACTACATCTGGGGGCTGAGTTGCGCGGATGACTCCAATTGTTTTGCGGTAGCATCGTACCAGCAGACATTGGTGAGCATGATCCTTCGCACCACCAACGGAGGACTTTCGTGGGACTCTATCTACAGCGAACGCAGGCTTCTTTCGGGGCCGACAATTCCCACCTACGTCGGCGTCGCACGCCCAACGCGTTCGCGGGCCATTGTTGTTGCGGACAGCGGTCTCGTTCTCCGGACAACGGACGGCGGGGCCACATGGACGCGGCAGCGCATCGGAGGCAAGGCAACAATCGCCTGGATCGCCATGGCGGACTCGATGCATGGGCTTCTGGGCCTTCGAACGGCCCCGAACAGCCTGATGACCACGAGCGACGGTGGTGAAACCTGGGAAAGTATTGCGCTGCCGCTGGAGGCCCAGTCCATGGGAATCAGCGACATCGCCATGCCCACCCCCTCCACCTTCATCGCTCTGATGGCGTGGTATCCCCGCAACACGATTGTCCGGTCCGACGATGGCGGCAGAACGTGGCGCGTGTTTCCGAATGCCCTTCCGGACAGTACTGCCGGCAGCCTCTGGTTCAACGACAGTTTGAATGGCTGGGCCGCCGGTGATGTCTACACCGGTGTGGGCGACCTACGCCGCGAGGTGATCTCCAGGACAACCGATGGGGGAGCCACGTGGGGCACACGGCTCAATGCCGAGGTTGGATGGAAGTTCGGGCTTACCGATATCGCCTTCACCAGCCCGGACTCCGGGCTGGCCGTAGGTGGCATCGGCACGATACTTCGCACCAGCGATGGCGGCGCGAACTGGGTGGTTGAGCCGAATGATCTGACATCACTTCAGATTCTTTACGTGGCCTATCCAAGAGGGAGCCGCGGGATCATCGTGACCACCCTGGGTCGCGTCGCTCTGCCGGCGGATCTGGTGCCGGCGGATGTAACTCCGGCTGTGAATGCGGACGACGGGACGCTTGCGGCCTCATGCTCGGTGTACCCCAATCCGGTTGCGAACGCACCTCTTACGGTTCTGCTTTCACGTTCATTTTCCCAGCCTGTTCATATCGTGATAACCGACATCATGGGTCGCGTTGCAAGGACATGGGATGCCGCAGCGGACAGTGGCGGTAATGAACTGCATATCGATATGTCCGGCCTTCCTGCAGGTGCCTACATGCTGCGCCTCGCCGTTGGGGAGAACAACGTCGGCCGGATTGTATACGTGGTGCGGTAGTGAGCCGAAGGCGCCGCGACCGTGAGGGTGTTCACATGCATTCAATCACATGGGCCATGCGATTCGGGTGGAGATCGTTCGATGGGTGGATGACCGCTTCCCCGGCATCGTGGAGTGCCGCATCATGGATGCGGATGGAGCGGAGCATCTCTTCATCGAGAAGCTGCCGATTGTCACCTCCGAGAATTTCGATCGGAACATAGCGTATCCACGGCCCGGTATGATCGCCTGCAGGATCGTCGAGTATCTATGCGATCCGGGCAGGCGCGCACGTGTGGTTGTGGATATGGAGGAGCCGTGGCATGTGGAATCGACAGCCGGGCTCACGCGCTTCATCCTCCATTCCGAACAGCTCGCCGCGCTGTGAGATCGCTGCACGCATCGAGCCCGATCGATATATTTGCCGCCTCATCCCGTCAGTATCCCCGCAGTCCGCAAGGGCTGTCCCCCTCGAACCTCGTTGCCCGGAGCGCTCATGAAACGGTTGATTCCCATCCTGTTGTTGCTCGTTGTCTCCTCCGCCATCGGCGGCACCGATGTCATCACCATCAAGGCCGTGGAGGCCAGATTGTTCTATCACCATACCGGCACACTCTCGGAGCCGATCACCGGTAACGAGTCGCTCTGGAACACGGTGATCGGCGAAGGTGCAGCCAAGGAGCCTTCCACGGCGTTGCTGGTGGATGTTGTCGTGAGCGGCCCGGCGGGTGACTACAGGACCACGTGGAAGGTGGAACTGGAGGTGCACGACGAAACGAACAACAAGATCATCGACAGGCGGTCCGCCGAGGTCGGCGTGCTCAGTGCCTCCGGGTTGTTCCATGTTCCGTTTTGGCTGGAGAACACCGGATGCCAGCGCCTGAAGATCAGGGCGCGCGTGAAAGGGAGCAGCAAGTGGACGGAGACCGTTGTTCCGTTTGCCTGCGGAGAGTAGGCAATTCGCCTTCCCGAGATGAGCCGTCTCGATCAATCCGTCTTGATCAATTTCATCGAACGCCCTCCGGCCCTGATGAGATACAGGCCGGCCGGGAGGCCGCGCAGATCGATGGAGCCGGTGTAGACGGATTCGCGCACCAGCATTCCGCGGGCGGAGAATATCTGCACGCGCTCGGCGGTACCGGCATCCTGAAGATGGACGAACTCCGCCGCCGGGTTGGGATAGAGCGCAGGAACTTCTGAACCCGAGGGCTCCGGCTGCTTCACGGAGGCTCCGGCGCTCTCCAGCCGCGCGAGCATGATATCGTTTGCTCCCGCGCTTCCCAGCCTGAACGGGCCGATGCCGATGGTGTCGGTGAATATGCCGATGATGGTGCAGGAGCCGTTCCCGGAGGGAGCCACGTCGCCGGCGCTCGCGCTGGCGTTGCCCGAGATCTGGGCGGCCGTGATGGTCGTTCCCTGCGCGTTCATGTGCACCGCGAACGCGCTGTTGTTCGGCGCGGGGCTCGACAGATGAGCCGATCCAAGATCCATCGTGCCGCTGAACGAACCCGCCGCGAAGATGCTTCCATCGCGATCAACGCAGATGCCCGCAAGGTGCACCGCCTGGTCGGCCCCCGTGGATTGCATGGACCAGAGGTAGTTCCCGCCGCCGTCGTACTTCACGATCAATGCAGCGTAGCTCAGCCCGTTGCTGAACGTATGCTCCGTTGTGCCGAAGCTGATGGTGGATCTGAACTGGCCGCAGACGTAGACGTTGCCCTCGGCATCCGCGGCGATATCCTCTCCGGCTCCGTAGTAGCCGCCGCTGCCGATCTCCTTCGCCCAGAGCACCGTGCCGTCGCGATCGAACTTTGCAATGAATGCCTTCTGCTCCGCGTCGCCGGCATCGAACGTGAAGCCGCCGAATGACAGGGTGTTGAAGAACTTGCCGCTCACGATGCAGTTGCCGCCGCCGTCCACCGCGATGCCGAGTCCGAGATGCAGTGCTCCGATGCCGCCGCCGGAGCGTGCCCAGAGCGCGTGCCCGGCGCTGTCGTACTTGGCCACGAACGCCTCGTAGGCAAGCGTGCTGGCAAGGGCGATGGTGTCGAACTCCGCATCCTTGTTGTAGTAGCCGGTGATGTAGGGGTTGCCGCCGGAGTCCAGGCCGATGGAACTGATTCCATCCTCTCCATAGCTTCCTGTTGCCGCGCCTCCGGGCGTGCGTGCCCAGACCACTCCTCCCGCATTGTTCACCTTCACGAGCAGCATGTCCGTTGGGCCGCGGCTCGTGCGGAGCGTGTCGCCGGCAAACGTGACTCCGGCCACGAACCGGCCGCCGATGTAGATATTCCCGGCGGCGTCCAACACGATCGCGCTGCCGTAGATGTCCGATCCGGTGCCGGTGGTATAGGCAACCACGGTGGCCCATACGATGCGGCCGGCCGGGTTGTACTTCGCCAGGAAGAGCTTCCAGATGCCCGGCCCTGCAAGCGTAACGGTATCGAACTGCGCGCTCCCCTGAAACTCGCCGATCGCATAGCTGTTCCCCGCGGCATCAACGGCAACGTGGTCACCGTAATCGTTCCCGCTGCCCCCGGCTCGCTCTGCGAACGCCCATGTCTGCGCGCCGGCATGCCCGGCTGCCATTGCAAGGAGGAGTGTGAACACCAGGATGCTCATGAAGCATCGTGATGGAGACGTTGTTCCGCCGTTCATCGTTCCGGAGTGCATACTGTTCGGTACGGGTTGGGATCGCATGTTCGTGCCATGTTGGTTGGATGCAGCCGCAGCGCGGCGTTGCCTGCCTCGCAGCTTCTGCAGAGTCGACCTGCAACATGGTACATCCGGGATGGCGCCGGCAACCCGATGTTCGCCCGGAATGCAAGGATCAGACCAGGCTGCAGGATTGTATCCGCCAACGGAATCGCCGATTTCACGGACGTATGCCGTAGTCCATGGTTCCGCCCGGAGAAAAATCAACGGTGCGAACGCCCCGGCAGGAGGACCGGTATCAACGGATGATGGAAGGATCACCGATGGCATGCTTCGCAACCTCCGCCTTCGTTGAATGCACGCAGTATCGATCTCATGATGCGTTCCGTTTGAACGATCGCGACCCGGATGATATGTTGGCGGCTGTCCGAACGGTCGGCAGGCGATAACGCAACGCCTGCGAACGGAATCCGGAACGATTCGTTGTCGTGATGTACGCGTTCGGCATCCGCTGCGGCTACATCCATCCAGGCATTCGACATTACCATGATGGACCAGAATCAATCCGCTGCGGAGATCGTGCGCGACACCGAGGCGCTCCGTGCAATTCTCAAGAGTCAGTATCACGCCGCGCTCGCAATGCTTGGCGATGCCATCCGGCGCTGCCCGGAGGAGATCTGGTTCAGCAACGACCATCTGAATGCGTTCTGGCAGATCGCCTATCACACGCTCTTCTTTGCACATCTCTACATCCAGCCGAACGAGGCGGCGTTTCGTCCGTGGGAGCATCATCAGGCGGATGTTCAGTACCCGGATGCGATTCCGGGACCGCCGGACCCGGAGAGCACGCTGCCGCTGATCCCGGAGCCATACACCAGCCAGCAGGTGCTTGCCTACTGGAAGATGTGCGATGAAATGGTTGATGCGGCCGTGGACATGCTGGACCTTCATGATTCCCAGAGCGGGTTCAGCTGGTATCCGATTCCGAAGCTCGAGCATCAGATCGTCAACATCCGCCATATCCAGCACGGCGCCGCGCAGCTCGCCGACCGCCTTCGTGCATCGGCCGGTATCGGCATCGACTGGGCCGGCGCGCGTCGCACGCAGCGTTCCTGAGTGCCGGCGGCAATCTTCTTCACACCCCCGCGCACGTGACGAGCGCGCGAATGTTCCCGGAGGGAATCCTCATGACATCATCATCCGAAACGAAGCATGCCGATGCATGGCCGGCGCTCCCCCTGGAGGCGTGGCGCGACACGTGCGAGACGCTGCACATGTTCACCCAGATTGTTGGGAAGATCCGTCTCGTCCAGAGCCCGTGGACCAATCACTCCTGGCACACGACGCTCTACGTAACGGCCCGCGGCCTTACCACCTCGCCGATCCCGTACGGCACGCGATCGTTCGAGATCCACATGGACTTCATCGATCACCTGGCAATCGTGCAGTCCAGCGATGGCGGCTCGGCCACCGTTCCGCTTGAAGGGGTATCCGTTGCAGCCTTCTACGGCATGGTGATGGATGCGATGGCCGGGTTGGACCTGCACGTGAAGATTCACAAGCTGCCGAACGAGGTGCCGGACGCCGTGCCGTTCGACGAGGACCGCGCGCACTGCATCTACGATCCCGAGTACGCCAACCGGTTCTGGCGCGTGCTTGTGCAGGCCGATCGTGTCTTCAAGGAGTTCCGCGCGCGCTTCGTGGGGAAGTGCAGTCCCGTCCATTTCTTCTGGGGAGGTGCGGACCTTGCGGTTACGCGGTTCTCCGGCCGGCCTGCGCCGCCCCATCCGGGCGGCTTCCCGAATCTGCCGGACTGGGTGACGCGCGATGCGTATTGCCATGAAGTGAGCAGTTGCGGCTTCTGGCCCGGAGGGGGCGCGGCCCCCGCGGCATTCTACGCGTATGCATATCCCGAGCCTCCCGGATTCGCCGAGGCAACGGTTGCACCCGCGGCGGCGTTCTACAGCACCGATCTCCACGAGTTCCTGCTTCCGTACGATGCCGTGCGCGAGTCGGAGAATCCGGATGCCATGCTGCTCGACTTCCTCCAGACCACCTACGAGGCGGCGGCCAACGCGGCCGGCTGGGACCGTGCCTTCCTGGAGCGGCAGGGGGAGCCGGGGGAGTGAGGTCGCGCATATCGCCGGTCACATAGCTGCGTCGAAAAGCCTTGCTCGTCCTGATATTCAGTTGTGGAGTCGAACGGCGGTGCGTTGCTTGTGGAGGATACGGAGCGATGTGTTGAAGGAGAGCAATACAGGAACAATGCCGACAACCATAGACCAGATTGATCGTTGGCGCCAAACTCCTTCTGAACATCAACAGATGGAATTCAAGGAGGCAAGGAACCAATTCGACTCCGACAAGCTTCGTGGTTACTGTGTTGCGCTTGCCAATGAGGGGGTGGACATTTGATACGGGGTATTACGGACAAACCTCCGCGGTCCGTTGCAGGTACGAGTGCCGTTCCGAATCCGATGTCAACCGAGGGGAGACTGTTTGATTCGCTATATGATAAGGAACGTCCTGATGCGCGCGCATGATGACGCGCGTCCGGGAGACCACCCGCAAACTCAGGCCGCAGGCGGTCTCCGGCTCGGCGGCTTCAACGGTCCAGATGACGCTCGTAGAACGGAGGCGGCTCCAGCCCAAGGGCCCGCATGTAGACGTAGCCCTGGCCGCGATGATGGATCTCGTTGTCGATCACGTAGAGCAGAAGATCGTACGTCCGCCCCTCGTACTGGCCGAAGGCGGTGATCGTCTCGCCGAAACGCTCGGCGGGGATCTGCGGCCAGAGCTCGTTCAGCTTCTCGGTGGTCTCATCCCACATCCTCAGCAGTTCCTCCTTTGGGCGCGGATCACGCGTCATGGACGACTCCCAGGTTCCGGTAACGGTTCCGTGCACCATCGGCTCCGCCATCGAGAGCATCTCCAGTATCAACGCGCCGAGCGGACGCATGGAGCCCACGGAGAAGGTGAAGAGTTGATCCTCCGGGAATGCCTCCAGCATGCGGCGTGTAAGCCGGCGGTGTCCCTGCCAGTGCGCAAGCATGGCCTCCGGGGAGATGAATGATGCGGCTGTGGCCGGCGGAGCGGCGGCAGGGGTGGATTCAGTGGACATGGTAGCCTTGTTGGATTGCTGAGCGTTCATGATTCGATCGCGCACTGCGGCTGCCGTGTGCGGGTGTGTATGCCGGCCGCGCGTGGGCGGCTTGCGAAGCGCGATGAAGCTAGCATGCGATTTCTGCTTCCGCAAATCGATGCGATGATAAAATCCTCCTGATGAAACCCTCCTGATGGAAGATGCTTCGTTGCACATGTGGCGCAGGATGTATGAATCCGGAGGGCACCTGTTTTGTGGCAAGAAAACATGGCGGAACAACGCGCGGCACTATCTTCGCAGAATGGTTCAATCGGCATGACGCTGCGGCCGGTTGCGTGCCGCACATCTACCGCAATCTGCTTGTCAGGAACCCGGAGTATTGCCTGGCTCATGATTCCTGCTCCGGCACCGCAGGCGTAGCATCACAGGCGCTGCGGTACGCAGAGCACTGGTTCTCTCTCTCCCCCACTCGCATCAGCGCCGGCAAACGCGCCGGCTTTCTGTTCATCGATATTCACGGAGGTAGCCAATGGCAACAAAGCCGGTGAAGAAGGCGTGGACGGTGATGGTGTACATGGCGGGTGACAACAATCTGGATCCGGAAGGAGTGACGGATCTGAAGGAGATGAAGAAGGTTGGTTCCACGGATCAGCTCAATATCATTGCGGAGTTCGATCGCGCTGCCGGCCACATTGCGCGCCGCTACTATCTCCGCAAGGGAGGCATCGTTACCGGTGATGCGGTGGATTCGCTCGGCGCGGTGGACACGGGCGATCCGAAGTTCCTGATGGATTTCATTCGATGGGGAATCACCAACTACCCTGCAGACCATTATCTGCTGGTGCTCTGGAACCACGGCCAGGGCTGGGACGACACGGATATCTATGCGGACGAACGCCATCGGGCGCTGCGGCCGCTTGCCTCCGGCCGTACGCGGCACGCAGTCTTTCATACTCCCGTGCGCAGAACGCTCGAGAAGGCCAAGACCGACCCAACCGCGCGCGCCATTCTTCTGGATGACAACGCCAAGGATTTTCTGGATAATCAGGAGATGAAGAAGGTGCTTGCATCGGCCGTCAGGCTGATCGGCCGCAAGCTCGATATTCTCGGCATGGATGCCTGCCTGATGAGCATGGCGGAGGTTGGATATCAGATTCGCGAGAGCGTGGATTATGCCGTGGGTTCGGAGCAGACCGAGCCGGGAGAGGGGTGGCCGTATCAGACGATACTCGCAGCGTTGGCGAAGAACCCCGCAATGAAGCCAAAGGAGCTGAGCACGCTCATCGTGGACAGGTACCTGGCGTCCTACACCGCCGGGGACAGCGTCACCTACGCTGCTTCCGATCTCTCGAAGACCGATGCGTTTGCAGCGGCCGTTGCCGGCCTGGCGAAGGCGTTGACGGCGAGTCTGAAGGATGCCGCCTCGCAGCAGATGATCCTCTCCGTTCGGAGCAAGGTGCAGCAGTACGAGGTGACGGACAATATCGACCTTGTGGATTTCTGTTCGCTCCTCCTGAAGGCCGGTGCCGGCGGTGCGATCGGCACGGCGTGTGCTGATGTGATCAAGGTGGTGAGCAGCGGCTACATCCTGAAGCAGGGATACAAGGGGAACGACATGCGAAACTCCAACGGGCTCGCGATCTATTTCCCGATGAAGACCGTTTCGCCCCTCTATGCCGGGCTGGACTTCAGCCGGAAGACCGGGTGGGACGCCTTCCTCAAGGCATATCGTACTGCGATACGCCGGCGTTGACGGCGGAGACCTCTCTTCTTCGTCGGGTCTTGCGAAGACGAGGTTGCAACCACTTCGCCGCGGCTCGTGAGAGGGAAATGGTGGGGCTCGTTGCTTCCGCGAACGGGCCTTCGTTCTCTTCTTTTCCTATTCCGGAGACACTTCATACATGTCCGATTCCGTGCGTATCATTCTCTTCGATCTGGGGGGCGTGCTGATCGAGTTGCAGGGCATTGCCGATCTTCTGGAGTGGACCGGAGAGGGAATGACCCCGGAGACAATCTGGCGCACCTGGCTTACGTCGCCCACGGTGCGCGCCTTCGAGGCCGGAGCCATCGGTCCGGATGATTTCGCATCTAGGCTCGTGCGGGAACTCGGCATGGCGGTTGCTCCGGAGCAGTTCATCGAAGCCTTTACCATGTGGCCGGTTGGACTGTATCCCGGCGCGGCGGATCTGCTGCGCCGCATTCCGTCCGGCTACGTGCGCGCGATGCTCAGCAACACGAACGTACTTCACTGGCCGCGGTTCATGCAGGAGATGGGGATCGAGGGACTCTTCGAACATCATTTCGCGTCGCACCTGACCGGGAAGCTCAAGCCCGATCCTGCCGTCTTCGAGCACGTGGTGGCAACGCTGCAATGCCGGCCGGCGGACATTCTCTTCCTGGACGATCAGCCCCTGAACGTGGATGCCGCAACGGCTGCCGGGTTGCATGCCGTTCGGGTGCGCGGCCCGCACGAGGCCGAGCGCGTTCTCGTCGAGACCGGAGTTCTCGCAGCAGGGGGCTGACGTGCCATCGAAGGATCCGAGACGTCGGCATACGGTGGTGCGGCCCATGACATTGTCCGGCGAACAACATCAACATCAACATCAGGGAGATATCATGCAACGCAAGGCATCTGCAGTCTGGAACGGCGGTTTGAAGGATGGCAAGGGAGTCATCTCCACGGAGAGCAATGTCCTCTCGAACACGCAGTACTCCTTCAGCACGCGCTTCGAGGATGGCATCGGTACCAACCCGGAGGAGCTGATCGGGGCAGCGCACGCCGGCTGCTTCTCCATGGCGCTTTCCGGGGAGCTGGGGAACGCCGGCATGACCGCGGAGAGCATCAACACCACGGCCACGGTGACGCTGGAGAAGACCGATGCCGGATTCACCGTCACCGGCATTCATCTGGATGTGACGGCAACGATTCCCGGCGCCGATCCGGATGCGTTTCAGGCCGCGGCCAACAACGCGAAGGCGGGGTGCCCCATCTCGCGTCTGCTGAACGCCCAGATCACGATGGAGGCCCGGCTGGCCTCCTGAGTATACCGGCTTTTCGCGGAGGATGCTCCGCGACCATTCCGAACCCAGCAACAATACCGGAGCAACGGCGTGAGCACCCGCCTCGATTACTATCAGTTCAATCCGCGTGCGGTGGATCTTCTCCGCAGCATGAGCAAGCATCTCGGCTCCATCGATCACGGACTGCGTGCATTGGTGGAGCTTCGTGCCTCGCAGATCAACGGCTGCGTCTATTGCCTGGATCTGCATGCAACACAGGCGCGGGAGCATGGCGAGACTCAGCAGCGGCTGGACTGCCTCTCCGCGTGGGACGAGTGTCCGTTCTTCAACGAGAGGGAGCGGGCTGCGCTGGCGTGGACGGAGTCGCTGACGAACGTCCCGGCCACGCACGCTCCGGATGACGTGTACGCACGGCTGGGCGAACATTTCACGGAGCAGGAGATCGTTGATCTCACGATGATCATCTCGGTGATCAACGCCTGGAACCGGCTGGCGATCGGCCTTCGGAAGATGCCTGCGCTGCGCGGCTGATCGTATTGCCGCGCGCGCGTTTCACGTTTCAACCCAGCAAGGAAGGATAATGCAGACTCATGCAAGCGGACCGTTCGATGTGAAGCTTACTCCGCAGACGAACGAGGAGAACGTTGGCGATCCGACGATTGGAAGGATGGCACTCGACAAGGAGTTCCATGGCGATCTGGAGGCGACGAGCAGGGGGCAGATGCTGGCCGTCGGCACGGAGGTGAAGGGCTCGGCCGGCTACGTTGCAATGGAGCGCGTGGCTGGAACGCTGAACGGCCGCGCCGGCACGTTCGCCCTGCAGCACTTCGGCCTCATGACGCGCGGTACTCCGCACCTCACGATCACCGTTGTTCCGGACTCCGGAACGGGTGAGCTGGCCGGGCTTGCCGGCACGATGACGATCAACATCGATGAGGGGAAGCACTCCTACCAGTTCGACTATACGCTCGCCGAGCCGGATTGAGTGCGTGCCGCGCACCGGCATCGCAACGCGACCGTCGCGTGACGGAATGGCCAGCGGCGGTGACGCCCGCCGGTGCCGGGGCTTATATCAGAATGGAGGCATGTCGATGCAGGAATCACCCGAGGCGAAGAAGGACGTTGTCCTTCGGTTCAACAGAGAGGTAATCGAGAAGGGAAACATGGATGCGCTGGCGGAACTGGTGGCGCCGGACTTCGTGAATCATACCGCTCCGCCCGGCACGCCGGGCAGCCGCGAGGGGCTCGGCATCTTCCTCACTCAGGTACTGCGGCCGGCCTTTCCCGATCTGAGGATGGAGATCCACGATCAGATTGTGGAGGGGGACAGGGTGGTCACACGCAAGACGATGCACGCCACGCATACCGGGGCATTCCGCGACCTGCCAGCCACCGGGCGTCCGGTGCAGATGCGCATTATCGACATCGTAACCGTGCGCAACGGGAAATACGTGGAACACTGGGGAAGCTCCGACATGCACGGCCTGTTGGTGCAGATCGGCGGGTGAGCGCCACCGGTGTCCTCGATGGACGGTTTCGCCGGCCGAGCCTCGCAGCCGGTGTCCGCGGAGAGCGTACACGGAGCCCCTGCATGGCCGTTCCATGCAGGGGCTCCTCGATTGCTGCCGATGCGATCGTGATGAACATCCAGGATGCATCGGCGAACGTTCCGCAGAAGGACTCGTGCACTCCCGGCCGGCAACGCGCCGATTTCACACTTCATGCATGCACCGCCATCTCCGCCTCGCAGGAGGCATCGATGCGATCCCCCTCCTCCATGACCATCGCTCGTCGCGCCTCGCGCGCCACCTCGCCGAACGGCCGGCCGGTGATCCTGCTTTGAAGCCACGGCAGAATGCAGGCGATCGCGGAGCCCTGTTCCTGTGCGGGATCCACGGCAATCGCTGCCAGCTCATCGTGGGCGAGGGCGAACGCGGCGATCAACTCCTCCTGCGTGCAGATGTTCGGCAGCCGGCGCATGAATCCGAGCACGGCGCGATCGGCCGCGGAGATGCCGCGGCAGCGTGCGATAAATCTGAAGGTGGAGCGGATCAGATAGGGAAGGAGTTCCAGATTGCCGGCGTCGTAGTGGATCATCAGCATCAACAATCGTGCAACGCAGAGGATGTCGTCGCGGAAGCCGGGACGATAGCCGTTGATCAGCGGATGCAGCGTACGGATCGCGTCGCCCAGGCATCCGTTCACGAACTGAGCGTAGGCGAGGTCCGTGAGATAACCCATGCGGAGCTGCGCCGCGAAGCCGTTGCGATCCCGGCTGCACAGTTCATCCAGCTCCTCCCGCATCGCGGCAAGCGCCTCGTGCTGATAGTCGATCAGAAGGAGTTCCATCCGGCAGCAGAACGCAAGCTGTGCCTGCTGCACGCGGCGCATCCGGGTTCGCGGCTCGAGTGCGCACAACGTGTTGTAGGCGCGATGTGCCTCCGCATTTCTCCCGGTCTTCACGGCCAGCACCACATGCGTGAACAGGAGCGTGATGTAGTTGTACAGCTCCAGACGTTCGTGCATCGGCTGCGACTCGACAAACGCAAGGTGCTGCACCGAATGCCTGTAGCCGTCGTTGTAGCGAGCGGTCAGCATGTGATACAGCCGCATCGCCTCCATGTGATACCTGCGCGCGCCCGTCGTCGATGGAGGAGCCATCCGCGCCAGCGGGCCATGCACGATCTCCTGAACGCGTTGCCGTGCCTCACCTCCACCGGGGCCGCGCTGCACGAGCTCGTACGATATCATGGCGAACAGATGGAGGTGGTCCCAGTAGTTGGAGATCCCTTCCACAATCGAACGCACATGGTCGCGCCGTTCGATCAGCCGCGCTCTGCAGGAGTCTGCATACGCAGACTGTGAATCCAGATACCAGTCCAGCCGCGCAAGCGTAAGCTGCTCCGGGAGATGGCCGTAGCGTTCCGCCAGATCGCGCGCTGCCCGCAACCGCTCGCGCGCCTGCCGGTGAAGACCGCGATCGGAAAGTATTTCCGCTCCCTCGGTCAGTGAACGAATGCGCGCGAGCGCGCCGCCCGCCGTCCCGAAGGAGCAGAGCGATCGAAGCAGATGCTCGTAGAGATTGTTCTTCGTGACGGCCAGATGCCCGGCGAATGTCTCGTTCGCAACGGCCGCGCGCACATCGGACTCGTTCAACCGGTCCACGGCGGTCAGGATCTCGAACAGCCGCAGGCAGCTTCTGGCCTTGCGCCCGGTGCCTGCCTCCAGCATCAACCTGCAATAGCGCTTCTCCATTTTACTGAGCGTGCCAATCAGTTCGTACAGATCCGTCGAGCCTGCCATCGATTTTATCCCGTGAATCGAACTATCCGTTCCCATCCCCATGCATCGCACACATTCCCTTCCCGCTTCTCCAATCCGGTCCGGAGGATGGCATGCGGCGATGGCGTTCATGGAGCCGATGTGGAGAGACCCGGCTCCATGCCCGTGGTAACAGGTACGAATCACGCCCCCGGATCATGAAGGCGGAAGTATGTGTCCGTTCCCTCTCTCCGATGTCGGTTCCGGGAGGGAGGCATAGCCCGCTCCCGGCCGGGCGCAGGAGGGGGCCGGCATTACCGTCTGCTCTGGCCTGTGGATCGTTGGCTCCCTCTCGATGGGTAGTGTCTCGGTTTGATTTTCCGGTGTTGTCTCAGTCCTACGTCCTTGCGAAGACGTATCCTGATATGCTCCGAACAGCACGTTGGGCCGGAGTTGTACTCAGGCCCCATTCTTCCGATGACGATCGCGGAGTCACACTCCGCGATAACAGATCGAAGTGTTATCAGGAATCAATTCCCTCTGTACGTAGATGGGGTACATCTATTATGAGGCAACGATCCCAACCCGATCCCTGCTCGGGGTACATTATTTGTGAGGCAATTTGCTCTCGATTCGGGTCCTTGCGAAACTGCCAATCACGCCCGTACATTTGTGCTATTCCCCGCGACACCTCTTCAGGAGTTTTTGCTGCCATGCACCCGGCATCGATCATGCGCTCGATGTGGCGCGTTCAGAACTGTGCCGGGTTGCGCTCCGCAGCGTTGCATATCGTCCGGCAGCGCATGCGAGTGTCGGCAACCTGTTGAATATTCAGGCACAACGATGGATACGTCTCAACGCGCTTCGAGCGGCTTGCAATACGGCGACATGGCGGATATCGATTTCCGGCTGCTCTTCGAGTCTGCACCCGGTCTGTTCCTGGTGTTGCTGCCCGATTTTCGGATCGTCGCGGTTTCGGATGCCTATGTTGCGGCTACCATGACCAGGCGGGAGGAGATCGTGGGGCGTGGAATCTTCGAGGTCTTTCCCGATAATCCCGATGACCCGGACGCCACCGGCGTCCGCAATCTCAGTGCCTCGCTCAATCGCGTTCTTCAGGAGAAGAGGGCGGACGTGATGGCCGTCCAGAAATACGATGTCGAGCGTCCGGAGTCCGAAGGGGGAGGATTCGAGGAACGGTATTGGAGCCCGGCGAACTCGCCGGTATTCGGGCCGGATGGCGGAGTGATCTATATCATTCATCGCGTGGAGGATGTGACGGAGTTCGTGAAGCTGCGGCAGCGGCAGGTGGAGCAGGAGCGGTCGTTTGCGGAGTCGTTGCATACGCAGAACGATCGCATCGAGGCGGAGATATTCCAGCGCGCGCAGGAGATTCAGGAGGTGAACAGCAAGCTGCGCGAGGCGAAGGTCGAGCTGGAGAGTCGGGTTCAGGAGCGTACCGTGCAGCTTGTGGAGGCGAACGAGGCCCTGCGCAACGAGATCCGCCAGAGCCGGAAGCTGGAGGAGCAATTCCGTCAGGCACAGAAGATGGAGGCGATCGGCACGCTTGCCGGCGGCATTGCCCACGACTTCAACAATCTCCTTACGGTGATCGTGGGCTATGCGGATATCCTTCTCTCCGATCCGGCAACGCCCGGTTCGGAGCGCGGGCTGATCGAGCAGATCAAGAAGGCAGGGGAGCGGGCCGCCTCGCTCACGGGCCAGCTTCTCGCATTCAGCCGGCAGCAGGTGATCGAGCCGCGCGTGCTGGATCTGAATGCGATCGTGACGGACATGAACCGGATGCTTCGTCGCGTCATCGGCGAGGATGTCGCCCTGCGTTCCACTCTGGCGCGGGAGCTCGGGCGCGTGCGCGCCGACCCGGGCCAGCTGGAGCAGATCATCATGAACCTTGCGGTCAACGCGCGCGATGCGATGCCGAACGGAGGGGAGCTCACCATCGAGACGGCAAACGTGGATCTGGACGAGCCGTATGCGCAGAGCCATCTGGAGGTGCAGCCGGGGCGCTACGTGATGCTGGCGATCAGCGACAGCGGGCTCGGCATGAGCGAGGAGGTACAGCGCCGAATCTTCGAGCCCTTCTTCACTACGAAGGAGAAGGGGAAGGGAACCGGGCTCGGCCTGGCAACGGTGTTCGGCATCGTGAAGCAGAACGGCGGCCACATCTGGGTATACAGCGAGGTTGGGCAGGGAACCACGTTCAAGATCTATCTCCCCCTCATCGAGGACGAAGCGGCTGCCGGCCGGCCGGTGGTACGGACGGCGCGCGCGGTTGGGAACGAAACGATTCTCGTGGTGGAGGATGATGATGCCGTGCGTTCGATCACCGTTCTGGCGCTTCGAACGTTCGGCTACAATGTGCTGGAAGCCAGCAGCGGCGCCGAGGCCATCGGAATCTGCAAGGCACACGAGGGAACGATTCACCTGATGGTTTCCGATGTGGTGATGCCGCAGATGGGCGGCCGTGCCACGTCCGAAGCGGTAGTAGATCTGCGCGAGGGAATTCGCGTACTGTTCCTTTCGGGATATACGGACGATACGGTGGTGCGGCATGGCGTTCTGCACGAGCAGGTGGCCTTCCTTCAGAAGCCGTTCACCCCGGGAGCGCTTGCCCGCAAGGTGCGCGAGGTTCTGGAGCAGGCGGAATAGTTCCGGCAGGATGAAGGCGCCGCGCCGGTTCGCGGCGTGCAGGCAGGCAACCCGGAAGCGCGGTGCCGCGATCCGGGTTGCCGGGAATGTTTTCCTTCGCGATGTCGAAACCGTGTGGGTTGGCACGTCATGGCATCGAAGGAAACACCTTCGCTTCGGAACATTCGAACCTTGAAACGATGAACTACACGCTTCTCTTCTATGAATCGCCGGAAAGCCTGGCCGCGCGGAGCGACCCTGCACAGCGCCAGGCATTCTGGTCCGCATTCGGGCACTACATCCAGGCGCTGCGGGATGCCGGCGTTCATGCCGGCGGAGCCGGATTGCAGTTGCCGGAGACGGCCACCACACTCACGTATCGCGACGGTGAACGGCTTGTGCAGGATGGTCCGTACGCGGACACGAAGGAACAGCTTGGCGGCTTCGTGATTCTCAGCGTACCCGATCTGGACACGGCGCTCGAGTGGGCGGCGCGCGCTCCTGCCGCGCCGGGGAGGGTGATCGAGGTGCGGCCCAACCTGGCGCCGATGGAGTAGAATGCAGACGAGAACTGCCGGGAGTCCCAACGAAACGGATCGCCGATCGGTGCACGTGATGTGCGGGCGCGGATCATGATGCCGTATCAGGCCGTGGAGCGTGCGGCACGGGACTCCTACGGCCGGTTGCTGGCCTACCTCTCCGCACGCTCGCGCGATGTAGCCGCCGCCGAGGATGCGCTTGCCGATGCCTTTCACGCCGCACTCGAGACGTGGCCGCGCTCCGGCGTGCCGGAGCATCCGGAGGCATGGTTGCTTACGGCCGCGGGGGGGGGGG
>DASZRW010000007.1:0-97801 GCA_035549015.1 Kapaibacterium sp. (SeqCode)
TGGAGCGGTTCTTCGACTGCGTGAATCACGATGTGCTGATGGCACGGGTGTCAGACACGGTGAAGGACAAACGGGTGTTGGGGTTGATCGGGCGCTATCTGCGTGCCGGTCTGATGCAGGGGGGCGTGGTGAGTCCACGGAGCGAAGGGACGCCGCAAGGGGGCCCCTGTCCCCGTTGTTGAGCAACATCCTGCTGGATGTACTGGACAAGGAACTGGAGCGCCGTGGTCATCGCTTCGTGCGCTATGCCGACGACTGCAACGTGTATGTGCAATCGCGGCGAGCCGGGGAGCGAGTGATGGGATCGTTGCGAGTCTGGTTGGAGAAGCGATTACGACTGAAGATCAACGCGGCGAAGAGTGCGGTTGATCGACCGTGGCAGCGGAAGTTCTTGGGGTACAGCGTCACGACGCAGAAACGCCCGAGACTGAAGGTGTCATCGGAGTCGGTGCAGCGGATGAAGCAGAGACTACGGGACCTGTTGCGCATGGGCCGTGGGCGGAGCCTGCGGACGGCAATCGCAACAGCGGCGGTGTATCTGCGTGGGTGGCTCGGGTATTACCGCAAAGCCGAGGTGCGGAACGTGTTCGAGGAACTGGATCAGTGGCTACGGCGGAAGCTGCGTCGCATTGTGTGGAAGCAGTGGAAGAAACCGAAGACCCGCTACCGGAAGCTGCGAACACACGGCATCGCACCGGATCAAGCCCGTCGCTCGGCCTGGAATGGCCGGGGACCGTGGTACAACGCCGGAGCGAGCCACATGCATCTTGCCGTCCCGACGAAGCTGTTACGCAACTGGGGTCTGCCGAGCTTACTCGATGAGCACCAGCGTCTTCAGCATCTCTAACGAACCGCCGTATGCCGAACGGCACGTACGGTGGTGTGGGAGCTGGGGGAGGGTGACCTCCACCGGCTACCCGATCTGCTCTACTCGCCGACGAACGGATTCGAGGCTCGCTCCTCGCCGATCGTGGTGGCCGGGCCATGTCCCGGATAGACGCGGACGTCGTCCGGGAGATCGAGAAGGCGTTCGCGGATCGATCGCGCGAGTGTGTTCCAATCGCCTCCGGGGAGATCGGTGCGCCCCACGGAGCCGGCGAAGAGCGTGTCGCCGGCGAACAGCACGCCATGCTGGCGATCATACAGGCAGATCCCTCCCTCGGTGTGTCCCGGCGTATGAATCACATCGAACACGATGGAGCCGAGCCTGAAGGTTTCACCGTGCGAGAGATGGCGATCGGCTTCGACCGGTTCGATGGTGAAGGGGAGCTTCCAGACCGAATGCTTCATCGGATCCGCGAGGCGGTATTGATCGTCGCGATGAACGTAGATCAACATTTCCGGATATCGTCGCTTCAGGATGGCTGCATCACCGGTGTGGTCCCAATGCGTATGCGTAAGGATCAGCGCGCCCGGAACAACGCCGGCCGCATCGGCTGCCTCGATGATGCGTGCCGCCGAATCCAGCGGGGCGTCGATGATCACGGCATCGCCCGTGGCCCTCTCCATCACGAGATAGGCGAACGTTGCTACTGGTCCCGATTCGAATGCAAGTATCTCGAGCATGAAGTGAATGCCGGATTTGGGTTTCGATGTGAGGAGGAGCCCGGCGCCGGAACGGATGTTCTTCAGTGGCGCATGCGCCCGACAACCCGCCGCAGTGCCGCCGCGCCGTCGCGTATCTCCTGCTCGGTTGTATAGCGGCTCAGCGAGAACCGCACGGCGGCCTTTGCCTGCGCGGGAGGGAGGCCCATGGCGGAGAGGACGTGGCTGGGCTGGATGCTGCCGGACGTGCAGGCCGAGCCGTTCGATACCGCAACGCCTTCCAGATCCATCCCGACGATCAATGCCTCGCCGTCCAGCGCAGCGGCATCGTTGAACGTGACGTTGAGGATGTGCGGCAGCGCCTCCTGCAGCGGTGTGACGAACCGCACTCCCTCGATCTCCGCAAGCAGCGTTCGCAGCAGTGCGCCCAGCGATCGAATGCGTTCGGTCGCCTCCGCCTGCCCGGATGCGGCGAGCGCCGCTGCCTCGTCGAATCCGGCGATCAGCTCCACCGGTTCCGTTCCCCCGCGTCTGTTCCGCTCCTGCGCGCCGCCGTGCAGCAATGCCTCCAGCTCGATCTCCTTGTTCACATAGATCGCGCCGATGCCCTTGGGGCCGTGAATCTTGTGCGCGGAGACCGAGACCATATCCGCACCCAGCGCATCGTATCGAACACTCATCTTGCCGAACGTCTGCACGGCGTCGGTATGGAATATCGCACCGAGCTCGTGAGCCGTCTGCGCCAGTTGTGCGATGGGATTGACGGTGCCGGTCTCGTTGTTGGCGTGCATCACCGATACCAGCGGACGTGGCCTGCCCTCGAGACCCTCCAGTGCCGTGCGCAGCAGGCCCGGATGCAGGCGCCCGTCTGCATCAACGTCCAGATAGATCACCTGCACTCCCAGGCGTGCCAGAAACTCCGCGGGATGCAGAACGGCATGATGCTCCGTGCGGGTGGTGAGCAGTACCGGCCACGCTCCATGTGCGGAGTATTCCCTCAACGCATATCCCTTCAGTGCATGGTTGTTCGCCTCGGTGCCGCCGCTGGTGAAGATGATCTCCTTCGGCTCGGCACCCAGAAGCATGGCGATGCGCTCGCGCGATTCCTCAACTTCAACGCGAGCGCGCTGCCCGCCGCGATGCGCGGAGCTGGCGTTCGCGAAGCCCGCACCCATGGAGGCCTCGTCGCGCCAGCGGTTCATGCGCCGGGCAACCTCCGGTGCAAGCGGCGTGGTTGCGCTGTTGTCGAGATAGATCATAGGGTGTTGGCCGCGCGATGCTCCGCATTCCGGACAGGCCGGCAGTGGGAGCGGCGGGCGTGCCATGGCTAGTGGACTGTATTGGCGGAAACGCATGTACCGATCGCCGGCCGATGCCGCGCCATCGCAATCAGCGTTCAGCGGAATCGCTCAGGCCGCGTAGCGGCGCACCGTTCCAGCCTCGTATGCAGCCCGGCCTTTGCCTGGAGGCTTCAATCACGGTACGCGCCGCCGGCGCCTGCTGCCGGAGCCAGAATGGTATGTGCTACAGATGGGCGCCCGCGATGCGGGGCCATGTTCGCCATGGTCAAACGTTCAGTCCGCTCCCTGCAAATCGCACATACAGTCCACCAGTGGTTGGCGGGTCGCCGCGTAGCGCCCTTCCGGCCGGCGAACTCTACAGCGTGCTGATCTCCTTTCGGCCCGGGTATCCGTCGGTGAGTGTGTGCCAGTATCCGATCCGTTCCTCCCCCAGCATGAAGCAGAGCAGCACCTCTTCGCCGTTGCTGCGAATGCAGGGGAAGTCTATCAGCCCGCGATCGATATCCTTCAGAAGCACGCCGCTGTTGTTCAGATTCTGGTATGCCTGTATCAGCTCCTCCATCTGATCCGGGAAGGCCTTCAGTCCATTGGCCCCCACGCCGTTGAAGTGCCGGTGCATGCGGATGTCGTAGCCCTTTGCATCCAGTTGTCGCTTCAGGTCGCGAATGCGCTCGATGCGCTTCACAACGCCCGGAAGCATCGTCTGCGCCTCCTCGAGCGTGAAATGAATCGGATAGACGTATGACATCGGTTCGAGTGTTCTGGCAATCGTGTCGGGTTCGTTCCTTCCAACTTACGCCGGTTGACCGCGTGGTTCAAATCGCGGAGGACCCCAGGGCATTGCCCATTGCGATCGCAGCCAGGTAGCGTTCAACGGTGCCGGCGATTCCAAACTCCAGCGCATCGGCGATCAGGGCGTGACCGATCGAGACTTCCAGAACGTCCGGTACTGTTGAAAGAAAGCTGGGAAGGTTGTCGCGATTGAGGTCATGCCCCGCATTTACCCCAAGACCCAGTCTGCCGGCCTCGGCCGCCGTTGCCGCAAATGCCGTTGCCGCATCCGGATCGGTGCGCGCGAACGCAGCGGCGTAGGGCTCGGTGTAGAGCTCGATCCGGTCCGCTCCGATCGCGCGGGCAAGCTCCAGATGCGGTGTGCCCGCGTCCATGAAGAGGCTGACACGGCAGCCGAGATCCTTCAGCTCCGTGATGATGGGGCGAAGCCGCTCCCCATCACGGACCAGATCCCATCCCTGATTGCTCGTGGCTGCATCCGGCTCATCCGGCACCAGTGTGCACTGTGCCGGCCGAAGCTCGCGCGCGTAGCCCAGGTAGACGTGAAACGGGTTCCCTTCGATATTGAACTCCGCCTCGGGAAACGAACCCAGCAGTTCGGCGATCTGGTAGACGTCGTGCGGCCTGATGTGACGCCCGTCCGGGCGCGGATGTATCGTGATGCCCTGCGCGCCGGCCTCCAGGCTCAGTCGGGCGATATGCACAACGCTCGGGATCTCGAGATGGCGCGTGTTCCGCAGCGTTGCGACCTTGTTGACGTTGACACTCAGATTTGTCATCGGGGAGTCTCGATGGAAATGATTGCGGAGGAGGAATGCCGTGGGGGCCACAAGCACTTCCGGGGAAGGACAATATAAATGCTCGCGGGGTCAGGAGTGAGTGCCGGCCGGCAGTTGACGGGCGAGGGGTGTGCGGCGCCGGCTGGCTGCGGTCCGGGGGTGCCGGTAAACAACGAGGGGGCGATCCAGCAATGGATCGCCCCCTTCGAGTTCGAATGCTCCGGGTGGAGTTGCGGATTACCGCACCACAACCATGGAGCGTGTCAGCATCACGCCGCTGGCATTGAGGCGATAGTGGTACTGGCCGCTCGGAAGAGCGCTTACGTCCACCGTCACCGTCCGCTCGCCGGCCTCACGATGGCCCTGATCCACCACGCGGACCAGCGCACCGTTGGCATCGTACAGCTCGAGCGTTGCGTTGCCGCGCTGCGGCAGCACATAGCTGATCTGCACCTGGTCGCGTCCCGGGTTCGGGATGCTCTGGCGAAGTGTGATGCCGTTCACCGTGCTCTCGCCGGCAACGTCAGCCACGAGGAGTTCCGCCTGGCTGGCGATATCGGCATCGTGTACGCCGCCGCCGGTGATCGCCTGCGACGGGTCACCGCCGCCGGCAAGCGACGTGCGTGCCGAGCCGTTCAACGTGATGATCACCGGGCCGGTGCTCGCATCGCTCGCGATCGTGATCGACGCCGAGGATGTGGAGCCGGAGGTGGTCGGCTGGAACGTCACTTCCAGATACTCCGTCTGTCCCGGTGCAAGCACCAGGCGCGGGAGCGATCCGAGCGTGAAGTCCGCTGCGTTTGCACCGCTCAGTGCCGGCGTGCCGAGCGTCAGCGGCAGGGTGCCGATGTTGACGATCTTCACGTTCTTGCGCTGAAGCTTGCCGGCGCTCACCGCGAATGCGAGCGTTCCCGGGTTGGCCGATACGTCACGCGTTCCGGCAACACCGTGCAGCGGGGCATTGATCGTGATACCGTCCGTCGTCGTGAACGTGGCAACGGCGTTGCGATCGCCCGGCGTGCTGCCGGCGGTCGGTGCAAAGCGCATTGCGATGTCCGTGGAGTTGGTCGGCATCAGTGTGAACGACGTCGGGAACGAGCCGCTCACCGGCTTGAAGTCCGCAGCGTCCGGGCCGCTGAGCGCCACACTGGCGATCGTGACCGGAGCCGATGTGAGATTCACCAGGTGAATCGATGCGTCGGCATGATCGGCCGTCGAGGCGCTGATCACCACATTGCCGAAGTCCACCGAGTTGGCGTAGACACCGTCCGAGCCGTTCCCGTAGAAGTCCAGATAGTACGAGCCGCGCTCCGTGATGCCCGGCAGGACAATCGAGGAGTCGCTCGTCTGGAGGCGCATCGTGGCGCGGCGCGATCCGATCTGAGCCGGATTGAAGCGTGCGGTCACGCTGGCGAACTGTCCCGGCGCAAGCACCAGATCGTTCGTCTTCGGGTCGATCACGTTCGCCGGTGCGCTCGGCATGGAGATCACCTTGAACTCGTCGGCATCGTCACCGGTGAAGGCGAAGGAGTTCATGCTGATGCGCAGGTCGCACGTTCCGGTATTGAAGAGCGTGACCGTTGCATCGGAGCTGTCGCCAACGCCGGTCGCCGGAAGCAGCACGCTCTTCGGCAGCCCGCCGTTCGGGTTGTCGGAAAGCTGCCCGCCGGTGCCGCGGCCGTAGAGAGCAAAGCTCAACAGACCCTGAGTCGGCTCGCCGTACGGATCGTTGTCGGAAAGCACCTCGCTGTTGGTATGGATGAACGCGCGAGCGAAGCGCTTGCCCGGCTCCTGGCTGATGAACGTGATATAGAAGGTCTTCGTCGTCCCCACGTCAACCGTCAGCGGCAGATGTGTCTGCGCGGAGGTGATCGGGATTACCGGCGGCTGCTCGGTGATCACGTAGTCGTTGGAGCGAACCGGGTTCTCCTGCGAATCCCAGCGCAGCGGATACGATGGCTGCCCCTGGGTGTATGTGGTGTCGGTCAGGTAGAAGTCCACGCCCGTGATGTTGAACGGGAAGGTGCCGATGTTCTTCACATCGAGACGAAGCGTTATCGGACCGACGCCCGAGCAGCTGTACTGGTTCACGAAGAGCTGCGTCTGGTTGGTCACGACCTCGTTGTTGATGGAGAGCGTTGCGTCCGTGCCGTCGCTGACGGCGGTAAGTGCGAAGACGCGGGTCTCACCGTCGGCCGTGACCACCAGCGAGTCCAGGATCGTGCCGATGTAACGCGGCGAGAACGTGATCGTCGGCGTTACGGTCTCACCCGCACCAACGGCGTCGTTGCCGGGGTTGATCGTGTACTGGCCGGCGCTGATGCCCCTGATGGAGTACGTGACCTGGGCCGGGGGACCTTCCTCCTGGTTCTCGGAGATGTTCATCAGCGAGAGCGGGGTGAAGTCGCCGGACTCGCCGCGGCGAACGTGAATGATTCCCATCAGCGCATCGCGATTCGCCATCGTGGGCGTGCCGCCCTGGTCGATATTTCCAATCCACTTGATGCGCGGAACGCTGGTTGCCGCGAGGTTGAACGTACGCGAGTTGCCGCGATCGTCGGCGATCGTCAACTGTGCCCTGCGGACGCCGATGCCCGTTGGATGGAAGGTGATCGACGGAACCGTCGGGCCCTCGCTCGTGACCATGCCGTTGTCCGGATCGATGGAGTAGTCGCCTGCATTCAATCCGGTGATCGTCGCCGTGTAGTTACGGCCGGAGCAGATGGACTCCATGCTCATGCTGAACGGCATCCAGGTGGTGGTGGAGAAGTTCTCCGCCTGCTTGTCCGAGAGAAGGATATCTCCATTCAGCATGCCGACGGTACCACCCTGGGTGACGTCGCCGGTGAACTCGATCTGGCACGGAACGAACTCGTATGCCGTGCCGTTCGGGATCTGCGGGCCGCTTGGGTAGAAGTAGTCGTTGACTTCGCTGCTGCTGACCGAGGCACCCTCCCAGTCCGGGAACACGCTCAGGAAGTTCGAAGGGCTGGTGGCCATGCCGATCGATGCGCCGTCGTTGTAATAGTTCGGGTTGAGGTAATCGTAGTAGTACTCGATCCGGTTCGTCCCCTCGTACAGGCGCACCTGGAAGCTGCTGTAGTTGTAGTCGTAGTAGTCCGTCTCGATGTTCCGATAGCTGATCACCAGGATACGGTTCGGTGCATCACCGATCACACCGTAATCGACAACGCCCTCGAATCCATCGTTGATCAGATCCGGAACGCGCATATCGTCCCAGTATGCACAGATGTGCGGCGTGTTGGCCAGAGTGTAGTTGTAACCGCCGCTCCCATCGCAGTCGCCGGTCGTCGTGAGGAGCTGGTTGAGCCAGCAGGGAGAAACAGGGAGCGGGCCGAACCCGATCAACCCGTTCGAGCTAGCCGTGAACTGGGTGTAAGCCTGGCCGTCGAACACGAACGAGAATCCGATGTTCGTGGGGCCCGATGTCTCATCGTCGGCACCGGCCGTGAGAAGCGCGGTGCTGAATGGCGGCTCCATCCACTCACTCTGGGTTACCTGGAAACCATAATCGGAGAGATTCGCTCTCATCTCCGATGTTGCCATCATCAGCGCTAACAGAGCGCCAACGATCAAGAAATAACGCTTTCGCATAATGCACGTGCTCCTAATGGGATGGGATGACGGCCGAAACCGTTGTGCCACCGGTTCCGACATTTCTTTTCGAAGCATAGCAGGCCCCATCGTGGGGGTACCACAATGCCTGTCCAGCCGGGTTGTCGACAAGGATGCTCGCCGTACGCGCGGCGTTCACGCAGTGGATACATTTCGCATGCTGGACACAGGCGAAAAGAACTTGTCGCGTAGCTCGGGGTGTTAGTTTTTCAACTGAGCAATCGCTTCAAAAACGATCTTACGTAGTTCGTTCCGATTATGAAAGGCCATTATCCACAGATAATGCCCATCGGGGGAGGACTATGCGAAGAGCCACAACCGCCAATGGCGGCAGCGGCTGGAAGAATTACGAGCGGCCGTGTGTGATCATCGGGCCACTATCAGATCGTTGGACATGCCCCGGGCGGGGTGGAGCGCCGGGACTCAACAACTGACAAATGGGGGGTAATTACATGACCGGGTTTCAACGTGAAACATCACACTGAGGGCCGGTCGTTTGCAAAAAAGCCTTCGGATATCGAAATGAAGGAGCTCCCGTGCAAGATTCTTCTCATAACGTCTGGGGTAGACGCACTCAGCGAGCGGCCATGTTTCTCAGCCGTTCGAGTTCGCTCAGGGCCTGTATCGGGGTAAGATTGTCCAGGTCGATCGCCTCAATATGAGTACGCAATTGCTCCAGCACAGGATCTGCCGCGATCTCGAACAGGGAGATCTGCGGCGTGCGCTCCTCCTGATGCGAGCGGCGGAGCGAGCGGGTCCGGTCGCGAGCGATCCTTCCGCGACTGGCCGCCTCCGCCAACCCCTCCTCCGTGCCGCCGATGGGATTTCCCTCCGATGCGCTCTCGAGCTGTGCCATGATCTCCTTCGCGCGCACGGTTACCTCCTCCGGGAGTCCGGCCATCTGTGCAACCTGGATTCCGTAGGAGTGGTCCGCCGTTCCCGGGGTCACCTTCCGGAGAAAGATCACCTGATCGTCGTGCTCCCGCACCTCGACCTTATAGTTATGGATGCGATCGAAGCGATCGGCGAGCGCGTTCAGTTCATGATAGTGCGTTGCGAAGAGCGTTCGAGCGCCCAGCACCTCGTGAATATATTCGGTCATGGACCAGGCGATCGAGATGCCGTCGAACGTGGAGGTGCCGCGACCGACTTCGTCCAGCAGAACCAGGCTTGCCGGCGTCGCATTGTTCAGGATGTTGGCCGCCTCGTGCATCTCCACCAGGAATGTGCTCTCTCCGGCTGCGATGTTGTCGTGGGCGCCAACGCGGGTGAAGATCTTGTCCACCAGGCCGATCGTGGCGCGCTCCGCCGGAACGAAGGATCCGATCTGGGCCAGCAGAACGATCAACCCCACCTGGCGGAGATAGGATGACTTGCCGGCCATGTTCGGGCCGGTGATGATTGCGATCTGGCGCGCGGCCGCATCGAGGTCCGTTCCGTTCGGCACGTACCGCTCGCCGGGGGGGAGCAGCGTCTCGACAACGGGATGGCGTCCGCCAACGATTTCGAGCCGGGCGGATTCCTCGATCGTCGGGCGCCGATAGTCCCGCTCCTGCGCCAGCCGTGCGAATCCCACCAGGCAGTCGATCGTAGCCAGCATCTGCGCGTTGCGAAGAATCGCCTCGCTCCGCTCGGCCGCGTACGCCATCAGCTCCGCGAAGAGCTCCCGCTCAAGCGTTGCCAGCTTCTCCTCCGCGTGGAGGATCTTCTCCTCGTACTCCTTCAGCTCCGGCGTGATATAGCGCTCGGCGTTGGCCAGCGTCTGCCTCCGTATGTAATCGGCGGGTGTGCGGTCGCGGTTCGCGTTCGTGATCTCGATGTAATACCCGAAGACGTTGTTGTATCCCACCTTCAACGAGCTGATGCCGGTGCGTGCACGCTCCCGTTCCTGCATGCTCTCCAGGAAGCTCCTGCCGCTGGCACGCAGTTCGCGCAGCTCGTCCAGCTCCTCGGAGAATCCGCTTCGAACGGCTCCTCCGTCGGCAAGCGTTGCCGGAGGCTCATCCGGGAGCGCGCGGCCAAGGTGTTCCACCAGTTCCTCCAGCGGGTTCAGCGAGCGGGCAAGCCCGGCAAGCGCCTCGGAGGAGGCCCGTTCGATCAGTTGAATCACACGCGGAAGCCGGGCGATGGAATCCCGTATCGCGCCGAGATCGCGCGGCGTTGCGCGGCCGGTTGCAACGCGCGCCACCATCCGCTCCAGATCGCTCATCTGGCGCAGTTCCTTCTCCAGTTCCACGGCGATGGATGGGGCCGCATGCAGTGCCTCCACCGCGGAGAGCCGCCGTTCGATCGCCGCGAGCTGTTTGAGCGGATGCACCAGCCATCGCTTCAACAGCCGTCCGCCCATCGGCGTGGATGTGCGATCGATTACCGCCACAAGCGAGCCGGCCCTTCCGCCGTCGCGCGAGGAATAGATGATCTCCAGATTCCGCTTCGTGGCCGGGTCCAGCGCGATGTAGTCTCCATACGCATAGCGTGTCACCCGCCGTATGTGGGCAAGCCGTGCCCGCTGCGTCTCCATCAGATAGTGCATCGCAGCGCCGGCGGCGATGATTGCCAGGTGCTCGTCCTCCAGGCCGAATCCCTTCAGCGACTGTGTGCCGAAGTGCTCGCGCAGCCGCCCCTCCGCGTATTCGCGATCGAAGATCCATTCCTCCAGCTTCGTTATCCTCGGCTCGGAGCTGATGCGCTTCCGCCCCACGAGATCCTTCTGCGCGCGGCTGATGATGATCTCCGCAGGGCCGATCGTCTCCAGCGTCTCGTCCACCTCCCCCTCCGGCATCTCGACGGTCTGGAACTCTCCCGTCGAGATGTCGCAGAAGGCGATCCCCGCCATGCCCCGTTCAATGTAGAGCGCGGCGAGATAGTTGTTGCTGGAGGCGTCCAGCAGCTTCTCGCTCATCGCCACACCGGGCGTCACCACCTCGATCACATCGCGCCGGACGATTCCGCGCGCAAGCTTGGGGTCCTCCATCTGCTCGCAGACGGCAACACGATATCCGGCGCGGACCAGCTTCGGGAGATAGTTGTCCAGTTGGTGGTAGGGGAAGCCCGCGAGCGGCGTATCCCCCTCGGCGCCGTTGGCGCGCCTGGTGAGGGTGATGCCGCAGACGCGTGCAGTGATGCCGGCGTCCTCCTCGAAGGTTTCGTAGAAGTCACCCAGCCGGAACAACAGAACAGTATCCGGGTACTTCTCCTTGATCTGATGATACTGCCGCATCAACGGCGTACGCTGCTTGGACATGAATTGAACTTCGCTAGATCAGGTGCCTGTGATTACTCGAGAGAATCAAAGATACGCACGTGGGTTGGTTGGTGCCGATGCCCGGCGGGGATGCCCGGCATCGAGGCGGTGCCGAATCAGAGAGACCGGCCGGACAACGATGCGACACCGGATGTAGTTCATCGCATCGATCGTAACCGCCGGCCGTGCATATGGCCGCCGCCGGAGCCTGCACGCCGATGATGTCGCTGCCGTCCTGGGAGCCGTGCGGTGCATCGGCCGCCAGCCGATCGATCCCACAGCGTCGCGGGGTTCGCTCCGTTGCAGAGGCCGTGTCCGGGAAGCTGCTTCCCGCGCTCGATGTGCACCTCGGCCCGGGAGGAGTCGCAGGCCTGCGGCTGGGCCTTGGCATGCGTCTCTTCGATCGCGTGGCGGCGGGGCGGGAGTCGGGGACGGCCTCTCGCCGGTCAACTCCCGGGCGGGTCGCCGGACGCGGAGGACGGGCTCGGCCTGGATGCAGGGGTGGGCGTTGTGCTGCTGCGCCGGCCGCACCGGCACGCACGGCCATCACCACTCCTTGAATGCAAAGAAGACCGCGCCGAGGATGAAGAGAAAGGAGACCAGGTAATTCCATTTCAGTTCCTCCCCGAGATACCAGAGGGAGAAGAACCCGAAGACGACAAGCGTTATCGCCTCCTGCATGATCTTGAGTTGTGCGGCGGAGAACGTGGCCGCACCGATCCGGTTCGCGGGAACCTGGAGTGCGTACTCGAAGAAGGCGATCCCCCAGCTTATCAGGACAACCTCCCACAACGGCGCATCGCGATGCTTCAGATGGCCATACCACGCGAACGTCATGAAGATGTTCGATACAATAAGCAGGACAACGGTCACCATGGGTTCTTGAGCGATTGGGTATCGGGATGATTCTACCGTTTCGGACAACCCGGTCGAGTGGTGCCGTTGGGGGGTGACGTAAACCACTGCGTCGATTGCGATGATATGAAGGATCGTTCGGTCGCCCGGTTCCGTATTGTTTCAGCGGATGCCGATATCCGTTCCTACCTTGCGCATCCCGCGCTCCTTCTGTAAACTTGTACCCTTTGAGCTTCCAACATCGTGGACTGCACGGTCTGTGAGGCACTGAAGTTCCTTCTGCTGCCGCGGGAAGCTACACAGAGACCCGGAGGATTTCCGGGCGTCCCCGATGATGCGATCGTCGGCACCGAACCGTTGTCCCACCCGGTTGGGGATCGAGCCGACCAATCTAGCCTACGCGATTCTCTATGACCCGACAGAATGAATGCTGCCAGCCGGCCGGGCGGTGTACCGCCATGGTGCATGTGCTGCTTTTCGCAACTCTCTTTCTGATTGCAGGCGGTTCCACCCTTCTCGTTGCCCAGCCGAAGAAGAAGCAGGTGAAATCGGTGCCGGCAAACCCGCAGGCTGACCTCCCGGGGAACGCTCCGGGCGTTTCCTCGGCGACGCTCCTGGAGGTTGGCCGCGAGAAGTTTACCGTGGCGCAGATCGCCGATGCCTACAGGAGCAAGGCGAATCGCGGCGGTAAGACGTTCAGCCAGCTTTCGCGCGACAGCGCGATGGACTTCATCAATCTCTACGCGAACTTTCGCCTGAAAGTGCAGGCAGCGCTGGATGAGGGGATCGACAAGCGGCCCGAGGTGATCGCCGATCTGCGTACCAACCGGATGCAGCTTGCCGTTCCGCCCGCGCCGAACGTGGGATATCTGCTGGAGCGCAAGCTGGTTGATCCCGCCATCCAGCGGATATTCAAGCGCCGCGACGATGAACTCCTCCTCTCGGTGATCTATGTGGCGATGCGCCCGAACGATCCCACGGACACGCTCCGGGCGTACAACCGCGCCCTCACGATTCTTCAGCGCGTGAAGAACGGAGCGGACTTCGCGGAGATGGCGCACGATTCCTCCGACGATCCCGCAACGAAGGATGCCGGCGGGCGCCTTCCCTCCTACATCACCGGAGGCCTTATCCTTCCCGTGCTGGAGGATGCCGCCTACGAGACCAGGCCCGGCACGATCTATCCGGGACTGGTTCGTGTGCCGGCCGGCTTCGTGGTGCTGAAGGTGCTGGACCGTTCGCCCCGCGTAAAGATCCACGGCGCTCACATCCTGGTGATGACTCCCGCAAGCGACACCGATCCGAACAGCGATGCCCACAAGAAGGCGGAGGCTGCGCTGAAGCGCATTCGCGCCGGCGAGGATTTCGCGACGGTGGCCCGCGAGATGTCCGACGACAAGACGAGCGGCGCCAACGGCGGCGACTTCATGAGCTATTACACGCGGTCGCTCGGCTTCGAGGCCCGCAACGCGAAGCTGGAGCCGGAGATCGAATCCGCGCTCTATCATCTGAAGGATGGCGAGGTTTCCGATCTGGTCCGCACGCAGAAGTTCGGCTATCATATCCTGAAGCGGCTGGACAGCAAGAAGATTACGTTCGACGAGGAGAAGGAGGCGCTGCGCCAGATCTACAAGCAGCGGCTGATGGGGGATGACCGCACGGTGTTCGTTCATGGAGTGGTGGATCGCCATGGCCTGAAGATCAACCAGGCTACGTTCGACCAGGTGCTCGCGGCGGTGAATCAGAATGCCACGACGGCCGATACCGCCTGGGCGGCAGGTATCGGAAACGGACTGCGCGGCGAGACGATGTTCGAGTATGGCGGCGCCCGGTACAGTGTGGGCGCATGGATCGATTCGATGCGTGCCCGTCCGGATCTGCGGGCGGCGGCGCTGAGCCGCAAGGGGGTGCGCGACGCCATTTACACGCTCTTCGAGCAGACGGCCATGATGGACGAGGCCAAGGGGCTCGAGCAGGAGTATCCGGAGTTCGCCTCGCTGATGCAGGAGTTCCGCGACGGCATCCTGATCTTCAATCTCGAGGACGAGATGATCTGGAAGAAGATGAATCAGGGCTACACCGAGGAGAAGGGGCGCGCGTTCTACGAGGCACACAAGGGGAAGTATCTCACGCAGCCGAAGTATGCCCTCACGGAGATCTTCCTCTACAAGGATGACGACGTGAAGCCTGCCTATCAGAAGGCCCTTGCCCGAAGCATCCCGTTCGATACGCTGGCAACGCAGCTCACCGAGCGTGCGGGCTATCGCGAGCGGAACGGGCATTGGGGATTGAACACCGCCAAGAACTCCGACATCGTTGCGCAGGTGCTGAAGCTGAAGCCGAACCTGAAGGCCGGTGATATCCTGGAGCCGTTCTCGTATCAGGGAGGCTGGAGCATCGTGCGCGTGGACAGCATCGAGGCGCCGCGCCAGATGACGTTCGACGAGGCGAAGACCGAGGTGCAGGGAGATTTCGTGGACGATCTGCAGACGCAACTGACACACGACTGGGTTGCCCAGTTGCGTGCGAAGTACCATGTCCGCGTCGACGAGAAGGTGCTCTCCGCAGCCGTAGCCGGCAACTAGCCGCGGCAACCAGCCGCTGCAGCCGCCGCGCAGAGTGGGAAGAAGGTCAGGGGAAGCGTCCGCTTGGGCGCTTCCCCTTCTGCCGATTATGCGGCGGTTGTCGTTCGGTTGCCGAAGCCGGCCGGTGCCCGGAGCAGGAACCCTGCCCCGGGCGGAGCCGGCTCTGCACAACGGCGGCAGGGGGTTCCGTTGGGAGCTCAAATCACTATTTTACGTGGCGGAAACGTCCACTACTGGCGTCCGTACCGGGCGCGTTCGTTGCGTGCGATGCGTTCCATCGTCTTCACGAGTATGAATCTCAGACTCTCATCCCGTTCGGCACGATTGTGTGCCCTGGTTGTTCTGTGCAGCGCTCCGGCGATTGCACAGCCTGTTGCCCCGGCCGGCCCGGGAGGAAATCGTGAATTGATCGATGGCGTCGCCGCCGTGGTGGGGAACGACGTCATCCTCGTGAGCGATGTGCTGCAGCAGGCAGCGCTCTATGCACGGCAGAATCGCAGCGGCGATCCGAAGGATCCGAAGCTCCAGCGCGACGTGCTCAATGCGCTGATCGATGAGAAGCTGGTGCTCACACGCGCCAAGGAGGACAGCATCGTCGTGACGGACGAGGAGCTGAATCGTGCGGTGGATTATCAGGTGCAGCGCATCCTGAGCCAGTTCGGCGGCTCCGCCGAAAACGCGGAGAAGGCCTATGGGATGTCCATGGAGAAGATCCGGCAGGAATCGCGCGAGATATTGCGCCAGCAGTTCCTCGTGGAGCGCGTGCGCCAGAAGCGCTTTGCCGATCTGAAGCCGAGCGAGGCGGACATCGAGCAGTTCTATCGTACGTACAAGGATTCTCTTCCGAAGGTGCCGGAGCAGGTGGAGCTGCAGAGCATCGTGATGCTCGCCAGGCCGAGCGCCGAGGCGAAGAACGCAACCTTGGCGCTGGCGCATTCCATCATCGACTCGCTCAAGGCCGGCGGTGACTTCGCATCGTTCGCGCGCCGCTATTCGGGCGACCCCGGCTCGGCACAGAACGGCGGCGACCTCGGGTTCGTGGAGAAGGGAAAGTTCGTGCCAGAGTTCGAGAATGCCGTGAAGCATCTCGGGGTCAACGACATCACCGATCCGGTGGAATCCCCCTATGGCATCCACATCATCCAACTGCTCGACCGCAAGGGGGAGTCCACCCATACGCGGCATATCCTTCTTCGCATTCAGCAGAGCGGCTCCGAGCGTGATTCGCTTCTCGCGCGCCTGAAGGATCTGAAGCGCCGTGCGCTGGCCGGAGAGGACTTCGCCCAACTCGCCACGAAGTACAGTGAGGACGAGGAGACGAAGGAACTGGGAGGTTCGCTCGGCAGGCTTCCTCTGGATCAGATCCCGGCCGATATCAAGGGAAAGATCACGGACTTGAAGGAGGGAGATATCACGGATCCGCTTCCGGCAGCCGTTTCCGCAACGCAGTCCGGCTATCAGATCATTCGCGTTGCGCGCCGGATACCGCCGCATCCGCTCGATCCCGAGCAGGACCGGGCCCAATTGGAGCGTCTCGCCGCACTCTATAAGCAGAATCAGGAATACACGAAGTGGGTGGCCGATCTTCGTACCGAGATCTATTGGGAGATCAAGACCACCTTCTGACAGTTCTAATCGAACCCGGCCCGCTTCGGCCGCCCGGGCTTTCGGGCGCCGAGTGCCGGGAATTTTACTTCAATGCTCATTCGATGAATGTTCGATGAATTACGACAGGGTGGGGAGCGATCTTCCTCCGCGCCGGTTACGGCGGGGATAGAGTTCGAGCGCTTCACCCACGCCAACGGTCTCGAGATTATTCTGCATCAGGATCGCAGGGCACCGATCGTGCACGTGATGGTGTGGTACCATGTGGGGTCGAAGGATGAAACGCCGGACCGCACAGGGCTGGCGCATCTGTTCGAACACATGATGTTCCAGGGATCGCAGAACGTCGGCAAGACCCGGCACTTCACCTACGTTCAGGGGGTGGGGGGATCGCTGAATGCCACCACAGGCCAGGATCGCACGAATTACTTTCAGACGGTGCCGCGCGAATACCTCGGCATGGCGCTCTGGCTGGAAGCGGACCGCATGCGTTCGCTGAAGGTGACGATGGAGAACTTCGAGAACCAGCGTTCGGTTGTCAAGGAGGAGCGGCGGCAGCGTTACGACAACGCGCCGTACGGCCTGTGGTACATGACGCTGCTGGAGATGCTCTTCGGCGGAACGCCGTACGGCTGGAGTCCGATTGGAGACATGGCGCATCTGGATGCCGCTCCGCTGGATGCCATTCAGGAGTTCCATCGGCTGTACTACGTCCCGAACAATGCCACGCTGGTTGTGTGCGGCGACTTCGAGCGGGAGGAAGCCCTGAACCTGATCGACCAGCAGTTCGGCGAGATGCCGAAGGGGCCGCCCGTTCAGCGGCCATCGTGCGCGGTTGAGGCTCCGGGCGTTCAGTGTCGCCGCGCAATCACTGCCAATGTTCCGCTCCCCGCGGTCTATCTCGGATTTCACAGCGTGCCGATCGCCGCCGGCGATGCGCATGCGTTGAACGTCCTTGCGCTGGTGCTGAATCGCGGCCGCTCCAGCCGCCTGCAACGCGCGATGGTGTACGGCACACAGACCGCGCAGAGCGTGGCCGCGTTCAATGTGGACATGGAATCGGCCGGGCTGTTCATCGTGCTGGCCACGGGCACGGAGGATTCCACGGCCGAACGGTTGGAGGAGGAGCTGTGGGGCGTTATCGAGGAGGTTCGCGCCGGCGGCGTGCGGGAGCGTGAGGTGGAGGCGGCGCTGAACCACGTTCGAACCTCGTTTGTCACCTCGCTCTGCCGGCTGCACGGCATTGCCGATGCCCTGGCCTATTATCAGGTGCTCTGCGGCGATGCCGGACGCATCAACACGCTGCTGGAGGAGTTCAACGCGGTTACCGCGGCGGACGTGGAACGCGTGGCGCGCACGTATCTGCTGCGCGATCGCGCGGCGGTGCTGTACTATCTTCCAGCTTGAAGCTGCGGCATGGCTGTGCCACAGGCCTCCGCTCTCGATATCTTGCGGGCGGACGTGACAACAAACCGATATCGACGCCGTACGTTGCGGATGCGACGCGGGCACGAGTTCAACAACAGTTCCCATGGACACAGGTAGCCAAGCCAGGCCCGGAGGCCATGTTGTGCCGACAGTGAGCAGCTTTAATCAGGATGCGATGACGTTTTCCGAGGCACGAACAGCAGTCCAGCCCGGCGGCATGCAGGCCGCGTACCAGGGTGCCGATGCATACCACGAGTTCATGCTCGGCAACGGGCTTCGAGTGCTGTTGCATCAGGACCGGAGTACGCCGATCGTCACGATCAACGTGCTCTATCATGTCGGTTCGAAAAACGAGCAGCGGGGAGGAACCGGCTTTGCGCATCTGTTCGAGCATCTGATGTTCGACGGCTCGAAGAACGTGGACCGCGGCGGCTACGATCGTTACTGCACCTCCGTTGGAGGAGACAACAACGCCTTCACCAGCAGCGACATCACCGACTACTACGTCACGCTTCCCGGCGATCAGCTTGCGCTTGGGCTGTGGCTGGAGTCCGACCGGATGGCGGAGTTCGCGATCCGCGAGGTGTCGCTCGAGACGCAGAAGAATGTGGTGATCGAGGAGAAGCGGCAGAACATCGACGATGTTCCCTACGGCGACGCCATGGTGGCGATGCGCGAGATAGCGTACGGCCCGCAGCATCCGTACAGCTGGGACACGATCGGCTCCATGGAGGATATCGTGGCAGCGCGCATGGAGGATGTGCGTGCGTTCTACCTGCGATATTACGTCCCCTCCAACGCCACGCTCGTGGTGGCCGGCAACTTCGATCCGAACGAGGCCCGCGAGATGGTGGAGCAATACTTCGGGCCGATTCCCGCCGGCGGGGCGATCGATCCGGTGGCGCCGGATCCGGCGCTGCTTCGCCAGGGGATGCGCCGCGTGATATCCAGTTCCATCGTGCCGTTCAACGCCGTCTTTCTCGGATACCACGCCCCCTCCATCTACAGCGAGGATGTGCCGGCCCTCGAGCTGCTCGCGGCCATGCTCACCGATGGCGAAAGCTCGCGCCTGTATCAGGCATTGGAGTACACGCAGCAGATCGCCTCGGAGGCGGAGTGCTTCCTGGATGATGGGGAGCTCGGGACGCTCGTCTACATCTACGCCGTGGGGCAGGAGACGAACATCTCCACGAAGCGTCTGGAGAAGGCTCTGCGTGCGGAGGTGGAGCGTCTGGTGCGGAACGGTGTCGGCGAACGGGAGCTCGAGAAAGTGAAGCATCGGAAGGTGACGCGCATCGTGCATGCGCTGCAATCGGTCTCCAGCCGCGCGGAGCGTCTCGCATACTTCACGGCGCTCTTCCGGCGTCCGGAGCTTGCATTCCATGAGGCTGATCTGTATGCTGCGGTGACGCGCGAGGATCTAGTGCGGGTTGCGCGCACCTATCTGCTGGAGCAGGAGCCGAATGTGATCGAGTACGTCCGTTCGAAGTGATGCGCGAGCGCCGATGCAGTCCGTTCTCATCCCCTCAGAACATCGACAATCAATAATTCGTTTCCTGTGCAATCAATCGATCGCTCCACCCCGCCAAAGCCCGGCAAGCCGAGCCTGATCACATTTCCGGCGTTCGGTCGCGAAGTGCTGAAGAACGGCATCCCGGTCTACATCGTGGAAAATCACTCGCAGCCCTATGTCTCGCTGCAGCTCGTTGCACGCAGCGGGGCGAGCAGCGACGGCCAGTTCGCCGGGCTTGCCGAGTTCGCGAGCAATCTGCTGCTGAGCGGCGCGGGCAGGCGCAATGCGCAGCAGCTTGCCGAGGAGATCGATTATCTGGGCGCCACGCTCGATGCAAGTGCGGGGCGCGACGAAACCACCGTGGGCCTTGGCGTGCTGGCAACGTTTCTGCCGCAGGCGCTGGAGCTGATGGCCGACGTGGTGCTGCGGCCGACGTTCCCGGCCGATGAGGTGCAGCGCGAGCGGAAGCAGTCGATCGCGGCGCTGAAGCAGAACCGCTCCGATCCCGCCTACCTGGCATCGGTGCAGTTCCGCCGGGAACTGTACGGCAGCGGGCCGTACGGCACCGAGGTGGACGGCACGGAGGAGTCGCTGCGCCGCATCACTCGCAACGAATGTCTCCGCTTTCATGCCGAGCACTTCGTTGCCGGCAACGTCTTCTTCGTGGCGGCAGGGGATGTTGTTCCCCAGGAGTTCATTCGTCTGCTGAACCACTGCTTCGGCGAGTGGAGCGGCGAGGCTCCGCAGCCGCGCGCGTTCGAGTTGCCGGCAGGACGCGAATCGAAAAGTCTGGTAGTGGTTGATCGTCCCGGCTCCGTGCAGTCCGCCATGCGCGTGGGATCCATCGCGCTGGAGCGCCGGCATCGGGACTACATTCCGCTGATCACCCTCAACACGCTCTTCGGCGGGTATTTCAACAGCCGGATCAACAACAACCTGCGCGAGCGGAACGGCTACACGTACGGGGCGCGTTCCGGCGTGGATGCATTGAAGAACCCGGGAGCCTTTTCCATCGCCGTCTCCGTGGGCACCGCCGTGACCGCTGCTGCGCTGGGGGAGATCTTCAGCGAACTGGAGGCGATCACACGCGAGGCGGTGACCGAGGAGGAGTTGACGATGGTGAAGAACTTCATCGTCGGCTCGCAGGCATTGCAGACGGAGACGCCGGGGCAGGTGGCGAGCTTCGTTCGCGCCATTGCGTTGTACGGCCTGCCGGACGACTACTACCGCCGCTTCCCGGACATGGTGCGTGCCGTCGGCCAGGAGGAATTGCTGACGATTGCGCGGCGATACATGAACCCGGACCATATGGTGGCGGTGATAGCGGGAGACGCCTCGGTGATCAGCGGCGAACTGGAACGCTTCGGGCCCGTGCGCGTTGTGGATGAGAAGGGGATTGCACGCACATGACCGCCCAGTGGTAGAGCCGCCGCTCGATACCGTTCGGCCACGTCTTCGGTGGATGCATTCGCCGATCGTCTTTGCGCTGGCCTCCTTCGCCGTGATTACGGTGTCGTACTACAAGCTGCCGTCGTTGATCGTATTGATCAACGGTGGGCCGCTGCAGCCCGCAGCGGCACGGCTGGTATTCTGCCTGGCGCAACTGGCTACGATGCTGCCGCTCACCCTGTTGATGGCGCGCTTCCAGCCACTCCCGTTCGCCGAACTGTTCCGCCTGCGTCCGGTTGCGCCGGTCACCTGCCTGCTGACCATCGTTGCAACGTTCGCCCTGCTCATGATGATCTCCGGCTATCTCGTGGCGCAGGAGGTGTATCTGATCCCCGACTCGTGGCGCGCGGCGTACGATGCCATCCAGGCCAGGACCAGCGGGCTCTACCGGTTCATGCTGGGCTGGAACACCGTGCCGGAGCTTCTGCTCTCGCTGCTGTTCGGTGCGGTGATACCGCCGCTGTGCGAGGAGCTGCTGTTCCGGGGCCTTCTGCAGCGCAGTCTGGAACGGAGCCTCGCGCCGGCTGCCTCCATCGCGATCGCGGCGATCTTCTTCGCGGCGGTGCACCTGCAGCCGCAGAACGTGGTGGCGATTGCAGGGCTGGGAGCGTTCCACGGCTTTCTGGTGTGGCGTACCAGAAGCATCATTCCCGCAATCATCGCGCACGCAACGGTAAACGGCACGGTGACCGCGGTGATGTACGTCGGCTCCACGCGCGGACATCCGATTCATACGGCGACGCGCGATGGGTTCGTCGCATCGCTTCCGCTGCTGACCTGCTCCATCCTCCTCTTCGCGTTCATGGTTGTCTGGATCAACCGTCGCCATTCGAATACATCCCCGGCTTCCGCTCTATGACCGATACGGCACAGGAATATCCCGTTGTCACGCTCAGGCCGCGCGAGGAGCGGCGTCTCCGCTACGGCCACACCTGGGTATTCAGCAACGAGATCGCATCGATTGCGCCTCCGGCCGCTCCCGGCGCACAGGTGCTTGTCCGCGCGTCGCACGGAATGCCGCTTGGGACGGGGATCTACAATCCGCACTCTCTCATCGCGGTGCGCGTTACCAGCCGCGGCACGGAGCCGTTGGATCGCGAATGGTTCGGCGCCCGTCTGCGCCGCGCGCTTCGCCTGCGCGAGACGCTCTATCCCGGCCAGCGAACCTATCGCCTGCTTCACTCGGAGGCGGACGGGGTTCCCGGTGTGATCGTGGATCGTTTCGACGACGTTCTCACCGTGCAGATAGCCGCGCTCGGCATCGAGATGCGCCGGGAGATGCTGTACGATGCGTTGATGGAGATCGAAGGGGTGGCGGGTGTCGTGGAGCGGAACGATCATGCGCTCCGCGCGCTGGAGGGGCTCCCCGCACGCGTCGGCATCGTGCGCGGCACGGCCGATCCGCAGATCGTGACCGACGGCGTGCTGCGATTCAACGTTGACCCGCTCGGCGGGCAGAAGACGGGGTTCTATCTGGACCAGCGCGAGAACCGCCTTGCGATGCGCCGATACATGCGCGATGCGCGCGTGCTGGACCTGTTCAGCAACAACGGCGGTTTTGCGCTTCATGCCCGGCACGCCGGCGCGCGCGATGTGATTGCCGTGGACAGCTCCGCCGCCGCCGTTGCCGAGATCCACGCCAACAGCAGTCTGAACAATCTCTCCGGCATCGAAACGCGAACGGCCGACGTGTTCGCGGAGCTGGCAGCGCTCCGCTCTCAGCACGAGTGCTTCGATGTGGTGATCGCGGACCCGCCGCCGTTCGCGCGCTCGAAGAAGAATGTGGCGGCGGCACGGAAGAAGTACGTGGAGCTGTTCAGCGGCACGCTCTCCGTGCTTGCGCCGGGTGGAACCGTTTTCTGGGCCACCTGCTCGCACCACATCACGCGGGAGACATTCATGGAGATGATTCGCGAGTCGCTGGCGCGCGCGCGGCGCGACGGGGTGATCCTGGAGGAGCGCGGAGCGGCGCCGGACCATCCGGTGCATCCATCGATGCCGGAGACCGCGTATCTGCACGGGGCGATCCTGAGGGTGGAGTAGCCGCGATGCGGCTGCCGTCCGCTCCCGTCGTACCTGGCCGCCCTGTTCCGACGGCTTGCGCTATCCCCGATCCTTCTCGAACCGCCGCACGAAGTAGGTCTTCACGATCTGCGTCAGCACCACATAGCAGACCATCATCGCCGCCAGCAGCGGCCAGTACAATCCCGGAAGCGGTACGAACCCGAGCGGGCCGGCGAGCGGCGAGAAGGGGAGCAGGGCGGCGATCACCACGATCAGTATCGATGTGATCGTCAACTGAAGGCTTGCCCGGCTCTCGATGAACGGAACCTTGTTGGTTCGTATCACGTGGATGATGAGCGTCTGCGTGAAGACCGATTCGACGAACCATCCGGTATGGAACAGCTTCTCGTTATGCCAGCAGTCGAAGACATAGAGCATGATGAAGAAGGTTGCATAGTCGAAGATGGAACTGATCGGCCCGATGGCGAGGATGAAGCGCCTGAGATCCTTGATGGCCCACTTGCGCGGCACGCGCAGCCAGTCCGCATCGACACTGTCCGTGGGGATGGTGGTCTGCGAGAAGTCGTAGAGAAGGTTGTTGGTGAGCACCTGCACCGGGAGCATGGGAACGAACGGCAGGAAGATGCTTGCGCCAACCAGGCTGAACATGTTGCCGAAGTTGGAGCTGGCCGCCATCCGGATGTATTTGATCACGTTGCCGAACACGCGGCGCCCTTCCATCACTCCTTCATGGAGCACCAGCAGGCTCTGCTCCAGCAGAATGATGTCCGAGGATTCCCGGGCGATATCCGCGGCGCCGTTCACGGAGATCCCAACGTCGCTCGTCTTCAGTGCCGGAGCATCGTTGATGCCGTCCCCCATGAATCCCACAACGTGATCGTGCCCCTGCAATGCCTTGATCACCCGCTGCTTGTGCGAGGGGGAGAGCTTCGCGAAGATGGTGGTCCCCTCCACGCGCCCGGCCAGTTCCTCGTCGCTCATCCGCTCGAGCTCCGCGCCCAGCAGCACGCCCTCCACGGTCAGGTTCACCTGGTTGCAGATGGTGTGCGTGACGATGTCGTTGTCGCCGGTGAGGATCTTCACCGTCACGTTGCTCGCGCGCAGTTCCTCCAGCGCCTGTTTGGCCGTGTCCTTCGGCGGATCGAGAAACGCCAGGAAGCCGGTGAGGACCATGTCGGACTCGTCCGCCACGGAGTAGTCGTCCGTATCCGCGCTCACCTCCTTGCGCGCCAGCGCCACCACGCGGAAGCCCTGTTCGCTGAGATCGTGAATCAGCTTGTCGCACATCGGGTAGTGATGCGCGCCATCCAGCGGAAGCATCCTGCCGTTGACCATGATGCGATTGCACTTCGCCATCACCTCCTCCACGGCTCCCTTGCAGATCAGCGTGCGCACGCCGTCGCGGTTCGCGATCACGACGGAGAGCCTGCGGCGTTCGAAGTCGAACGGCATCTCGTCGATCTTCGTATAGCCTTCGGCATCCACGAGCGTCTTCTCCAGTTGCGCGCGCTCCAGGATGGCAACGTCCATCGTGTTCTTCAGGCCGGTCTCGAAGAAGCTGTTGAGATAGGCATCGTGCAGAATCTCCTCGCGATCGTTCCCCTCGACGTCCACATGCTTCACCAGTTCGATCTTCCCCTGCGTCAGCGTGCCGGTCTTGTCCGTGCAGAGCACATCCATCGCGCCGAGGTTCTGGATGGAGTTGAGCCGCTTGACGATCACCTTCCGCTTGGACATCGCGATCGCTCCCTTCGAGAGGTTGACCGTGACGATCATCGGAAGCATTTCCGGGGTGAGCCCAACGGCAACGGCGAGCGCGAAGAGAAATGCCTCCACCCATGCGCCGCGGCTCAGTCCGTTCAACAGAAATACCAGCGGCACCAGGATCATCATGAACCGGATGATGAGCCACGTGAACTTGTTGATGCCGCTGTCGAAACTGGTGGTGGAACGCTCGCCGGAGATGCTGCGAGCGAGCGAGCCGAAGAACGTCTGCGATCCGGTGAGCAGCGCCACGGCCTTGGCGGAGCCGGTCTGCACGCTCGAACCCTGGAAGCAGAGCATCGGCAGTTCGAACTCCTCGTCCTGATCGGCAGAGGCGGTGCCGGGATTCTTTGCAACCGGGAGGGACTCCCCGGTGAGCGTGGACTGGTCCACGTGCAGGTCGTGCGCATCGATCAGCCGCATGTCCGCCGGAACGATGTCGCCGGCCGCGAGGATCACGATATCCCCGGGAACGATTTCGCGGGCGGGAATCTCCGTCTCCGCGTTGTCGCGCATCACCGTGGCGTGAACCCCGACGATCGTCTTCAGCTTCTCGGCCGCCTTGTCCGAGCGCATCTCCTGCACGAAGCGGAGCACAACGCCCAGCAGCACCATCACGCCGATCATCACGGTGCCGCGCATGTCTCCGGTGAAGTAGGAGACGATGCCGAGAATCACCAGGAGGATCACCAGCGGGTTGCGCACGTTGTCCAGCAGGCGCATCAACGCGGAGCGGCGTTCGCCGGTATCGATCTCGTTGAAGCCGTAGCGCGCAAGACGTTGGCGCGCCTCGGCGGCCGTGAGGCCGGTGGGACGTGTGCCGAGCGAATCGAACAGGGCGTCGATCTCGGTCCGTGCGTTGTTCAGAAGCGCTGCAGAGCGTTCCGCGTCCGTGCTGCCGGCCGGCTCCGGACGTGTGGATGCCGCTTTGTTCATCGGGGGAATTCCTCTGTTGCTGTCTTTCCGGACGATATGCGTGAGGGAGGGGCGCATCAAATATATGCGGGCGTGGAGTGTTTCCCCCACTCCCCTGCCGCCGCTGGCGCAGACAGTTCCGCGATCGCGGCTCCGCATCCGGCGGCTGCCGGACCCAATCATCCGCACCCTCGGGCCGTGCATGCCTGCTCATGACCACAGGCATTGAGCATCACGTCTATCGATCGTCTTCGCCCCGCCTCCGTCGGGGCTCGCCACGCTCACCGGTGGGTCAGTGCAGAGGGATACCCCGACACTGTCGGGGTTGATGCTTCTCGCGATGAGGAAGGTGCCCGGCCGTGAGCCTTCCGCCTCTCAATAAATCGTCACGCGTCACTCCGGCGCTTACGGCTATATTCGGCACTTCAATCACTGTTGCATCAGGGATCACGACAATGCTGGACATCCGATTCATCAGAGAGAATCTCGATCGCGTCAGGGAGAACATCGCCTATCGCGGCGTGAAGAATGCCAACCCCGATCTCGTTGTCGAGATCTACAACCGCCGCGTAAGTCTGCTGCAGGCGCTGGAGCGGCTGCGCGCGGAGCGGAACGAGACGGCCCAGAAGATGAAGGGGAAGCTGGAGCCGGAGGAGCGCCAGGTTCTCATCGAACGGGGCCGCATGTTGAAGGAGGAGATCGCGGGGCTGGAGACGGAGGTGGACCGGCTGGCGGAGGAGCTGGAGGCGGAGGCGCGCCACATTCCCAACATGACGCATCCGGCGGTTCCCGGCGGCGGCGAGGATGAAGGGACCGTGCTTCAGCATGTCGGCGAGCCGAGGACCTTCGACTTCGAACCGAAGGATCATCTCGCCCTCGGCACCGACCTGCGCCTGCTGGACTTCGATACTGCCGCCGAGGTTACCGGCCAGAAGTTCTACTACCTCCTCAACGAAGGTGCGCTGCTGGAGATGGCGCTGATCAACTTCGCCATGAGCAAGCTCGTGGCGCGCGGCTTCACTCCCTATCTCACTCCGGACCTCGCTCGCACCAGCGTGCTGGAGGCGATCGGCTTCGATCCGCGGGGGGAGTCCACGCAGGTATACACCGTGGCCGGCACCGATCTCTGCCTGGTGGGTACGGCGGAGATAACGCTGGGCGGTCTGTTGAAGGACCGGATTCTTCGGAAGGAGGATCTGCCGGTTCGTCTCGTCGGCTTCAGCCACTGCTTCCGCACGGAGGCCGGCTCGCACGGGGCGTTCGCGAAGGGGCTCTATCGCGTGCATCAGTTCAGCAAGGTGGAGATGTTCGCCTTCACGACGCCGGAGGAGAGCGAGAGGATGCACGAGGAGATGCGCGACATCGAGATCGAGATCTTCACGGAGCTCGGCCTTCCCTTCCGTGTTGTGGACATCGCGGCCGGAGATCTCGGCGCGCCGGCCTATCGCAAGTTCGATCTCGAGGCGTGGATGCCGTCGCGCGGCGGATACGGTGAGGTGACCAGCACGAGCAACTGCACGGACTTTCAGAGCCGCAGGCTCGCGATCCGTTATCGGGATGAGGAGAACCAGACCCGTCTGGTGCACACGCTGAACGGTACGGCGGTGGCGATACCGCGCGCGATCGTTGCGATCCTCGAGAACAATCAGCAGGCCGACGGAACGGTTGTGGTTCCGGAGGTGCTGCGTCCGTTCATGGGAGGGCAGGGGGTGATAGGTCGTGAGAAGAGTTGGGAGAAACGATAGCGCGCGAAGCTTCCGGCAGGCGATCGGGCCTTCGGTTTGCGGAACATGTCGACGATCGATCGGGCGGGGCATCCGGCAGGCCGGGTGCCCCGTTCGCGTCCGGTACGCCGGCGTTGCTTCCCTTGCAGAGTTCCGGTGCAATTCCCCGGTATCGGTGAGAAGAATTCGGGACTGCACTGTTTCACCAGCAAGCCCCGGCGGGCACGTGCGCGCGAGTGCGCGGCGGCCCAACCCGGGAACCGACCCCTCGTGAACCCGTGAAGGAACGATGCATCGAGCCAGAACCACTACCCCGTACCATTCAGCAGCCGGTTGTTGATGTCCCGACGTTCAATGCCACACGCCATGCGGCGCCGAAGCGTGACGCGGTCGCGATGCGGGAACGGCCTGCGGTGGATTGCCGGCCGCGAGCGCCCGTGATGCGCCCGGCGTGAACCCCGCGGTGCTCGCCGGACCGTGTGCAACGGGCCGGCGTGCCCGGAGCGGAGCGGTGAATCGGGAGTTGGCGATGGTACGGCTGGGAACCGTTTTCGTTGTGCGAGCCCCGGCCTGGAGCGTGCCGCTTCGCGGCATGGCCGGGTATGCCGACGGCGTTCCGATCGCTCCGGTATCTGCATCTCCTCGTGTGCGTGCGCTGATGGCGTTCACACAGGCTTCCAACAGCACGCCGGTTCGCGGCATCGATGCCGGGGACGTGCCGTGCAGGCAGCCTGTTCTACCGGGTTGGACCATGCAGCACACTTCCAGCGTTGGCACGGTTTCGTTGCCGTCGCGCATTCGCAATCACCCGCCTGCAATCCTGCTTCTTCTGTACGCGGCCTACGCCGCCGGATATATCTATCGTACGAGCTTCGTGGTGAACGGCAGGCGCTACTTCTGTCTGTTCGACGATGCCATGATCTCCATGCGATACGCGGCACACCTGGCCGGCGGGGAGGGCCTGCTCTGGAACGCCGGCGGGGAGCGTGTGGAGGGGATCACCAATCCGCTCTGGACCATGATGATGGCGGCCTGCCATCTGCTTCCGGTTGAACCGCGGTTCATGAGTCTGGTTGTGCAGCTTGTCGGTGCGTTGCTGCTGGCGGCGAACCTCGTCGCCGTCTGGCGCATCGCGGCGCTCCTCTCCAACGGCTCGCGCGCCGCCGGCATCGCGGCCGTGGTGTTGACGGCGTTCTATCTGCCGCTCAATACCTGGGGGCTGCAGGGGATGGAGGTGAGCGCGCTGGCGCTGCTGGTGACCCTTGCCATGGAGCACGCGCTGCGTGCGCTGCACGACGTTCGTTTCACCGCCGTGCCGTTCGTGCTGCTCGGGGTTGCCACCATGATCCGTCTGGATGCCGCCGTGCCGTTCGTGCTGATGACGATCTATCTCGCATGGAACGATGTGGTGCATCGCCGCCGCTATCTGCGCACCGGCCTGCTGATGCTCGTGTGCTGGGTGGTGCTTCAGACGGGGCTTCGCTGCTGGTACTACGGTGAGCTGCTTCCCAACACCTACTATCTGAAGATGACCGGCGTGCCGCTGCTCGTGCGGGTAACGCGCGGCGCGTACACGCTTGCGAAGTTCATCGTGACGATGAATCCGCTGCTGGCGGCCGCACCGGTACTGCTGGCGCTGAAGCGTCGGGACTATCGTCTCTGGTTGCCGCTGCTGCTGGTTGCGGCGCAGATGTGCTACAGCGTCTACGTGGGGGGCGATGCCTGGGAGTGGTGGGGCGGAAGCAATCGCTACATATCGATCGCCATGCCGGGGTTCATGATCGCCCTCGCGCTTGCGCTGGTGCGGACAGCGGAGGGATTGAAGCGCTGGATTGCGGAGGCCGGCATCGGACTGGAGCGGCTGAAGCGGGGAGTGACTCCGGCTCTGGTGGCAACGGTTGTTCTGATGCTGAACAGCATTCATGGGCATCAGGCGCTGGGGGAGATGTTCCTTCTGGCTCCGCCGCTGCATCATGCGGACAATGTTCTGAACGTTGAACGCGCGGAGCTGCTTGCGCGGGTTACCACGAGCGACGCTGTGATTGCAACCTGCACCGCCGGAACGCTTCCGTATTTCCTGGACAGGCCGATGGTGGATATCCTGGGCAAGAACGACAAGACGGTGGCGCGCGAGACGGCGCATCTGGATTCGGGGCTCGTGCGATTCATCCGCGTTACGCCCGGGCATCAGAAGTGGGACTATGCACATTCGATCGGAGATCTGCATCCCGATATCGTGGTGGATCTGTGGGGCGACGGAGGTGATGCCGGGACATATCTCCAGGAATACCTCACGGTACGCGTCTGCGGGCTGGATCTGCACGTGCGCCGGAACTCCCCTCGCATCTGCTGGGCGCTGGTGCGCCCGGTGACGGCGGAGCGCGGTTACGTGCTGGCGGCGGGTGCCGATCGATGAGGTCCCGGCGCCGGTGAAGCGCGCAGGTGGCAGATGCATGGCCTGCTACATGCGCTGCGCCACGATCCATCCTTCGCGCACCACCGCGGCGGTGTTGTACAGGTTCAGGCGAACGGCGTGTTCAACGTCGGCGCCGAAGCCGCGCGCGGCCAGCTCCCGGCCGCTTCCGCACTCTCGGATGATGCGCTGCAGATCGTTCCGCACGGCACCGAAGGCGGCGGCACATGTCTCCGCCTCCGGCGAGCGCGGGCGATCGATTCCGGCAATGATGGCGCCGGCCGCGAGGTAGTCCTCGATGGCGAACCGAAGCATCCCATCCTCGCCGGCTGCAGGCCAGCGCTCGCCGCAGGCAAGCACCGTAATCGCTCTGCTGCCGCTGGCCTCCTCCGTTGCCGCGCGTGCAACGGCGCCGGCATTCACCAGCGCCCCGACGAACAGGGCCGGAACGCTTGCGGCGTAGCGGCTGCAGGTTGCGCCGTTCGGCGAGGCGAGCACCGCGCGCGTACCTTCGGCGGCGCCGAGCCACGAGAGCGGCGAGAGCGAAAAACGTCCACGCTCCGGAACATCGGCGCGACCCACGGCCGGCTCCGCACGGAGCAGCGATGCCAGCTCCACGGCGTTCTCGCCGTCGGCACAGGGGTGGATCGCCGCGCCGTGGTGCACTCCCGTTGCGGCTGCCGTGGAGAAGCTCAGTACGTCCACCACAATCAGGATATCACCGGCATCGGCGGCGCGGCGCGCGCCGTCGCGGCCCCAGTCCAGACGGCATGCAAACCCCTCCTGCAGATGGGCGGGGTTCGTGCGGATCGTTTCGTCGCCATCGGTCATTGTGCAAACCCGGTGTGCGTTGATGGTCGGCATGGCGCCGATGATCGTGCCGGCCAATCGTGCCGGCCAATCGTGCCGGCCACAGGCCGTCCTCGAGGAGCGCCGGCTACCGGCCTCCCCTCTGTGCGTGCCGTGCCTTGGTTGCGTCGAATGCGCGGCCGGCCCACTTCCGCAGTTCCACCAGAAAAATCAGCGAGAGGCTGGCTCCCAGGCAGAGGAGCCACTCGCGGGCGGGGAGCGATGCAGTTTTCAGAAGAGGATGCATGAACGGCAGCTCCACCGCGGCAACCTGCAGCAGAATGGCGAGCGTGGTCACCAGGAGGAGCGGGATGTTGCTCGTTAACCCGATCTGGAAGAGCGAGTGATGGATGGCCCGTGAGTTGTGCACGTTCCAGATCTGAAAGAGCGCCATGGTTGTGAACGCGGCCGTACGTGCAACGGTCATCACCGGCTCCGGGATGTTCTCCGAGAAGAGGTTGAAGCCGTGGTGATTCAGCACGGTCTCGAACACGTAGAGCGTTCCGAACATCATCACCAGGGCCGCACCGATGATCCGTTCCGCCATCTGCCAGTTCAGCAGGCCCTCGCTCCGTCCGCGCGGCGGCTCCATCATGATATCGCCGTGCTCCTTCTCGTATGCCAGCGGTATGGTGCTGGTGCCGTCGGTGACCAGATTGATCCAGAGCAGCTGCACCGCGATCACCGGGAGCGGGAAGCCCAGGATCACCGTGGCGCTGAGCGTGAGCACGCCGGCCAGCGACGTGCAGAGCACATAGAGCACCATGTGCTGCAGGTTCCGGAACATCACGCGCCCATAACGAATCGCGGAGACGATGGTGGCGAAGTTGTCGTCCTGGACGATCATCGCGGCCGCCTCCTTCGCCACATCGGTGCCGCTTCCCATCGCCACGCCGATGTCCGCCTGCTTCAGTGCCGGGGCATCGTTCACGCCGTCCCCGGTCATCGCAACCACGTCCCCATGCGACTGCATCTGCCTGACGATGCGGAGCTTGTGCTCCGGCGCGACGCGCGCGTAGACGTCGGTTCGTTCCACGGCATCCGCAAGGTCGTCATCGCTCATCGCCTGCAGCCGGTCGCCGGTAATCACCCGTGCGGGGCGCGAGCCGTTGAGCCCCAGCTGATCGGCGATGGAGGCGGCGGTGGCCGCGTGATCGCCCGTGATCATCACAACCTTGATCCCCGCTTCGCGGGCGTCCATGACGGCGGCGCGCGCCTCGTCGCGCGGGGGATCCTCGATGCCGTGCAGGCCGGCGAACGTATAGCCGCCCGGCGCGGCAGGATCTGTATCCGCACGATCGGCATCCGCGTGATCGGCATCCGCGTGATCGTCCAGCGGCCGGAACGCCGTTGCGATCACGCGAAGTCCGTGCCGGGAAAGCTCCAGCGCCCGTTCCTCGATCCACGCGGTATCCAGCGGACGGATGCCTGCGGCACGCACCTCGCTGGCGCACATCGAAAGGATGCGTTCCGGCGATCCCTTCACCAGCATGAAGGTGCCCCGCGCGCCGGCGATTCGCGAGGCCATGTACATCCGCTCGGACTCGAACGGGAGATCGATCGAGCCGGTCCATGTGTTGGCCTCCGCCCGAAGCAGGCCCGCTTTCTCGGCGGCGACGATCATTGCTCCCTCGGTTGGGTCGCCCACGAGTTCGCGCTCCCCCTTCTCGTTCTGCACGAACGACGACTCCGTGCAGAACAGCCCCACGCGGAGCGTCCAGGCCAGCGGCTCCAGCGCCTGTGCATCCACCTCGGCCCCCTGTTCGTCGGTGATCGTTCCAGCCGGATCGAATCCGCCTCCGGTGACCGTGTAGATGCGGTTGTCGGTTGCAATCATCACCGTGGTCATCTGATTGCGCGTAAGCGTTCCGGTCTTGTCGGAGCAGACGATGGTGGTGGAGCCGAGAGTCTCGACGGCGTTCATCTTCCTGACGATCGCGCTGCGTCGCGCCATCTGGTAGACGCCGATGGAGAGCGCCACCGTGACGGCGATCGGCAGGCCTTCCGGTATGGCGGAGACGGCGAGCCCGATCGCGGTGAGAAGCATCTGCGTTGCATTGTATCCGCGCAGCAGGCCGAGCCCGAAGATCACGGTAATCGTAACGGCGATCGCAATTGCCATTACCTTCCCGAACTTCGCGAGCCGCTCCTGCAGCGGCGATACGGTCTCCGCCGCCTCGGCGATCCCCTTGGTGATCTTCCCGATCTCCGACGTGTCCCCTACGCCGGTCACCAGGCCATGGGCGCGCCCCTTGCGAACCGTTGTGCCGGCGTACGCCATCGTCACGCGATCGCCCAGCGGCGTTGCGTGCTCCAGCCGGGCCTCCGCATTCTTCACGGCCGGCATCGGCTCGCCGGTGAGCATGGACTCATCGATCGTGAGCTCGATTGCATCGATGAGCCGGATATCCGCCGGAACGCGGACGCCGCTTTCGAGCATCACGATGTCGCCGGTCGCAAGTTCCTCGGCCGGGATGGTTCGCTGCTCGCCGTTACGGGTTACGCGTGCGGTGGGTGCCGTGAGGCTCTTGACGGCATTGAGCCGTTCGCTCGCGCGTTGTTCCTGAACGTAGCCGATGACGGCGTTGAACGTCACCACCACGAAGATCGTGATGGCCTCGGAGATGTCGGAGACCACGGAGGTGAGAACGGCCGCACCGAGGAGGATGAAGATCAGCGGGTTGTTGAACTGCTCCAGGAGCAGGGCCAGCCTGGACTTCCGCTTCGCCACGGGGAGCCGGTTGGCTCCGAAGCGTTCGCGCATTTCGGCAGCCTCCTCCGCTGTAAGGCCGCGGGCGGGATCGATATCGAGATCCTTCAGAAGGTTCTCCGGCCGCGAGGCGTGTGCCGTCCCGTGGATGGGAGGGGCCGTGGATGGGGAATCCGTTGGCTGAATCATGGATTTCTACAAATCGTGGGCCGATTTCGCAGGGGGCCGGCACTGCCGGCGCAGGAACTCCCCATGATACCGGTTCCCGATCAATATCCCTCTCTCCGTCGATATGATGCGGACGCGGATTTTCACCAACGTGAAGCAGCACCATTTCCTATATTTGACGATTGACCTGTCGCAACAATAACACATACAACAAATGCAGTATAAGCACTATCCGAATCGGCCGGAGAAGTTGGAAGCCGACTATGCTCGCGAAGAGTACAAGGGGCTGATCGGCCGAATCGACGCCGCTGAGGCATCGGAATCATCCGCCGAGTGGGTGCGGTTGTTCGCCGATTGGAATGCACTGAAGTCCTACATCAACGCCGAGGGAAGCCGAATCAGCTTCGCGCAGAGCCGGGATATGAGCGATCCGGTGCGTGAGGAAGCCGATCGCTACTACCGCGAGGAAGTGACTCCGGTTGCGGATGAAGGAAGCTCGCGCATGGTGAACGCTCTGTTGAAGAGCCGCCATCGTGCCGCTGTTGCCGAGCGTTTCGGCGGTCACCTGGTGCGTGTGCTCGAGACCACGGTGGAGCCGTTGGCGCCGGTGAACTCCGAATTGCGCGTGAAGGCGAGCGATCTCGTGAATCGCTACGAGAAGACGGTTGCCGCCGGCGAGGTGACGATCAACGGCAGGCAGGTGACGCTTGCGGTTGCACGGAACATGCAGAGTGCGGAGGATGCGGAAACCCGTCGCCAGGCATTCGAGGCCTATCGCCAGTGGTTCCTGGATCATCGGACGGAGCTGGGGGGGATCTACGATGCGATGGTGAAGCTCCGGGACCAGATGGGGCGGAACCTTGGGCATGAGAACTATATCCCGCTTGGATACCTGGCTATGGGGCGCACCGATTACGGTGCAGCCGAGGCCGCGAAGTTCCGCGACAGTGTCCGGCGTTACGCCGTGCCGCTTCAGAAGAAGCTGTACGAGCAGCAGGCACATCGTCTCGGCATGCAGACGCTGCGCCCGTGGGATTCCGCATACGATCCGGCCCTGACTCTTCCGGCAGGTGTTGCCCCCGTGGAGACGCAGCTCGAAAAGGCACAGCGGGTGTTCGACCAGCTTTCCCCCGATCTCGCGGAGCACTTTACCCGGATGCGCCAGGAAGGACTGATCGATCTCGAGAACCGGAAGGGGAAGCAGGCGGGCGCCTACTGCACATCGTTCAGCGACGAAGGGCGGGTGGCGATCTTCTGCAATTCCACCGGCGACCAGGAGGACGTGGGGACGCTGATGCACGAGATGGGGCACGCCTTCCAGGGATGGGAGAGCCAGCCGATCGAGTCCGTGGATCTTCAGTGGCCAACGTCCGATGCCTGCGAGATTCACTCCATGGGAATGGAGTATCTGAGCATGCGGTTCATGACGGAGTTCTTCACCAGCGAACATGCGGAGAAGTTCCGCCGTCACCGGTGGAAGGATGCCGTGGAACTGCTCTGCTACATCTGCATCGTGGACGAGTTCCAGCACTGGGTGTACGAGCATGCCACCGCCACGATGGATGAGCGTGATGCCGCGTGGGACCGCATCTGGGACGTCTACAAGGATGGCCTGGACTTCAACGGTGTGGAGGCGTACAAGCATGCACGCTGGTATGCGCAGGGGCACATCTTCGCGTCGCCGTTCTACTATATCGACTACGCAATTGCGGAGACGGGCGCGATGCAGCTCGCGTTGATCGACGCGGAGGACCACGCGAAGGCGTTGGATATCTACCTCAATCTCTGCCGCATCGGTGGAACGATGAGCGTGTTGAATATCTTCAAGACCGCCGGCCTCCGCTCGCCGTTCGATCCGGAGGTGATGCGCGATCTGATGGCGCATGCAGCCCGGGAGCTCGGGATCGAGGAGTCCGTGGCGGCGTGAGGATTACGCACTGAATGCCGCGCGGCACGCTGCGAAACATGCGACGAAGATGAAATAGAATGGGGATTCCGCTCTGCGGGATCCCCGTTTCGTTCATGTCGCCGGCCGGCAGGTGGATAGCCCGCCGCGTCAACCGCCCAGCATCCGTTTTACGTCGCGCACGCGCCGCCGCGCCGCCGGCAGCTCCGTGCCGTCATCCAGCCGGATCAGGTGCCGGCCGGCGAACCATGGAACGATCTCCTTCACGGCCGATGCGTTCACGATATGCGACCGGTGGGAGCGAATGAACATGCGCGGATCCAGCCGTGCCTCGATCTCATCCAGCGTGAACTCGATCAGGTGCGACCCGCCGGCCGTGTGCGCGTACACCAGCCTGTCGCGCGCCTCGATCCAGCGAACCTGGTCCAGCGGTACAACGCGCAGCCTGCGGCCCGCGCGAACAACGAGACGCGCAAGCGGCGCGGCGCTTCGTTCCCGCATCATCTCATCGATTCCCTGCGCTCCGCTGCGCCGCGCCTGCTCATCGTGCAGCCGCGCGAGTGCCATGTTCAAACGGCCGAGGCGAACCGGTTTGGTGAGATAGTCCAGCGCATGTACCTCGAATGCGCGGATGGCGAATCGATCGTAGGCGGTGACGAAGACGATCTGCGGGCGCGGGCTTCCAATCAGCTCCACGACGTCGAACCCATCGAGCATGGGCATCTGAATATCCAGAAACACCACATCGGGCTTCAACTCATCGATCGCCGCAACCGCATCGGAGCCGTTGCCGCACTCGGCGATCACGTCGATTGCCCCCTCCGCTTCGGCCAGCAGCATCCGGAAGCGCTCGCGCGCAAGCGCCTCATCGTCCACGATGATTGCTCGAAGTGTCTGCATCAACGTTCGTGATTGGTTGCGAAGCACGTTCCAAATCCGGCGCGTCCGGGAACTCCTCTATGCTGCCGGCTCGCTGCCGGCATGTGCGGCCGTGTCGAGCGGGAAGACGATGGCAATGCCGTTCGGCAGCAGTTCCAGCGCGGCCGCAGTGCCGAACTGATGCAGCAGCCGATCGCGCACGTTCGCCAGCCCGGTTCCCCTGCCAAGCAGTTCCTCCAAGTGCTTCCCCACGAAGCCGGGGCCGGTGTCCGTGATGTGCAGGTGCACAACCCCGCCGGTGCTGGTTGCCGTGATGTCGACACGGCACGTTCCTTCCATCCGCTCGGCGCCATGCTTCACCGCGTTCTCCACGATCGGCTGCAACAGCAGGCTCGGGACGCGTGCGGCGCGCAGGTGCTCCGGCACATTCAGGGAGACGACCATCCGGTCGCCGAAACGAGCCCGCTCGATTGCAAGGTACAGTTCGAGCGATGCGATCTCCTCGGCAAGCGTGACGGTAGGATGTTCGGATGCGCGAAGGCTGTAACGGAACAGGTCCGCGAGGGATTCGGTGAGTTGCTCCGCCTCCTGTGGGCGAATGCGGATCAGCGCGGCGATGGAGTTGAGGGAGTTGAAGAGGAAGTGCGGGTTGATCTGCGCGCGCAGTGCCCGGAGCTGCGCGGTGAGCGCCGCCTGCTCCGCGTTGCGGGCACGGGTATAGAATGCCTCCAGATAGCGCGAGCCGTGGCCGACCAGCGATGCGCAGACCGCCAGGAGCCCGATCGTAATCAGGCTCCATCGATTGTAGAGATAGGGGAAGTTGAGAATCAGTCGCAGCAGATACGTTGCGAGTGCGAAGGAGAGCACCATCACCACGGTGTGAATCGCAACGCGTATCGCCACGTCGCGCCGGGTACGCATCGGAACGAACCGTTCGGCCAGCATGCCGGCACCGTGCTGCGTGCTCGCCATGATGACGATGTAGACGCCGCTCACCACCAGGCTCCAGAACAGATTGGCCCACCGCAGCCGTTCGTCGAACAGAACGAAGGCCACGAGCCCGATGACGATCGTGTAGAGCGCAACGTTCACGATCGAACGAAGTGATATGTGCGGTCTGCTGCCTGCCATGCCTGTTGTATTCCGGCGAACGCGGGTTGTTGCCCTCCGTTCGCATCCGCGATCGTTGCCCGATGTCCGTGAGAGTGTTCGGGAGAGGGGGTTCTGCACGGAGGACGTTCCGCCGGCCTCCCGCCGAAACCGCATGCAATATATCGTTCCGTGCCGGTGACCTTTCCCGGATGCCGTGCCGTTCATCCCCTTCCGGAGACCGTTCGTCCGGATTCCGTGCCGCCGGTCCGCAATGCGGCTGCCGGCGGATTCATCGGCGATAGGTTTGCGCCGAAATCACCGAGGCAGGAGCCTCACGTTCGAAACAGTCTGAAGGGTTCAATAACGATGAATGCAACGATCACACAGAGGCTGATCACTGCATGCGCGGCCGCATGCTTCGCGATCTCGGCACATCCCATGATGCAGGCCCAGGGAACGGATCTCGTTCCACACCTGTCACCGGACGGCATTGCAGTTGCTGCGCAGCAGGCGAAGGGGCTGCTGGCACCGGATGCGGAGCTGGTATTTATCGGAGCGCTCGGGCATTCCATGTACGATGCCGGCGGCGGCACCACGGTGCTGCTGGAAGTCGATCTGGCAACCGGCACCTCCACCGCGTGGGTGTACGCGTTCTACTCGCCTTCGAAGAATGAGCGGACGATGCTTGCGGCCGTGGACATTCCGGACCTCGGCTACCAGGCCATGCCCGCTTCGTCCCCGGTTCCCATCCCCACTATCACACAGGCCGTGGAGACCTCGCTTCCATACTCGAGCAGTGCTGCGATGGTAGGCCGTCTGGCGGCTGATTCCGTGTACCGGCGGTATCGAGCGGAGTATCCGGCTGCGTTTCCCCAGGCGCTGGCCTATCGTCCGTTCTCCGACGCGGACTCCGCTCTCCTTCCGGCATGGTTCCCCCGCAATGCGCCGGTCTGGATAACGCGCTTCACCGGCGGCGGCGATTCGGCGATGGTCTGCTACGTCTCCGGAGGGAACGGTGCCACGTGGTGCTCGCGCGGCGCGGCAGCCTCCGTGCCGGCCGGCTCCTCACGCCGGCCGGACAGATTGAACCTCTCCTCGACGGGGGAGAGGCGGGCGGCAGGGCATTGAGATCGAAGAGCGGCTTCGTCACCGAACGGGCGTTGTGCGCCAACCGGTGCGAGCGAGGATGGTGGTGTCCGGACGCCGTTCAGAATGTCGTACTACGATACATGCCGTGGCTGTGCGGACCGGTCTGCCGCGGATGGATGTTACCGTGAGCTCCGTTTCTTCGGCGCGCTTCGCGCCGCGCGCGGCGTGGCGGTGGACCGCGTCGGTGCCGACCGCGTCGGTGCCGGCCGCGACGGCGCAGGGCGTGAGGGGCCGGGGAGTGCGGCCTCCGAGCTGTTGGCGCGGCGTGCCAGCCAGATGCCGACGCCGATACAGATTGCCGTGAGCAGCAGGCTCTCCAGTGCGCGAACTATGTCCGTGTTGAGGAAGGAGATGATGGCGCCCAGCGCGAAGAAGATCGCAAAGGCATAGAGACCGTTCGCCCAGCATCCCGCGCGCCTGATGCGTTCCGGGATCGAGTTGTCGCTTGTTCGTGCCACGGTTGAGCCGGGATCGTTTGCGGAATGTTCAATGAGAGGAGGGAAGATAGTTCAATTGGCCCGGACTCTCCGGATCACCACCAGAGTGATGTCGTCATGCGGTTCGGCGGTTCCAACGAAGTCGCTCAGGCGCTGCATGATGGCCGCGCGCGTCTGGAGCGCCGTCAGCCGCATCGATGCGGCAATCCGAAGCGTTTCGACGGTGCGTTCGTCACCGAACGGCTCGCCGGCGGGGTCCGTCGCCTCCGTCAGCCCGTCCGAATAGAGGAGGGCGATGTCGCCGGGCTCCATGACGAAGGGGGCCGGCTCGATGGCGGCTCCGGCAAGCGATCCATGGGTGAGCCCGAGCGCCATGCCGCGGGGGCGGCATACCTCCACGTTGTCCGACGCCGAACGGTAGAGAAGCAGTGGATTGTGCCCGGCGCGATAGAAGGCGCAGCGATCGTCGAAATCGATCGTGATCATTCCAAGCGTAATGAAGCTCTTCCTGTCCAGCCGGATCGTGAGCGTGTCGTTGAGTCCGGTGAAGAACTCCGGCGGGGAGCCGACATGGATCGAGAGCGCCTGCGCCATCCCCTGGAACTTTGCCATGAGCAGAGCAGCAGGTACTCCCTTGCCCGCCGCATCGGCAACCAGAATTCCCTTGGTGCCGTCGGCGAGCGAAACGTAGTCGTAGTAGTCGCCGCCGATCTCCACGGCCGGCTCCATGGTGCCGCTGATATCGAAGCCGGGAAGGACAAGGTCCTCGGCAGGAAGAAGGCTGCGCTGAACATTGCGGGCGGCCTGGAACTCCGCGGTGAGCTGGTTCTGTTCCCGGAGAAGGGTGCTGCGCTGTGCGTAGTGGCTGCGGATGAGTTCGAAGAGGAAAATCGCCGCGCCGATGCCGATGGCAACGAGCCCGTTCCCAACGGGGATGGAATCCGTGATACTCTGCGGCATGACGAACCGATCGCCCAGAATCAGGCCGAGTGTGAGAAAGGCCAGCATGGAGCCGAGGATGCCGCTGGCTCCCCAGGCAAGCACCAGTGTCAGCGTTCGTACCACTCCCTTCTGCATGCGTGAGACCGCCCACCAGCTGGTATGGGCCAGCGTGCCGATGGATGTACAGAAGAGCATGCCGATGACAATCGTCTCCAGTGGATACTCCAGCGAGCCGGTGACCACCAGTTGAGCGATGATGCTGAAGACGATGGCGATGCCGTTGCCGATGAGCAGCGACTTCCACAACGGCATGCGCTTTTCCTCTCCCGCACGCGGGCGCGATCGGCGGAGAAGGGAACGGCGTTGCTCCGGCTGTGTTTTGGTTGCAGTCATCGAGTGTAGAAGAGATTGCCGCGTGGGATGCCGGCGCGGGGATCTGTAAGCGTAATTTGCATGATCGCCGAGAATTACCGCGACTGATTACATGCTTCGTATCGTTGCATCATGATTCGCCATTATCTCACGTTCGCACGTCAGGCAGCCTCGCTGGACGCAGCGCTTCGCGGATGGACGCTTGCGGAGTGCTGGTCGCAGGAGAAGAACACGGTTGTGCTCCGCTTCATTCGCGGGCGAGACTCCGTGTTCGCCGAGCTCGCATTCGATCCGCAGCTTGGCTACGGACTGATGCGCGAAGAGATGCACCGCGCGCGCCGCAACACCATCGATTTCTTCCAGGCATTGATCGGCGTGCAGCTCTCCTCGGCGGGCATCGATGAGCACGAGCGGGTGATCCGCCTGCATTTCGTTGACGGGCATACGCTTGCCTGTTTCTTCTTCGGCGGCGGCGGCGGCAATGTACTGCTGCTGCGGAGCGGCGAGGTGGTGAGTTCGTTTCGCCGGTACGACGGCGATTACGATCGAATTCTGAACGATGCTCCGGAGACGGAGCCGCCGTCGATGAACGATATCGTGGCGGCGCTTCGTGCGTCGGATGACCCACCTCTGCGTGCGCTGATGCATGCTGTGCCGAATCTGGGACGGAGGCTTGCAGCCGAGGCGCTGGAGCGTGCGGGGCTCGGGGATGCATCGATGCGGCTGCGGCTGCGCGAGGAGGCGGAACTGGAGCATCTTCTGGAGACGGTGGACACGCTCTGGACTGCGTGCGAGGCAAGTCGTACGTGCACGCTCTACTTCACCGGAAGCGACGTGATCTTCGCCCTGATCCCGCTTCAGACCGTTGCGAGCGAGGCCGTGCGAACCGAGACGTTCAACGAGATCGGCGATGCGGTGCGCACGTGGCGTTCCGCCTGGCATGGTGTGCATGCGGTTGCGGCGCTGCGCGAACGGATCACGAAGCGTCTCGCCGCGGAGATCGTCCGCATGGAGCGCTCGCTCGCCAACCGCATGGATGCGCCGGCACATGTTGCGCGCGCCGAGGAGTGGGAGCTTTCCGGCAAGCTGTTGATGGCGCACCTGCATGACGTACCGAAGGGGGAGGAACGGGTTCGATTGGTGGGATGGGATGGAGAGGAGCATGAGGTGGCGATGAATCCGAAGTTGTCGCCGGTGGAGAATGCGGAGCGCTATTTTCGCCGTGCTCGCGGAGCACGCGACGCGGCTGCACGTTCCGTTGCCGGCATCGAGAAGAATCGCGCGGCGTTGGAGCGCGTGCGTGCGCTGGCCGGGAAGGCGGCTGCTGCCGCCACGAACGCCGAACTGGAGAGGATCGAAGCAACCAATCGTGATCTGTTTACCATGACCGCAGAGACAAAGGCGCCGGGATCGGCGGAACGTTTCCGCCGCTTCGAAGTGGCCGGAGGTGTGGAGGTGTACGCCGGCAAGAACGCGGCGAACAACGATGAGCTGACGGTGCGCTTCGCGAGGCCGAACGATTACTGGCTGCATGCCCGCGGCACGTCCGGCTCGCATGTCGTTCTGCGCTGGAACGACACGAAGACGAAGCCTTCCAAGGATGCGCTGCGTGCGGCGGCCTCGATCGCCGCGTACTACTCCGGTGCGCGCGGCGCCAAGATGGTGCCGGTGGCCTATACGCTGAAGAAGCATGTGCGCAAGCCCCGCGGGGCGGCGCCCGGGGCAGTGGTAATGGACCGCGAGGAAGTGATCATGGCGGAGCCGAAGCTGCCGCAGGGGAGTGCGGAGGAATGACCGAAGGGAAGGTTGGAGAAAGCGGAGACAGGCCGCCGGCAGGCTGTACTGCCGCCACTCGTGGTTGCCGCATGCGCCTCGGTCACGTTCCGGATTCACGAGGCCCGCGCGGGCGCACGCCCTGGAGGTTCGGGATGCCGGACCGGGCCGGTGCATGAACGCAGCGGCCGGCAGCAGCCAGCGGAACCGGGTAGCAGCAAGCGGAACCGGAAAGGAGCGAAACCGAATGCGCGGTTGATAACGGCCGCCACCGGACCGATCAGCCGTTCGCGTTCGTCTCCAGCAGTGTGCGGATCTCCTCCAGCGGAAACTCGGAGCGCGTGAGGAGCTCATAGGCTTCCTGCACCTGCGCGAGCAGAACTTCGAGGCCGCTGATCGTGGTGGCGCCGGCAGCGGATGCATCGCGAAGGAAGCGGGTGATGGCCGGGCTGAAGTTCGTATCCAGAACGATCTGCCGATTGTGGAAGATGTCCGGGATGGTGATCGGCGTCTCGTCCACATTCGGATAGGAGCCGAGCGGCGTGGCGTTCACGATCAGCCGTGCCTCTGCCAGCAACTGCGCGATGTCCGGCGGGAACAGTTCCTGCGCCTCGATCACGGTGCTGGTTTTGGTTCCGCTCAGCAACTGCTTCAGCACCTGCGCCTGCTGCGGTGTGCGATTGGCTATGGTCACGTGCTTCACGCGGAAGTGGCGTACCACGGCGAATGCGGCGGAGCGTGCCATGGCGCCGCCGCCGAGAATCACTGCGCTGCCATGGGCAAAGGAATCCTTGTACGGCTCCAGCTGCGCGATCACGGCCCGTGCCTCCGTGTTGTGCCCTGTGGCGTGATCGTCATCGAAGGTGATTGCGTTGATCACGTTGGCGCCGTGCGCCTCGTCCGAGAGATAATCCACCAGACCCATCGCGGAACTCCGCAGACGGCCGTCCAGGTAGACACCGCTTGCACCGAGCGTGCGGAGCGCACCGTACGGTGTTGCCACGTCGCGCACCGGGGCGTCAACGATCAACGGAGCGATGTCCGCACCGCTGATGGCACACGCCGCGGAGAACATCTGATGAATCAGGTTCTCTCCAACAGGGTGGGTGAGGATGCCGACAAGCTTCGTGGAATGTGTTGTTTGCATGAGAGAGAAATGTCCTGTGCCTGAGGCGCGTTCGTGTGCTGTGCACCGCGGGTTCACAAATGCTCCGCAAATATATGAGAGTGCCTGAACGAAGCGAATGTGTGATGAGCGATGGCGGGAGATATAGTGTTCGTACCGGAACGGTGCGTCGTTGCGGTGCCTGGACGGCATTTCCCACGATCCGCTGCGCCGGGGAATATGCGGGCCGAAGTGCGTGATCCCCGGATGGTGTGCGCGGCTACCGATCCATCAGGGTCAGCACATCGCCGGCGGTGATGCGGTGATGCGACGTGCTCTTCGGCAGAAAGGTGATGGATGTGCCGAAGCGCGTTTGCGACGCCAGATGTACCCGGATCGCCGCGCCGAATACGGAGCCTTCGTTGCTGACGTGGTTGATCTCCTCGAACGGGATTCGGATCTCGTGCAGGTAGTTGCCAACCAGGAGCGCATCGTGCGTGATCCGAACGCGTTTCACCAGCGGCAGGGCGAAGAGTGATACGCCGGCGCCGGTCCCGAGGGCAATGAGGATCATCCACGCCTCCTCAGGATGACCGGCGGAGTACCCGTTGCGATCGGGTGGGTTGACGATCGCGAAGAACAATCCAAGGAACATCAACCCGAACAGGAACGGCTGCAGCAGTGCGGCGATGCTTCGCAGACCCGTAAGGGGCGTTGGTTCCGAATGGAGGTCCGTGCGCATTGCACACTCAGCGTCGTGCATAGGCGCGCAGCCTCTTCAACGACTCCTCGCGCCCAAGCACTTCCATGGTTTCGAACATGCCTGCGCCAACGCGCTTGCCGGTAACGCAGAGGCGCATCGGATGGATCAGCTTGCCGGCCGAGATGCCGAGCGATTCGGCATAGGTGCGCACCACGCCGTCGATCTTCCCGGTGATCCAGCCCGCTTCATCCAGGGTTTCCAGTCGATCGGCAAGCTCCAGCATCTGGCCAGCCGTCTCCGGCTTCCAATGCTTGGCGGCGTACTCCTCGTCGAAGTTCTTCACCGGCCCGAACATATAGTCCGCAAAAACCGGGATGTCCTTCACGAAGTGGATGCGCTCCTTCACGAGATCCACAACCTTCGCCGCATATGCCGGGTCCACGTCGCTGAATCCCGCCTGTTCCATGAAGGGGCTCATGTCCGCGGCAAGCCGTTCAACGGGAAGCTCGCGCAGATACATGCCGTTCATCCAATTGAGCTTCTCGATATCGAAGATGGCGCCGGCCTTGTTCACCTTTGCCAGATCGAACAGCGAAATCATCTCTTCCATCCGGAAGATCTCCCGATCGGCGGTCGGGTTCCAGCCGAGAAGCGCAACGAAGTTCACCAGCGCCTCGGGGAGGTAGCCCTTCTCCTTGTAATCGCTTACGGCAACATCGCCGTCGCGCTTGGAGAGCTTCTTGCGCTCGGGGCTGAGGAGGAGCGGCAGATGCGCGAACTGCGGCCTGTCCCATCCGAACGCGTCGTAGAGGATCACATGCTTCGGCAGCGAGGGGAGCCATTCCTCGCCGCGGATCACGTGCGTGATCTCCATGAGGTGATCATCGACGATGTTGGCGAGATGGTATGTGGGGAAGCCGTCGGACTTCAGGAGGATCTGATCGTCGATGGTGCGGTTGGCGAACACGCTTTCGCCGCGCACGATGTCGCTGGTGCGGGTTTCCCCCGTGAGCGGCACGAAGAGGCGGATCACGCGGTCCGTGCCGGACTCGAGCAGGCGCTTCGTCTCCTCCTCCCCCAGTGTGAACTGGTTGCGCATGGAACTGCGGTCGTACTTGGGTGCGATGCCGGCCTGCTGCTGCCGTTCGCGCATGCGCTCCAATTCCTCCGCGGTGTCGAACGCGTAATAGGCTGTGCCGCGCTCGATGAGGAACTGGGCGTGCTCGCGGTAGATGGCGGTGCGTTCGGACTGGCGGTAGGGGCCGTACGCACCGTCAACGTGCGGGCCTTCATCGAACTCGATCCCGGCCCATGCGAACATCTCCAGGATGTTCTGTTCGGCGCCTTCAACGAAACGGACCTGATCGGTATCCTCGATTCGCAGGATGCAGGCGCCACCCATGTGGCGTGCGAAGAGGTAGTTGTACAGGCCGGACCGCAGGCTTCCTACGTGGAGCATGCCGGTTGGCGAAGGAGCGAAGCGAACGCGAACCATGGAGGAGTGCGTAAAGTGAACGTTGAAGCACGTAACGGGAGTCCACAACAAAAAAAGCGCAGACCCGACCATCGTCGCGCTGCGCTACTGGACTATGGGCGAGTGATGGGATTTGAACCCACGACCTTCTGAGCCACAATCAGACGCTCTAACCAACTGAGCTACACCCGCCATTTGGTGTGCAGGGAGACAAACTTATTGTTTTCCGGAGGTCTGGGCAATCTCAGATTGTAAAATTATACGTGATGGCATGGGCGCCGGGTATCACGTCGTCACCGTCGCGATGTTGAAGTAGATGAGGAGCGTGGTCATGTCTGCTGCTGCGAGCGCAATGGGGCCGGCCGCCACGTGCGGATCGCGCTTGAGAAGACGCAGGAGCATCGGCATCAGCAGGCCGATTGCAGCTGCGCACGTAACGCCCGCTGCGATCCCTCCCAGCAATGCCACAACGACGCCGGCATGCCCGGTCCACAGCCAGGCGACGGCAGCCACCAGCGCTGCCGTTGCGCCGCCGAGAAGCAGGCCGGTTCCAACCTCGGCGCGGAGACGTGAAACGAGTTCGGGGAGGCCCGGCCGGCGACCCTGAAGGAGGGTGAGCGAGATGCTCACCGATTGAATGCTGACGCTCTCGCTGAGCGCAAGAACGATCGGAATGAAGAGCGCGAGCGCAACAGCGCGTTCCATGTCGGCGGCGAACAGTCCGGAGAGGAATGCCGCCCCCAGGCCTCCGGCAACGTTGCAGAGGAGCCACGGAAAGCGGCTCCTGAAGGCGCCGAACGCCGATGGACGCTCCGTTGCAGCCAGGTGGACGCCGATCAGCTGGAACAGATCGTCTGCACGACGGCTCTCCTCGATGGCGCCCAGTTCGCTGGTGTAGAGTTCCACATCCACAACACCGAGCAGCACGCCATCCGGGTCCACAACCGGAAGGGCAAGCAGGTGATGCCGGGCGAAGAGCCTGAATGCATCGGCAAGGGTCGCGGTCTGTGGAAGGGTGATTACATCGGCAACCAGGATCTCGCTCACGTGGGCGTCGGGCGGGCTGAGAAGCAGCCGCCGCGTGGGGACTACGCCGCACAGCTTCCCGTCATGGTCCGTGACGTAGAGATAGATGATGCGTCCGGATGGAGGATCGGCGCGGATGCCGGCCAGCGCCTGAGCTACGGTGTCGCCCGCACGAAGGCGTGCGATGCCGGTGCGCAGGTGGCCTGCGATGCCTTCGGTTGCGCGCGGTGTTGCGCCCGTGCGCGCTGTCTGTCCGGCTGGTTGCGATGCCATGGCTCTCCCCCGGGGTGATTTGTGGGATCGAGCGGAAGGTTACGGATTCTTCTTCGATTTATCGGGGAGCCAGTGCGCGCCGAACGACGCCCGAAGGCCCACGAAGTATTGCTTCCAGTCAGCATCCGCAAGCACCGACGTGCGGGGAACGGATGCGAACACTTCGAAGCTCAACGCGATCGGCTGCACCTGCAGGTTCCATCCGATGGCGAACTCCCATGCAGTGCGGAGGCGATTCAATCCATCGAAGGTTCTCTTGTCGATCAACGTAGCGGTATCGCTGCCGTTGCCGTAGCGGATCTCGTCCTTTGCATTGGCGATCTGCGAGTACTGGGTTCCCTTGCTGGAGACGGCGTAGGCGGCGGATATGCCGCCGTAGACGTAGTAGTACGATCCCAGCGCCATGGCTTCGTTGCTGATGAAGCCGCCGTAGACGGGAATCACCAAGCCGATGGAGCCGAGGAGGGAGTACTGCTTCAGATGGATCACACCGACTTCCTTGAACGGCTGCATGGCGCCGCCGATGGTGAGGAAGCTTCGGGATGTGTCGTTGGAGAAGAGCATCCCTTCGCTCACCTGAAGTCCCGATTGCAGCCGCACGACGGCCGGCATGGGAAGGTTGTAGAGGAATGTCAGCATGTACTCGGAGTAGTCCGTGGCCGGATAGCCATCGTCTTCTTCATCCTGCGAGTTCGGCTTCAGGATCTTCCGCTCGTCGCTGCTGGTGAACGGATTGGCCTGGGTGAACGGTTCGGTTGTGGGGGCGAACGCCCTGGAGCGGATGTTCGGCGCGACGTCGTATGCGTCGGCCAGGAAGAAGGTGCCGCCGTATTCGAGCGTGTAGCCGGTGTACGCCTGCGGGAACCACCCGGTGGAGACGTGGCCGAAGATGTCGTCATCCAGCTTGAAGCGATCCGGGTTGGCGCCGTAGTCGTCCCAGGTGCTGTCGGCTTCGTCCTGAGCCAGCGCGCCGGTGGGGCATGCGGCCAGTCCGGCGCATGCAAGCAGAAGCGTGAGAAGTATGCGTGTATATGTTCTGGCGTTCATCATCGTAGTATATGCATCACTTTGTCTGCCGAACCGGAGTTGGTGACCAGGCGGACAAGGTAGGCGCCGCTTGGGAGTGTGAGGGGGGGCGTGTAGATGTAGGTGTGCGGGCCGATCTGCTGATCGCCCAGTTCAGCCACGTAGATCTCCTTCCCCAGGAGGTCGAAGAAGTGAAAGCTTATGTCGGAGCGCTTGTCGATCCGGTAGGCCCACGTGGTGGAGCCGTTGTAGGGAACGGGGTTCGGGTAGTTCTGTTCCAGGATTGCGAAGCGCACGTACGGGAGCGGCGGGCCGATGGATCGCGTTATCACCACGCCGGTGCCGGCAGGGAAGGAATCGCTTCCAACGGTGACGTTGCGAAGGGTGATCACGCAGACGGAATCGGACCCGGCAAGCGCCTCTCCTTCGAGGGAGACGAGGGTGTCCCCGGCGGTGCCGGCTGCGCCCCGATCGATGGTGAGGCCGATCTGATAGATGGAATCCTTCACCTGCTTCATCTCCACGTTCACGATGGAATCGCCTGCGGGCGCGATGAAGCGAATGGGAAAGAATACGGTGGGATTGGAGAGCTGCATGGTTGCCGCAACGGAGACGAGCCCGGGGCGCGGAAGTGTGGGGGCATGCACAACCACGCGCACCTGTTTACCCACGAGCCCGAACGCCGTATCGATTGCGAACTGCGCCCGTGCCCGGCCCGCTATCGCGAACAGAAGAAGGAGCGCAAGGCAGAATGAGGAACGAGTCATCGATGAGTGCCGGTTGTTCGTCGGTAGAATGTTGACATCGTATTGCGATGATGGGCTCGCGCATGTTTGCGAGGCCCGGTGATCTATTTGCCGCGCGAAACGATAACGAATTCGGTCCGGCGATTCTTCTGGCGGTTCTCCTCGGAATCGTTCGGAACAAGCGGGCGGGTCTTGCCGAAGCCTTTCACGGATAAACGACCCGCGTCGATCCCCATCGCAACAATCGCGTTGGCAACGGCCTGGGCGCGATCCTGCGAGAGCTTCATGTTGTAGTCGTCACCGCCGCGATCGTCCGTGTGCCCCCTGATCTCCAGCTTGATGTCCGGATTGGAACGCATGGCATCGGCCACTTCGCGGATGCGCGGCATCGATCCGCTGCTGATGCTTGCCTTGTCGTAGTCGAACTCGATGCCCACGAGCGCAATGGAACCGACGGGATCGTACGGCATGAAGAGCGAGCGATCGTAGAGTCCGCTGGCGGCGAGCCTGCATCCGACTTCCGCGAGCGTGAGGGAGGCCGTTGCGGTGTGAATGCCCTTGCAGAGCGGCGGATGATAGGTGATGCGATAGTAGTTGCTCAGCCCGCGATAGATGTCCGCGAAGACGTAGGGGAATTCCTTGTTGGAGTAGATGCGATACATGCGGCCTCCGGTGTAGACCGCCATGTTGCGCATTACTTCCTCGTTGGCTTCGCCGTAGGCCACGGTGTAGAGCGTCACTTTCTTTTCGCGAGCGATGCGATGCACGGCATCCACGGCCGCATGGGAGTTGCCGTCCATGCCGTCGGTGAAGAGGATCACGGCGCGGCGGTGCGTTGGGGGAGCCTTGGCCACTTCGTTGATGCCGACGATGGCCGCATCGTAGAGGGCCGTTCCGCCGCCGCCGGGCGGCTCGAGGTTCTCGATCTGGAACTCGTGCCTGAAGCGCGAGGAGTCACCGGTAAGAGGTACATCCACTTCGCATGCGCTTCCAAACTTCACGGCGGTGATCTGATCCCCCTGCTTGATGATCCGGAGCGTACGGCTCACGGCGGTGCGAAGGCGGCGTACCTTTTCATCTCCCATTGAGCCTGATTGATCCAGCACGAAGGCGATGGCATAGGGCTCGCGACGGTCCTCGCGCACTTCGGTGACGGAGAAGCTGTCGATGGTGGTACGTTCGCCGGAGCAGGAGTCCACGAGGGTGCTCCAGTCATCTCTCCATGTGCCGGGGCCGTTGAAGTAGGGAGGAGCGAGGCCCATGACGAATCGTCCGGATGTATCGTAGACGAACGCCCGCAGCTCCACCTGATCGGGATAGCGGCTGTCGTCCACGGCGCGGATGTCCATCAGAAGAGGGCCACTCGCCGCGCCGGTTTCTGCTCCGGATGTCCGTGAATCGATTGTGCTGCCGCCGTGCGGGTTACCTGCGGAGTCGCGCGAGGGCGTGGCGGGCCTGGCGCCGCTCTTCAGGGCCTTCACCATCTGATCGTAGGGGATGGTGGAGGTCATGTAGACCGGCTTGTAGTCCTTGGGAGGAGTAACTTCGCGCGCGATGTTGATAACATGCTGGGGGCAGCCGGCGAGACCGACGGCCAGGAGCAGGATGGAAGCTGCGGCAATGAGACGCTGGGCCACGGAGTTTCTCCCCGAAGTAATCGGTAGACGGATACGTTACGAATGAGCTATGGATTCTGCGCGTGGGAGCAGGTTTAACGCAGAAGGTATGGCCAGGCCAGCTTCAACGTAGCGGAAGATAATGAGTTGCGGACGCGCCGCACATCACTCTGTGACAGGAGTTTCCCGATGCGCACATCGGAGAACGTGCGAAGTCGGCGGTGAGTATATTGTAATATACGAATGGGTATCGTAGGTTTGGGGCATGGATCGGGGTGGGAGCCTGTTATCCATACCATTCATCCGTTGGGAACCACGTCGGCAGGGGATACCTTTCAATAATGGGAAGCAAACGTGTCATAGAGCGGGTCGACGCACTGAGGGCCGAGATCGACAGCCTTCGTCCGCTGGAGTCCGAGCTGGAAGGGCGGATCCTCCAGAAGTTCCGCCTGGACTGGAACTACCACTCGAGCAATATCGAGGGGAACAGCCTCACGTTCGGCGAGACGAAGACGTTCCTTCTGCATGGGCTGACCGCACAGGGGAAGCCGCTGCGCGACCATCTCGAGATTCGCGGGCATAACGAAGCGATCGATGCGCTTGGCGATATCGTTGCAGGCGAACGGGAGCTGACGGAGCATGTCATCAAGTCGCTGCATCAGATCATTCTTGGCGAAACCTATACGATACCTGCCCGGACGCCGGACGGCGTTTCAACGGAACGGTTGGTAACACCCGGACGCTACAAGCTGGAGCCGAACCATGTTCGAACGGTGACGGGGGAGATGTTCTATTTCGCTCCGCCGGAGAAGACGCCCGAGGAGATGGAGGCGCTGCTGACATGGTACAGGGGCGCCGAGGCTGCGGGTATGATGCATCCGGTGGCGATCGGTGCGCGCCTGCATTACGGCTTTATCCGGATTCATCCGTTCGACGACGGCAACGGCCGGATGGCTCGCATCCTGATGAATCTGGTTCTGATGAAACATGGGTACCCGCCGGCGATTGTTCGCACGGAGGAGAAGGAGGAGTACTATCGCGCGCTTCGCCAGGCCGACGGCGGAAATGTGGAGGCGTTTATCGCATATGTGGGGCGGCAGTTGTGGAGGTCGTGCGATCTGTACCTGCGTGCCGTCCGCGGAGACGAAGTAGAGGATGAGGCCGATATCGACAGGAAGATCGCGCTCTTCAAGGCAAGGGCGGTTCGCGAGCCGGAGTTCGTGTTCGGTATGCATTGGACGCCGGCCACCAGCGACGCCTTCTACGACTCGATTCTCTTCCCGATCATCGAGTATGTGTTTGCGAAGCTTTCGAAGTTCGATGATCTCTTCGCACTGAGGCAGGATGATGCAATCATCACGGTAGGCATGGAGGAGATCGCGCTCGGAGAGATACCGTTGCCGGGAGAGGGCGCGTTGAGCATGCTGTATGCCAGGTGCGACGCCGAGCAGGAATATTCCGGCTCGGAAAGCGTGGCAGGCGCGATCACGGCAGCCGTGTGCTGGCGCGGGTACCGATATTCCGGGGTAGGCACGTTCGATATCGGTGCCGGGCTTCGTTTTGCACTGGGCGATGACGGGTTCGAACTGTATACATATCCATCCAGCATTCTTCTGTTGGAGAAACGATACGCCTCTGCTCTGCTTGCCGATGATTTACGCAGGGTCGCAAGCCGCTGCGTGGATGATGTGATCGCGGCGATCACGCTGCACATTGAAAGCGATGGATAGGCGGAACGCAGGCGTGAGGCTGTGTTGCTCCTGTGGGATCAGGCAACTGCATTGAACGGCAAAGGCCGGCATTGTGCCGGCCTTTGCCGTTCGGAGTATTCAATGGCGAAGCGGGTGGGCTAGGCCTGCTCCCCCTCTTCCTCGTGCGCGGCAGCATGGGCGCGGCGCTCGTCAGGGCGCATCATCGGGAAGAAGATGACGTCGCGAATGGAGTCCTGGCCGGTGAGAAGCATGGTGAGACGGTCGATGCCGAGCCCCATGCCCGTACATGGAGGCATGCCAACTTCGAGCGCGTGCAGAAAATCCTCGTCGATCAGCATGGCTTCATCATCGCCAGCCTCGCGAAGCCGGGCCTGCTCCTGAAAGCGGCGGCGCTGATCGCGCGGATCGTTCAGTTCGCTGAAGGCCGGCGCCATCTCCTGCCCCTTGATGATGAGCTCCCATGCCTCGACCAGTCCCGGCTTCGTGCGATGACGCTTTGCAAGCGGCACCATCTCCTCGGGATAGTCCATGACGAAGGTGGGCTGGATCAGGTTGGGCTGAACGCAGGTGCTGAAGAGCTCGTCGATCACCCTGGCCACACCCATGGTGGCGTCCGTGTGGATGCCCTTCTCGCGCGCCAGGGCGCGCAGCGCCTCCAGATCCATTCCCTCGATGTCGCGGCCGGCGTGCTCGCCGATCAACTGATGCATCGTGGCGCGGCGGTACGGCGGGGTAAAGTCGATCGCGACACCGTCACCCGCTGTCACCAGCAACGAGCCGTTCACCGCCAACACGGTCTCCGCCAGCATCTGCTCCACGAGCTCCGCCATCCAGTTGTAGTCGTTGTAGGCAACGTAGAGTTCGAGCATGGTGAACTCGGGGTTGTGGGTACGATCCATCCCTTCGTTGCGGAAGTTCTTGCCGAGCTCGTAGACGCCGTTGAAGCCGCCAACCATCAGGCGCTTCAGGTTCAACTCCAGCGAGATGCGGAGGAAGAGCGGAATGTTGAGGGCGTTCAGATGGGTTGCGAACGGCCGAGCGGCCGCGCCTCCATACATGGAGTGGAGCACCGGAGTCTCCACTTCCAGGTAGCCGCGCTCGTCCAGGAAGCGGCGAATGGCCGAGATGATGCGCGCGCGCTTGCGGAAGGTCTCGCGGATCTCGGGATTGACGGCGAGATCGATGTAGCGCTGGCGATAGCGGAGTTCCTTGTCCGTGAACTGATCGTGAAGTACCTGGTTTCCCTCCGCATCGGTTTCCATCTTCGGCACCGGAAGCGTGGTAAGGCACTTGGTGAGAAGCATCATGGACTTCGCGTGCAGTGTCACCTCGCCGGTTCGCGTGCGAAACATGAAGCCGGTTACGCCGATGATATCGCCGATGTCGTACAGGCGAAGGTGCTCGTAGTTTTCGAGATCATCCCGCTTCATATAAACCTGCAGGCGGGAGACGTCATCCTGGAGATGGATGAAGCTCGCCTTTCCCATTTTGCGGATCGCGACGATGCGTCCGGCGATACCGATGGTCTGCTCGGGTGCGTCGTCCACAAAACCATCCCGGGCTTCGGTCGTGGTATGGGTGCGGTTGAAGGAATAGGGGTATGCAACCACCCCTTCGCCCTCGAGATGCTCCAGCTCCTCGAATCGGCGCGCTATCTGATCGTTGTCGAAAACTTGCATTGTCATGAACGGGATAGTAGGCTAACGTTGCGCAGGAATGGCTCGTTGATACGGATGTATGATCGGACTCCGAGGCAATGTGCACGGGCTGATTCCCTCCGGTATCGGCACATACGCGGGGCACAAATGTACGCATTGACCGGAAGTACATGGTAGTTTTTCCGGTGCACGTTTATCTTGTCGCCGATCGTGGTGATGGGGAACGATGAAGCCGCCATCCCACGTGCCGTGAGTATCTTCCATCGAAAAACAACTCTCCCGTACAGCACAATCGTACGACATCATAACGGAGCACTATCGTCGTGAAACACTCTCGTACCCTCTACCTGCTTCTGCTTCTCGGAGCCGTCCTGTTCTGCGCGCGGCCGCTTCTTGCTCAGGGATCGTTCGACGTTCGTGTTGTGCATCTGATGCCCGGCGCCCCCAATGTGGACATCTACCTGAACAATGTTCCCACCGCGACGATCACTGACCTCGCGTATGAGTACACCTCGCCGCTGGTGACGCGGCTTCCGGTGGACAACGGGACGCTCAATATGAAGGCGGGCCCTGCCGGCGGCGGCATCGGCACCGCTCTCGTGAGCCAGGATTTTCCCGTCGCTACCTCCACGGAGTACTCCGCCGTCGTCTATCCCAGCGGTGCGGTGCCGAAGGTGATCATGCTGGCGCGTCCGAAGAGCCAGGTGCCCGGACCCGGCAAGGCGCTGGTGCGCGTGCTCAACATCTCGAGCCTCTCATCCGGAGCAATCGATGTCTATCTGGACTCGCTTGGCAGCACGCCGATCGCAAGCGCGCTTGCCGGCGAGAACGCTTCGTCGTTTGCCAGTGTGACGGGGGAGCCGAAGAATCTGTATATCACGCAGGCCGGCTCGAAGACGCCGCTCGCCACGTTCACGGTGCCGCTGACGGTTTCCGGACGCCTGACGCTGATCGTAACCGGAAGCACTCCGAGCCAGTTGAAGGTGTATGCGCTCAGCGGCGAGAATATCGATGGATACAAACTGCCGGTTCTGCAGGGACTTCAGGGTGGAATGCAGTCGTCGTTCCGCGTGGTGCATGCCTGGTATCAGCCGAAGCTTCAGGGGGCGGGCGTTCAGCCTCTCGACGTGTACATGGACAACGGCACGCAGCCTCGCTTCCCGAACCTTCGCTATCGCACGGCATCGGCCAAGTATGGCCCGCTGACGGCGGACAGTGCAGTGGTGCGCTTCGCACCGATCAACGAGGGAGTGGCGAGCGCGGTGTTTACCGGGACGGTGCAGTTCCATCGGGACTCGGACTACGTGATGATCCTCACGAAGACGAAGGAGGGAGCGGCGGCCGCGCTCACGCTTGGTTCGCCAACCGGTGTGCCGGGGAACAAGACGGATTCGCTTTTCATCCGCGCCGCGTTCGTGACGGATTTCAACAGCGATGTCCTGATCCGGATCCGTCCGGACAATGCTCCTCCGATCGAGGTCCCGCAGCTCGCGTTCCTGACGGCGTCGGATTGGTACATCATCCCGCGCGGGCATTTCGTGGTGGAGGCATACAAGCCGAGCGAGGCGACGCCGTTCTATCAGAAGGAGAGTGACGGCGACTTCTCCACGACGTATCTGACGGTGATCGTGCTGGGGAGCGAGAAGACGTTCGAGCTGGATATCCTCAACGAGATGCTCCCGGTGCAGCAGGTGTTCGATCCTGCGAGCGGCGTACCGGCACCGGATGCCGCTGCAGCGAGTCTCGAGCTTGCCTGCACTCCGAATCCCTGCTCCGCTCATGCTTCCATCGGATTCAATGTCCGGACGGGAGGGAATGTGACCCTGACGCTGCACGACGGCCTTGGCCGCACGGTGGCGACGCTCGTCGACGAAACGATGGCGGCGGGGGAGCATACGGTGGATCTGAATGCCGCCGGCCTTCCGGCCGGTGTCTACTACTACTCGCTGCGTGCTGCCGATGGTCTGCATGGGACCGGGCGTCTGGAAGTTGTTCGATAGTAGGCCCCGTGTACGATTCGCCGAGGGTTCCGGTATTCGCATGTTGTGCGCAACATGGAGCGATGCCGGAACCTTTGTCATATGTGGAAGCTCTTCTCAGCCCAAGCCCGCTTCCGGGCGAGTGCACGAGCCGCGAACATTCAACCTGAAGGAGTCGACCGGAATGAAGAAGCAATTCCAGCCGAAGCAGGCAGCGTGGCTTCGGGAGATACGCGACGCGCTCGGGATGCTTGTCGATCCGGAGTATCGCGAAGGGATCGGGCGCATCGTGCCGACAACGAACAACATTCTTGGAGTACGTGTTCCGGCGATTCGCGGGCTGGTGAAGGAGTTCGCAGCCCGGCACGACGATCTGGATCTGGGCGCGGCGTGCGAGTTCATGGATGCCGCAGCCGCGGAGAGGGGACGTGAGGAGATGCTGTTCGCCACGTTTCTGCTTGCGCGTTTCCGCCGATGGTTCGTGAAGGCGGAGGAGCTCGAGGAGATGTGGCGGCACATCGACGCCTGGGTTGAGGCAGTCGACAACTGGGAGACGTGCGACCAACTTGCAACGAATGTCGCCTCACCGGTTGTTGCCGCGCAGATCGACCGGGTGCGTGATCTGGTGGAGTGGGCCGGCTCCGGGAATGCCTGGCGCAGGCGTTTCGCCGTGGTGACCACCGCGGGACTGAATCAGAAGGGACGGCGGTTTCCCGCGGAGACGCTGCGTGTGTGCGAGGCGTTGATGAACGATCCTGACGCGATGGTGCAGAAGGCGGTTGGATGGGCGCTTCGCGAGGCGACGGAGGCGGACGAAGGGCTGGCCGCTGCGTTTCTGTTGCGATGGAAGGGAAAGGGAGCGCCGAGGATCATGCGTGAGGGGAGCGAGAAGCTCTCCCGGGAGAACCGGGAGTTGCTGAGGTAAGGTCCGGCCGGAGACAGCGAATGCGGTGGGGAGTGCGAATGCGGCTGCCGGCGGAGATGGGCTGGATCATCGATCCGGTATGAAATGAATGCGGGGACGATCCGATGAATCGTCCCCGCAATTTTTCGATGTCGGGATCTGCTAGAAGTCGTCATCATCGTCGTTCAGGACATCCTCGATGTCGTCGTCGATATCTTCCTCGTCGAACTCGGAGATGTCCATCGAATCCGGATCCTCAACGGCGTCGAAGTCGAACTCTTCCTCCTCCTCTTCGCCTTCCTCCTCTCCCTCGAGCGTTTCGTCGTCATCATCATCGTCTTCGTCGCGCGGCGGGATCGCCATTGAGGCGAATGCCATCGAGGCGTTGATAACGGCAGCGCCGCCATCTTCATCGGCTGTGATTCCGCTGAGCGCCTCGGTCACCTTCTCGGCGGCCTCGGCTAGCGTGGCTGCAACGGAGAAGTGGAGCGGGGAGCTGAGAAGGATCTGACGGGCCTCTTCGGCGTTGGTGCCGTCGAGGCGGACGATCACGGGTACATGTACTTCAACTGTTTGCATGGCCTGAATGATGCCGTTTGCTACACGATCGCAGCGGACGATGCCGCCGAAGATATTGATCAATACCGCTTTGACGTTGGGGTCGCTCATCATCACCTTGAACGCCGCCGCCACGCGCTCGACGCTGGCGCCGCCGCCCACATCGAGGAAGTTGGCAGGCTCGCCGCCGGCAAGCTTGATGATATCCATCGTCGCCATGGCCAGCCCGGCGCCGTTGACCATGCAGCCAACGTTACCATCCAGCTTGATGTAGTTGAGGTTGTTCTTGCCCGCCTCCACTTCCAGAGGATCTTCTTCCGACTCGTCGCGCATTGCGGCGATGTCCGCATGGCGATAGAGTGCGTTGTCGTCGATGGAGACCTTCGCATCAACGGCGATGATGTCGCCGCCGGTGGTGAGCGCAAGCGGGTTCACCTCGATGAGCGCTGCATCGATGGCAATATATGCCTTGTAGAGCGCATTGATGAAGGTGATGAAGCTCTTGTGGGCCTTGCCGCTCAGGCCCAGGCCGAAGGCGAGGCGGCGCGCCTGGAAGCCCTCGAGGCCGAGGCCCGGCTCCACGTATTCGCGCACGATCTTCTCCGGCATCTCCTCCGCCACCTTCTCGATCTCCACGCCTCCCTCGGTGGAGGCCATGATGATGTTCTTGCCGGTGGCGCGATCGAGCAGAATGGAGCAGTAGAACTCCTTCTCGATGTCGACGCCGTTGGCGATGAGGAGACGGTTCACCACCTTCCCCTCGGCGCCGGTCTGAATCGTGACCAGGCGGTTGCCGAGCATGCGGATGGCGATCTCGTATACTTCGTGCAGCGGGTTGCTCTCGTCGGTGGGAACAACCTTCACGCCGCGCAGTTCCTTGTCGTTGTAGACAACCGGCTCGCCGCTGATGATGTCGTGAATGATTCCCTTGCCGCGCCCACCTGCATGGATCTGCGACTTAACGATCAGGAGGGTTGCTCCCTCGTCGATCATGTGATGCGCGGCTTCAACGGCCTGCTCCGCCGTGAACGCAACACGCCCGGATTGCACCGGCACACCGTAACTGCCGAGCAGTTCCTTGGCTTGATGCTCGTGGATGTTCATCTGATGCTGCTTCTATTGATCTTTGAAGTTGTTTGAAAGCGCAGGGGATGCAGTGTCGCGACGGTGAAGAATACACCTCGAACAACAGCGCGGCCAGGGCCGGTATCTCACATCGCATTCGTTATGCGCCAGGCCGTTCATCACGAACGTGGGGCGGCATCGCTTGCACGGGGTTGGCCCGGTTGACAAGCGGACAAAGATAGTAAAACTTACCGCGGTCATGTATGCAAGCGGCACAATGCAAAGGTGTAACACGTTCTTGCCCGAGCGGTCCGGCCCGGCTCCCGGCGGCCTCCATGCAGGCCCTCCGCGCCCGGATGGCCTGCACGATGCCTACCCTGTGATTGCCTTGCGCACCGCCGCACGATGTTACGAACATTGCCGCACCGCGTTCTTCGGAGAAGACGCTCGCGGGGTCCCGGGACGGCCGATTGTGGTTTCGCATCTGGGGCATCTCTCCGCTTGCTCGTATCTTTCGCAACATGAATCAACGCAAAGTTCTCGGGATCGTCATACTGGTGCTCCTTACGGCGGCCGGCTGCCGCTCGTTCAAGGAGTCCGTCAAACCGCTGATCACCTACACGCCGCCGCCCGGCTACAAGCCGCCGATCTACATGACCGGGACGAAGACGATCGACGAGGCCGATCCCTCCACGATGATCGCGGAGGTATGGCGCGTCAACTCCGAACCGTATCCGGATTCGATCCAGCTCTATGTGCGCGTGTACGACTCCGCGGGGAAGCTGATCACGAATCTCGCCCCGCCCTATTACAAGGGAACCGACGATTATCGGAAGATCTGGAGCGGGCTTACCGAGCAGGTTGGCGATGACGGGAAGCCGGTGGGGATCGACCGGTACACCGTGCGTGAGTTCAGCGATCAGGACGGGATCCCGTACGAACTGGGGCTGGTGCTGGACTACTCCGGCACGATGGAATCCAATATCGACGTGCTGGAGAATGCTGCCGGCGCGTTCGTGAAGCTGAAGCGCCCGCAGGACCGGATAGCGATTGTGAAGTTCGACCGCACGCCGCAGCTGACGGCGCCGCTGACCAGTTCACAGAGCGACCTGATGGCACAGTTCAACGGTTCGGGGCTGAAGGGATACGGCGGCTATACGGCGCTCTACAGCGGAGCACAGATGGGAGCCGAGCAGGTGGCCGGCGCCCCGCAGGATCATCCGCGTGCGGTGGTGATGCTGACCGACGGGGAGGACAACGCCAGCTCGATCCGTGCATCGGATCTCTACAAGTACTGCAGCGAGAACCGGATCCCGGTGTTCACCGTGGCCTTCGGAGCGGTGAACGCCGACGTGCTGAAGGATATCTCCACCTTCACGGGAGGGCGCTTCTACCAGACATATTCGGCCGATGAGTTGAAGAATGCGTTCGAGGATATCTATCGGAGCCTGCGCAATTACTATCTGGTGACGTACAGGCCGCTGGACCAGGCGGGCAAGCACATAGCCCGGCTTACGCTGAACCCTCCGCGTTCACAGCGGCAGCTTGCGGCCACGGCCATCTACAATGCTCTTACCGGGCAGATCGCCAGGATGGATACGATCACGTTCAGCGATACGGTCTTCTTCGATTACAACAAGTCCGTGCTCACGCCGCAGGCGCAGAAGGCAGTGGGTGCCGTGGCGGACCTGATGAAGACCTCGCCGCGACTGAAGATCGAGGTGCAGGGGCATACGGACTCGCGCGGCACCGAGGAGTACAACCAGAAACTCTCCGATGCTCGCGCCAACGCGGTGCGCGATGCGATCATCGCGATGGGGATCGACCCGAAGCGCGTTCGTGCCCGCGGTTTCGGCATGTCGCAGCCGGTGGCGAACAACGATACGGACGAGGGCCGGCAGCGGAACCGGCGCACGATGTTCATCGTGCTGGCGAGATAGGATCGGTGGTAACCGGCCGTGCGATGCCGGCTCCACCGGGCGCTCGCCCCGATGCTGTCGCGCCCCGGGGCGGGCCGTTGGGAATTGTCGCGGGCCGGTTTCGCCGTCCGGTGCAGGCACGAAGGCCGCGGCCGTTGTCACCACATCGTCTGCCAACTCGTGGCGCGGATGCCGACCGCGAAGAGACGGGCCGGCGTGGCGAACGGAGCGATGGCTCCGTCGCGCTGCCATTCGCCCCGCGCGAAGATGGTGAAGGCTCCGGCGTGTGGATTGAAGAGGTCCAGGCCCAGTTCCACGAAGGGTACCGCTGTTTCGATCTGAAGATTTCTCCACCGTCCGCCAGGATCCGTGCCGCTTCCGAAGAGGCTCAGCATGCCGTTGGCGCTCAGATGCAGGCCGTACCGGGCGTCGTGCAATCGGGCGTCCATGCGCGCCGTCAGGTTCACGGCGTCGGCAAGGGTGTACATGTTCCTGCCGGTGCGCTCCGCCTCCTGCGGATGGCGCTCGTCGTAGAGATGGAGGAATGCATCGTTGCGTACGGCTGCACCTGCGAACAACTGCACGGGACCGTCTGCAACGAGGCGCGGGCGCAGGAGAAGACGCGTCGTGACGCCGCTGTAGATCAACGTGTATTGTTCGATCCGGTTCGAGTAGAGGTAGGGCTCCAGGTTGTCCACGTCGTGCTTGCAGCGATGCACGTAGCCGAACTGGAACGCCGCATCATGGCTCAGGCGCGCGGAGGCGAGAACGCCTTCCTCCCAGAAGATCGCGCGCGGGTTGAAGCCGATGTCGCTGGCCGCGTCCGCCACCATCTCCATGGTCCCCATCATTCCAATGCTCCAGGTTGAATCCCACCGTGCGAACTCGATGAAGCCGCCGGACTTTGCATTCCATCGATGATGCGCTCCGCTGCCATTGCTGTAGCGTGAGAACTCGCCGTGGAGCTGCGTGGCATTCAGCCAGGTGAAGCCGTTCGTATCTGCGGTGTGATCGCCAAGGGGGTCGAGCACCACGGCCCGATCGGGAAGGTTCTGCGCGGCCGCATCGTGAGCGCATGCGGCCAGGGCGGCTGCATGCAGGAGAGCGGAAAGAAGTCGTGCCGGGAATTTCATCGGGAGCCTGTGCAGTCGAGGTGCGACATCGGCGAGTTGCGATGGTGAAGATAGCCAGGTGAAGCATTCGCGCGGGCGGTGCCGGATCGGTGAGCCGCTGCATGCCCGGTGGTTGGTGCCGGATGTGACCGGCGTATGAAGCGGGCGGGCGCACTCCCCTGCCGCGGGCGCATCCTGTAAGATCGAGGGATCTTGCGACGCTGGCGCGCCCGCAGTCAGGGAATTGCGGCTGCAATCGGAGCGGCAGGCGTTCAACTCCGGATTTCGGAGTGAGCGCTCGCGCTCCGTTCGCAGCATGGGCAGTAGATCGTTCGGAAGGGAGAGGATCGTCGGCCGTGCATGGAGGGAACGTGGGGCCGGGCTTACGATGAATCGATGCCGCGTGCTGCGGCATCGGGATGCGCCAGTGCGGAGACGCGTTTCGTACCAGGGAGGTTCACGGGGGCGGGGCGGGATGCAGCGGCATCACAGGCTGCCGGTAGCCGCACAACGCAATGCCGGTTGCATGCGTTGCCGGGTCGCGGTTGAAGAATGCGCGCAGCCATCATGCGGGCATGTGGCCGCTGCGCCGCGACGTTTGCGGATTGGCGGCAGATATCGGGGGGAATGGAGCGGAGAGAGTTGGAACGGTCCGTCGGTACGCGCAGAGCTCCGGCCGCATGGGTGCCTCCGCGGCATTTCACGCAGCATGCCCCTTCATCGACCGGCATTGCACGCGGTGGGCGTATCCCGATCGTCTGCGGCCGTAGCATGTGGGTGAGGTTCACCATGAGACTGCTGTAGCCGGGTGAGATCGAAGAGAGTGAACGCTCGACATCCCGCGCGGAGCACCATGCGGGCGGTGTCCGCGGGAGAGTCAGTAACGGAGCTTCCTCCATGGGGTACTGCCGGGACCTCCTTCGAATAAAGGGGCGCAGCCTGTCCTTGGACGTGAGCCAATGGGATGTCGAAGCATCCGCCTCGCGATCCCAACGGTGCCGTTTGCTGCCACGGACGAACCTCCAGACGAATGTGAATCCGGCCGGAGATCAATCACATCATGAGTTGCACAGCACGTGTGTTGAACCTGGCTGCATGCGGGCCGCAGGGGAATCCGGACCCCCGTGAACGGCGTTCAAAGAGCTGAAGGTGATATGGCTGGCCCCGGCGGCAATCGAAGGGTGTGTGATTGCTCGGCGTGCCGGAACTCCGGGTGCTCTCCTTCGGTCTGCAATCCTTGCCGGGAGCCACCCATGGAGAAAGAGCAACCTATCTACGAGGTATCGGCGTGGATGGATTTCGCGACCCAAAAAAGTTTGTGGGTGATGAATGCGAAGCGGCCGTCCAGCGTATGAAGCATGGACGGCCGCATTTCAGAGCGGGCGGGCCGATCGCCGCCGAGCGCCGGAGGCCTTGGGCCGAACGCCGGGAGTCTTAGAAGGAGACGGTCATCATGCCGAATCCCCAGGTGACGGTCTTCCGGCCAGGCAGCAGATACCGGTCGGGATCACCATCGAGCACGGCGAAACCGCAGGTGAAGTTGAATGCCTTCACCGGCGTGTAGTTGATCGTCAGGTCCAGTTCCTTGCCGATCGCCTTCGAGGTAGTGGAGGGAAGATTGGCGAAGATCTCCTTCGGGTCGCTCATCGTGGAGAGGAGATGCAGGTCCGCACCGATGCGCGTGTTCGCCCAGGGGATAACGGAGATCTGCACGAACGGATCGCTGAGCCCGAGATCCTGCCGCTGCGTGGTGTTGTCCACCAGATCCAGGTGGCCATAGAAGCGATGGTTTGTGCCGTAGAGCGTGTTGAAGGCGCCGAAGCCGTTGGGATCGTTGGCCTTCAGGCCGGAGAGCATGTCGAAGCCGAGACCGATGCGGAGGTTCGCGGCGCTCTTCAGTGTGTAGCCGGCACGCAGGCCAACCAGCGATGCCGCGATGGTCCGGTCCGGTGCGCCCTTGCGGATGTGCATGCCGAACTGGTATGCGCCGTCGACTTCGAAGTCGAGATCGTCCACGGAGCCGTTCACGTACGCTCCGGCGGTGTGCCGGTTGTCGCGCGTGGTATCGTTGCCGGGGGAGTCGAAGATGTAGAACAACTGGGCGTTGGTTGTTCCCTTCACCGGCTTCCATGTGCCCCACAGGCCGGAGACGATGGCATCGCGATGATAGTCCGGTGTGTTCGGATAGCGTGCAAGCGCGGCGCCGAACGCATCCACGCGGATGTCGCCGCTGGTAACCGATGCCATCGCGCCATCGAACGACTGCCCGGTATTGTTCCAGTCGCTGCGCCCCAGCAGGCGCTCGTTGGCATAGCTGATCACCTGGCGGCCGAGCTTCAGGCTGACCGGCGTGCCGGCGATATCCTTCACCTCGATGTTCCCCTGGCGCAGATCGAAGTCCGGAGAACCGGTGTTGAGCGTGGTCTTCGTCTGGCCGAACGTGCGCGAGTCCTGGAATTCAACCGTGGCGGTAAGCCAGTCGTTGATGGTTGCCGTGGCCGCGAGTCTGGTGCGAAGGTAGTGGTAGACATCTACGTGAGGGTTTGCGGCGAAGGAGCGGTTGTCCGCCTCGCTTCGCTCTCGTACCTGCCCGCTGAATGTGACCGTCTGGGCTGCAAGCGGGAGTGCCGCCATGAAACACGCAATCGGTAGTGCGATTCGTGCGGCACGAAGCTGCCGTGAGAGCATTGGGGCTCCATTGGGATATTGGTGAACTGTGTGCCGGCATCACTGCCTGCGCCGCACTGCGCAGGCTCCCCTGGAACGCATAAGCGGGTTCGTCGGCACGAAGGTAATACAGGGGTAATGATTTCATAACATCCCGGTGACGTAAAGGCGGTACTGCGTATCGTGTTGCGATATGTGCCGTGGCGTGCGGCGCAGGCCGGCCACCGCGCTCGTCGCAGGCAGCGAATGCGGGTGTGGGCGTGAGCGGTGTGAACCATCGTGCACAGGAAAGATTCTCGTGGCATGCCATCGATGGGGGCTGTAGCTTCGGGAGCTCACGTGCAAGTCGTTTACTCAACCAAATCCCATTCCTCATGAGCAGAGTACGCTGTCTGATTGCGCTGGTATCGGTTGCCGCCGTTCTTCTCGGAGCCTGTTCGCAATCCGCCTACGAGGGGAGTGCCGGGCAGGTGCGCAAGGAAATGATTGTGTATGCCGCCGCCTCGCTCAAGGATGCGTTTACCGAACTTGGCAGGGAGGTGGAGAAGCAGGATTCCACCGTGAAGGTGACGTTCAGTTTCGGAGCATCGAATCTGCTGGAGCGTCAGATCGAACAAGGCGCGCCTGCCGATGTGTTCGCCTCCGCAGCAATGGACGTGATGGACAGCGCGCAGGCGAAGGGAACGCTGGTGGATGGAACCCGCCGCGTGTTCGCGGGCAACACGCTGGTGGTGATTGCGCCGAAGGGGAGCGCGCCGATTGCATCGCTGGACGCCATCGCCGATGCACGCTACAGGCACGTTGCGGTTGCCTCGCCCGGTGTTCCCGTGCGGAAATATTCGGAGGAGGCGCTGCGCAGGCAGGGAGTGTGGGATCGCATCACGGACCGCATGGTGTTCGGAGAAAATGTGCGGCAGGTGGTGGACTACGTTGTCTCCGGCTCCGCCGACATCGGCCTCGTCTACTCCACCGATGCGCAGCAGTTCAGGGGGCAGGTGGTGACCGTTCTGACGGTGGACCAGGCGCTCTACAAGCCGGTGACCTATCCGGTGGCGGTTATCAGGAGCGGCCGCAATCGCGCCGGCGCCGATTCGTTCATGCGCGTGCTGGCAAGCCCGCGCGGCACGGAGATCCTTCACAATTACGGATTCCCGACGCCGGGCCATTGAGCCGGGGCGCTCGTTCCGCGATGCGACGGGACTTCCCGCTTGCTGCATCGCCAGCCCATAACGAAACGGCCCGGCATGCATGCCGGGCCTTTTCGTTCGTCACCATCCGGTTGCGGGCCGGGGCGCTCGCGGGCGCTACAGTCCTGCCTCGATGCGAATCGCAAGCGTGCGCGGCGTGCCGAAGTGCGTGCCGCCGAACGACGACTCGAACTTGTAGAGATATGGTGTATCGAGCACGTTGATCGCCGTGAGCGTGACGCGGGCGTTGGCGCCGGTGAGCGCGCGCAGATCGATGCCGGCGGCGAGATCGAACGTCACGTGCGGCGCCCCGGACTTGTCCGGTGAGCCGGGCATGTCGGACTCCAGCGAGAGGAGATCGATCACGTCATCGGAATAGCCGCGGCGGCGAAGCTCGACGCGCGACTGCTCGGCATCCAGGCCGTTGCCGTTCTTGTCCGTGAGGTCGAACGGAAGGCCGGAATCGAAGCGGCCGCCGAGCGTGGCGAAGATGCCGTACGGCGCCTGGTAGCTGATCTCCATCGCGGCCGTGGCAAGCTGGTTGTGCTCCGTGTTGAACGCATCCTCGCCCGCGAACGGATGGGAGTAGTTCTTCCCCTCCTCACCAAGGATAAGGCCCGCGGCAACCGGCGAGCTGCCGTCATCCGGCTTCAGCCCCATCGCCGTTCCTGCTGCCACCGACAGGAATCCCGAGAAGTGATTCCAGTCGCGCATGGCAAGGCGCAGCTCTCCGCCGGCAACGAGGCCCTGCTTCAGGTTCACCGGGAAGATGATGCCGGAGTTCCCGAGCTCCACCTTCACGATGAAGTTGTCGATCATCTTTCCATATCCCGACACATCGAGCGTCAGGTTGTCGTTCAGGCGGTAGCTTGCTCCCACCTCGAGGTTGTGCGAGGTCTCGCTCTGCACGCTGGTTGGCGTTGTTCCCTGCTCCTCCGCGGTGAGGATGCGCGCCTCGTTGGAGCTGGAGACGAGCACGTTCTCCACCGGCGCCTGCATCATGATCCGGTTGTAGCTGCCGAAGAGAACCAGATCGTCGTTCAGCGCATAGTTCACGCCAAGCCGCGGCGAGATGCCGCTCTCGCGCTGGAGCAGATCGAACACGTCGTAGCGAATGCCGACGTTCACCGTCCAGCGATCCCAGGCAACCTGGTCCTGCGCATAGGCGAAGAAACTGGTGCCGGTCTGCGAGCGGTCCACGAGGAACGGATGCCCGCCCTGGGTGATGTCGTACGGGCGATAGCGAAGGTCGCCGCCAGAGCTGTCCGGATTGGAGAGATTGGGATTGGTCACAGCGAAGGTGAAGAACTCGCTGAGCGGATAGGACTCGCCGCCGACGCCCACCTTGACGTTGTGCTGCAGGTTCATCCAGCCCATGCATGCGGAGTACTCCGCCTGCGCACCGCGCACATCGTTGGTGCGCTTTCCGCCGATGAAGAACTTCTCGTTCTCGGCAACGGCCTGGGCGGAGTCCGCGGCCGACGAGATTCTGGAAAGCCCGCCACTGGTGAACTCTGCCGTGGCGTGCCGTGTATACCCGAGCACGCTCAGCAGCGCGTTCTCCCCCAGCTCCAGGTTGAGCCGCGCGCCGAACAGATAGTCGTTCATGTCCTGCTGCTGATCCTGCGCCGGCGTCCGCACCGTCATGTTCGGAACCTGATAGAGCGTGTGGTTGTACCCGCCAAGCAGATCGATGTCGAAGCCCGATGCGGGGACGATATCGAACTTCCCGAAGAAGTGCCCGGCGTCCCCCTTGTCATGAATCGGATCGCCGGACGTGATCGGGTCCAGATAGCGATCGGAGTGGCTCAGCGAGCCGGCCAGGTACATGCCTCCCCAGCCGCCGATGTTGCCGCCACACTCCAGGCCGGCCTCGCGCGTCGAGAACGAGCCCGCCGATCCGCTGGCGCCGATGAAGAAGGGGCGGTCGAAACCGGACTTGGTGGTGATCGCCATCACGGCGCTCGTGGCGCGCCCGTACTCGGCATTCAATCCGCCGGTCTGAACGTCCACCGTCTTGATCAGGTTTGCGCTGAACAGGCTGGAGTAGACGCGGGTCATGTTGGCGGTGACGGGGATGCCGTCGATGATATACTGCAACTGCGCATCCTCGCCGCGCACGTGCAGGCGGCCATCCTCATCCGGAACTACGCCCGGCGTGGAGAGGAGCACGGCCTCGATCCCTTTCTCGCTGGATGCCTTCGGGAGCGCCGCGATATCCGCGGCCGTGTAGAACGTATGCGCCCCGGTCTTGATGCGGTCCAGCGGATCGCGCTCCGCCGAGACGGTCACCTCGCGTCCCGATACGCGCCGGATCGAGTCGATGGTAACCATAATCGGAACGCCGGAGGATACCACGACATGCTGTTCGGCAAGCACCGTTGTGTCCAGCACCAGGCGCAGAATGTAGCGTGCGAACGGAACGTCCTGCAGTTGAAATGCGCCGTTGGCGTCCGGACGGGCCTCCTGCACGACCGAGCGGGATGTTGTCTCCAGCAGCAGGATGCGGGCGGTCTTCTGGCCGGCCGGCAGCTTCTCGCGAATGGTGCCGGAGATGGAGCCCACCGAGTGCTGCGCGAGCGCCGTGGAAGAGGAGAGCACCAGCAGGAGTGCAACGAGGTGACGTGATCGGATCATGGGGCAGAGGTCTGAAATTTGTGAATCAGGGATGAGGGAAATGAAATCTACGAAGGGGGCGGCTCAACAGCCAGCCAAACTTCGTCCGCGCTGCGTGTTGCCTCACGAACGCACAGCGCGTAGGTTCGATGAATTTTTCACGCAGGAGAAGAAGAAATGCCGAACGTCGCAGGAGCCAGGATGAGCCGGAAACGCCGGCTGGAACTGTTGCAGGAGGAGGTGGCAAAGGGAGCGCGTCTGCTTGCGCGCCGCGATCCGTTGATTCGTCCACTGGTGCGCGAGCACGGCCTTCCAACGTTCGAGCCGCACGACGATTATTTCGATACGCTGGTGGATTCCGTGATAAGCCAGCAGATCAGCGGTGCGGCGGCGGCGAGCATTCTGCGCCGGCTGAGAGCTGCGCTCGGCGGAGGTTTCGATCCCGGGACGATCATGCAGGTTCCGGACGAGCTGATTCGCGGGGCCGGGGTATCTCCCCAGAAGCTGGGCTATCTCCGGTCGCTGGCAGAGCATGTGGTCGACGGCCGCCTGCAGTTGAAGCGCATCGCCGAGCTGCCGGATGAAGAAGTGATAACGGAGCTGATCGATGTAAAGGGGATCGGCATCTGGACCGTCCACATGTTCATGATCTTCTCGCTCGGCCGGCTGGACGTTCTTCCCACGGGCGATCTGGGGGTGAAGCGGGGCGTGCAGAACCTGTACGGATATCCGGCGCTTCCAACCCCGAAGCAGGTGGAGGAGGTTGCCGGGCGGAACGGCTGGGCGCCGTACCGCTCCATCGCCTCCTGGTACATGTGGCGTGCAGCATAGCATGGCCGTTGTTTCGTTGCTCGCCGACCCTGGCCGGCTGGAGCGCCGTTGCGAAGCCCGGGCACCCGATGCCGGGCACCCGATGCCGGGTGCCGCCGCGGGAAAGGAGCCCTTGGCAGCAACGGCGTCGGCCCCACGGCCGCGTTTGTTTCACGAGGCGAACTCATACTATCTTCACCCTATCATGGATGATCCATTATCTGCAGGGCGCCTTCGGGCGCCTCGTGCTTCCGGTTATCGAAGTCCGTCCCACACATCAGGGGAGGCGTGAGCTTCGCGCATGGATGATCCGATACTCGGCATAATCGTTACCGTGCTGCTCGTGGCGGCCAATGCGTTCTTCGTTGCAGCGGAGTTCGCAATCGTGAAGGTGCGGTCCTCGCAGATTGAACTGCGGGCGCAGTCGGGGGAGCGGGCGGCCAAGATGGCACAGCGGCTGATCACCCATCTGGATGAATATCTCTCCGCCACACAGCTCGGCATAACACTCGCCTCCCTCGGCCTCGGTTGGGTTGGTGAACCGATCGTTTCGAAACTGCTCATCGGCACCATGCACCTTGTGGGCATCGCTCCGAGCGACGAGCTGGCACACAGGATTGCACTCCCCGTGGCGTTCGTGGTGATCACGGCCCTCCATATCATCTTCGGCGAACTCGCGCCGAAGTCCTTCGCCATTCAGCGCTCCGAGGGAACATCGCTGGCGATTGCATTTCCGCTGCGCGGATTCTACATCCTGTTCCGTCCGGCGATCATGTTCCTCAACTGGGTTGCCACCGCGGTGCTGAAGACCGTTGGGCTTCAGGCGGCCAGCGAAGCGGATCATTATCATTCCGGTGAGGAGCTTCGTCTGCTGCTGGAGCAGGGGCTGGAGGGGGGAACGATCGAGGAGGCGGAGCACGAGTTGATCGAAAACGTCTTCGAGTTCGGTGATACGATCGTGAAGGAAGTGATGGTGCCGCGCACGGCGATCGTTGCGCTGGACATCTCGAAACCATCGTCCGAACTCGTGAAGTTCGTCGTGGAGGAAGGATACACGCGCATGCCGGTCTACTCCGGCTCCATCGATCACATCATCGGTGTGGTGTATTCGAAGGACTTCATCACATTGCTCGAGCATCAGAACCTGATCATTCTGCAGGACGTACTTCGCCCGGCGTACTTCGTTCCGGAAACGAAGCTGATCTCCGAGCTGCTTCGCGAGTTTCAGCGGAACAAGGTTCAGATTGCGATCGTGGTGGATGAATTCGGCGGCACGGCCGGGCTGGTGACGATGGAGGATATCCTCGAGGAACTGGTTGGCGAAATCCAGGACGAGTACGATGAGGAGCCCGCCGAGGTGGAGCGCGTGGAGGAGGGCTGCTACATCGTGGACGCCTCGATGTCGATACCGGATCTCAACGATGCCATCGAAGGGTTCGCGCTGCCGGAGGGGGATGACTACACGACCGTCGGCGGCCTGGTGAACAAGTGGTTCGGCCGGATACCGAGCGCGAACGAGTCGCTGGAACGCGATTCCGTGCGCATGACGGTACTGAAGACGGCCGATCGCCGCATCATCCAGGTGAAGCTGGAGGATCTGAATCGCAATCAGCCGGACAACGGCCTCAATGCCTTTGCCGACGAGGATGCGGTGGAGAGCGGCGAGTAGAATGCCTCGACGGGCATGCCATCACGGGAATCGAACTTCGCTTCATGCCGGTGCCCGATCGCGGCAAGCACCGGCTGCACGCATGGTGCGCGGCCCTGCGACCTCTCATCAACTGACTACCGATAACGGATTTGATTGCTGCATCTAGCTTCAGGCGTACTCTCGTGACAAGCGCGCTGCCGTACGCCAACGGATATATCCATCTCGGACATGTCGCGGGGGCGTATCTCCCGGCGGACATGTACACGCGGTTCCTTCGTTCCTCGGGGGAGGAGGTGATCCATGTTTCCGGCTCCGACGAGCACGGCGTGGCGATTCTCATCTCCGCCAACGAGGAGAAGGTGACGCCGCAGGAGATCGTGGACAAGTATCACACGGCGAACGAGGAGGCGTTCCGCGGCCTGGGAATCACGTTCGATATCTTCGGCCGCACAACCTGGCCGGAGCATCACGCAACGGCGCGCGAGTTCTTCCTGGCGCTGCATGCCGGCGGCTATCTCACCGAGAAGGAGGAGGAGCAGTTCTTCGATCCCGAGGCGAACATGTTCCTGCCGGACCGGTTCGTGGAGGGGACCTGCCCGGTGTGCGGTTACGAAGGGGCGCGCGGCGACCAGTGCGACAACTGTTCCTCCACCTACAATCAGACCGAGCTCAAGAATCCGGTCAGCAAGATCAGCGGGATGACGCCGGAGTTGCGCACAACCCGCCACTTCTATTTCAAGCTGGGAGACTTCCAGCAGCGTCTGGATGCCTATGTGGATTCGCACGAGAGCGACTGGCGCGATCATGTGCTGCAGCAGTCGCGGAGCTGGCTGAAGCAGGGGCTGGGGGACCGGGCGATCACGCGCGATCTGAGCTGGGGGATCGACGTTCCGCTCCCGGGCTACGAGGGGAAGAAGCTCTACGTCTGGTTCGATGCGCCGTTCGGCTACATCACCAACACGAAGGTGCTTGCCGCGCGCAACGGCGCGCCGGATGACTGGCGCCGCTGGTGGACCGATCGTGCCACACGCTACGTGGCATTCATCGGCAAGGACAACATCTGGTTCCACACGCTGATGTTCCCGGCCATGCTCATGGGCTACAACGATCGCGGCGGTGATACGTACGTGATCCCGGACAACGTGCCGGCCTGCAACTTCCTGAACCTGGAGTCCGCGAAGTTCTCGAAGTCCAAGAAGTGGGGCATCGACCTGCGCGAATATCTGGCGGAGTTCCCCGCCGATCCGCTTCGCTATGTGCTGGCTGCGAACATGCCGGAGAACAAGGATGCGGACTTCACGTGGCGGGAATATCAGGCGCGCGTGAACAACGAGCTCGCCGATATCTACGGCAACTTCGTGAATCGCACGCTGCAGTTCGCGGGGCGCTATTTCGAGGGGAGCGTGCCGCCGCTGGTGGCCGCCGCGGAGAAGGAGAACGAGGTGAAGGCGCTTCTCGTCGAGGATCTGCAGCGTGCCGTGCAGACCGATGCGGCGGGCGAATCGATCGTTGCGGATCTGGAGCCGAAGTATCTGAAGTACTTCACGCGCAACGATCTGGCGATGCTGGTGGAGCTTGCGCGGGCGCCGCATCGCATCGGCGCGCTGTATCGCGCGTTCCGTTTCCGCGAGGCGACGCTGGAGACGATGAACGTGGCGCGTGCCGCGAACAAGTATTTCAACGACGCGGAGCCGTGGAAGACCCGCCGCGAGGACTCCTCCCGCTGCGCCACCTCCATCAACATCTGCCTGCAGGTGGTCCGCTCGCTGGCCATTCTCTTCGAGCCGATCCTTCCGGCAACCACGGCGGCGATCAATGCGATGGTGAACGCTGCGCCGGGGAAGTGGAACGATGCGGCCGGTCTCTCGGTGGCGACGGGGAGCGCGCTCGGCGAGCCGGCGATACTCTTCACGAAGATCGATGACGAGACGGTGGAGCGCCAGGTGGCCAGGCTCGGCGGCGGTGCCGATGCTGCGGCGGAGCCGCCGATCGAGGTTGCGCTGAAGCCGGAGGTGACGATCGAGGAGGTGATGAAGCTGGATCTTCGTGTGGCGACGGTGCTTGCGGCGGAGCGGGTGAAGAAATCCGAGAAGCTGATCAGGCTGCAGATCCGTATCGGCAATCTGGAGCGGCAGATCCTCGCGGGCGTGGGCCGGCAGTACGAACCGGAGCAGTTGATCGGCCGGAAGATCGTCGTGGTCGCCAACCTGAAGCCGGCCAGGCTGATGGGGCAGGAGTCGCAGGGGATGCTCCTTGCGGCGAACTCGCCGGACGATGTGCCCACCGTGGTTGTGCTGGTGGACCGGGAGGAATCCGTGCGCGACGGTTTCATCGTACGATGAGGGGGTCCTGCCGCAGCCGCGCACGACGTTACGATCGTGCCCACTCCGGGCGGAGACGCTTCATGCGCTTGACTTCGGGATCGATTCTGCGTAGCATAGGACATCAACCCTGTTCGATGAACATCATGGATAAGGCACGATGAAGAAGGCAGTAAAGGGATCGCTTCGCTCTCTTCTCACGGAATCCGCTCCGCTTCGCCGGCTGCCGGTGACGGTAGTGCGCCAGTTGGTTGGCTACTACGGCGACTGGCGGCGCTCGCGCGACATTCTGAACGATGTCGTTGATACGAACATGCCGGGTCGCATGAGCAGCATTCTGCGTCGTGCATCGCGTCCACATTCCTCCCGCCTCTCTCCAGCTCCATGATCGTCGTAAAATTCGGTGGTGCAGTGCTTGGCGGAGCCCACGGACTTCGCCAGGCATGCAGCGAGATACGCCTGCTTCCGAAGCCGCTCCTTGTTGTCGTGAGCGCCTTTGCCGATGTCACCAATCGTCTGGAGACGCTGGCGGAGCTTGCCGTTCACGACATCGGCGCGGCGCGCGGTGCGTTGGAGGCGTTGATGGAGTACCATCGGGCGATTGCCTGCGATGTACTCCGGCCGGACATCCTTGCGGAGTGGGAGGCGCAGGTTGCACCGCACCAGCGGAGGCTGGAGGAGGTGATCGAGGGGCTGGCGATCGTGCGCGATCTCTCACCGCGAACGCTGGACCTGATCGTGCACTTCGGCGAGCGCTTCTCCTCGTCGCTGGTGCTCGCCGCGCTCGATGCGATGCCGCCGGACGAAGCGGGGCGTTCTCTCGATGCGGCGGGGATCTCCGCGCTCGATCTCATCATCACCGATGCCGGCCATCGCTTCGCACGCCCGGATATCGAGCTCACGCGTGCCCGCGTGCGCGAACACCTGATGCCCGCGCTCGCCGAGCACGAGGTGGTTGTCACCGAGGGATATATCGCGCGGAGCACCACGGGGCAGGCCACGACGATGGGGCGCGAGAGTTCGGACTACAGCGCCACGCTCCTTGCGGAACTGCTCGGTGCCCGGAGCGTTACCATCTACATGTCCGTACCGGGCGTTCTCACCGCCGATCCCGCACATTTCTCGGGCACCCGCACGCTTCCCCGGCTGAGCTATCGCATGGCGAATACGCTCGCGGAGCTCGGGGCAAAGGTATTGCATCCACGCACGGTTGGTCCGGTGGAGCGGGCCGGCATCCCGCTGGTGATCACCTGCATCGGCGGCACGTCCACGACGATCGGCGCCGATGGAGCCGGAGCATCGTCCGTGGTCTATCTGGAGGATGCCACGCTCATATCGGCGGAGACGGCTACCGCGAGCGCATCGGCGAACGCATTCGTGCGGGCGATCGCGGCGAAGCATCCGGTGGTCTGGACGCAGCGATTCCGGCGCCGGCTGCAGGTGCTTGCCACGGGGCGCATCGCCCGCACGTCGCTGCCGGGGCATCTGCTGGGCGATGCGGTATGGCTGGATGCGCAGGATGTGTCCGTTGTCTCGCTGGTGCAGGAGGCGCGGTTGAGCGGGGAGGACCTTTCGAAGTTCTTCGAGGCGCTTGGGCTGCATCGGCCGGCGGCGATGCAGGGCGGCATCGAGGGTCCGGCGATCAGCGTCGCGCTGGATCGCATGGCTGCGCATGGCGCGGCCGCGACGCTGCACGAGCGCCTGATCACATCGGATGCGGAGGCGGAACAATGGGTTCCGCACCTTCGGTAACGCGATTCCTTCGTGCGGCGACAGTGGTTCTGATCGCCGCCCTCTGGGCGCCGGTGCTGCGGGCACAGGTGCCGCAGTTCAACGACAGCCTGCTGCGCCGCCAGCGGGTGACTGCAACCACGGAGCGGTATGCCGCCACGCACACCACCTCGCTCCTTACCGATTACCTTGCCGAGAGCGCTCACTCGCTCGCCCATCTCCGCCTGGCGCTGATATCGACCACCACGCTGGTCGGTGACCCCTCCACGCGCGACCAGGTGGATGCGGCGATCGACGCGGAGTACCGGCTCCCCTCCGCATTCCGGCCGTTCGTTATCGCCGAGGGGACATTGACCAACGATGCGCGTCGCGACGCGCTGATCCCCGGGATGGACAACATCGCCTCCACGTTTCTCGGAGTTGGCGGGCGCGTGGTTGATGCGGAGGGCAATCGCCTGGGGCTTGCCGTTGGCGGCGCGTACAGCCGGCAGGTGAACGTTGCGGACGCCGGCGGGGGGATCTACGGCGAACTGGAGGGGCACTACAATCTCGCCGGCTACGATCTCCGGCTGAGCGGCCGCGGGCGCTGGTACAACATTGCGCCGAAGCACAACAGCAATGCCTACTTCGATGTGTTGCTGGACCGCTCGTTCGAGGAGGGGGGGCGGCTGTCGCTTGGAGGACGCTACGAGATCTTCGGCACCGACAGCTACAACCGGCGGAATGAGGAGGATGTGCTTCAGTATGGCGGGCCGACGTTCGATGCGCTCCAGAGCCGCGACGAGACGCATCTGCGCATCACCTCCTCGATGGGATATCCGATTGCGGACGATCTGGCGTTCGACGCCCTGCTCACCGTCGGCAATCAGCTGCGCGTGCAGCGCCAGCTGACGGACGGCCTGCCACCGCTCCCGCGCGACCCCGATCTGTATCGGTATTCGCTGCGGGAGTTCTCCATCTCCGGCTCCGCAGGGCTTCGGTGGACGCCTCCGCGCATGACCGTTACGGTGCGGATGGACTACAACACCACGGAGCAGACCAACATCGTGGATCCGAACGGAACCGTGAGCGATCAGGAATTGCAGCGCAAGCGTGTGACCAATGCCATCAACGATTTCACCGCCCGGCAGATTCTTCTTGGCGGCACGGCGGAGTACCGTGTATCGCGCTACGATACGATTCAGGCCAACGCATCCATCGGCATCTATCGCTACGACACTCCGAGCTCGCAGAACTTCTTCGACCGGGACGAGCAGTCCATACAGGCGCAGCTCTGCTACGCGCATCAGTTCAGCCCCGTGCTGGGCTTCACGATCAGCGGCCAGGCCTTTCTCACGCATCTCGTGTATCTGTTCGGGCAGAACAGCAACGACAACAACTGGAACCGTCTCTTCCGTCTCTCGCCTGTCGTTTCCTATGTGATCAACGACCGCCTGCGGAATTTCCTGGAGACGGAGGTGGTTGCGAACTACACGGAGTACGATTTTCAGGGGCGGACACAGAACGTGCGCGGCCGTTCGTTTCGCGAGCTGCATCTGCGCGACTCGCTGATTCTTCAACTGACACACACGCTGCGGTTCGGCATGCAGGGTGACCTGCGTGTCTCGGAGCGCGGGAGCTTCAGTTGGGAGCAGTTCGCCGAGAGTCCGCTGGAGCGAACGCGAACAGAGGGAGTGGAGGCGGATCTCGGGACCACGTCCGTTGAGCGACTGGATATCGCAGTGGGAGGGAGGCTTTCGCGCGTGAAGAACTTCCGTGCCGATCCGCGCACCGCGATCATGCAGCCTTTTTCCGACAGGACATCGATCGGGCCCACGGCCCTGGTGACGGTGCAACTATCGGAACGAACGGACGTTCGTTTCACAGGTTGGTGGGAGCACCGTTTCGAGGACAGCCGTCTGGTGGCGCGCGTGCCGATCCTGTTTCTCACTGTTGGGATGAAATTGTAGCTTCACGTCCCGGCGGCCGGAGGCCGGCCGCTGCATACAACCCCTGCCGCATTGCACGTCCGCGCGATCGCGGTTCAACGATGACATGCCTTGTGAGTCACGATAGCCGAATTCTTCTGAGCCGTGACGTTCCAAGCAGCCGCGAGGAACTGACTCTGCTGCCGCGTCTTCTGGAAGGGCTGCGGGAGCAGTGCGTGATGAGCGACACGCAGTTCTTCAATCTGGTGGTTGCCGTAACCGAGGCGGTGAACAACGCGATCGAGCATGGCAACAGGCTCGATCCCGCGCGCCGCGTTCACTACAGTCTGGAGTGCATGGCCGATGGCGTGCGCTGTGTCGTGGAGGACGAGGGGGAGGGATTCGTGGTGGACGATCTCGCCGATCCGATCAGCCCGGAGAACATCATGATGGAAGGGGGACGCGGGATCTTCCTGATCCGTGCGTTGATGCGATCGTTCCATGCGGAGCGTACCGAGCATGGGATGCGGATCGAATTCGAGTGTGCCAGAGAGTGAGGCATCTCGCAATCTGCACGCACCCCTTCTCTCTCCATTGTCTCGAGCCCGGCGCCCCATTTGATGAACCTCCTTCCACAGAGCATCGCGCATTCGTTTCGTGAGCCGGCGCTGCATGGCAGGCTGGTGGTGATGCTGGCGGTGCTGTTGCTGGCACTCCTTGCACCCCTCTCCTTCATCGGCAATCTCCAGACCTCGCTGGCCTCCTATCTGTTGCTTTCAACGATCGGCGCGCTGGCACTCTACGGCGGTGTGGCGTTGTTCGGCCGTTGGGGCGTGGAGCCTTCGCGCAGGGGAGTGATCTGGGGCGCGTTGATTCTGCGCCTGGCAATGATCCCGATGGGGCCCTCTCTCTCGGACGACGTTCTTCGATATGTCTGGGACGGCAGGCTTCTGTTGCACGGCGTGAACCCGTACCACTACGTTCCTGCCGATACCGCTCTCGCACGCTACCACGATACGCTTTATCAGCGTCAGGTTTACAGGACCACGCATACGATCTATCCTCCCGGCGCGGAACTCGTCTTCGCCTCCTGCATGGGCGCAGCGGAATTCGCTGGCGGCGATTATCGCGCCGGTGTGATCGTATGGAAACTGCTGGTTCTGATCGCCGACATCGGTGCGATCGTTCTGCTGGCGGGTACGATGCGGCGCATCGGGATGTCGCTTCGCGCGCTGCTTCTGTATGCATGGCACCCGCTGTTGCTGGTGGAGCTGGCCGGCCAGGGGCATACCGATGTGTTCTGGGTGCTGGCGATCGCCGCCGGGCTGTATGGATATGCTGCCGGTCGCGCCGGCGGCGGGATCCCGGCGATCGCGTTCGGTGCGGCCATGCGGCTTCACCCGCTGACGCTGATACCGATGTGGGCGCGCCACCTACGGCGGCGCGAGGTGATGGTGGGGATTGCGGCGGCGGTTCCGTTTCTCATGCTCCTGCTGCCGCTGCTGGAACCCACGGCCTTCGCGAACTTCACCGGCGTGCTTGCCCGCTTCACGAACTTCTATGAGTTCAACGGGGGGTTCTACTACGCGGTGAAGGGGGTGCTGGATCACTATCACATCAAGCCCTCCAACAGGATCGCGGGCGGTGTGGGGAGCGCGCTCCAGGCGATCGGAATTCTGCTGGTCTGGTTCTGGCCCGTGCGGCGTCCTGCGCTGCTGGTTTCGCGCGATGCGAACCTCGGCGCTGCCGAGGTCGCGGCAGGCGAGGACACCGCGCGACGGAACGTTGCGGCTGAACGGGCGCTGCTGGTTCGGTCGCTCGCATGGAGAGCCTTGCTGGTGATGACACTGCAGCTTGCGCTTGGAGCGAAGGTGCATGTCTGGTATTTCTCCGCGCCGCTGGTTCTGCTCCCGCTGGCCGGCAGGCGCTCGCTGAATGCTGCGTGGCTCTGGGCCGCGCTCGCCGGGCCGTTTACCTATATCGTGGCCACCGGCACGGTGGCGCAGGAACGGATGGACGTGGTGGCAGTGGAGTGGAGCCTCTTTGCGCTCCTGGCGGTGTACGGGTTCTTCCGGTATCGTGGAATGGAGGAGCCCGGGACGTAGCGCCGTGGCCGCCTCGCTGCCGGCAACGGTGAGGGGGCCGGGTTTGCGGGCCGCGCGATGCCGGCGGCCGAATGCGACACCGCCCGGCCTCTCGATCGGGAGAAACCGGGCGGTTATGACTGTATCGCGGCATCGGGCCGCGGCAATGCAATTACTGCTGGCGACGAATCTTGGCGGCATGGCCTTCCGGAGCTGCCTCGGCCGGACGACGCTGAGTGCTTGCATGCGATTCGGGAGCGGCCGGCTGCGTGTTCTCGGCAGGTGCAGTGGCCTTCGGGGCTGCCTCGGAATGATGGGCGCCCTTGGTCTCCTTCTTTGCACCCTCATGCTTGGCGCTGTCGGCAGCCTTGTGCGTGGAGTCCGCGGCATGCATGGTGGAGTCTGCGACCTTGTGCGTGGAGTCCGCAGCATGCATGGTGGAGTCCGCAGCCTTGTGCGCGGAGTCCGCAGCATGCATGGTGGAATCTGCGGCCGGCATGGTCGTGGTCGAGTCGGTCTTCGGAGCCTCTTCGGCCTTCTTGCCGCAGCTTACGAATCCGAATGCGACCAGGCATCCGGCGATAATCAGAGCACGCGAGTTCATCACAATACGTTCCTTTTGATGTGAGTATGCCTCCCGGCACTGGACCGGACGGGGCTGACCTTGGCTTCCCGTGGAAGCGTTCTTGATTGCGAGCGAAGGGGGCACCATTCTGGGCGCCAGGCAGGCGGCCGGGCACCCTCACCCACTACGCTTGCACGCAGGTACTCCGGAAGCGTTACGGGATGTGGCCCGGGAAAAAGCTCTTGGAATCAGTTGACCCTGCCGACTATATTTGTTCCCCTCGCACGAGGCACCGGGGTTATGGCACAGTTGGTTAGCGCGCATCCTTGACATGGATGAGGTCGTAGGTTCGAATCCTACTAACCCCACATAAGAAGCCGCGAATCCGTAATGGATACGCGGCTTTTGCGTTGAATGGGCTACCCTCACCACCTGAGTGGCCATGTGCTCCCGCGCCCGCCTCGATCCAATGGTTTCCGCGATGATGCGCCCGCCAACCCACCGGCAGGTTCCGGCGCCTCCCTGTTCCGGTACCCGCTGCCTCATGACGGATTTTTCAAAACCGGATGCCGGGGGCGAGACCCTGGACGCCTAGCGTAACCACAAGTGCTCGGTCGGCATGCCCGGTGAACACTTCCATATACTGAATATTGAGGCCAAGGCGAATTTCGTTCGTGCGCAGAGCAACAACGCCGGCCTTCAGGATCATGTTGAAGCTGGATCTGGATGAACCGGCATCGGCAGTGCCGATGAACGGATTGCTCCACAGATCCGGCGCGATGAAGCTGTAGCCCACGCCGGCGCCTACGAACGGCGATGTTTCACCGGGCAGCATGAAGTAGGATGCGCCAATGTTCACCATTGGACCAAGTCGCCAGCCGCCGAAGATGTCGAACGAATATGTGGGATACTCGAAGCTGACACCACCATCAACCACGAATGCGCGCCGGGTGTCGTTGTACCCGGACACCGTATACATCTCTCCGAAATCCGCAATTGCCACCGCGGTATACCTGGGGGCATTCAGGGCACGGCCCGGCCTGGCGCCCGGAAGAGAGCCGGAAGATATTCCCGCGGGCGGATGGGGCCGAGTCTCGATCTCCGCTGCAATCCATCGCATGGTCTCCTCGAGACCCTCGACCGATTCCGATGAGGTTGTGCCAGAAGCCACCGTATTGCCGGAGGCGCAGTCCACCAGCGAGTACTCCACCACAACCTTTGTTCCGAGCCGGTTCAGGGTGCCGAAGACAACCTGGTTCGATTTCGTACTTCCGGCGGCGGCCCGGGCGCAATCCGCCTCCGCGCATGGCGAATCGGGAGTTCTCGATTCCGGAACAACGCTGCAGCTCCCCTGACTGCCAAGCTGGCTTCGGAGAATGGTGGTTGCCGTGCGTGCTGCCAGTGAATCGATGCCTGCGGTCTCGAACGGGAGCACGAGTAGGGTGGGCTTTGCGGGCTGAGCAGGAAGTTCCGCACAGAGCGCGAACAACGTAACCGGTACGGCCAACGTCCGGAACAGACTCTGCAGCATGATGATAACTGTCTGTGAATGGTGTAATCGTTTACGGATCCGGTGGTCCGTGAGTGCCAGGAATAATTTCATCGCGGATCGGTTGATGCGCGTTGCCCGGATTGGACGGTGCGATGTGCCGATTGCAAACGGGCCAACGGTGGAAAGGCAGCAGCTTACGTCGCTACAGTGAGCCGCGCCGAGTAGAACAACGGTCTGCGCTGTCGCGGCAGACCGTTGTGTAATCAACGCAGAATTCCCCGGCGCACAGCATCCTTGTTCGTTCGGTGCAACTCCATCGGCATCATGCCTGCGCGCAGGCATGATGCCTCATCTGCCGCCCGGGGGTGAATTCACACCCGGTATTGGTAGGGATTACATGATATTCCGGGAGCATGAGTCGGAATATTCCACATTGGCGCCAGCCGGATTGCCGTTGAAAGCGCGATCCGGCGGCGGTGATGGCTGTACAGAAATCTCATCGCAACCTCGCTGTACGAGATTGCGATGTGTGCAAAGCATGCCGGTGTATCGGAGCATCGGTTGCGCAAGCAGGAACTACGTACAGAGGGAATTGATTTCTGATAGCACATCGATCTGTTATCGCGGAGTGTGACTCCGCGATCGTCATCGGAAGAATGGGGCCTGAGTACAACTCAGGCCCAACGTGCTCTTCAGAGCATATCACGATACTTCTTCGCAAGTACTTATTTCGCCAGGAGACTGCTGACATCCTGAACGGAAATTCTCTTGTCCGTGGATGTAGATACCATTGCAAGATCGCCTCCTTTCCCCATCAGCTGGAATTTTTCGATGGCCGGATTCTCCAGATCGCCATGGCTTACCGGTGCATAAACATCGCCGGTTACCGTATATCCGAACTGACCCACGAGAAGCGCATACCACTGCGTCGACTCCAGAACAGCATTGGCGAGATAGACTCCGTTCCCTGCCTCGATCGCCCTGTCCACGGCATTCTTGATGTCGGGAGAACCAGTGGGAATAAAGAGAATCATCATGGCCTTGTCGCTCCCTTCCATCCGGCCAACCATTTTGTACTGAGTGGAGCGTTCATAATTCTTTGTGGTGACCATTGTGAAGTCGCCGATTCGCTTACTGCAACCGGCGGCGGTAATGGCGATGGCGATTGTCGTGAATAGAATTGCAACAGGCAGTTTGCTGACGCGCATAGAAGAATCCCTCCAGCAGAGAATGAATGGTTGATGGGTATCCGCATCGCAGGACATCGATTCTGCGATGCGGAACGTCATGCACGGTCGTGGGTACATAACGACCATTGCTGGTGGATCCTTACAGGGGATGAAAAATAATTTCTCATCCCCTGTGGAGAGTCAATTACATGGTATCTCCTGCCGGTGGTGTGTGATGCGGGGCATCGCCGGGCGCATCGGAACCGCAGTCGGCTGCTGATCCGATCCTGCGGACGGTCCGCGATCGAACTCCTATCCCCCGGATCCCGGCACCTGCGGTTTCACCAACCCCTTCTTCACCAACAGAGGCCGCAGATATCCCTCCGTCCCCACCCGCTTGCTCTCCGCCTTGATATTCTCCGTCAGCGTGGTGTCGCCGGTCTTGTTGGTGTAGTCGTGGATCTGATAGGTCAGGACGTCGATGATCTTCCGGGCACGATAGGCGCGTACGCAGATCCAGGCACCTCCGGCAATCAGGAGCAGGATCACCCCTCCGGCAGTCCAGAGAATGGTGGAGATGTTCTTCACCAGGAAGCCTTCCTGCTGCTTCGCCGTGGCGCTGGCGCGCTGAAGCGCGGTGTCCACACGCATCAGCGAGCGGGTGAGGATGCTGTCGATATAGGCCGCCGTCTTCGGGCCGATCAGGGTGTCGCGCAGCCCCGGAGCTTCCTCCGTGCGGAGCTTGTAGAGGATGTCGTCCACCGTACTCTTCAGCGGATCGAGCACTCCCTGGCGCACCAGAGCGTTCACGCGGTCCGTGGTGCCGGGCCCCAGCAGATTCTCCTGCACCAGATGCTGCACCAGCGCCTGTGTCTTCGGGCCCAGCAGCTCGTCGCGCACGGCGGCCAGTTGCTCGCGGGTTTTGGCGCCCAGCAGCTCATCCTTCAGATTCAGAAGCCACGCCTTCGTGTATTCGCCGAGGAGCGAATCGCGCAACGTTGTGCCGCCGCGAGCCAGGCCGGAATCGATATGCGCCGTAACCACGTCCAGAAGTGATGCCAGCTTGCGCCTGCTCTCCTCATTGGTCAGGGTGTCGCGGGCACCTTGAACAAGGCCGCCGCCCAGGCGCTGCCCCAGCGAATCCACCACGCCCGGTGTGGAATGCACCAGATCGCTCAGGTCCCTGATCCATGATGAGCATCCGCAGAACGTGAACGCCAGCAGTGCCAGAACGATGAATCCGCGCCTCATGGGCTGTACTCCTGCAATGATCGTGTTGTACGTGGCCGGCATTTGTGCTTCGGGTTTGATACTTGGGCCGTTGAACCGGTCGCAGATTGCCGGCCAAGCGTGCCGGGAACCGAATGTCGGGTATTACTCTGCATGTATTGCGATGAATCGGCCGTCCCGTGAGGGCTTCAACCGTTATTTCCGCTCCAGCAGTACCTGCATGTCGGCGCGAACGGCATCATCGTTCCAGCGCTGCAGCCCGTCCGGCAGCGGCTGCAGTTTCCCCTGGCCGTCGCGAACGAGATGCAGGAAGGTGTAGGTTCTATCCTCGCGTACCGATGCCGTGGAGGCCTCGATCACCGGAATCCATGTGCCGGTATTGTAGAACCGCTGTCCGTTCGTGAACACATACTCGCCGGGGTTGTGCGTATGCCCCATCGTCATCAGCCGGTAGTCCGTTCCCTCGAAACGAATGCGTGCGTACTTGGAAAGGCTGTCCGGCTCCTCCAATTGAAACCATGCCACAACGCGTGCCAGTACGTAGGAGAGGAAGAGCATCGCAACCGGTTTCAACTGGCCCACGATCGTCGTGAGGATCTTGCTGCTGCTCACGGCGTTCGTGATGGTGTCGATGATCGGTGCGTGCGCGAATGCGAGCACCAGGTAGGCAACCGGAACGCCGAGAACGAGCGCGAACCAGAACACCTTGTGCAGCATGAACCAGACGTAGCGCGGGTTCGTGAAGAGCACCCGCAGCAACAGCGGGATGTGCTGGAACAGCACCTTCAGGCCCAGCGGGAAGTTGGCCTTCATCAGCATCGGCAGAACGTTGCCGCTGGGGCGCACGTTGTCCAGGAACGGATAGTAGAGCTCGATCCTGTTGATCAGATATCTGTTGAAGAAGGAGCCGAACGGAATGTTGATCTGCGTTGGTGTCTTCGTGAGAACGGGAGAGCCCAGCACCATCGTGAACTTGTCGTAGCGATGGCCATGCTCCACGTAGAAGTCGCCGTCGATCAGCACGGAGTCATCAACGAACGTGATGTTCGGCAGCACCACATCCCGCAGGACATCCGCAACCGTTTGCGCCGGATTCCGCGCAACGATATCCTCCGCAATCATCAGCCGCATGTAGTTGCGCACCGCGGGCCAGTAGAGTTCCAGATCGTGGTTCCCCTTCAATACCATCAGCCGGTGCCCGCGCTCCATCCAGAAGCCGAGCGCCTGGATGAACTCCGGATGTCCGTGCCTGATTCTGATCAGCCTGTAGATGGTTTTGAAGTCCGTGGTGCCAAGCCCGATCTTCCGTTCGTGTGCGGAGATGCTGGCCTCCAACCGGGCCGGCGTCATCGCAATCCCCACCTTCGCCAGCTCGAGCGACCACTCATTGTACTCGTCCGCAACGTGCCTGGGCTGCGGCGGAGCCGGCGGCTGGATCGGCTCCAGTTTCAGTGCCCGCTTCAGGCGTTTGCTGAGGCGTGCCCTGCGCACGCTGCCGGGATGCTCCGTGATGCGGAGGAAGTCGAAGATGTCTCCGTTGATCACCAGGAGCGCGCCGCCGCCGGCGGCCTTCTCGTGAATATGATTCACGAAGCGAAGGAACGAATCATCCGCGAAGAAGTTCTCGGTCCCCTTGTAGACGCCGGCGCGGGTACGCCCGGCGGCGATGTGAAGATCGGAGACAACGAAGATCTCGTCGCCGCGGGCATCGTACGGAATCGGCTGCGTGCGCACCGGAAGCGATTCGCCGAAGAACGGACCCCTGGCCTCGCGGTACGTATCGCTCTGCACAACGTAGGGAGGGGCGGTGCCGCCCGGCTCCTCGCAATGCAGCAGCAGTTGCGCCACCGCGCTCTGTTCCTCCGCGCTCATGTGCGATCTCCCAGGTTGAGAAGGTTGATGGCGTCGGTCAGTTGATGGAAGTAGTCCGGGTTCATAACGAAATCCTCGTGCCCCTGGCCCATCCATTCGGTGAAGTACTTCTCGGTGCTGCCGAGCTTCGGGAACATCACGATCCTCGTCTGCTCCGCGTCCGCAAGCGTGTCGTACTCCATCGTCACCACGGAGATCGGAAGCGTCACCGCGGGGTAGTGCTCGGAGAAGTTCACGCGCTTGTCCACGGACATCATCTTCTCGAACTTCACCGCCTGCTGGTACTGGTACAGGATGCCCCAGTAGGTGGATTGCATCGTCCTGTAGAAGAGGCGGAGCCGCGCCTCCCTGCTCACGTTCGGGATGTGGTAGAGAAACTCCCAGGTCTTCATCAGCGAGACGAAGTTCAGGATGAGCGTAAGCGGGAACAGGATGATGCGGAGCGCCTTGCTGTTGATCATCGCCTCGCGCAGCGCCAGCGGAACGGGGACGGGGATGCGTTTGAGGATGTGGAGGATCTTCAGGATCCCGTCGGAACTGATGATGTGGAACTTGTGGCCGAACAGCGTCAGCACCACTCCCTCACGGACGAACTGCTGCAGCGATGATGATTTGCTGAACGTGAAGTCCAGATAGCTCCCCAGCGTAACCAGCGCCAGCAGGCTCTCCTGGCGCGTACGTGCCTCCGCTTCGGAGAGATACACCTCGCCGTCCGGTTTCTTGCAGGCGCCCATCATGCTCATCAACGCGGTGTTTCCCCCCTGGCTGTGCCCAACGTACACCGGCCTGCGCCCCACCTTTGCCGTGACGAACGCGATCACCGTCGGGATGTCGATGGCGGCGAAGTCATCCATGCTGGCGAAGTAGTGCGTGCCGGTGGAGCCGCCGTTGCCGCGCGAGTTCAGCATCCATACGTCGTAGCCGCTGGCATGCAGATACTCCGCAATGCTTCCGCTGCCGGGCATGACGTCGAAGAAGATCCCGTTCTGGTAGAATCCTTCCCAGAGGATCAACGGGATTCGCCCCGCGTTGATCAGGCGAACGGCGCGCAGCGTGAACGGCTTGCCGTTGAACGTTGTGGCCGGGATATCGAATTGCTCTCTCGGTGCGTTCATCATGTATCTTCCTCCAGCGATCTGTTAAACATTGGCGGAAATGATGTCGGCCGCATAGGTGGAGAGCCCCATGATGCTCAACTGCGGATTCACCGTCACACCGGTGGGAAAGACGCTCGCATCGCACACGTACAGATTGCTGAAGCCGTGCACGCGGAAGCTGGTGTCCACCGCTCCGAAGTCCGGATTGTCCGACATCGGATTGCCCCCCTGCGGGTGGGCCGTGCTGAGGCTTATCGATTCGGGCTTCGGAAGCGCATCGATCTTCGGGAAGTCCGCCTGCGAGCGCACAACCAAATCGTCGTACGAGGCAGGGAGCACAAGGTCCGCGCCGGCGCTCAGAAACACCCGGCAGACCGTCTTCATCCCTTCCTTCAGCTTTCCGAAATCGCTCGGCGTCATCGAGTAGTCCAGCGTGGTGTTGCCGAACAGATCCAGCTTCACCGTGCCGTTGGACTCGCTTCCAACCACCGGAGCCGCCGTTGCGAAGTGGGGATAGTGGCGCATGCGATTGTTCAGCGTATCGAACCAGCCCTGCATGCAGAGTGCGGATGCGCCGGGCGGGTTGAACGTTGTCTCCACCAGATATCCGTTCCCCTTGATGTAGCAGCACATCTGCACGCCGTCGAAGGATCGCACCTTGTCCGGGAACTGCGCCATCATCGGCGTGGTGATGTTGAACGCCAGGTGCGTTCCCACGTTCCGCCTGATGCCGCTCTTCAGCAGCAGCCCGCTGGAGGCGATTGCGCCGGCGGCCAGCACGACATGCTGCGCCTTCACCGTGAATCTGGTTCCGTCCGATGTCTGGCAGTGAATCCGGCCGGCACGGCCGCCGCTCGTCTCGATCTTCGTCACGCCGGCATCGGCAACGATCTGCACCCCGAGTGCCTGCGCCATCGGCAGGTAGTTCAGCAGCATGGAGAGCTTGCGGTTGTACTTGCAGCCGATGTTGCAGTAGCCGCAGCCGCCGCACTCGCCGAAGTTGGTGACAAACCACTCCGGGTTCAGCCCCTCCTTGGTTGCTCCCGCGAAGAACCGGTTCGCTCCCTCGTTCGTGATGGATGGAACCGCCGTATCGAGCGACTTCGCCTTGATGATCTCCTCCACCGTGGTGAAGTATCCTTCCAGCTTGTCGCGATCGATCTTCGCACCAAGCTGTTCCCACGTGTCCAGGATGTTCGGTGGCGTGCGGAAGCAGATGCCGTTGTTGATCGCGGTGGACCCGCCAACGCAGATCCCCTGGAGCACCGCCAGATCCGAATCCTGCGTCATCTCCAGCCCGCCGTCGCGATACAGCGTGCCGATCATCTGCGGCTCGATGTTCGTGAAATCCTTCTGCGGGATGTAGTAGCGTCCCTTCTCCAGAATCAGCACGCGCCTGCCGGTGTTCTTCGCCAGGTTGTACGCCGCGACGGCGCCGGCAGCGCCGCTGCCGATCACGCAGATATCGGTCTCGATCTCGCGCGAACCGGTTACGTACGTCACGTCCAGCGGCTTCGGCTCCGGCTCCTTCGGCATGATCCTGAAGCGCTCGCGATCCTCGAACATGTCGTAGCCGATCGTGTTGAAGCTGGGTTTGTTTCCGTAGTAGATGAAGTACACCAGCTGCTTCGCGCTCCTGATGATCGTCAGCAGAAGACCCTTCGCACCGTAGAATCTTCCCTCGATGAACTTCTTCCTGTCCTCCACTCCCATCCAGGTGAGCGGCACCTTGAAGAAGAAGATGGGGAGGAACTGAATGGCGAGGTAGACAAGCTTCACCTGCGACTTGATCGGCGACTGGAAGCGGGTCAGATAGTCGTCGAAGTCCGTGACCGTCGTATCGAAGGAATATCCCTCCGCCCGGTAGGTGCCGATCACGGACTCCGCCAGCGCGCGATATGCAAGCGCCTGCGTAGGGGAGAGCGAGTGCAGATTGAACCGTGCGATCACCGCGCTCCGCCAGAGCAGGTAGAGGGCCAGCAGCAGGAGCAGCGATCCTCCGGCATAGATGCCGTAGATCGTTGTGGCCTGCGACATCCGTTCAACGCGAAGCATGGTGAAGAAGCGGACGGCGTTGTAGATGCCGAGTGCCAGCAGGCTGATGAACAGCAGATCGATGTAGCTTTCGTTCTTGCGGATCCCTCCCGCCGCTACCTTGGCCAGCACGCCAAGGTAGAGAAGGATGAGGGGAGTGAAGAGCAGGATCAGGAGATCCTGGCGGTTGTGAATGATGAAGAGATACGCCGTCAACACGGAGCCCGCGAGAAGCAGGATCGCACAGACCGACAGGACCGTCTTCAATCGTTTTTCGTTGGCGGTATAATCCATTGTTCAGCGCTTCCGGTTGTTGGTGAGGCCTATGCCTGTTCGAACGTGATAGGGGAGAATCCGCAGCGATCGGTGAACACGTTGTTGAACGTGCCGTTCGCGTTCATCCGGTTGTACACCTCCAGCCATCGGTCGTAGTTCGGGTACATGCTCCGCACCAGATCGTGGCTGCCGGTCATGTAGTTCACCTGGCCCCAGTGCGGGCGTCCGCTGAATGCATACATGGCGCTCTCGTAGCGCTCGAGCAACTGGAACCCGCCCCACGTTCCATTGATCACCGGGATCTCCACCATGCAGGTATCCTCGCCGTTCATCATCGCGAGATAGGCATCGGAGCCCTTCACGAAGCGGAGGGAGATGGGGGAGCAGTGGTACATGTCTCCCACCCGCCGCATCTGATCGGCCACCTCGAGCATGTGGTCCACGGCATGGATGTATCTGTTGTCCTTCATCGGGAAGGCGATCTCCGCGGAGTAGGCGCTGATGTTGTTGGCCGTGCCGAGATTCAGCACGCGATAGCTGATGTCCACGTAGCCGTCGTCCACCAGACCCTTCATCGCCTCGGAGATGAGCACCGGGCTCAGATGGGGGAACTCGTTGAAGAGGAAGTCGAAGATGTCCACCGCGCCCGGGATGAGGCCGATGAGGGCGGTGAGGTAGTTCCGATGCGGGCGCTCGTACGGCGGCTCCGTCGGCTTCGACGTCATGTTGCGCTCCGTGATAAGGCAGTCGTGCCTGCCGTGCTGGGCATACGGATTCACCAGCACCTCGAAGTGCCTGTTGTCCCGGAGCACCGCGCCGTCCATCAGCATCTTCTTCACGGAATCCCAGTCGCTCATGGTGCGCACCTCGCGCAACCAGTACTTCGGGATCATCTCCATGATCACGGAGTAGATGATTCCGGTACAGCCCATGCTCACGGCCACCGTGTTGAACCACTGATCGTCCTGGATCAGCCTGTTGTCCGGGAACTTCGCCCTGTATTTGTCGGGATCGGTGATGCCGTTCGTGGGCTCGATGCGATAGCGGATGCCGCCGTCGCCAACCACCACGATGCTCCGGTAGATGCTGGCGATCGGTCCCAGCGAGATGCCGGAGCCGTGCGTCCCCGTGGAGGCCGCGCCAACGATGGACTGCGCGTCGTAGCCTCCCATGTTCGGCAGCGCCAGATCGTGCTCGTCCAGATACGTGTTCAACGCGCGGATCTTCATGCCGTTCTCCACGTGCACGAGGCAGGAGGTATCCACGCCATCCTTCAGCAGACTCCTGTCCAGCTCTATCGGGCTGCCGAGTTGATCCGTGTTGATCAGAACATCGTTGGTCTGCACCACGTCCGAGAAGGAATGGCCGGAGCCTACCGCGCGAACCTTGAGGCCGTTGGCCTCCGCGGTCCTGATGATCTCCACCACATCGTCGATCGACTTCGGCGTCACATACTGCAGCGGTTGAACCACCTGGTTGCGGGTATCGTTCTCCCAGGTCTGCCGCGTCTTTCCCTCGCTCTTCCTGAACATGGGCTTCTCGCGGGTGATCCACTCCGTGACATCGTTGAAGAACACTCTGGCATCGTTGCGGATGTCGTCGAAGATTCCAGCCAGCAGCGACTCCTTCTCGTCATGTGGAATGGATTCCTCCATGAGTCTCGCGAGTTTCTCTCTGTTGGTTGCCATGACAATTTCCTCTCATGTATGATATACGAGTGATCGAAGGGAGCATAGTACAGCTCTGCCGACGTAGGGAGCGCCGGAGCGGGAAAACGTACGCGAGGGGCGGTTGAATCTATCCGGGAACGAGGTGCGGGAACCGTATGTGCAGAAGGGATGCCGATGGGAATCCGCACATGCGCTCCGTTGCCGGACGCCGAAGTTACCAAAATGTTACCCGAAAAGAGCAAGCGATTCCTGCCGTTTCGACAATAGCACCAGAGTTGCCGGATGGAAACATCGGTGGCCGTTTCGGCTCCGGTATGGTGGGTCGATGCCTGGAGCGGAGAGGGGGCGACGGGCAGCGATCAGATGGCCGGTGCCTGCTGCAGCAGTGCGAGCAGCAGGCCCACCGCGGCGGCGCCAAGCAGCAGCCATGCGGAGTTCACCTTGAACCGGATCAGGAGCACGGCGCTGGTGATTGCGATCGCGATGGTGGGGAGATCCACGAGGGCCGCATGCGCAAGCTGCCAGGTTACTGCAAGCATGAGTGCGAGCGCGGCGGCGTTCACGCCATCCAGAAACGCGCCGGTGAGCGGAGACCGACGCAGGCGCGGCACCAGCGGCCCGCTCAGCGCCGAGAAGAGAAAGGAGGGAAGGAAGATCCCGAGAGTTGCGACCAGTGCTCCCCACGGCCCGCCGAGCATGTATCCGATGAACGTCGCGGTTGTGAACACCGGGCCCGGAGTAACCTGCCCGATCGCCACGGCGTCCAGCAACTGCGTTTCGGTGAGCCAGCGCCAGCGGTGCACCAGGCCGTCGCGAAGGAATGCAAGGAGCACGTAGCCGCTCCCATAGAGCACGGAGCCGACCTTCAGGAAGTAGAGGAAGAGGGGCGATGTGCCGAAAGGGATGCTCCTGTTCGCTCCGTCCGTACCGACGGACGCAGTATCTCCACCGAGAGTAAGGAGTAGCGTGGGAATGAGCACCATCGCCAGAGCGGCGCCGATGAGGATGGCGAGCGATCGCGCTCCGGGCCGTGTGCCGCCTGCCGGTTGCGGGGAACGCCAGCGAACGATGCCGTAGATCGTGCCGCCGCCGAACAGGATCAGGAGTTCATCCCCCCCGAGCAGCGCGATGGCAAGCGCCGCGGCGCCGAGCAGGGCAAGCGTGCGGTTCTTCACCGTTGAGCGTGCCAGCCCGGCGATCGCCTGCACCACCACGGCGATCACCACCGGCTTGATGGCGTGGAGCACATTGACAACTCCGGGAAGCCTGCCATAGCGCGTGTATGCCCATGCGAGTCCGCTCACGATCAGCGCCGCCGGCATGATGAAGCAGATCCCGGCAACCAGCATTCCCGTCCACCCTCTCTGCTGAAAGCCGATGTGAATGGCGAGCTCCGTGGAGTTGGGGCCGGGTATCAGATTGGTTGCGCCAAGCAGGTCCATGAACTCCTGTTCGCTCAGCCAGCCATGCCGTTGCACGGCCTCCGCCCGCATCATCGCGATGTGGGCCGCCGGGCCGCCGAAGGCGGTGAAGCCGAGTTTCAGGAACAGGCGCGCCAGCTGGCCAAGCGAGGCGCGCGGCGCGGGATGCAGGCCGCTCTCTTCCCCGACCTCTGTAGCGTTGTTCATGATGATCCGCATTGGCGCCGTATCCGCCTGTCCATGATGTGAACGCATCGGGTGGGGCGCCCCTGCCTTCGTCTACCGGATATGCGGCGTGAACTGATCGAGTTCGTAGATGCCGAGCGCGCGCTCAATCGATCCGATCTCCTGCACCGCCATCTCGAAGCCATCCGCGCCGAACGTCCGGTGCTCGATCTTCTCGAACTCCTCGCCCAGCGAGTCGTACTCGTGCTTCGAGACGATCTCTGCAAACGCCGGGAAGAGGACGGTATCCTCGCGCGCCTCGTGCGGCTCGTACATCCGCACGAATGCATCCAGCAGGTGCCGCAGCTCATCCCGCGCCGTCTGCTCACGGAGTTCGGGAGCGGCTGCCGCAGCCAGCACGCGCGCCGTGATGCCGCGTCCGGCAACGTGTTGCGCCAGCAGAACGTTCACCAGGTCCACGAGTTTGTTCGCCTTCCTGAAGCGAGGGAAAAGATAATCCTCTTCGATCTTTTCATGGTATTCCTCTACGAAGCCCTTGATCAGCCTGGCGGAGCGGAGAAGCGGTTCCGGAGAAATGTCCCCTCCCGCATCGATGCGGTCGATGTACCATCGGTACGCAAGCAGCGTCCGTTTCAGCACGCCGTGTTCGCGCATCAGGTCCTCACCCGGCGTCACCTCCTCATCCTGATGCTCATCGTCTCCGCCGCAGCCGCCGATCAGCAGTGCGGGTGCAAGAGCCACCAGAGCCCCTGCGCCGGTTCCGGCCGCATGCAGAAATGCCCGCCGTTGCATTCCGTCGTTCTCGGGATCACGCTTTTCATTCCGATCGTTCATTGTGCACGTCCTCTCTTCATGGTGCCGCGGCGCGGTGCGCGCTTCGTGCCGGTATTCGGGAGAATGCAGTCCGGCGGACCTGGATACGGAGCAACGGAAGATATCGCGCACGGCTGCCGGTTGCCGATATCAGATGGCAATATGACGAAGCGGAAGATGCGGAGGTTAGGGAGGTGTCTTCCCGATAGCCGCATTTTATTTATGCGAGGGGAAGAATATTCTTTGCACGAAGGATCGTGCTAACGTACGTTCGCACATTGCTACGGCGCGAGCCTGGAGTCGCAGCCGCCACAACCCCTGCTGAGATAGATTTACCGCAAAGGACGCAGAGAGATGCACAAATACATCCTCTTCCTTACCATCATATTCGTTTTCACTCCGCTCATGCTGCATGCCCAGGCGCCGGCGCGCGATGCGGCGGCCGTTCCTGCGGCCCCAACCACCATGCAGCCCGCGGACTCCGTGCCCCTCACCCGCTTCGAGTACGTGGAGCATCGCGACACCAGCTCGTGGGACTGGAACGATCTCAAGACCGCCGATACCTTCTCGCTGCAGCATCATCAGAACACCGAGCCGGAGTATTGCACCGACCGCCGCCTCCACTCCGCCACCTTCTCGGTGAAGCTGGATCGCGGCGATGACTACGAGTACGGCCGCAACGCCTTCGCCGTCTCCCTCTCGCTGGACCTCTTCGCTCTCGACACCAACGGCGACACCACCTTCCGGCACAACCCGGTGGAATTCTCCATCAACGAGAATGCGCCGGAGCAACTCTTTCAACTGGACCTGGCATCCACGCTCCAGCTGGACACCTGTGCGCGCCTGGACCGCTGGAAGGCGAAGGTTCTCTCCTATAGTCCGGGGGCAACAACGCAGGACGTGCGGCTCACCTTCTCCTACCGCGAGGAGTATGCCATCGGCGCCCGGAAGAGCGGTGCGCCGAACGATCCGCTGGTGGTTGCCGACCGCGTGACCGGTCCGGTCACCGGCAACCCCACCACGTTCGCGTGGGAGGTTGCCGAGGGATGCAACGATACCTTCCCCGGCTACCAGTTGCAGTTGCTCCGGCTCTTCAACGTGGACACCAGTTACAAGAGCGACTCCAGCACGCGGGCCGTGGTGGACTGGCATCAGGCGCTGACCGTGGAGACGGACGACGGCCGGCGCTCGCTGGCGCTGACGCTCGCGGAGGGAACCGGCTACTACATCTGGCGCGTGCGCCCCATCGGCTCGGTCTACGACGGCGGCGTTGCCGACAGCCGCAACTGGGGAGTCTGGAGCAGTTCGCCGCCGCAGGATACCATGCTCACCTTCACCAGCACGGCCGATAGCGCTCTGCCGGTCTATGCCTTCTACTACAACCAGTTCGACGACGACATCAACTGGGTCTACAGCCGGACCTTCACCGAGGGGCTGCGGATCGGGGAGGGGATCAGCTACGCGAGCCCGCTCGGCATGCCGAAGCAGTCGCAGGTGAAGGTGCAGTCCGCGGACAGCATCGTGGCAGCGAACAGCTTCCAGGACTACAGCGGGCGCCCGGCGGCGGGGTCGCTCGCCGCGCCGCTCGGAACGCTTGCCGGCTCCTCCTTCGGCTATCGCGATACGCTGGTGAAGCACGACAGCACCCTCTTCGGGCCGCAGCACTTCGACGAGGACACGAACCGCCTTGCGCCCCTTGCGGCGAACGGCGGCGCGGTCTCCCGCTTCTGGAGCAACGCCAACGGCGACCTCACGCGTCCGGTTGCGGACAACTACCCGTTCGCCCGCGCGCTCTACGCGACCGACGGCACGGGGCGCGGGGACAGGGCGGGCGGTCCCGGCCAGACCTACCGGATCGGCGGGGGGAGCGGCGGGCAGGAGCGGACGCCGAAGTCGTACTACGCGAGCGCCTCGAACTGGGAGCTGGTGCGCCTGTTCGGCGACGAGGCTCCGGCGGACACCAGCGTGATCAAGGTGTTGAGCGTTGATCCGAACAAGGTGGCCTCGGTTGCGTGGATGACGAAGGAGGGGACGGTGATCGCGACGGCGGTGGAGACGGCGCAGGGGGACACGCTGATGGACCCGCTCGCCGAGAGCGTGCGCTTGAACGGGACGGTTGCCGACACGCTGCACGGCGCGCGGAGCACGGGCGGCGGGTTCACCAGCAACAAGCGCCTGGCGTTCACGCACGACACCACGCTCACGATGCGCTACACCGTGACGCAGCCGTCGCTGCGTGACACCCTCTGCGGCGCGGCCTACTGCACCACGTGCGACCTGCGCGTGCGGCTCATCCTGCACAACGTTGAAGTTCCGGACAGCACGAAGGAGATCGATCTGGTGATCGCGCCGAACGTCTGCGACTCCGCGCGGACCGTGGATACCACCATCACGTTCCATGTGGGGCCCGGGAGCTACATCGTGGAGCGGCGTCTGGAGGCGAACACGCTGAAGCCGGGAGGGATCACGAGCACCAATCCGTACGGCATCACCTGGAGCGCCCACTATCGCGACTCGCTGGGGCGGATCATGCGGAGCACGATCGCTGCGGACAGCGTGCTTGCTCACGTGCTCGTTCTGCTGGACAGCGGCAGGATCGAGGACGTGTACGGCTACCTGGGGGTGGACCCCTCCGCGACGAGCGAGTATGTGCTGAACACGGCCTGCTGTGCGGTGCACATCCCGGTGCTGGATCCGGACTGCGGCACCGACCCGTGCCGCAACGGCGTGCCGGACTTCGAGGGGCTGCTGATCGCGCGATGGGGAGACACGGTTGCGGCGGGGGACGTCAACAACCTGAACAAATACTTCGTTGCGCCGGGAGGCACGCTCTATCCGGACAGCACGGCATATCCGAAGGGGCGTGGCGCGTTCAACAGGCTCGTCGAGAACATGCTGAACGAGCATGACTCCACGGGGGCTCCGGTCTACGTCTGCCGCGACCTGTACGGCCTCTGGCAGGGGATGGTGGAGTCCTACGGCACGTACGCCACCACGGACGGCACGTGGTCGCACCGGAACCCGGAGCTGAACCTGCTGGAGATGTTTCTCGCGAGTGCGGGGAAGCGGTATCAGGATACCTCGAGCACGCCGTACGATGCATCACGCGGCTACCTGGTGCGCGCGTACAAGTACCTGCACTATGCCATCGGGAGCAACACGAGGTGCGAGAGTGCGGTGGGGTACAACGCGAGCTGGCACGGGCGGGCGGACTCCGCGGCGGCGTGGGAGCGGCTGCGGGCCTGCGTAGCGGGGGAGGAGACGGGCGGCGATCGGCTGATCAGCTCGAACATGACGAGCTGCTTCCGGACGGCGATGGGTGACTCCGTGCAACTGGACAGCTGCCTGCTGGAGCTGAAGGAGCAGATGGAGGCGCCGTGCACGAGCATGTGCGAGGCGCGGTTCAGCGATGTCTACGCGGCGGTGCAGCAGGCGTTTGTTGACGCGAGCCTGAGCTACACGGACGATGACCTGTACTGCGTTGCGAAGAGCATGTCGGACAGTTGCCGGCTGTGGTGCGAGTTGACGGTGCACCGGACGAGCGGGGGGCATATCGACTCGGTCGGGACGGTGGCGGACTTCGCGCGTCAGGAGAACGTGTTCCGGATGGACCCGAAGGTAACGCTGAAGGGGATGGGTGCGTGCCCGGACTCGAGCATCGAGTTCGTCGGGAAGACGACGGAGATCGGCCCCGGGCTTGTGGATGCGTTGAACGCCGCGGTGACGAGCTTCAGCAACGACTCCGTAGGGCACGACGGCGGGTGGTGGAACATCGCGAACGTTGTGCGCGGTCACTACCCGCGCCTGCTGCCGCGGGTGGGTGACTCGCTGGTGTTCGTGCGGTACCGGGATACCTCGGCGCACTTCTCCATCGACACGGCGTGCCGGCTGGCGTACAGGGCGGACAGCTTCATCGTTGGGACGCCGGCGCATCCGCATCCGATGGTTGCGCACCTGAACGCGCTGCTGAATGCGATCTGGGGGATGCCGATCGATACGTCGGTGGCGGGGGATGCAACGCTCTACACCTCGGACTCTGCCTATGTTGTGCGGACGTACAGCTCGCGGCCATCGTTCATCAGCGATACCATCAACGCGTACATGCATGCGAAGTTCCCGTTCGTGAACGGGTACGTTACCGCAGAGCAGATCTCCGTGCGCTTCATCACGGAGATGGAGCAGATGGCGATGGCGATGCGTGCGCGTACCGATAGCGTGTATCGTTTCATGGCGGCGACGAAACTGAGCGGGAGGGATTCGGCTGACTTTATCAGCATTGTTCCCGATAATAATCTGAGTGGATCAGGCACGATTCAGGTTTCGCATCTAATGAATGCTGCGACTGCAGATTCAATGTTTACGCTAATTGCACCTACAAGCTCAGGTGGTTTGGCATTGCATGAACGTCAAGTCGTGGAGTCATACGCTGCATTTTTCACTGCGCTCAATACTGGTTACTCTAGTACCTCTGGATATTTCTCTGAAGACTCGCTCGGCTATCTCACGTACATCGACCGTAAGTGGGGAACGGCTGGGACGCTGGTCCCCGTGAGGATCTACGGCATTCGATTCATCGGCAGGCCATCAAAGACTTCCCTCGCCGACACCCTCTGCGAGACTACAAGCTGCCACGACGCCTGCTTCCGGTGGGTGCCGAAGCCGGCAGACACCGCGGCGTGGGATACCATCCGTCCGGTGCGCTGCCGTGAGACGGTGATCGCCCGCATCCGGGAGGGGATTGAAAGCAGCATCAACGCCTGTGTGGATGATGCAACGCGGGGACTCACGGAGCACTACCAGCGGACCTGCGCTGCAACCGACTCCGTGCATGACCGGATCATCCTCTCCTACCCCGAGGACTATCAGCACTTCACGTTGTTCTATTATGACCGTGCCGGCAACCTTGTCCGAACCGTCGCGCCGAAGGGAGCCACGGACACCAGCACATCGCGTGCGGCGCATCCGGCGCAGACCTACATGAACCAGTATGCGGTCAACTCCCTCGGGCAGCCGGAGTGGGTCCGGACGCCGGACGGGGACACCGCACGTGTCTGGTACGACCAGTGGGGCCGCCCCCGCTTCACCCAGGACCAGCAGCAGCGTAACCGGAACCGCTACAGCTACGTGAAGTACGACGCGCTGGGCCGTGCGGTGGAGAGCGGGCAGAGCGGCACCGACGGGAGCGGCGGGTTCGTGGCCAACGCCAACGATGCGAGCTACCCGAGCGCGGGAACAGAACGCCGGTTCATCGTCTACGACACCCCCTCCGGCGTGGCCTACCTGGACGGCTCCCCGCAGCGGAACCTGCGGAACCGTGTGAGCGAGGTCTACACCGATGAGGGAGTGCGGACGCATTACAGCTACGACGTGCATGGGAACGTGGTCTGGTGCGCGCAGCAGCTTCCGGGGATGAACCGGACGGAGTACACGAAGTACGAGTACGACCTGGTGAGCGGGAACGTGAACCGTGTGCTGTACAACGAGGGGAGGATCGATGCGTTCCACCATCGCTACAGCTACGATGCCGACAACCGGCTTGTGAAGGTGGAGACCAGCCGTGATGGCAAGCTGTGGGAGCGTGACGCGAGTTATGCGTACGCTGCCACCGGCGAGCTGAAGCGGAGGGAGTTGGGAGAAGACAAACTCCAGGGCCTGGACTATGCATACACGCTGGGTGGCGGGCTGAAGAGCGTGAACGATCCGAAGCTGAAGGCGAGCGATGATCCCGGAGGTGATGGCACGGTCAACAGTTACCCTGCCGACTCCTTCGCGGTGAGCGTGAACTACTATCCGGGGGACTTCGCGAAGAGCGGTTCGCCAATCGACTCGAGCGCGGCAAGCGGCCTCCGCGGCCCGCCGGAGTATGATGGAAACATCGCGGCAACAACATCCAACATTGGCCTCGCGACTGCTGGCGAGAAGCGGCAGGGGTTTGTTGGGGAGACCTACCGGTACGACCAGCTCGGCCGCCTGCGGGACAGCCGGTTCCGCCCGTACGACACCACGGGGCAGACCTGGGATACCACCAGCGAGTACGCCACGCACTATGCGTACGACCCGAACGGGAACATCGACTCGCTGAGCCGGAACGCCTACGCGAAGAGCGGGAGCGTCCACATGGACAGCCTGCGCTATCACTACAACGCGACGGGGAGCGACCCGAACAACCAGCTGACGTATGTAAGCGATGCCGTTGCGGGGCAGCCGTACCTGATCGACATCGCGAACCAGAGCAGCGGGAACTACAGTTACGACTCCACGGGCCATGTGATCGCG
>DASZRW010000008.1:0-14166 GCA_035549015.1 Kapaibacterium sp. (SeqCode)
GTGCTCACTGCCGGGACTCTGGATGCCAGATCGATATCGGCTCCGATCGTGATGCTGCAGATACCGAAGCCGGTGCATCCCTTGCTCCTGCGTCCGATCTCGATGTTGATCGTGATGCCGAACCGCTGCACCGGAAGATCCACCGATCCGTACGGGTTCTTCGTGTAGTCCACATGGTACGTGCCGGCCGGGATCACGAGGCTGGCTGCGCCGAGCGCCCGCGCCGTTGCGGGGTCCACGGTGATCGGCTCGTCGATCACCAGCGCATCACCCTGCTCGGGAAGCATCGATGCGAAGTCCAGATGAAGCGTGTTGCCGTTGAGTGTGCCCACCGCAGGGACTCTGGATGCCAGGTCGAGGTTGATTTCGATCGTGATGCTGCAGATACCGAAGCCGCGGCAATCCTTGCTCTTGCGGCCGATGTCCACATTGATCGTGATGCCGAACCGCTGCACCGGAAGATCCACGGAGCCGTTCGGATTCTTCGTGTAGTCAACGGTGTACGTGCCCGGGAGCACAACCACGCTGGTGGCGCCGAGCGCCCGTGCCGTTGCGGAGTCCACGGTGATCGGCTCGTCGATCACCAGCGCATTTCCCTGCTGTGGAAGCGTCGATGTGAAGTCCAGGTGAAGTGTGTTGCCGTTGAGCGTGGCAACCGCGGGGGTCTTCAATGCGAGGTCGATATCCAGGCTCACCGAGATGCTGCAGATGCCGAAGCCGCGACAATCCTTGCTCTTGCGTCCGATCTCCACATCGATCGTGATGCCGATCCGCTGCACCGGAAGGTTCACCGAGCCGTTCGGATTGTTCGAGTAGTCTACCGGATACGTGCCGGCGGGGATCACGAGACTGGAGGCGCCCAGCGCGAAGGCGGAGTCCACGGTGACCGGCTCGTCGATCACCAGCGCGCTTCCCTGCTGCGGAAGCTTCGATGCAAAGTCCAGATGAAGCGTGTTGCCGTTGAGCCTTGCCGCGCCGAGAGCGTTGGCAAGCGGGTCGCGTCCGATCGTGATACTGCAGATGCCGAAGCCCTGGCAATCCATGCTGCGACGTCCGATCCGAACGCTGATCACGAGTCCCTGGGGCTGCACCGGCAGCGTCACCGTGCCGAAGGGGTTCGTGCGATAGTCCACCGTGTACTGCCCTGGAAGCACCGTGACGTTGGAGGAACCCAGAGCGGAGGCCGTCTGGGCGTCCAGCGTGATCGGCTGATCCACCGGAAGAATCTCCCCCGCATTCTGCGGACGCTCGTGGAATGCCAGCGTGAGTTGGTTCCCGCTCAATGTTCCCTCCGCCGGCACGAATGCTGCCGTGGGGTCGAGGTTGCCGATCGTGATGCTGCAGATGCCGAAGCCGGTGCAGTCGTGTGCCGGGCGTCCGGTCCGGATCTTGATGATCGGGCCCGCAAGCACCGGGATTGCGAGGAGGAAGAAGGCGACAAGGGCGAGCATCGATATGCGGATTGCGTGTGCTCCCTTTGTTGTGCGGTTGGTTCCGCCGACGTTCCATACGGTGTTGGTTCTGGTAGTCATTGTTCTCTCCGAATGATTGTGTGAATGTTTCCCTGTTCTGAATCACGCTATTCACGCTATCGGAGAGTCTTAAAGGCTTCCTAAAGGGCTCCCAAATTTTTTGCCGGGGCCTCCGTCTCTGGCGCCGGTCCCGATGCGGAATGCCGCACATTCGCAGATACGAGGCGAAACCTGCCCATTGGGGACGGGGCATCTGCCGGTTTCCACGTCGGTCGTGCGCCTGGGGCGCCCTGATCTTGGCCCCGCCGTTCGCAGGCGGTATGTTGTGCCGGTGCGGTTCGGGGCGGCCGATGCCGGCCCGCATATCGCATCCGGACATCGCGTTCCGGGAACCATACTCCGTGCGATCTCAACTCTGGATAATCCAATTCGATCGATGCAAGCAAGAGCAACGCTGGCCGGTGGCTGCTTCTGGTGTCTGGAAGCGGCATTCGAACAACTTCGCGGCGTGGTGAGCGTGCAGTCCGGCTACGCCGGCGGGCATGTCGCCAACCCGGACTATCAGGCGGTCTGTACCGGAACAACCGGGCATGCCGAGGTGGTGGATATCGTCTTCGATCCATCGGTGATCACCTTCGACGACCTGTTGGAGGTGTTCTTCACCATTCACGATCCCACCACGCTCAACCGCCAGGGAGCCGATGTCGGAACGCAGTATCGTTCCGCGATCTTCTTTCATTCGCCGGAGCAGCAGGCGGCCGCGCAGGAAATGATTGCGCGGTTCGATGCCGGGAAGATCTGGCCCGATCCGATCGTGACGCAGGTTGTTCCCTTCACGGAGTTCTTTCCGGCCGGGACGTATCACGCCGAATACTATCGGCGCAATTCCGGCCAGCCCTATTGCCGCGCCGTGATTGCCCCGAAGCTCGCGAAGCTTCGTGCGAAGCATGCGGACTGGATCAGAGCGTAACGAACGCGTTCACTCCGATAGGCTATCTTGGCCTCGATGCAGAGAGACATCGATATCGATACCGACGGGATCGCCGGTGGCCCGGAGGAGCTTGCGGCCGCAACGGCGTACGACCCCCGTGTTTCCTTCACGATCACACTTGCGCGCGCGCTCCATCGCTTCGGTACGCCCACGCATCGTCTGGAGGAGACGATGCATCGGCTGTTCGAGCGATTGGGGTTGATAGGATCGCTCTTCGCGATACCCACCGGCATCTTCGCATCGTTCGGTCCGCCGGAGGCGCACAAGACCAGCCTGATCCGCACCAGCACGCCCGAGACGAACCTCGAGAAGCTGAGCCAGCTCGACGAGCTTGCGGAGGAGGTGATTCGGGGGCGTGTGACGGCGGACGAGGGGGCCTATCGTGTGGAGCAGATCGTCGCGGCGCCGTCCCGCTATCCGGTGCTCCTCACCATCATCTGCTATTCAATCTCCTCCGGGGCTGCCGCGCGCTTCTTCGGAGGTGGGTGGCGCGAGATTCTCTGCGCCGCGGGGATCGGGCTGGCGATCGGCTGCACGGCGCTGATGCTGCGTTCCAGCGAGAACCTTCGCCGTGTATTCGAGATCGCCGCCGCCGTTCTCGCCGGCTTCATCGCTACCGCCGCAACGGCAGCGATCGCACCCCTCTCCAGCTACGTCACAACGCTCGCCGGATTGATCGCACTGATTCCCGGGCTCACACTCACCACGGCGATGACGGAGATCGCCACCGGAAATCTGGTGAGCGGAACGGCCCGGCTCACCGGCGCCGCGCTCACGTTCCTGGAACTGGGCTTCGGCGTTGCGCTCGGCGAGCGGCTTGCACAGGCCGTTGTTGCCGGCGTACATCATGCCGCCCCGGAACCCATGGTGCGCTGGTCCATCTGGATTGCGCTGGTCGCAGCTCCGCTTGCGTTCACCGTGCTGATGCGCGCCCGGCCTCGCGACGTTGGATGGATCATGGCCGCATGCGCGATGGGATTCGGCGGAGCGCGGCTGGGGACCTGGTTGCTCGGTCCGGAGCTTGGAGCGTTCATGGGAGCCTGCGCGCTGGGCATTGCCGGGAACCTGTTCGCACGCTTGGTGAAGCGGCCGGCGGCAGTGCCGCTTCTTCCCGGACTCATCCTTCTCGTTCCCGGCAGCATCGGGCTTGGCAGTCTCGCCAAGTTCATTCAACGCGATGTGATGTCCGGCGTGGAGGCCGCGTTCGAGGTGACGATCGTTGCAGTCGGGCTCGTGATAGGATTGCTCCTGGCGAACGTCATCGTGTCGCCGCGGCGAACGCTGTAGCGTGCAGACCGGATCGCTGCCGGTGCGGCATCCGGCGCCATCGGTTGCCGCGTCCGGCTCATATCAGACCGAGGGCATATGAACCGATTCTTCGTTCTACTCCTGGCGCTCTTCCCGAGCGTGTCGGCCGCGGTTGCGCAGACTCCGGACTCCATCATGGTTGGCGGAGTGAACCGCATCTTCTACGTGCACCTTCCGACAACGTACGATGCGAGCGGTGCGGTGCTTCCGCTGGTGATCGGGCTGCATGGTGCGAACCAGGAACCGGTGGATGGTGTTGCCTCGTTCAGCAGGCTCACCGCCTTCGATGCCAAGGCCGACGCGAACGGATTCATCATTGTCTATCCCGAAGGAAGGGGAAACCGGAACGGGAGGGACCTGACGTGGAACGGCGGTGGTTGCTGCCCTCCGGCCTCGGCGCTCAACGTGGATGACGTGGGCTTCATCGCCGATCTGATCGATACACTTGCCGCGAGATACCATGTGGACCGGAGTCGCGTGTATGCCACCGGCATCTCCAACGGCGGCATCATGAGCTATCGCCTCGCATGCGAGTTGAGCGATCGCATTGCAGCCATCGCCCCCGTTGCTGCGGCCTGCATGGTGCAGGGAGATTGCGTGGTGATGCGTCCCGTGCCTGCGCTGCACATTCACTCGCTGCAGGATCCGGCTCTGCCGTACAACGGCGGTCCGGGCGTGCTGAGTCCGAACTTCGCGTTCCCTTCCGTTGACTCCACCATTGCAACGTGGCTCCATGTGTGCGGATGCACGTCCGTTGCGGACACACTTCATGCCACCGGCACTCTGCTTGCCCGCCGGTGGAGCCGGTGCGCTCCGGGCGGGGAGGTGCAGCTCTATGCCACGAGCGACGGCGGCCACTCATGGCCCGGTTCGCCGGTGGGAAACCCGAGCACGGCCTTCAATGCCACCGATGTGATCTGGGAGTTCTTCTCCCGGTTTGCGATTGGTGGTGCGTTGGAGGTGAGGGAGAACAGGCCGGCGCCGGGCGGTGCCGTAATGCGCGTGCTTCCCAATCCGGCGTCGGAGTCCGCAACGGCAATGCTCCTGCTGGATCGTGCCTCGCACGTACGCCTGGAGATCTTCGACCTCCGCGGAGCGCTTCTCGCAACGGCGTTCGACGGTGACCTGGATGCCGGCGCCCATCCCTTCCCGATCTCCGTGCACGCGTATCCTGCCGGCAGAATCATCGTGCGATGCATCACGGCGTTCGGCATACAGGCGGAGCTCCTCACCGTCACCGCGGATCGGTAGGAGCCGGTCCGCGCCAGGCCTGAAATGAATGATGGCCGCCATCGCATCCGGCGACAGCGGCCATCGACTGCATTCGAACGGTTCGTGCGCTGTTACTGAACCGCAACGCGCTGCACCGTGGAGCGGTTGCCGAGCTGAAGATGCACGAAGTACACTCCGCGCGGCAATCCCCGCAGGCTCACCCTGCGGCTGTACGTTCCGGCCGCCAGCGTCTCTGCGAATATCTGGCCGGCGATCTCGCCGATCGTGTTTCGCAGGCTGAGATGAACCGCACCCGGTGCGCCGAGCGTGAAGGTCACCGTCATCACATCCGATGCGGGATTCGGCGCCGCGGCAATCGTCATTCCCGCCTGCGCGTCATCCGGTGCCTGGGCGACATCGTCGTCGCGGCGCCACACTCCATGATTGCGCGTGCCGGCATAGTAGGTGTTGCCGCTGCGGGCGAGCGTGTAGACCTGCATCCCCTGCGGCATCGAATCGGTGATGTCGTACCAGCCATGGCCGTCGTATGCGTACGTGAACACGTTCGGATGATCGCCCGGATCATCGTACGTCTGCAGGTAGAGAACACCGTCCAGCGCTCCGGGGAACATGTCGGACTCCTTGCCGCGCGGCGTCTTCGGTACCAGGCGCGACCAGCTTCCGCCGCCGTCCGTGGATTGGTACAGGCCACTGTCTGCCAGCACCACCGGATTGTTGTCGACATTGTAGAGCGGGCCGCCGCCGGGGATCAGATCGCCGACGGGAATGCCCACCTCCGCGGTCTGCCAGGTCATGCCATGATCGGACGAACGGTAGAGGCCGGCGGCTGTGCTCGCGATCACCCAGCCGTTGCCTGCAGCCAGCCAGGTTACCGGGGCGTACGACGAATCCTGTATCGGCAGCCCGGTGCTGGCCTCCAGCCACGTTGTACCTCCATCGGTGGAGCGGAGCATGCCGCCATTGCTCCAGAGCATGGCTCCATCGTCCGTACGTGATGTGGCGCCATGCCCCAGGTAGAGCGTTGTGTTGTCCGCAGCCATTGCGTTGAACTCTCCGTTGGCATCGTTCGCAAGCGGCATCACCGGCTGCCATGTCCTGCCGGCGTCATGCGTTACGCGCAGCTCCCCGCCGATGGCGTAGGCGGCGGTGCCGAACGCGAACAGACGGAACGCAGGGAACCTGCCGCACTCCTCCCATGTTGTGCCGCGATCGTCACTGCGGAACACGCGGTCGCCGGTCGATGCAAGCACCGCATTCCCCAGCGCGGTAATGCCGGGCACGGAGGACCGGTTGAGCCCGTTCAGCAACACGAGTTTCGTTCCTCCGGCCGGCAGAAGAGCCGGGCCATGCTTCGTAGCCAGCGCCAGTCCGAATGCATGCGGGGCGGGAGGCGCCGTCAGATCCGCCGCGTCCATCCGGATCCATCGGGATCGGTCGAGTCGCCAGATCTGATTGTAACTTCCCCCCCATACCGCCGAGTCGGACGATACGATCCAGTCCACGGCGGCGGCGCTGTCCAGCCCGGCTCGCGCGTCGCTGAAGTGCTCTCCGTAATCGGTACTTGCCAGGACGAGCGTGCGGCCGATTACCAGCAGGAGCCGGTCATGCCCGTCCGCAATCTGCGTGGGCTGCCCGCCGTAGGCCTTCAGGTTCTGCGCGGCCAGTGTCCAGTGTGCGCCCGTGTCGCTGGAGCGATACAGGGAGTCGTTGGCGAATCCGGCGAGCACGTACAGATCGCCGCGATGCAGTACAGGGAGTGATGCATATCGCGGCAGGCTGCCGCGCACAACCCAGCCTGTTCCGCCATCGGCTGAGATGGAGAGCGAGTCCTGGAAGATGCGCGCCAGGCTCTGCCCGATAGAAAAGAGCGCACCATCCACCGCAAGCGGCTGCCAGGTGTCGCCGAAGTCGGTAGAGCGATAGTAGCCGTCCCGGCTTCGGCCGATCAACGTTGCTCCGTTGAGAATCAGGCTCGCCATGCCGCGCTCGCTCGGCTCGCTCCAGGTACCGGCATGGTATCGAGCGATGCCGCCGTTGATCGATGAGGCGATGATCATCGAGTCGTTCGCGACGATCGTGGTCAGGCGTCCGCCGGGCGGTCCGTTCGTGCGCCTCCACTGTGCGTAGGCAGTCGTCGCGGCCATGATGCACAGGACTCCAAGCATCAGAATTCGGTTCATATCTCTGGTTCCGTTTATCCGTTTCAATCCGTATTCCAGGACAGCCCGGGTGAGCTTCCCGCTCTGCCCGCCGTGACAGGCCGTTTCCGCGCGCGCCGGGCAGCCGGGTGGGGTATCCGGATGCAACGTAGAACAGATCGTTGACCATCCATTGAACATGGTTGATTGAACATGGCGGAGAATCGTAGAAACCCAGGAGCGGAAACAATTCGCAACCATGGAGTTGCCGGTCCGGTGGGCGTGCATGCGGAGATCGATGCAGCATATGCCGAGGCGGCGCTTCTGCGCACGCAGCATGCCGAACCGCTGCGGCTCATTGCAGCGATGCTTCTTCGGCGTTCCGAGGAGATAGGATACCGGCGCGGTTCGGCGCGTGCCAGCCTGCTCGCGGCATGGGCGGAATGGGCCGATCGGCGCCTGATCGAGGCCGCGCATGCCGCCGAGAGCGCGCTGCAGGAGCTGCGCGCTCTCGGTGACGACGAGGGTGCTGCCGGCGCGCTGAACCTTCTCGGCAGCCTTGCGCGCCGCACGGGAGACATTGCCCGCGCGGCACGCTGCCACAACGATGCGATTGAGCATGCGCGGCGTGCGAAGAGCGCGCGCGAAACATCCATTGCCCTGCGCGGGATCGGAACGTGTGAGATGATGACCGGCAACGTTGCCGCGGCCCGCCGATCCGCGGACGATGCATGGAGCATTGCCCAGGCCGCCGGATGCGTGGAGGAACAGATCGATGTGCTCCAGCTCGTGGGTACGCTCGAAGCGCAGAGCGGCAGGTATGCCGAGGCGCTTGCAACGTTCACGCGCGCCCTGGAGATGACCCGGGCGATCGGCCACCGGCGGCTGGAGGCGCAGACGATCGGCAATCTCGCTCCGGTTCATGCGCATCTCGGCAATCGCAGCCGTGCCCGCCGGTACGATCTCGAGGCCCTGGCCATCCATCGTGAGATGAACGATGCGCTCGGCACGGCAGAACGGCTTGGGAATATCGGTACACGATACCAGGAGATCGGCGACTATACCCGCGCCTTCGCATCGTTCAGCCAGGCGCTCGAGATATTCGAGCGCCTCGGCGAGAAGACGGCCCAATCCGTCGTGCTCGGCAACCTCGGCGTTCTCTATCTGGTGATCGGTGACTACGTGCATGCGGGCGAGGCGCTTCATCGCAGCCTTGCCATGGCGCGGATATCGGGCAATCGTCCGTGCGAGGCCTACGCGCTCATGGTGCTCGGGAAGGTGAGCGAACGGCTCGGGCAGCCGCGCCAGGGGCTGCTCTACTATCTGCAGTCCCTTCGCCTGTGCCAGGAGTCCGGCGACCTGCGCGCCGAATCGGAGGATTGCCTGGGCATCGGCCAGCTCTATACGATGCTGGATGAATACGAGGAGGCGGAATCGTTCCTGGAGCGCGGGCTGAGCCTGGTGCGCAGCCTGGGGCTGCGCTCGGAGGAGGCGACGCTTCTCACCTCGCGCGGCCGGCTGGAGGCGAGGCGTGGAAACGCTCCCCGGGCATTGGAGTTGCTGGAACAGGGGCTGGCGATCGCCCGCACCAACGATAACCCCGTGCTGGTGCATGCGGCGTTGGAAGCGCTTGTTGAAACCAGCCGCAACTCCGGGCAGGCCGGTCGAGCGAATCAGTACCTGCATGCCGCCGATGAGGCTCTGCGCCGCGCCTTCGACGACGACTCCCGCGATCGTGTCCGGACCATCATCGCGCAGTATCGCGATGCGGCAATCGAACGCGAGGCGCGCCGGGCCGGATTGCGGCAGGAGGATCTTGCGCGGCTGGCGGCGCTCCCGCAGAACGAACCGGCAGGGAGGCCGGAGGCGGCGGTCGCCGCTGCACCGGAACACGCGCCGCTTCGGCGCATCCAGGTGAGAATGCTCGGTGCGTTCACGGTGACGATCGACGGCCGCGACCTGGAGGATTCAGCGTGGGGGCGCAAGCGTGCGCGAGAGCTGCTCAAGCTTCTCGCGGCGCGTCATCGGCAGTGGCTTACCATCGACGAGATCTTCGAACAGTTGTGGGGCGATCATGCGGGCCAGCAGATCGAGATGGTGGTGATGAAAACCGTCTCCAATCTGCGCAAGGCCCTCGGGGGAATCGGCAACGATCTCGGCGTCTCCATCCGGCACGACAATGGCTCCTACATGCTCGACCTCGGCGAACATGCATGGATCGACTTCCTGGCATTCAAGGAGGAGGTCGTGAAGGCGCGGCGTTCGGCGTCCGCCTGGGAGCGGGAGCAACATTATGGGATGGCGGTGAGCATGTACCGGGGAGAATTCCTGCCGCAGGAACGATTTGCCGGCTGGAGCGGGCACGAACGCGAGATCCTGCGCGATGGGTTGCTGGAATCGCTGGAGTTCCTCGCTCGCGAAAGCCTGCGCAGCGGCGCGACTACCGATGCGGTGGAGCGGGCGCGCCGCATCGTTGCGGAAGACCCGCTCAACGAGACCGGGTACGACGTTCTGGTACAGGCGTTGGAAGAGCTTGGCCGCACGTCGGAGGCACAGCGATTCGCCGAGGAGTATGCGCGGGCCTATCGCGCGGAGTTCGGCGAAGATCCGCCGGCACCGGTTGCGCATGCCGCCGCCGAACCTTCGGAGGACTGAGGCCGTGCTGCTGAGTGATCATGCGGCGGGAAGGGAGTCCCCCTTCCCGCCGCAGTCATTTCAACCGGTGCATGCCGGTGCGCGGCATGCACATCGTGTTCATTCGGACGATTGCTCCCGCCGGATGGACTGCGCCTTCACGATAAAGGCGAGCGCCTCATCGCTGTACGGCTTCGGCATCGTCTGCCAGAGAGCGTTGTCCGTATGAAGCTGTTTCAACCGTGCCTCCACGTCCGGATCGCCAAGCGTGAAGCGGTTCACGAGTTCGGACCATCGCGCGGCCAGCGTCTGTGCATGCTCGCCTGCCGGGTCCTCGTTCACCGATGCCTCCACCTCGCGGATCAGTTCCGCCCAGTCATTCTCACCCTGACGCACGGCGTCGGGATCGGCCGCGGAGCGGCGCTCGAACTCGGCCAACTGTTCGGGAGTGAAGTAGTTGGCGAATACATCCTTGTTGCTTGCCATGATCAGCACCTCGATAATCTGTTGGAACGACTCCCAGTCCGCATCGCCGTAGAGTTCCGCCCGGTGCTCCGCGATGCGGAGCGCCTGGATCGCGCGATCGAGCGTGCGGCGCTTCTCTTCCAGGATGTCGCATTGAAGCCGGAGCATCGCCGCGAGATCGTACGCTTCCGTGGCAAACATCTCCGTGATCTGTTTCAATGAGAGCCCGATGAACTTCAACGTCACGATCTGCTGCAATCGGACAATGTCGCGATCGGTATACAGCCGGTATCCGCTCTCCGCCACCACGCTCGGCTTCAGCAGGCCGATGCGGTCGTAGTGATGCAGCGTCCGGATCGTGACGCCGGTGCGCTGCGCGAACTCGCCGATCCGATAGAGTCGTGATACCTGCGGTGAGGCCTGCGTTGCAATCATCGTTCCCTCCTGTTCGAACGGATATGCAATCTAGGGCCTGACGTTGGGGGAGAGTCAAGAGGCGTCGAAAGGAATTTTGTGTGGAGATGATCGCAGCTCTGCAAACGAAACACCCGCGATGAATGCATCACCGCGGGCGTTCGCAGAATCGGGTCGGGTGGATCTGCACGATTGTTCGGCGATGCATTGCCTACCGAACCACCAGCATTCCGTGCATCGTGCCGCCGCGTTCGGGAACGACAATGTAGAGATATCGTCCCGCCCCGAGCATCGTACGATCCACCGTCAACGGCTCGCCGGCTGCCGCCTCTCGCGAGAGAACGGCGCGCCCCAGCATGTCGAAGAAGGTTATGCGGGCCGCAGCATCGGAGCGGAGCGTTGCGGAGGTTGTCATCGGATTCGGCGCAAGGAGCATCTGTGCCGCGGCTGCGGACCGCTCCACCGATGCGGTGATGGATGTGTGCCGGAAGATGCTGCCGCCGTCGCCGGTTACGAGAACGGTGCCGCTTCCCGGCGCTATCGCCGCATCGCTCAGCAACTGCGCATTTCCCGGGGAGAGGTCGTGCCAGTGTGCGCCGCCGTCGTTCGTGGCGATCACCGTTCCGTTGTCTCCGGTTGCAACGCCGTTCATTGCATCCATGAACTCGACATCCACCAGGTTGGCACTCGCCGGTGTGCTCTCGCTCCACGTCGTGCCGCCGTCGGTGGTTCTGTAGAACATGCCGTTGCTTCCAACTGCAACCACGGTGGAGGCATCGATCACATGGAGGCCTGCAACGAGCGCGGACGATGTGTGATTGGGCTTCCAGGTGCCGCCGCCGTCGGTGGTGCGCATGATCAGGCCGCCCCCCGTTGCGGAGAGTCCAACGGCGAATCCGGTGGTCTCGTCGGCGAAGCCGCACCGGTCCATGAAGAACGATCCCGTGATCGGCGTCTTTCCCCAGGTGACACCGCTGTCCGTGCTTCTGAGTATCACACCGGCTCCCGCCTGGCCGTCGCCGCCCGCCGCATACCATGTGCGGCCATCGCGTGTATAGAGCCCGAAGACGAAGCTGTCGAACGTGCCGCGCTGAAGCCCGGAACTTCTGCGCCTCCAGGTGATGCCGCCGTCGGACGTGGTCAGCACGGTGCCGGAGTCGCCGCCTGCGACTCCCATCGTGGCGGAGGAAAACCTGATGGTCCAGAGATTGCTGGCAACGCCGCTGTTGAGCGCTGCCCATGTAGCGCCGCCGTCCGTGCTTGCGACGATGGCGCCGCTCTCGCCCACGGCATAGGCGTTCGTTGGCGTGGCGAAGCAGATGCCCTGCAGCTTGCTGCTGGCGGCCTGCACCTCCGTCCAATTCTGCTGCGCGTGCGATTCGTCTGCTCCGAATGCCGTCAGGAGCATCGTGATAGCCGCCACGATCTGCAGCGTGCGTAGAATGTTGTTGGTGTATGTCATCGGCGAGTCCTGTTGGCCAGATTGTTCGATGAAGAGAATCCGCGGCGGGTATTCCGCCGGCACAACAGGAACCAGGCCCATGCCGGTATGTTTCTTCTCCGTTCGTGACAAACGTCTGGTTTGCCTCGCGGCCCGCCCGTTCGGCCGGCACGTACCCGGCTTGCGGGATCCTCTGCCGCGCCGGCATGCGGGGAGTCGTTTTCTCATACCTCCCCGGGCCGGGCTGCGAGGCCCGGAGCCGGCGCTCCGACTCCGCATCTATCGGCCGTGCATCTGCAGATCGCGGCATCGTGTGGTGAGGTACGGACCGGCAGCACCATTCCCAATGACCGCATGAGCGGCATCATTCCAGCGGCATCATTCCTGCGATAGCCACCATATCTCCGCCGGCTGCATGTGCCTTACTCCACGGCAGCTACTACGACCTTCAAACGTGTGCTTCGCCTGGGGCGGGGAGGAGATCCTTGCTGCACATGGGTGCGGCTTCGTGAGATGATGCTGTGCGGGTGCGGCGGTGTTGCTGGGGGGCGGGCATGGACGATCCTTTCGTGTGGATTGGTTCGGTGCGGCTGCGGGCATCCGATTCCCTGGCAGTCGATATCGTCTCTGCGGATCGTCCTGCCGAGCCTGTGCCGATGGCTGCCAGCGGGCGCCTGGCCGGCCGGCACATATCGTAGTACGATGCAATGGTTGAAGCATCGAACGCCGTCGTTGCAGGTATCAAAAAAGGCGCCCCATCGGCAGTGAGTGGGAGCGCCTTTGTGTCCTTGTGTGCGCATGAGACGGTCAGATCCCATGTGCAGTTGTAGTATACGCTTGATGCACGATTGTTCGCAACCAGAAGGATTAGGTAATAAACTCAGTGATGGTGTGGTGGATTGTTTAGAAGAAGCCGGGCGGCAACGCGTTGGCCCGGTGCCGCGCTCCTTCGTACAGGCATCGTTCCTGCCCGTCATCGGTGAGTGCTGTCCGAAATACATAGGGCTCCCGACCCTCACACTCGGGAGCCCCTAACCGTGATCGCGCGGATCACTATTAATACCACGGCGGGGGGGGCAATGTCACCGCCTGAATCGGTGGAGGCACCGATCGTTTCCCTGGGGGAGCGCGCTGCGCGTTCACCCCGCAAGCGGATCGAAAAGCAGCGGGCCCCCGGTTCTCACAACCCGAGGGCCCGCTATCGTGATCGCGCGATCACGTGTCGATCCTACGGCCGTCCTACCGTCTGGAAGTAGAAGTCCAGGTCGGTCGGGGTACCAGTGGTGTCGTATGTAGTCACGGTCAACACCGCTCCGGCACGTGTTACGGTTGCCAGACCCAGCGACTGCAGCGTGATGATCGTCGATGCTGCCGTGGGGGCATTCGGAAGCGTGATCGTGTAGACACCCGTTCCCGGTGTATGCACAACCACCGAATTACCGAACTGGTCGTTGACTATGCCGGCTGCTGCGATGTCGCCCCATGCGATCACCACGTTGTCACGGTAGACCGTACCGGCGCTCGGCGTGGACGCGGCACCAAGTACCGTCGTTGCCTCCGAGGTCGTGAACCGGCCCGTGCTCTCCGTCGTTGCACCGATCGGTGTTGCGTCAACCGTGCCGCCGTTCATCGTCAGGTTGTCGTTCACCTGTGCGTCCGTCAGACCGCTTCCGATGCGAGCTGCATCGATGGTGGTCGTGCCGGCGTTGGTGGAAGCGATGAGCGCATCACCCTGGGCGGCCGTTGCCGGCAGCGTCTGGGTTGCGGTGAAGGTGTTGGCGTTCGCCAGGTTGAGGCCCAGCGGGGTAGCCGTCGTTCCATCACCGGTCAGCGTCGCATCCGTGGTCACGGCAAGGTTGCCGGCCGTCAGGTAGTCCTTCGTGACGAGGGTGTTGCCCGGATCGGCCGCGATGGTCGAAGCGGAAGTCCCCTTTGCAGTCAGCGCGAGGCTGGTGCCGTTGAGTGTCGTGAAGGCACCGGTGCTCGGCGTTGTTGCGCCGATCGGTGTTGCATCAACCGTGCCGCCGTTCACCGTCAGGTTGTCGTTCACCTGTGCGTCCGTCAGACCGC
>DASZRW010000009.1:0-40000 GCA_035549015.1 Kapaibacterium sp. (SeqCode)
TCGGTCTCGGCATTCTGGCGCTGCTCGTTGCCGCGTTCGGCGCCGGGACAATCTACCCGATACCGATGCTGATTGCCGGTGTTGGGCTCACCACCGGCGGCGCGCTTCTGTACATCGTGAAGCAGTATTACCGTCCGGTGCCGGGGATTCAGAACAACGGCATCGTGTTCAGCGGCGCAACAATGCGTGGCGCACTGGGCTGGATTCTCGCGGTGGTCTTCACCGGATTCTACGTTCTGCTCTACTGGCATGCGGAGTCGCTCGAGCACCTTGTCCGGATTACCGATCCGATCAGCTACACGCTGCGCGGCAAGCCGGCGGACCAATGGTTCCTCTACGGCACGCTCTACACGATTGCCGTTCTGGTGATGGGGATCCGCGCCATCCTGAAGTACCGGCACAACCGCTATCAGATCGTGCGCACGCTCTCGGTGATGTTCTTCCAGCTCCTGCTGGCGTTTCTGATTCCGGCGATCCTGGTTCTCTTCCAGAAGCCGGAGTTCTACTTCAGCTACTTCTGGCCGTTGAAGCCGTACTACTTCTTCCCGGACGGGATGCGCGATATCGAAAGCGCCGGGGGGATCGGGATCTTCATGATCCGCTGGGCCACGGTGATGGCATTCATCGGCACGCCGGTGCTTACCTACTTCTTCGGCAAGCGTTGGTACTGCTCCTGGGTGTGCGGCTGCGGCGGCCTTGCGGAGACAGTCGGCGATCCGTACCGCCAGCTCTCCAGCAAGACGCTGACGGCGTGGAAGATCGAGCGATGGATGATCTACTCCGTGCTCCTCTTCATTACCGTTACCACGGCGCTGCTCTGGCTCAACTCCGCGTTCGGCGGCGCGCTGCTGGGCTCCGCGTCCAGGAGCTTTGCGGAGGTCTATGGCTTCGCGATCGGCTCCGTCTTCTCCGGCGTGATCGGTGTGGGGTTCTATCCCATCATGGGGGCGCGCGTATGGTGCCGTTTCGGATGTCCGCAGGCGGCCATCCTCGGAATCCTTCAGAAGTACTTCTCCCGTTTCCGCATCACCACCAACGGAGGGCAGTGCATCTCCTGCGGCAATTGCTCCACCTACTGCGAGATGGGGATCGATGTGCGTGCCTACGCGCAGCGCGGAGAGAACATCATCCGCGCATCGTGCGTGGGCTGCGGCATCTGCTCCGCCGTCTGCCCGCGCGGCGTGCTCAACCTGGAGAACGGACCGGTGACCGGCCGCTACAACGGTGCGCAGTTCGTGAGCGTGGACCTGGTGGAAGTACCGGTGAGGAGTGATGAGAGATGAATGATGGGTTATGCCTGTGGCCGGTATAACCCATCACCTTCGGCTCACGGTTGTCCGATCTGATTCAGCAGATCCACACGGCCCTGGAAGTACATCGCCGGAAACGTGGTGAGGCGCGGCGCGCCGAGGGCGTTGATGTATGAGACGCGTCCGGAGTAGGTGGAATAGTTGATGGCGAACTCCGGTCTGCTTGCAAGCTGGTTGGCGATCACGATGCGGGCGAAGTACTCCGCGCCCCCTTCCATCAGTTCGCGATGATCGCTCCGGCCGCGAGCGGCGATGCGGAATGCGTCGTGCACGTAGTAGTGCATCGCCTCGTGCACCACGATGTGCCCGATGTTCCGCTGCTCGGTGGGAAGCGTTACGCTGATCGATGTGTTCGCGGCATCCGGATCGCCGAACTCCGTGTTCCCGCCAATCACCGCCTTCTCATAGTCACGCACGAAGCCGATTCCCAGCGCGGCGTAGATCGGCCGGACGAAACGGGTCTGCAGCAATGTATCATCCGGATCGGTGATGCCGGCCTGATCCATCGCCTCCGGCACCAGCGACATCATCACCTCCCCCATGCGATGCCGCGCCATTGCGTCATCCGGAATGCGGAGCGCGGCAAGCTTGTCCGGCGTCATCGCGCGAACGGCCGTGGTCTTGTCATCGGGCGCAGCGAATGCGGCCGCATAGCTGCGCCGCTTCGGCAGGATGGTGCCGAACTGCTGATGGATTGCATGATCGGCCTCCTGCACCATTGTCGGCTTGAACTGCATCATACCGGTCGGGTTCTGCTGCTGCGCAGTGGCCTTTCCTTTCATGTACACGATCGTCAATGCCGCCGCATTGGCTCGCGCAAGAATGTCCACGCGCTCCGCGTCGGTAAGTGCCGGTGCGGTTGCTGCAGCACCTCCCTGTTGCGGTGCGGGAGTCTGTGTGCCGGCTGCGGGAGTCTGTGGCGCCGCGGCCGGTGGTGTCTGCACCTGAGCGGCCGGCGGTGCCGGCTGTCGCGAGATGCCGGGGCGTTGCTGCACCACATGCGCGAGCTCATGTGCCAGCAGGCGCTGCCCCTCCGACGTCTCCGGCCGGAACATGCCGGCGCCGAACACGATGTCGCGTCCAACCGTGTAGGCGCTGGCGCTCAGCTCCGCAGCCGACGCCGCAGCGTCGGGGCCGGTATGGATGCGCACGCCGTCGAAGCTTGTTCCGAAACGTGGCTCCATGAAGGAGCGGCTGTTTGCATCGAGCGGCCGGCCCGTAGAGGAGAGGCCCGCCGCCCCTGCGCTCGACGCCCCGCTGCCGGCCTCTGCCGCCGTCGAGCGTTGAATGCCGGCCGGTGCCTGCATGAGCTGTGCGCCGGAGCCGGTGCCCCCGCTCATCACGCGGCCTGCCGTTCGTTCGGCCTCATGCTCGTAGCTGTCGTTCGCGGGGTTCACGGTAAGTCCGGAGGCGGTACGTGCCAGCCGCTGCATCCCCTGATTGCCGATGCCGCGCTGCATGGCGGCAACTGCATCCGGCCGTGCATCGTGCGCCGTGCCGGCGGTTTCCGTCTCCGGTTCTGCAGCATGGTTGCGGTCCGGGCCGGTCTGAAACGAAGGGAAGTCGAACATCGGTCTGTTGATTGTATTCGTTCTCGGGTTCGAGCCATGATGGAACCGGAGCATGCACCCGATCCCCGACAGTTCCTATCAAAACCAGGTTGCGTTTCAGAGGCTACAGGCCTTGCGGTGCCGAATGTCAGGAACTCCAAGTCCTACATCTGAATGCCAAGGACGAAGATCGTGCCGCTCGGCTTGAACACCGGCGGCAGGCTCGCATCGCCGAACGTTGCGGCGCGTGCGGGCGCCACCTTGTCCGCGCCGGTGTTGAACTGAAAGCCGCCGAACACCGGACCGGCCGTGGCGCGAACCTGTGTGCCCCAGAGACCGGGCGAGTCCGGGCGTCCCCAGTCCAGACGGTTGTAGGACTGCGTCACCTCCAGCTTGAATACCGGCAGGCCGTTGGGACCGTGATCGCCCATGTACATGTAGGAGAGGCTTGCGCCGACATCGGAGACGCCGGCCGTTTCATCCTTGCCGGTGGTAACGCCAACGCTTCCGCCAACGCCGAGCTTGTGCTTGTCGGCGATGTTGAAGTCCAGGTTCACGAACGGCTTCACCTGGAACGCCCATCCGGTGGAGGGAGCAAGCGGTGACTTCGCCACGTCTTCTCCCTCGGTGGTCATGTACGTAGTTGTGAAGCCGATCTTCTTCAACGGGCTCCCCTTGCCGCCGGCGTACCCGTAGCCGCCGGAGACGAACCAGGAGCGAAGCATGGTGGCATCGGACCCGGTGTAGACCCTGCCCATCTGCAGTTCGAGAAGATGGCCGCCGCCGCCCACAAGCACGCCGCCGCGCAGCTTCTCCTCCGGAACCTTCCCGCGTTGTGCCATGAGGTCGGTTGGCTGCAGCTTCGAGTAGTCGAACCACATCGTCCCCTGCCAGTTGCGATACTTCGTGGGATCGCCCACGTCGCCGGCCGATACGGTGGAACCCGGCGCGAACGTCAGCAGCTTCGGGATGTTGAGCGTTGCCCCCGCCTTCACCTGGCTTCCCGGCTGGCCGAAGCCGGTTGCGCTCTCCGCGGTGATGCCGGAAGGAATGGAGCCGCCGAAGAAGGTGCCGCTTGCAAAGAGCGGATGCGAGGGGAGGAGCACGGGGTCCAGGTTGAACATATCGGGCGGCTTGAGATGCTCCTTGAAGATCCCCCCAACCAGCCCGCGAAGTATTCTGATGTGGTCGGCCCACTTGTCGTTGGTGAACTCGCCCGGGGTACCGCTGGGGTCCTTGGAGGCAACGATTGCGGAGTTGACGCCGAGCGCCAGCCCGAGCAGAATGCCGGTAGCGGCCGCGTGCTGCTTCAGTCTGATCTGGAAGAGCGGGGATGCCAGATAATCGTCCACACGGCGCTGGAACAGGAAGCTCAATGGATCGAAGATCAGATTCTGACCCGGCGTAAGTGCCTCCACGCTGTCGCGATACTTCCCCCAGATGTCGAAGTCCTTCGAGAGATCCCCCTGATACTGTAATCCTCCCATGCCGGTGTTGGCGAGCATGAAGGAGTATGGAATCGCGGAGAGGCCGGCGCCCTCGTAGCCCTTCAGCGCCGTTGCCTTCTTCTCATCCTCCGTCATTGCCTTGCCGGTGACGAGGTCGAGAAAGATGTCGCGGATCAGAGGCGCGCCCAGAAGCAGATCCCATCCGGTGAAGTCCAGCTTGTCGGCCGGACGCTCCGGCGGATCCGGCTTCTTGTTCTGCGCGCCTCCGGCCTGCGGAGCGGCTCCCGGCTTTGCGGCGGGATCCGGTTTGGCCGCCGGATCCGGCTTCACCGGGTCGCGGTGCAGAATTGTATCGTCTCGCGATATATCGTTCTGGGCAACGTGGGCAAGCTCATGCGCAAGCAGATGGCGGCCGGGCATCGTGTCTGGAGCGTACTCGCCGGCTCCGAACACGATATCGTTCCCAACGGTGAACGCGCGTGCCTCCACACCTTCGGCAAGCTGCGACGCGGCTGCGCCGGTGTGGATCCGGACGCCGGAGAAATCGTGGCCGATGCGTGATTCGAAGAAGGAGCGTTGTGTGGGTGGAAGCGATGTGCCGTTCCCCGGAAGTGCGCCGATGGCAGCCTCCTGGGCCGGCGAGACGCTCGGTACGTTCCCGCTGTTCCCGGCGTCCCGCGAAATGGTGTTCCCGTCGCCGCCGCTCAGCGAGGCATGAGGTCCCGCTGTGGGACTGTCGTTCGTCGCCGCATCGGCAACGCGATCCGCCTCCTGCTCCAGCCTGTCGCCCGGTGCATTCACCTTCAGCTTCGCATGCACCGGCGTACGCGGCGTGACGCCTGTGCCGGAAACCAGGCGTCCAACGGCCTGATTCCCCGCGGCTTGCTGAAGGTTCAGCAGAGGATGTGCCGGGGCATGCGCAATGTCCGCCTCCGTGTTGTGCGGGGCGGCCATGCCGAACTGCTGCCTGCGAAAACCATGATGTGGTGCGAATCGTGACACTCGCTCCTCCGTGCATGAATAGAAAACTGTTCGCGATGCTCGCGACAGTTCGTGATCGTTCGGTTGCGTGAAGGAGGAGAGCCAGTGAGCATGCGGATGATGAACCGCACGGGACACTTCGGGGACGCAAACTAGCGGATCATGGTGAGCCTGTCAAGAGGCATGGGCCGGTACTGGGTCAGTTTGAATTTCCCTCGCTCTCAATTTTTCATAAGGGAGTGATACCCTAAGCCCCTTCATCCGCCGGATTGTTGGAATCTATGGGGGGGACCCAAACCTGTACCCCTCCCCGGCTCCCTCTTGACATGCCCCAACCTTTACCCTATGTTGCCGCCGTTACTGTTCCACACACGTATGTTTGCGGCACCTCCCGCCGTCATTGTTCACTGAATGGAGGATCTGTTATGAAGCGATCACCAGCATTCGCCGCGGTCTTGCTCGTTGCTCTCGCGTCCGTCCAGGTACACGCGCAAACCGCCATGCCGGCATCATCGAAGGCTACACGGATCGAGTACACCGCATCGTATGCGGCTATGAACGTTACCACACGCGCCGTGCTGACTGATGGTCAGCGATCCACCCCGCTGGTCTTCACTGAAACCCCGGCCTCGCTCGCGATGAAATATCCGTACATGCAGACGTACACCACAAAAGCTGTTACCGTCTATCCTGGAATGAGGGTCACAAATGAGGCATTGTCCAACGTGCGCGTTTCTACGATGCCCGTGGATATGCGCTCACCCGTGGTTGTGTCGTGGCGCCTGTCGATTGAATTGCACGACATAAGTGGCACCTTCCTTCAGAACGCGGCAATCCCGATCTATTGCCGTACGTCCGTTCCGTTCGATACCGTCATAACATGCTCCCGGCAGATCGATCTCGCGCCATATGTTGGCAAGTCGGTATATCTGGAGATTTCCGTTGCACCGGATTTGACGGGAGCGATGGTGGATTCACGCCGTGTGTCAGTAGTGGATTGCACGGAAACGCAACCTCTCTCTAGCATCAAATAATTCGGAGTACAACATGAAAATTCTTACCGGCCTCTTGGTCATGGCGGCGCTTTGTCTTTCCGCAACGGTCGCACATGCAACAACGAAGATTGAGCGGAATCGCTATGAAAATGGAGCGGCGTGTTTCGACTGGATTAAGATCACGGTGGATAACTGTTGGAAGCTGATTACACGAGACTGTGACGACAACAACCCGTGCGGGTGGCATGATGGAGGGTGGATATGTGGGCACCCCGATGGAGGAGATATCTATTCGAGCGGCGATCCGATGCTGGCAACGTTCGATGGCAACGGCAATCTCATCTGTACCGTTGCACCGGGTACCGGGGGCGTGTATTCATCCGGCAGCAGCAGCAACGGCGTATGCTTCGCCGCTGACAATAGTTCCACACTCATGATATCGGCGAGCATCATGGGAGGGCTGCACTGATATGAAGCGAACAATCTTCGCCGTGATCGGAGTTGCCGTTGCGCTGATCGCCGCCCGTGGTGCTCTGCATGCCGACATTCAGCAATGGTATATCATCGGCCGCGATGGGTGTTCGGAGTACATCTACGAATACAACGAGCAGTATCGTTCCTGGACTGTGATGTACCATTGTTGCGGCTCTGCCTACTGGTGCTTCGATGAACAGGGCATTGCCGATCCGTGCGGCAACGGCATGGCCTTTCCGGCAATCAGCACCGGGACATCGGTCACATATGATTCGGCCGGCAACGAAATCGTTTCCGTCCTTCCCGGCCACGGCGGTCACATCGGAAGCGAAAGCGGCGTATGCCGAAGCTTCATCCCGGATGGTTCATCGTATCTCGTCATCCCGCCGGTGGGATTGCAGTAGCTCTCTCATCTCACAAGCGGCTCCAACACAAACGGCCCGCCAACGATTGCTGGCGGGCCGTTCTGTGTCTTCGGGCGCTCTGCTCACTTCTTCTTCCACGTGCCTTGGCCGTGTCGACGCCCGCGGTGAAGCCGATAGTCAGCATCGCCATGGCGAGCGCGAATGCCGTGCGAAGGAAATTCTTACGTGTCGTCACGGTTCTCTCCCAATCTGGTTAGTGTGGTTTGGGAAGGAGTGTACTGCTGCCTCGGAAGTGGGCGCCGGCTGCCGTTACGTAGTTGCGCGGATCTTTCGCAATGGGAAAGACATGTTGGGGGGGAGCACGATCGCGGCGCGATATAACGTGTTGCGCGCCACGTTCGAATCATACGCAACTCAGCGTGTGCATGGAGGCATGAAGAGTACATCTTTGTGTACCGTCCCAATCAATATTGCTCTCGCAGGCTCCGTGCGCTTCTCGATCCACCGGCCGATCATGCAGCGGCGGTGGATTGCAGCACGATCACGAAACGGATCGGCGCGGAGACGCAGGTGTTGCCGGTGCCGTGCGGTTCGCTATCTTGATACCTGTTCATTGATCGCGGGGTGTCCCGGAATGCCGGGAAGAATAGGGAATGCCGTGCGTTCGGAGGTGACTCCAACGAACAAGTCGGCAGCGGTTGCGCCGCTGTAACGGGCGACGAAAGCTCCTCATCTCAACCATACGCCACTGGGCCGTTCCACGGGTCCGGGAAGGCTGGAGCAATCGAATGACCCCGAAGCCAGAAGACCTGCCCTGCGATCCTCATCCACGATTCACAATTGGATCAGCTCTCGCGCCTACGAGAGTGATGAGGAGATGGTCTACACCCTTCCCGTGCCGGCGCTCGCGCGCATTCAGGCAACCACTGTAGTATCATTTCCCCGTCGTCATTACATCCTCCGTTCGCGGTTGGCAGCGGACGCAATGATGTCCTGTTCATGTCCCGACGTTTCCTGTTGGTACCTCTTACCCTGCTGTTTCTCGCAGCAGCTCTCGAGGCGCAGCCGCGCCATATCATTGTCGGCAAGGAGCCATCCTTCCTCTTCACCGATCCCGTTGCCGGCCGCGTGCACGTGCTCACGCTCGGCGTGGACGCCAACTTCAACGGCGTCTTCGAAGCGGACTCCGGCGATGTCTCGGCGGCGTGGTACGTGATCGATCCTGTCACCGAGCGCGTTGTGGACTCGACCGTCTTCAACGGCTTCTTCAACAACTTTCCCGTGCGTCCGGCCGTGGATCTCCAGGCCCATACGCTTTATATGCCGTTGATGGGGCGCGTGCGTGCATTCAACATCAATACGCTCCAGCCGTCGCGCGATACCGTGATCGATGGTTTCTTCTCCGGAGTCTCGCTGGACTCCGCAGGCCCGCGCCTGGTGCTCGCCGAACGCGTGGGGTTCACCGATCCCGGCTACACCTGGGTGTTCGATCCGGCCACCGGCGATACGCTGGCCCGTGTGCGGTCCGGCATCAATCCGAACATGTCCGTTGCGCTGCACGACCTTCATGACCGTGTGCACTACGTCACGGTCAACGAGGGAGGCTTCGGGGCGAAGAACGCTTCGCTGAGCGCCGTGACGCTGCAGCCAAACATCTACGAGAAGGTGAACGACACCGCCATGGGCGGCGGCGGCAGTGATATCGTGGAGCGTGCAGGGCGCATCTACGTTGCGCTCGGCGGCGGGCATCGTGTGCATGTGATCGACGCGACAACCGGGAAGGACCTTCCCTTCTCGCCGATCTCCTTCGGACCGATCGGACAGAACGGGCCGCGCACGCTGGCGTTCGACGGCGATTCCGTTCTGCTGGTGGGGACCTACAGCGCCCAGCTGGTGCGCATCCGCACGGCAACCGGCGCGGTGATGGACACGATTGCGATGCGGGGGAAGGTGGAATCCATCGCCGTGCGCGACTCGATCGCCTTCGTGGCCATCTCACAATCCAACAGCGGTGGCGGAGCGGACTCCGTGATGCAGGTGGTGAACCTCAGGACGAAGGCGATACTCTCCACGGTAACGCTCAGGCGCCAGCCGCTCGCACTCGTCAACGGAGCCAACGGTACGCTCCATGCATTCTGCATGGGGGACAGCACTGCACACTGGTGGCTGACACTGGACGCCTCCACGCTTGCAGTGACTGCGGCGCGTCCGTTCTCCGGGGTTATCACCAGCCCGTTCCGCGTTGTCTTCAATCCGTCCGCCGACACGGCGTATGCCATCGTTGGCGATACGCTGCGCAAGATGCACGGCGGTGCGAACATGGTGGAGATCAACGTGCTCTATGAACCGGTGCGGCCCACGGGTCACATGGTGATGGTCTCCGACGGCGGCGAATATCTGCTGTTGAGCGAGACGGAGGGGAGCGGCAACTTCCCGGAGTATCTGCATGTGGTTGGGCGCGATGGATCGCTGGTTGCGCGCTTCAAGACCGGCGCGCGTCCGTTCGGCGCGGTGCGTGTGCCGCAGACCAATCCGGGGGACGTTGCGCTCTACGTGCTCGGACGGGGGAAGACATCTGCCCAGCACTCGCTGCTCGATTACTTCGCGTTCCAGGCGAACGCGCTCGGCTCGGACTCGCTGGGTGGCGGTGCGAATCATATCGTGCTCGTTGGACAGCAGGCGCTCGTGACGATGAACGGCACGCACGAGGTGGTGCTCGTGAACCTTGCAACCGGTGCCGTTGAAGGGCGCGTGCCAACGGGGACAACAGGCTCGGATGGGCCGCGCGAGTCCATCATGCTGGGGGGGAATCGTATCGTGACCACTGCATACAGCGGCGATGTGATCGGGGCCAGTCAATTCGGACCCACGAGCCGCTATCCGATTGGAGGCAAGGGTGAGGGAATTACCTCCATCGGTTCGAAGGTATTCGTTGCCCGTTTCAGCGCTCCGGATTACTCGCCGGACAGTGTGGTAGTGGTGTTCGACGCCGATTCGCTGGTGGCCTCCGTGGATCATGCACGGAGCAATCTGGCAACGATGACGCTGGAGCAGAACGTTCCCAATCCGGCCCGGGCGCAGACCACCATCGGCTTCGGCATCGAACGCTCGCAGCCCGTTGTGCTCGCCCTCTATACCACCCACGGCCAGTTGGTTGCACGCCTGATGGATCGCGAGCTGGAGGCCGGAAGCTATTCGGTCACGGTGAACACCGCGCCGCTCCCGAGCGGATCCTATCTCTATTCGCTCGAAGCAAATGGCCGGCGCCTCACACGAACGATGCAGGTTGTGCGATGAGATTGCACCATCCATATCTGATCGCCGCGCTCCTGGTTGCGTTGGGGTCTGCTGCCGAAGCGCAGCAGGCCTCGACAGCGGCGGCCGCGGGCGCCGACGCGGTGGAGAAGTTCCAGCCGGGACAGGGAGCGGGTTTCGGGGTGGACTACTTCCCCGGGAACGTGCTCGGCCTTCCCGACAGCACGGCGCGAGCCGATGTGCCGTCGGTCGATCCGAAGCAGATTCTCGGGCTGGGGCTTGGAGGGGAGATCGTTCTCCGCTTCGACCGGCATGTGATCGTCGATGGGCCCGGGGCGGACTTCACGGTCTTCGAGAACGCCTTCCGCTATTCCGCCGGCAGCCGCAACCGCGTCTATGCGGAGCCGGGGGAGGTTGCCGTGAGCCGCGACGGCGTTACGTTCGTCCCCTTTCCGTTCGACTCGCTCACGCTTCATGGATGCGCGGGGGTTACGCCGACGAACGGCGATGCCGATCCCGGGGATCCTGCACTCTCCGGTGGCGACTCCTTCGATCTCGCACAACTCGGCATGGACTCCGTCCGCTACGTTCGCATTCGCGACGTCACCGGCATCGTGAAGGGGAATCCCTCCAGTCCCTTCTGGGATCCCACGCTGAACGGGTTCGATCTGGATGCGGTTGTCGTTCTGCCGCGTTCGCAGGGAAGCCCGCTTGCCGTGGAGGCGGGGAACGAGATCGCCGGCAGTGCTGTGCTTTCGCCGAATCCCATTGCAACCTTCGCCACGCTCGCGCTCACGCTCGATCGGGAGCATCGTGTTGCGATACGACTGATCGATGCCCTGGGGCGAACCGTTCGCGCGCCTGGTGATGAGCGCCTTGCACCGGGCGCGCATCGCATCCTCATCGATCGTGCGGGGCTCGGCGCCGGTGTCTACATCGTTGCGATTGCGTTGGACGGCATTCAATGGCGAACGCTGCGTGCTGTGGTGGTTCAGTAGGGACTACCCATGCTCGAGGCGATGGCGGTCATCATGCGAAATGAACGGCATCATACTATGCGGCGGATCGCCGGACTGCTCCCGGCGATCCTGCTCGCATCGGGTCAGCTCCTGGCGCAGCCGGCGGCGGACACGGCGCATGTATCGCGGCGCGATACGCTGCGAACCTATCGTGCGGACTCCGTGCAGGTTCGGGCGGCGAGCATCCTTCCGCGGGAAGCGAGCGGATCGCAGCCGCTGGCGGTGGTAACCAGGCGCGAGATCCAGGCCGGCAACGCAATCGATCTCGCAGATGCCGTTGCCTATGCTCCCGGCGTGTTCGTGAAGCAGTACGGCGGCCCTGGCGGCCTTCGCACCATCTCCCTTCGTGGAACATCCGCGCAGCAAAGCGTGATCCTGATCGACGGAGTTCGATATCGCTCCAGCGCGAACGATGCGTTCGATCTCGGCAACATTCCTGCTGCTGCGTTGCAGGAGGTGGAGGTGCTCCGCGGCGGCAATGCAGCGCTCTACGGTGCGAATGCCCTCGGCGGCGTTGTGAATCTGATAACGCGAAGCAGACTCGATCGCCCGTTTGCGCTCGCGGCAAGCGGCGGGATCGGCTCGTTCGGCGAACGCACGGCCGGGGTAACGGCAACCGCAAACATCGGGGCGCAGCAGGTACAGGCCGGCATACATGCAACGGCCTCCGACGGGAATTATCCCTTTGCGTTCAACGAGTTCGGCCAGAGCGAGGTGATCACGCGCGACAACGCGGACTTCCGGAATCTTCATGCCGACGCCTCCTGGAATTATCAGGATGATGACGGCCGGCAGATCGGCGCCGCGCTATATGGCTTCGATTCCCGGCGCGGCGTGCCCGGTGCGGTAGTGCAGGGGAACCGCGAGCAGCCGCATGCGCGCCTGGACGAACGCGACCTGTTCGCGCTTGCAACGTTCAGCGAAACCGTGGATGGCTGGGATCTGCGCGGCACGGCAAGCGGCCGCTTGAACGGGATGCGGTATCGCGATCCGGATGCGCGGCTCAACGGACCCGACGGTCTGGACGATCGCTTCGATGGAAGCGAGGCGGCGGCCACCGTGCGGGCCCGGCGACTGCTGGCGAATGCGTTGATGGTTGAAGGCTCCGCGGAGATCTCCTATGCCGCGTTGAGCGGCGACAACCTCGATCCCTCCGCCGGCTCGTTCGTGCATCGTCTTCAAACGAGCGTCGTGGCGGGGGCCAACTGGTTTCTGGAGGATGGGCTGTTCGGCTGCGAGACGGCGATCGACGCAGGGATGCGCGCCGATCTCTACTCCGATCTCGATCCCGCACTGAGCCCGTCGGTGGGCGCATCATGGCGCGTCGGCCTCACTCCGTTGCACCTGCGGCTGCGCGCTGCCCTCGGGCACCGCGCTCCCAGCTTCACCGAGCAGTACTATCTCAACTACGGCAACCGGAACCTGCGACCCGAGCAGGGGAGGACGCTGGAGGCCGGTTGTACCTATGAGCTTCTCGAGACGATGGTGCTGGAGGCGAACGGGTTCCTGATGAACACGCGCGATCAGATCGTTGCCACGCCCCGCTCGCCGGTCAGCTGGAGCGCGGAGAACATCGCCCGGGTTCAGACGCGGGGGGTGGAGCTGGCCGCCTCCGGAACGTTGCTCAACGGCATGCTGGCGCTGCGGGCCTCCTGGACGCTGATGCGCGCGGAGGATGAAAGCGGCGGCCCGGCCAACGGCCGGCTGTTGGTGTATGTGCCGCAGGAACTGCTCAACGGCGTTGCGGAGGTGCGCATCGGACCATGCAGCGCGGCCTTCACCTGGAACTATGCAAGCCATCGCTATGCATCCCCCACGAATGAATACGAGTCGCTTCTTCCACACTATATGGTGCTGGGCGCAAACGTTGCCGGGCGCTGCAGCATCGCCGGCATGAGCGCGACCTGTCGGCTTGCCTGCCTGAATCTTCTCGATGCGGAGTATCAGGTGGTGCGAAGCTATCCGATGCCCGGCCGCTCCTTCCGCGCGGAGATTGCGGTGGGAATCTGAAGGCATGAACGTTCGTCGAGCTCTCGATGAAGAGCGGAGAAGTTGATTGCCGATGCTCAACGGTCTGTCCGGAATCGAAGATGCCCATGCGTGAACGAATCATCATAGCGCTTCTTCTCCCCGTGCTTGCGCTTGCCGTGGCGGGCTGCATCGCCGATCCCGCCGCTCCTTCGGCCGGGCCATCCGTGCATGCGCTGAGCGGCGTGATCGTGGTGAACGAAGGTGTGTGGCGCCAGGACAATGCAACGCTCACGCTCTACGATCCCGGCACAGGCACCGCGGAGCAGGACTACTTCACGCATCGCAACCCGGCGCTGCGTCTTGGAGACGTTGCCAACAGCATCACCGTCGGCAACGGCATCGCCTACGTGGCCGTTTCCACATCGCAGACCGTGGAGATACTGGAGTGCGCTTCCGGCCGGTCCGTCGGCCGCGTACGTCTGCCGGATGGAAATCAACCGCGGGCGGTTACACTGGTTGACAGCGTTACGGCTTATGCGGCATGTTTCGGCGACTCGATCGTGCGCTTCAATCCACGCACGATGAGCGTCGGGCCGGCAACCGCAGTGGGGCCGGCGCCGGAATCGATCGTCTATGCGGACAGCCTCCTTTTCGTCGCCAACTCCGGCTACGGCTTCTACCGGCAGCAGGAACCGAAGGCGGGAACGGTGGGGGTTCTCGATCCATGGACGGCGCGCGAGCTTGCGCTTATTCCCGTTGGTCCCAATCCGCGGCTGATCCGCTACGCACCGAGGATCGGCATGCTCTACGTCCTGTACGGCCTGGCCGATTCGGTTGGCGGTGTCGTGGAGGTGAACCCCGTTACGCTGCGCACCATGCGCCGCTGGCCGGTGGTGAATACACGCGACATGGCGGTCGACGAGCAGGGGGGAATGATCTATGTCATCGGCGGCGACGGCGTGGTGCGCATCAACCTTGCGTTGGATGGCGGTGCGCCGTTGACTTTCCTTTCCGCATCGGCGCTTCCGGGCATGGCATTCTACTCGATCGGTGCGGCTCCGGGCGGCGATGTCTACTTGGGGATTACGGCGAACTACAGCGCGCCGGGAGAAGTTGTGGTGATCGCACGCGACGGTACCATCAGGCAACGCTTCCCCGCGGGGATCAACCCCGGCGACTTCGGATTCTACTGAGCGGCTTCCACCGGGCGGGAAATGAAAAGCGGATGTCTCGATCGTGCTCGGGACATCCGCTGAATCTATGGTTGATCGCGTGGCTGGGCTGCGCCTTTCTGCATGGCTTGCGACGCCCGGCCTCGGAAGTGCATGCTCTACGGGGAGGACTCTTCAACGATACCGGCCGGGGGAGTTGGTCACGGCTCACACGGGGAAACGATCTACGAGGCCTTCGGCGACATCTGATAGACGATCTTCCGGATCGTATCGAACTGGAGGTACGGATGCATCTGCTGAAGCTTGTCGATGGCGTCGCCGGCCGACATCTCCTCGCGCATCTCACGATACGTTTTCCGGATCTGGTAATCACGCAGTGACTTCTGATCGATCAGCTTGTGCTGCTGCAACAGAGCGAATGTCGTGTCGTCGATCAGGTCCGCAAGCGGATTGAGACGGGTGTCGTTCTGCGCCTGAACGCTGAAGCCATCGTTGGCAACGATCTCTTCGCTAGTATTCACGGCTGCCTTGGCTAGGCGGAGCTTGGAACGTACGGTTGTTCCTGGCATGGGTAGTTCTCCTACTCGTTTCTTGTCAATGAAGGGGTAAACGCACGCACGTAGCGTAATCACCGTAACGATTCTTCCTTGACATGCCTCACAATGATTTTAACAGCGAATTATCGACTCACGCGACATCATTGACGATCCACTACATTTCCACAAGCTCCTCACGGGCGAGGGATCGGAAACGAAAAACGCCGAATCGCGATCAGCGCGCATTCGGCGATTGTCACCAGCAGGCGAACGTACGAATGCGGGCTAGTAATACTGGTGCCCCTGACTCCTTACCTGAACAAACCGACGTCCTTCAATGCCGACGCAATGGCGCCCGTATCGATCGGGCAGCATCACATGTTGATGGCGGGGTCGGTCCGCAAGACTCAGAGATACGCGCCGGAGAGTCATGGATTCTGAGCAGCGCAGGCCACAGTACAACGTAGAAGCTCGACTTCGATAGTTCTCGCGATTGGTTTTCGGTCGGAATCAATCTGTTCTGGCACACAGAAGACCGCTTTGCTCATGGATTGTCACATCGTGACAACGGGTTCTTCGTGCGCTCGATAAACAAACACACCAGTTGTGGAAAAGTTAGCAGAGGTATCGACGGGTGATGAATTTTTTTCGTTGAGCGGGCGATAGGCGTTATTTCAGCAGGTTCTGGAGTGCGGCCGTCAATTCCGGGTAGGCGAAGCGGAACCCGGCGGCCTGGGGCCGTTCGGCGCGGACATTCTGCCCCTCGGTGAGCATCAGGGCGCCCTCTCCCAGGATCAGGCGGATGACGAACTGGGGGACGGTAAGGAACGCCGGACGATGGAGCACCCGGCCAAGCGTCCTGCTGAACTCGCGATGCCTGACGATCCCCGGGGCAACGGCGTTGAAGGGGCCGCTTGCACCCGGTGTGTCGATCGCCCAGGTGATCAGCCGTACCACATCCTCTACATGTACCCACGGAAACCACTGCGTCCCAGGCGCTACGGGGCCTCCCACGAAGAGCCGGTACGGCAGAAGAAGCCTGCCGAGCGCCCCTTCGCGGTTGTCCAGAACGATACCGATGCGGATCCGCGCAACCCGCGTTCCAAGGGTCTCGGCCGCAACGGCGGCTTCCTCCCAGGCGGCGCAGGTTGTCGCCAGATAATCGTGACCCGGCGGAGAGCTCTCGGTGAAGACCTCCGTTTCGGACGTGCCGTAGTAGCCAACCGCGCTGGCATTTACCAGCACCGGAGGCGGGGCCTTCGCCGATGCCATCGCCGCGATGATGTTGCGGGCCGCGTTCGTGCGGCTCTCCAGCGCGATCCGCTTGTGCTCCTGCGTCCAGCGCTTCGCAATGGGGGCGCCCGCCAGATTCACAACGGCATCGGCTCCGTCCATTGCATTCGCCCACTCACCGCCGGTGGAGCCGCTGCTCCAGGAGAGATGGCGTGCAGCCTCCGGAACGCGCCGGCGCCCGGCGTCCACATTCCGAACCAACGCGATAACCTCGTCCCCCCGCGCAGCCAGAGCTCTGGCCAGGTGGGTTCCGATCAGGCCGGTGGCGCCGGTAATCAGGATCCGTTTCGTACCGTCGGGCATCGAATTTCCTCCGCTGCTGCATGCAGGATTCCGGGCAATATAACGTCAATAGCTCATCAACGGTTCGCAGCGATGCAGGGGAGCGGATCGCACGGCAGATCGCGCGATTATGATCTTCGGACCGCTGCAATTGATAGGGTTGATGGGCGTATCTTGCTTATACGCGCTTTGAGAAAACGTAGAACGTGGCAGATAACACACGACATACCGGAAGACACAGCAGGTTGCGGCGAGCCCAGAAGGACTGGGTGAAAGGAAACCGCGATCGGGTACAGCGTATCGATGCCGATGGCGAGGTTGTTGCCGGCGGGCAGGAACGGATGCGGCCGAAGGCCATTGCCATCGATGGCGTTCGTAATGTCGAGGAGCTTCCGCGCGGGCAGGTGATCGAAGTGGAGAGCGGCCGGCACGATGTGCTGCTGGAGGAGGGAGGGCGCGTGATCGCCTGCCGGGTGAAGCGCGGTGCCTCGACGGAGAACAGTGAATCGACGTTGGTGGTGGTTGGCGACTTCGTCCGCGTTCAGCCGTTGGAAGGGGAGCGCGGGTTGATTCATCATGTGGAGGAGCGCAGAACCCATCTGGGCCGGAATGCCGCCGGGCAGATCGGCATGGAGCATGTGCTGGCCGCGAATGTGGATCTCCTGGTCTGTGTTGTCGCAGCGGACCGGCCGGATTTCCGGCGTACGATCATCGATCGCTACATCGTTTCCGCACTGCTCGGGGGAATGACGCCGTTGATCGTGCTCAACAAGATCGACACGGTTGATGGCGAACTGGAGGAACTGCTGCGCGAGGAGATGGATGTCTACAGCGCAATCGGCTACAGAATCTTCTGCACCAGCGCCGTCACGGGTGAGGGGGTGGAGGAACTGCTCTGCGCGATCCAGGACCACTCCTCCGTATTGATTGGTCAGTCCGGTGTCGGCAAATCCTCATTGACGAACGCGATTCGCGGGCGGGAGGAGCGTCGCACCGCGGAGGTTCGCGAGAAGGATCGCCGCGGCATCCACACCACCATCAGCTCCGCGATGCTCGCCGTGCCGGGGGGCGGGTACCTTGTCGATACACCGGGGCTCCGCGAGTTCGGCATCTGGGATCTCGAGGCGGAGGAACTGGATGGTTACTTCGTGGAATTTCTGGATCACCTGCAGAGCTGCCGGTTCAAACCGTGCACACACTCGCATGAACCGGGCTGTGCAGTGCGTGCGGCCGTGGATGCAGGCTGCATCGATGAAGGGAGATACGCCAGTTATCTCGCCATCTTCGATTCGCTGAAAGGCGTCCGTCGCCGCTGAAACCATTCCGCGAAGGCGGAATCCGCCGATCGCCCGATATTTGCCGCCGCACAACCTCTTTCTCGTCCCTCGCAGATATTTCAGCCGACGCATCCGTGCGAAATATTCGGAGAGTAATGCGTGCCGTTGCCGGCATCGTCGCAATGGTGTTCATATGCCCGCCGATTTCGGTGGCGCGCAGGATGTCTCGTTATGTATATTTGTGCCGCGCAAACGGATGCCAGCCCGGGAAATGATCCGGGCTGGCACTGCGAATCCTCCCAAGCCCTGGTGGCTCGGCGTTCGGGAGAAATGATTGCCAGTTCGCCGAAGAGCATCGAAGGAAAAGAATGAAACTGCTGCAACAGATTCATTCGGTTGTCAATATACGGATGAAGATCTCTCCCATGCAATACAGTAGCACTAAAAATGTATACACTTGCAGTTTTTCTTGAGCGCGCTTCCTGAAAGCCGCTCAGGGTGCAATGGGAGATCCAGTCGCTTGGTGGCGGCCGGTAGGACATTGCTGAAACGGCATGCGCAATGGAGTGGTGGCGGGGCGACGTTCATGGCAACGGCCTGCCCCATGACCGTTCACGGCAAGGCGGCATCGGTTGCCGGCCGTGCAGGGCCGCCCATCATGGGCATGCGTTCAAATGCAAGGGCCACAGGCTCCAGCCGGGAGTCTGTGGCCCTCGCGCCAACTACATCACCTGCGTTCTACTTCTGCTCATCCTCACCTGCGGGGTTCACCGTCTTCACCGAGCGGCGCAGAAACCGGCTCAGCTCGAACGCCCGTGTCTTCGGCGAAGCGGCCGGCACATTTTCCGGCTTCGGCGTCTCCTCCAGCAGCGGCAGCCGCACGATGAACGTGCTTCCCTGTCCCGGTTCGCTCTCCACGGCGATCGTGCCGCCGTGAATCTCGACAATCCACTGCACGATCGAAAGGCCAAGCCCTGCGCCGCCAAGCTCGCGGCTTCGCGCCTTGTCCACGCGATAGAATCGGTCGAAGATCTTCTTGCGATGCTCCGGGCTGATGCCGATGCCGGTATCGCGCACCCGTACCTCCGTGAACTTGCCGTCGCGGTGCACCGTGATCGAAATCATCCCCCCTTCCGGCGTATACTTCACCGCGTTGTCCACCAGATTCAGGAACATCTGATAGAGCTTCGCGTGATCGGCCATGATGAAAAACGTCTCGCTGTGCCGGAACGTGATATACACATCCTTCTGCGTGCCGAGTATCGTTGCAGCATCGGCAAGATCCGCGAGCGTCTCCGTCAGGTTCGTCGGCTCCATGTGGAGCGACACCTGGGCCATGTCCGTGCGCGAAAGGAGGAGGAGCGATTCCACCACGTGCGAGAGCCGGAGCACCTCCTGCAATGCGCTGGAGAGCACATCCTCGTACTCCCTCGGGCTCTTGCGCGTGCGGAGCGCCAGCTCCAGTTCGCCGGTGAGAATCGTCAGCGGCGTGCGCAGCTCGTGCGAGGCGTCGGCCGTGAACTGGCGAATGCGTTCGAAGGAACTTTCCAGTCGCGATATCATATCGTTCAGCGTCTCGGAGAGCCGTCCGATCTCGTCGTTGGATTTCGATTCCGGCAGACGGCGCGAGAGATTGCTCGCCGTGATGTCCTTCGCCGTGCGTGTGATCTCATCGACGGGATGCAGCGACGCGCGCGCCAGGAACCAGCCGCCGATCGATGAGAGAAGCAGCACCGCGGGGCCCAGGATGATGAGGAAGCTGAAGAACTGTTTCAGCAGCGACTCCATCTCCGTGATCGGATATGCCACCACGATCACTGCCGATCGTGAACGCGCCACCGCCACGCGAATGACCTCCGGCTCCTTGTGCCCCTTCGGTGTATGCTCCAGCGATGCGTACTGTGCGGAGTCGCGAACGGACCGCAGAAAACTTTGCCCGAGAGCGATGGAGTCACCCTTCAGATTGTCGGAGCGATAGACGATGGCGCCGGTGGAGTCCATCACCTCGATCATGAAGTTGCGAGGTGTCAGGATGATGTGTTCGTAGATCGATGTCCAGATCGCGTCCACGCGATCGCTGTCGCCGGAGCGCTTCGCGGGGATCTCGTTCTCCTTCGATGACTTGATCGTCGGCTTGATCGTGGTGTCCTTGCGGAGCGAATCCTTCTTCAGAAACGCAAGGTCATCCTTCTTCCCGCTTCGCCGCCCGCCGTCATCCTCCTGCCTCTCCTCCGGGTTCTCCGCCTTCTTCCGGATCACGATGTCCAGCGAGGAGATAACCTTGTAGAGTGAGATATCGAGATTCGTGGAGAGCTCGTTGGAGACCGACGTGTAGGTAAGCACGGCGAACACGGCGAGCGAGATCGCCATGACCAGCCAGAACCAGAGGGTAAGCCGGGCGCGGAGGGAAAGGCTCACTCCTTCTCCGTTATGATCTTGCTTGGTTTCATGTGGGCGTATTCTCTATTTTTACAAGATTTTCTCAACATGCGCGTCCACAAGAATGCAGGAAAAATCACGGTTTGTTGTACCCATGTTGTACCGGGCCTGCGCTGTTCAAGGCCTATATCCATTTGAACAATGGCAACTGTAAAGATCGTTCTTCGCAAGAAGGCAAACAAGGACGGAACCTTTCCGCTGGCGCTCCGCATCACCAAGGACCGCAAAGCCTCCTTCATTCATCTGGGCTATCACCTTTCGGAGACGGCGTGGGACGCGGCGACACAGCGCGTCCGGAAGACGCATCCCAATGCCGCGCGGCTGAACAACTTCCTCATGAAGAAGCTCTCAGAGGCCAACGACACGGCGCTGGAGCTCGCGACGCAGCAGAGCGAAGCGTCCTCGAGAACGATCAAGCGCAAAATCAGGCCCACCGCCGACACGATGTTCTTCGCGCGTGCCGATATCGTCTTGCAGCGCCTGAAGGATGCGGGGAATTTCAACGTCTGGCGGTCGAGAACATCGGAGCTGCGGACCTTCAAGGAATTCGCGCTCGGCACGCGGGCGATATGGGATGAACTGGCCCCAAGGGCAAGAGCGATGCGCCACACGCCCATACAAGGCGTGTTCGGCGGGCAAGACGTGCCGTTCCAGCGCATCGACGTGAGCTTGCTGACGCAGTTCAAAGTCTATCTGAAAGCGCGGCGCGGCGTCGGGAATCGCACCGTTGCGAACTATCTCATCGCCATCCAATCCATCTTCAGCCAGGCGATCAAGGAAGGCGTGATCGACCGGAAATACTATCCCTTCGGCACGGACAAGATCCAGATCAAGATCCCGCCATCGCAAAAGATCGGCCTGACGAAAGAGGATGTCGAGAAGCTGGAGGCGGCCGCCTTCGTCAACCCGGAGCATGCGGAAGCGCGCGACCTCTGGCTGATCTCCTTCACCTTCGCCGGGATCAGGGCCGCCGATGTCTTGAAGCTGCGCTGGTCGGATTTCAAGGACGGGCGCTTGCACTACGTCATGAACAAGAACGAAAAACCCGTCTCGCTGAAGGCGCCGGAGAAGGCGTTGCGGATCTTGGCGCGCTATGAGGCGCTGAAGGAGCGGCCGGACGGCTTCGTGTTCAGCTTTTTGGCAGGGCTTGAGGAGGTTGAGGATGCGTTCGTCCTGAAAGAACGCATTCTAACGGCCGTCAAGAAATGCGACCGGCTCCTCGCCAAACATGTCGCCCCCGCCGCCGGGATCGAAGGCAAACTCACCATGCACATCGCAAGGCACACCTTCGCAACGCTGGCAGGAGACAAGATCCCCATCCAGATGCTCCAGAAGCTCTATCGCCACAGCGACATCAAGACGACGCTCGGCTATCAGGCCAACTTCATTCACAAAGACGCGGATGACGCCCTGGATAAGGTGGTGGGGTAGGGGTGGCTTATCTGCTGTTGCGGTGGGGAGCGGCCCGGCCCGGTGCGTTCGCTCGCCTGTGGGCTCTTTCTTCTTTCACCAGCAAGAATCTTATCTGCACCCAAACATCCGCCGATGTTCACATCGCATCTGATAGATATAGGTACCTTTTTAGGACCATTGCGTGGCGTGAAGGTTCTGGCTAGTTTGAGGGGGTTCACCCACGTCCATTCATCAAATATCACTTCCAAAATAAAAAATCCTACTCACCGCGGCGTTTGAATATCAAGATTCCGTTAATAGCTCACTTAACTACTCAATCTCACCATGAGCAATGTTCTTACCCAAAGCCATCCTCCAAGAAAGCCTATACTGGAACGGGTGTATGGGGCCGCCAGATCGGTTTGGACCAGCTTGGCAATAACTGTCCTGATCATGTTTATTGGTGTTTGGGCATCTCTATTTTTCGATGAAATCAAGGGGGCCTTTCCGTTCAGAACTTCGAATCTTTCGTCCTCGCTAGATCCAAATGCGGCTGTCTTCTGGACCAGTTTTGTCATGGCGGCTGCCCTATTCGGCATCCGGCAAAGGGCGTTGGATCGAGTTCAAGACGAGATGGTGGAAGCCACGAAGCGAATGGACTTGAGCACAAGGAGTCTGAATTGTCAAGTTGGCACGATCTCCAACGCAACAGACAAGCTGATGCAGGCGATACGCACGATGCCAGACGGGGACTATCTCGAGACGCAGCTTTCGGTATATCAAAGATGCGAGCGGCGGGCGTATGATGCATTGGCGAACACTTCCAGCGGACGGGACGATATCATACATGCCTTGGGAGACCTCCTGTCAGGCATTGCGATTCTTGCGCGTGAATTTGATGGCGGCGACGACGGCGTCCAGTATGCCGCCAATATCATGCTGGCGCTTCCGGTGGGGCAGCTTTCCGACACTAAGAAGCAAGAGCTGGAGGAACAGTTGCTGTTTCGCATGGATACGGAGTGCCTGGAACGCATGCATTGCGTATTGGAGTTGCGCCCGGATCTCTCGGCAACAACATGGACGCAACGTTTCACCGAGCAGAAGTACACTGGTGCCAAGGTGCCAGACGGCGAACTCACCCTGTTTGCCTTGGGCATCCCAATAAGGGACAACGATCCGGACCAACGAATGCGACTGTTGCCCGGTGCTCCGATGGCATACACACGAAAGATCTATCAATACTATGCCGACACGGCTGCCCTCCAGTCATGGCTCGACGCCAATACGGACCAACTTGACGCTGTCAAACGTGACGTGATTCATTATTTCACTTCCGGCGCGGGACAATACATCAAGAGTTGGGTGTCATGCCCGCTCATTGATCCCGGCTCAGATCCGGCTCAGAGCCCGCCCCCGTTTGCCATCTTGAACATACACTCGGACCGGGTGAGCATGTTGAGTGCCGGAGAAGCCACCCGACTATTCTTTGGCGCTATCAGCCCAATCATCGTCCTGTTGAATCGTCTCCTCCTCAGGCTAAGCACTCTGGAAAATTGGACCAAGGGCTAACAGTGAAGGTTCATCCTGCAAGCTATGAGACCGACGTTGCAGATGACGATTTTGGATGGTATAATTGGCGTCGAAGGGCGACACAAGTAAACAGGAATGGAGAGATCTCATGTCCACGAACCCGCAAACCCCCGATGACGCTTCTAAAACGAAACCACGATACGTTGATTTTAACGATGTCTCGGTTACCGTGATTCGCCATCGTGATCCTAACCACATAGAGGTGAGAATCGCCCACAAACCTACACGCTCCGAGGGGTCGGAGCCCACGCCTCAGTCCAACGCACCTACGGGGAAGAATGGGCGATAAGCGCGACGGCGTCACGCCATAGATCGTAAACGCTCGAAAAAGAGAACGGAAGCGATGGCGCCTTGGCATGGCGGCGTCGTTTTTCGTTTGTACCCGCTCTTTGCCGTACCTCACAATCGGCACCCCTCAAATTTCAAACGCGAACAAGGCCCCATGCATAGTTTCCAGCAACAGCGGATGCCGCAACACGGATTGTAACATGCTTCCAACATTGAGCTACGCTGTACGGATACCAGCTCCCTCTTCTTCTTTCACCAGCAAGAATCTTGCTCGCGCGCTCCCACTGCTCCGACCACGACCGTTGAATACATGAGGCGACACATTCGCATCCGCCCCATCTAACCGAGCGTGGAACTTCCCCCTCATGAACGGGATCGCGCTGCCACCTCTCCACCCGCTCAAAACTCTTCGGACGGAACGAAAAGCCTCACACAGCTTAGCTGTGCTAAGGGAAGAAGTCTGATGGGGATAATGGCCTTGGGCGAAGTAAAATCCATGTACCATGAAGAGCTATAGAGCGCCATGAATCTCGCAAACTCACAGGCCGCTTTTGGGCCGCTGTAAGCTGAAGACATGATCCGCATGATTCAGAGCCGCTCGGCCCCATCAATCGCTGGAGAGGAAGCGGTCGTTGGTCATGCCGGGGTGGGCGGAGGCGATGGAGACGCAGCGGTTGCCGGCGAAGATGACGTGATCGACGAGCGGGATGCCGAGTTCGTTGCCCAGGCGCGCGACGCGGTAGGTTTGCGTGATGTCGAGCGGCGAGGGCGCGCCGTTGCCCGAGGGGTGATTGTGGGCGAGGACGATCTTCGCCGCCCCCAGCAGCAGGGCATTGCGGAAGACGATGCGCGGGTCCACGATCACATGATCCTGCCCGCCGGAGGCGAGCACCTTGTAGCCGGTGATTTCCTCGGACAGGTTGAGGATGAGCAGGACGAGATGCTCTTGCGTGTCGTCGAGCAGCCCGAAAACGGTTTTCAGCACTTCGCAAAGATCTTGCGGGTTCTTCACCGTTGCCAGCGTGTAGTCCGCGTCCCCGAAGGACAGCGCCTCCACCTTCAGCACGACCGTGTCAATCGCGCGGGTGTAGACGGTCTCGACGCCTGTGAAGTCCACGATGGCTTTGTTCTTTCGCAGCCGCCGCAGCGTGTATGGAGTCATGATCCGATGATGAGATGAGAGAGGGAAGGCTTCAAAACCTCAATATATCTCGGCGTCCGCGCCTGGGAAAGCGCCCGCTTGCGGCTCCGGCCTCACCGCCTGAGCCGCCGCTTCTCGTGACGGGGAGCATCGCTGCACTGCGATTACGTTCCGCTATAGGGCACGACGCCTTGGCAACAGTCGCCGGGCACTTCGCAGCCTGCATCCACGGGGCTTCCCTTGGCGCAATTGCCGTCGCCGTAGGAACCTGCGGATTGCCCCCGGAAATACTTGACGCGGCACATGCAGACGGAGACGAACACCGTCGCGCCGAAATCGGACTCTGGCATTTCCTCCAAGCATCCTTTCGAGTGCGTTCCGCCGCCGTTCCATCCTCCGCCTCCGCCCCCTCCCGTTCCGCCGCCGTCGCCCCATTCAAAGCCGCTGCCGTAGCCGCCGAACCCGCCGCTGCCTGTGGGGCCGCCGTCCTCGTCCCCGAAATGGGGGCCTAGGGGATCGTCGAACCCGAAGAGCGGGCCGCTGCCGAGCCAGCCGCCCATGTTTCCGTTAGGCCCGATGGAGGGCGTCGCCGCGCGCTGGCCCCGCGCATGCAGAGTGCAGGCCGCAAGCGCGATCAGCGCGGGCGCAAGCCATGCCGCCGTCAGGCGGCGGGTCAGTTTGTTACGTTCCACCGTACAACCTCCTGAATGCGGTCCTGATAAATGAGAGCGATGAGATAAGCGCCGCTTTGGGTGAAGCGGTAAGGAAGCTCCGTCTCCCCTTCGATGCCGGGGGCCCACATCATCGGGTAGAAGACATTCTGCCCGGAAACGTCGGTCACGAGGATCGAGGTCGAGATCCCGGGCGGCGCGCCCTGGAAGCGGATTCTCACGCTGCGCGCGCCCGGCCCGTCCCCGACGACTTGCAGCCGCGCGCCGATGTTGCTTGCGCCTGCGCGGTCGCGGGCCAGCTTGGGCAGGCCTTGCGGGCTGTAGTACATGACGTACCCTTGATACCAGGGCGCGCTCATGAAGCGGGAGAGGTAAGAGGTCGTGGCGTCGCGGCGGATGAACCAATAGGGGCCGCTGCCCCGGTGGTAGAGCAACAGGCGCATGAAGACGCGCTTGCCCTCCAGTTCGGGCGGAACGGCATAGGCCACCATCGCCATGATCGGGCGCGACCCGAAGATGTAGGGGCGGCCCGGGTCTGCGCGGGGAAGCGCGCCGATGCTGTCGATCAGCGCGGCGCGCGTCGAGTCGTCGTGCCGGACGAGTTCCACGGCGAAGGCCAAGGTGTCGAGCGCGGCGTAGCCGTCCACGTCGTGTTGCCCCGGCTTCAGGCTGTGCCAATGGAGCCAGCGGAAAAAGCTGAGCGTGTCGCCCGCCTTGCACGTGAAGGTGTCGGTCTGGTTGTTGGCGTTCAGATAGGCCGCGGGGGCGTTGACCATGCGCCCGTCGCGCCACTTCGGCATCCGCAGGGGGACGCCGTTCCTCTTCCATTCGGTGAGGTCGTATTGAACCTCGCACAAAGAGTCGTACCGCATCGTGAATTCATACGAGGCGCAAATCATCCCGCGCGGAATCGTGTCGTTGGGATACCAGCGCAGCACGTAAAGCGTGTCCTGCACAAGCTCCCACGCGTCCGGGTTTGTGGCCGCATCCGGCACCCGGCGTTGAGAATAAGCCGCCGAGGCTCCCAGGGCGAGCATCAATGAAACAAGGGAGGCCCTCAAAAGAGCCTCCCTTGCACATCGACCAAGCGCGCCCGAAATCATGAGCCCGGACGATCTCCGGAATCTTTTTCGGTTCATGGCTTGCAATGATTTTTTTAGAGAGGACCTTCTTTCAAAAGCCGCCTAGTGAAAATTGCCGTCCGGCGGACAGGTCGATGCGAGCTCCTGCGCCGCGTTCCGCTCATAGCGGCACGCCTCCGCGCCCGTCGATGCATACTCAACCAGCGTCCATGTATACAAGCCGTCCGGCTGCTGCATGGACATGACCAATTGAGGATTAACCCCGACGATCCCCGCGGGCATTCGCCCGATGAGAATATCTCCGCTCGTCGGCTCGAACGGATCGGACTGGACATCCCAATTCCGCCCGACAACAGAGCCGTCGCAGCCTCCTTGAATGATGTAATCGTACTGCCCGTCGCCGTTGTGGTCCTCGAACACCACCCACTTGTAGGCGCGCGCGCTGCCTGCCGGGCAGGCGGAGCCCACGATCATCACGGGTTGGGCCGCAGTCGCGGCAAAGGCCGTTGCGGCTAGGACAAAGGAAGCGAAGATGGCGGTCAGTGAAACACGAAATGACGCATGCATGAATACCCTCCACAAAGCGAAAATAAGATTGAACAAGAGGGGGAATATTCGTGTGTGGCGCTAATATCGGCACGCCGTCTAGAATTTCCAACATCGCCGTCGATTTTATTTTTCGCCTCGGCATGTATACACATTCAACCTTTATTCCCCGCTTTGTATATCAACCGTTCTTGATATCTCCAGGGCGCGGCTCCGGCCCGGAAGCGGGCGCGGCTTGCCGCGCCCGCGCCTTTGCGGCGACTTGCGCAAGCACGTCGGGATTGCCCCGGCTGGCGGATTTCTGAACCGCCTGGCGCGTGGTTCCGTTCTCGCGGGCGATCTCGCTCAAAATGCCGCGAAAGGGCGGGCGCGTGAAATCGACATGTTTCATGGGATTCTCCCCGCTAGAGCCTGACGTTGATCCCTGCCGAGAGCACCGACGCGCCCAGCCCGAGGCGGGCGTGCAGCGCGAGGCCTGGGGAGAGGAAGTAGCGCAGGCCCGCGACGGCGCTCCAGTAAGCGCCGCTGCTGTAGGCGGGATAATCCGTCTCGGCCAGGCCGCCATTGGGCTTGTGCCACGTCGCATTCACGATGATATAGCCGATGCCGAGACCCGCGAACAGGTCCCACTTCTTGTCGCTGAGGACGAAGTGATACGCCCCATAAACGCCGATGGGCACCCAGGAATAGGTCCAGTAATAGTCATTGCCGCCCGATGCGCTGCTCCACGACCAGTAATCGACCGTGCCGCCGATTCCAATCCGCCCCGGCCCTGCCTCGCCGGGCTTGGTGAGAATGTACTCCCCGTCGCCGCCGAGGCTGATGCCGTTTCCGTACGCGCCAAGACCGATGTGCGGCCCGAGATATGCGCCATCCGTCTCAATCTGCGCCTGCGCGGTTGTCGCGAAAAAAAGGATGGCTGTTGTGGCGGCAAGAGCCTGCCAAATCGTCTTTCCCATGGTGTGCCTGCAAAAAATGTGATGAGGAATGCATGTGAAGTCCGCGCTGCCCGTAGGTCATGCCCTACAGGCGTGAGCGTGACGGGTCCGCCACGATTCACGCGGCGGTGCTTCCTCGCCCGAACAACCGCAATATACGAACTGTTGAGAAATGTAGGGCATGCCCTACAGACTTTCCCGCCGCCGACCCCATAGCTTCGGCGCATGGCGTTCATCAAGCCCCCACAGCACAAAGAATCCGAGCGGGACACGCGCATCCGCCTGGCCTTCGGGCGCGTCTTGCGCGCGCTCCGCACGCAACGGGGGCTCACGCAGGAAGAGCTTGGCATCAAATGCGCCATGGACAGGTCGTTCATCTCAGACCTCGAGCGCGGCGCCAGAGAACCGGGCCTCTCCACCATCATGCGGCTGTCCGAGGGCCTCGACGCCCCCGCCACAGACCTCATCAGCGCCGTCGAAGCGCAAACGAAAACACCGCGCCCCTGATCCGCGCCAAACTCCATGCAGCGCCGATCGATACGCGCAAAAAAAGCGGCGGCGTCACCCAACCCCGCCGCTTCTCTTTAGTCTTTAATGGGCGTTAATTGCCAACACCGCGAAATTGCGATTGCAAAAATGAGGATAACTGATAGCATGGAGTTGTGGGCTGACATGAAGTTTCTTCCTAATCTTTGGAAGTAGGGGCGGCTTTGGGGGCAATGCAAATTTTGAACCACGAATTAATGAGACGGCCTAAAACCTTGCCTGCTGCATTTGCAAGACATCCTCTCCGCCATTATACTACCCTACCAGCGCCTACGAATGACGAGGAAAGGCTATTAACGCCTTGTCTTCAAAGGATTCCTCTGTGCTTTTTGCGCCCATGGTATGATGCCATAATCTCCATGCTGTTACGCATTTTGGGGGCAAGCTTGGGGGCTGGCGGCCCCCGTCGGGGGGCGACATGAAGCTGTACGACAAGGACTGCAAGAACGCCAAGCCGCACGGGAAGGCTTACAAGCTTTTCGATGGGAAAGGGCTGTACCTTGAGGTGACGCCGAGCGGCGGCAAGCTGTGGCGCTTGAAATACTACTACCTCGGCAAGGAGAAGCGTATTTCGCTGGGGAGCTACCCCGTTGTGACCTTGGCCTCTGCGCGGGAGAAATGCCTTGAGGCCAAAAAATTGCTGGATCAGGAGATTGATCCTTCAACCGCCAAGCAAGAACGCCGCCGCGACATTCGCCGCCGTGCGGCCAATAGCTTTGAGGCGGTCGCGCTGGAGTGGCATAAGAATCAAACGAGCCGATGGAGCGCGCGGCACGCGCATGACGTTTTGCACCGTCTTCAAACGGATGTATTCCCGACGATCGGCAAAAGGCCGATCAATGAAATCGAGGTTCCCGATCTGCTGGAGGCGCTGCGACGGATTGAAGGACGCGGCGCTCTGCACGTTGCGAGAAGAACCCGGCAAATCTGCGGCGAAGTGTTTCGCTACGGCATCCAGACGGGGCGATGCAAGGAAGACATCAGCGTCCATTTGAGGGGTGCGCTCAAGACATATAAGATCAAGCACTTCACGGCCATAGACACAAGGGAGATTCCTGATCTTCTGCAAGCCTTGGAGCGTAACGATGGGCGTCTCTATGACCGCACGCGCCGGGCCGTCAAACTGTCGCGCTGACCTTCGTTAGGCCGGGCGAGATCAGGCAAGCCAAGCGGGGCGAGATTGATTGGGAGGCGAAGCAATGGGTGATCCCTGCCGAACGCATGAAGATGCGCCGCGCTCACATCGTACCCCTTTCACGTCAGGCGCTTGAAATCCTGGGGGAGCAGTTTGACGAGATCAAACGCTTCAACACGGATTGGGTCTTCCCAAGCCAGATCAGGCTATGGGACCCCATGAGCAGCAACACGGTGCGCGTGGCCCTGCACAGGCTGGGCTTCAAAGACCGCATGACCGCGCACGGGTTCCGGGCGCTGGCGCGGACGACGATCCGGGAGCAGCTTGATTACGCGCCCGACGTTATCGAGGCGCAACTTGCGCACCAACCCGCAGGTCCCTTGGGGGCGGCCTACGACCGCGCCACTTTCCTCAGGCAACGCACGGTGATGATGCAGGCCTGGGCGGATTATTTGGATGGGATGGCAGCGGCTGGAAAGTCCCCGCTTGTTGTACCTCTGTTGTACCCATAGAAAAAGCCCGGACGAGGAATGCGCGTTTTTGCTTTGATTCGCAGGCTTTCGGCGCGCGTACCGACATTGCCGCGAAAGGCTCACTCCTTCTCCTCCTCGGGCACACCCTCACGCATCACGTATCCCACGCCGCGGATGGAGTGGATCAGCCGGGAGCCGCCGTCGGCCTCCACCTTGTTCCGGAGGCGGTTGATGTAGACATCCACCAGGTTCGAATCCACCGCGAAGTTGTAGTTCCAGACATGCTGTGTGATAACCGAACGGCTCAGCACGCGGTCCGCGTTGCGCATCAAATACTCCAGCAGCGCGTACTCGCGCGCCGTGAACTCGATATCGGTGTTGCCGCGGCGGGCCTTGCGGCTGATCGGATCCAGCGTGAGATCGCCAACCTTCAACTGCGTGGACTTCTCCACGCTGGAACGGCGCAGCAGGGAGCGAATGCGCGCGGTGAGCTCCTCGAAGTGGAACGGCTTGGCCAGATAGTCGTCTGCGCCGGAGTCCAGGCCGGTGATCTTGTCCTGGATGGTCCCCTTTGCCGTGAGAATGAGCACGGGGGTGGTCATCCCCCGCGCGCGAAACTCGCGCAGCAGCGAGATGCCGTCCCGCTTCGGCAGCATCAGGTCCAGAACGATTCCGTCGAAGTCGCCGGTGAGCGCCATCTCCAATCCCTGCTCGCCATCGTACGCACAGATGATTTCGTAATGTTCCTCGCGCAGTCCCTGCTCGATGAACTTGGCGACCTTCTTCTCATCCTCGATGATCAGCAGCTTCATACTATCGATTGACATTCGGAGGGAGCTCGTTGATTGAATCGGGCGATTGGTTCCGTGACCCGAAAAATACTCAATCAATGCGAGCCCGGCGTTACAGTTCATTCATCCGCGCGGCGCCGGCGCGCCACGATACCACATCACTCCATGACGAACGTGTCCGCCCGATCGCTCAGCCGTTGTAGATTCGTACGGCCTATCTGCGCACAGCCGTTCATCTTCCATTGATATGCTGCCCCGCAGTTCTCTGCCGCTCCGTCGAGGTGCGTTCTCTCGCAACGATCGTCGGATTCATACCCATTCTCTGGAGTTCGCGATGCGGACCGTACTGCTCACCATCGGAACATTCGCGGCAATGCTCACGGCGCTTCATGCGCAGACGGACTCCGACCGCGTTCGTGCGCGAGAGATCTGCCGGCGCGGCATCGCGGCGGTGGATGAGGGGAATCTGGAGAAGGGGCTCGATCTCATCCAGCAGGCGGCGGCGCTGGATCCCGGCAACCCGAACTACCGGTACGAGCAGGCCTACATCAGCGTGATGAAGGGGGAGTACGCGGCGGCCGTCACCATGATGGAGCCCCTGATCGACGATAGCGCCGCCCAGGATGTCTGGTACCAGTTGCTGGGTAACTGCTACGACTATCAGGGGAATCCGAAGAAGGCCACGGAAACCTACAGCATCGGTCTGAAGCGTTTCCCGAATTCCGGACCGCTTCATCTGGAGCTGGGTGTGATGTCGTTGAAGGAGGATAGCGTTGCGAAGGCGGTGAGGTACTGGGAGCAGGGGATCAGGCATGCGCCGCGCTTCGCCTCCAACTACTACCGGGCCGCGAAGGCGTTCTGCTCCGGAACGGAGCGGCTGTGGGGGTTGCTTTACGGCGAGATCTTCATGAACCTGGAACCGGCATCGAAGCGTGCAAGCGAGATCAGCAAGCTTCTCTTCGATACCTACGCCGCGGCGATCACCCTCCACAAGGACAGTCTGCGCGTGAACCTTCTCGAGCGGAGCACGATCGGCGCGGGTGACATCTCCAAACACATGAAGCAGCCCTACTCACTCGACGCCATCACGGCTGTCACCATGGCCTGCGCGGCGGGTATGCACAAGAGGGATGGGGTTACGGTGCAGATGACGGTGGAGCGTCTGCATGCGATTCGCGAGAAGTTCATCGGGATCTGGTTCGAGCGGGGCCTGGATACCACTCATGCGAACGTGCTGCATTACTATCAGAAGCAACTATTGGATGCCGGGCACTTCGAAGCGTACGATCGCTATCTGTTCCGCGAGGCGGATGCAGAGGCCTTCCAGGCCTGGTACGACGCTCACGAGGAGGCGATGAAGAGCTGGATTGTCTGGATGGAGGGGCACTCGATCCCGATCGACGGGCAGCACTACTTCAGCCGGCTGGAAGAACGGTGAACGCCGTCGGTATCATTCCGCGTGTTGGTCGGTTTGGAACATCGAACCAATACGCATCGGAACGAAGAACCCTCGCTGCTGCCGGGACCCTGCAGGGCGCGTCGCGTCCCGGTCACATCAGCTTCGCATCGGCGAGCGAGACATAGGCGTCGCCGGCGATGATGATATGGTCGCGCAGCGGGATGCCGATGATCGTTCCGGCCGCCTTCAACTGGCGCGTGATCTCCAGATCCTCCTGGCTCGGCTGCGGGTTGCCGCTTGGATGATTGTGCAGGCCGATGATGCCGGCTGCATGTTCAACGATCGCCGTGCGAAACACCTCTCGCGGATGCACCACCGCTCCGTTCAATGTTCCCTCGGAGATAAGCTCCATGCGGATTACCTGTCCGGCGGAGTTCAGCACCAGCACATGGAACTGTTCCTTCTGAATGCCACGCAGCAGCGGAACGTAGATGCGTGCGGCATCGTGCGGGGAATTGATCACCGGTCTGCTGGAGAACGGTATCGATTGCAGGCGGCGGCCGATCTCGAGCGCCGCCGCCAGTGTCACGGCCTTGGTTGGCCCCACGCCCGCAACCTGCTGCAGCTCCTTTACATCGCGCGCGCTCAGCTTGGCGAGGTTCTCGAAGCGATTCAGGATGTTGCGGCTCACCTGCAGAACATCCTCGCCGACGCGACCGGTGCGAAGAAGGATTGCAAGCAGTTCGGCATCGGAGAGCGCACGCGGGCCAAGCCGCATCAGCCGTTCGCGCGGCTGATCGTTCTCGTTCCATTCCTTGATGGATCGCTTGGATGTACTCTCGGGATCCGATGCGTCGTCGGGTGCCGTGCCGTAGTCTTCAAGCTGGCCGGGGATATCGGGAATCGAATTGATCGGCGTAGCCTCCACCGGATCAGGCTGTTGATACCGCACGTGGTAGCGGCGCGTGCGCTCGCCGACGCCTGCGGGCACGTCGCCACCGATCATATGTTCGGCGACGTTCGGTGATGGTGCATCCTCCGTACCGTATCCGTCCGAATTGTCGGGCACTGCATCGCCGATGGTGCGATCGCTCCGATCGATCCATCTGAGCGCCTCGATCGCGTCCGCCACGACGAAGAACGATCCGCAGATCACGATCGTATCCTCAGGACCGGCATGGTGCAACGCATCGCCGATGCCGCGTGCAACACTTCCGGCAACAATGGTGTCGATGCCGGCGTTGCGTGCGTGGTGCGCTATCTCCTCCGCCTCCTGCGAGCGCGGGCTGTCGGCGCATACGGCATAGACCCGCTTTGCGTTCGGGGCCAGGATGGCCATCACCTCCGCGACGTCCTTATCCTCAACGGCGCCGTAGACGAAGAGCACCTTCCGTTCATCCGGTGGAAGGATTGCCGCAAGCGACTCGATAAGTACGCGCATTCCATCCGGGTTGTGCGCAACGTCCAGAACGATGCGCGGGTTGTGCCGCGCGATCTCGAAGCGGCCGCGAAGGCCGGTGGAATCGCGGATGGTGCCGAAGCCGCGGCGAACGGCATCGATCTCCAGAGGGAAATGCCGTTGCAGAACGTCCAGCGCTGCAAGTGCGGTTTGCGCATTCTCAATCTGAAAGTATCCAACGAAGTCGATGCGCAGATCCGGGATCTCGCGCCCGCCAACGATGAACGACGCCGTTGTCCCTCCCTCATCGATCCCTCTTCTGATTGCGTTCGTGCTATCCTCGACGAAGCGGACCGGGCTGTTGCCGGCCGCTCCCTTCTCCAGGAAAATCGCTCGAAGTCTGCGGGCCACCGGCCCCACGACAACCGGCACGGCCGGCTTGATGATGCCCGCCTTCTCCGCGGCAATCTCCTCCAGCGTGTCCCCCAGATGCTTCATGTGATCGTAGCCGATGGACGTGATCACCGACACGAGGGGCGTCACCACGTTCGTCGCATCCAGTCTGCCCCCCAGCCCGGTCTCGATGATCGCAACGTCAACGTTCTCCTCGGCGAAGAAGCGAAAGCCCATCGCGGTTGTCCCCTCGAAGAACGTGCAGTTGTTCCGTTCGATGGCCGGCATCATCTCGCGCGTGTAGAGTGCGAGGCGATCGTTGCCGATCGCCTCGCCGTTCACGCGAATGCGTTCATTGAACTGCGTCAGGTGAGGAGATGTGTAGAGGCCAACGCGCAGCCCGGCGGCCTGCAGAACCGATGCCATCATGGCCGATGCCGATCCCTTGCCATTGGTGCCTGCGATGTGCACTGTCGGGAATCGGCGATGCGGATTGCCGAACTCATCCAGGAGTGCCGTGATCGGTTCCAGGCCAAGCTTGATGCCGAACGTCTGTAGGGAGAAAAGTCGCTCGAGTGCGGCGCGCAGTTCGCGCTCCTCGGTGTGGGCATGCGGAGTCATCAACCGTCGTTCCAGGTTGGAAGGGGGATTGGATTCTCGAAGATACAACGCAGGAGAGAGACGATCGCGCGGCACGAAGAGTGCGTTGGCGGCAGGTTGCAACGGCATCTTCTGTGGGCGATGCATGTGCCTGCCCGGCGGGCCGGCGACGGCGGGTTGCCGGTGCTGCCGGATGTGTCCGCCGGCATTGCGTCGTGCCGTGGTGTGGTGGTCCGCTGGTGCTCGATATCTCGGATCTCGGAACGGCGCTCCGGGAGATGTCGTTCCGGGAGCCTCGGCGAGGCGTGCGCGCGCGGTTGGTGCGCCGGTTGTTGAGAGCCGTTCCGGAAGCGAATGCCAGCAATGGTGGAAACAGAAAACCGCCCCGAGGATATCGGGGCGGTTCACTTTTTGAACTGGAATATGGTAACACTGGCTACGATCGGTGTAGCGCAAGTGAGCGCTGGGTGGGCAGGTGAATAACCAGCCTGCCCCTTCAGCGCTGCATGCCAGGTTACTTCTTCGCAGCGGCCTTCTTTGCCGGAGCCTTCTTGGCAGCGGCCTTCTTTGCCGGGGCCTTCTTGGCAGCAGCCTTCTTTGCCGGAGCCTTCTTGGCAGCGACCTTCTTTGCTGGTGCCTTCTTGGCGGCGGCCTTCTTTGCCGGAGCCTTCTTGGCAGCGGCCTTCTTTGCCGGAGCCTTCTTGGCAGCGGCCTTCTTTGCCGGTGCCTTCTTCGTGGCGGCAGCGGCCTTGGCAAGGTTCATGGTTCCGGCCTTCTTTGCCGGAGCCTTCTTGGCAGCGGCCTTCTTCGCCGGAGCCTTCTTGGCAGCGGCCTTCTTTGCCGGTGCTTTCTTTGCTGGCGCCTTCTTCGCAGGCGCCTTCTTTGCTGTGGCCATGTTACTCTCCAGAAATTGTGATAAGATCCAACCACACCTGCGCATTACCCAGGCCGGGGTACCGCAGGCTACTATTCGCCAAACGGCTCGTTGCTTTGCTGTAGAGCAACCATTGCCGCGGTGATAGCCAGAGTACGAATTCGAGGAGTGCCGAATCAACTACGCCGACTGCGACGAACGGGTCTCGTCATACATCCGGCGCAGCATCTGCACGTCCTCCCACGTCGGACGCTTCCACTGCGGATTGCGGAGAAGCGCCGCGGGATGATATGTCACGACTACTTTGATGCCGTTGTAGTCGTGCACTGCTCCACGCAGCTCACCCATCCGAGCCTTGCGATTCAGCAGGGTGTTGGCTGCGGTAAGTCCCAACGCGAGAATGAACTTCGGCCTGATCAGATCGAGCTGACGAAGCAGATACGGTTCACACTGCTCAACCTCCGATCGTTCCGGCGTTCTGTTGCCGGGCGGTCTGCACTTGAGGATGTTGCAGATATAAACGTCCTCGCGTCCGAAATTGATTGCTGAAAGAATCTTGTTCAGCAACTGCCCGGCGGCGCCCACGAAGGGCTCTCCCTTTGCATCCTCATCGGCTCCCGGGGCTTCGCCGATGACGACGATGTCGGCGTTGGGGTTCCCAACACCGAACACGAACTTCGTGCGAGTCCGTCCAAGCGGACACTTCTGGCACGAACAGATCATCTGATTGAGCGTGTCGAGCGATGGGGCGTCAACCCACGGCTCGTTGACCAGCATCAGCCGCTCAAGCAATATTGAATTCCCGTCCTGAGGCTTCGCGCCTTCAATGCGCGCACCCGGCTCGCTGCCTGCAGCCGCGTCGCGCTGCGACGGAAGCGTCTGCGCAACAGGCGCGCCGCTCCGCATGCGCGGAATGATGATGTCGCCGAAGAGCGAATCCTGCTGCTGCGCATAGCGCCGCAATTCCTCCTTCAGCGAATCCGATCCAGCCCCGTTTCCATCTACACTATCCATACCACCTGTGCTCCACTGCTGCCGTCCTTCGTCCTCCTGAAGCAAGCTCCTCGATCCTCTCGAAGATCTCGAACGCACATGCGCGCTTCGTCATCGAAGGCAGCTCCCTTTCACCCGATGCCGTGACCAACGTTACGCGGTTCGTGTCCGCGGCGAACCCTGAGCCCGGCTCGTTCGCAGGGTTCGCCACAATCAGATCGCAGTTCTTCTCCACCATCTTCGCGCGCGCGGACTCGATGAGGGCCGATGTCTCGAGCGCAAAGCCGACGAGAATCTGGTCGGTACGCTTACGCTCGCCGAGCGATCGAAGAATGTCGCGCGTCGGCTGCAGCGTCACGTGAAGCTCGCCGCTCGCGAGCGAGCGGCGTTTCAACTTGTCGCGTGATACATCCACCGGTGTGAAGTCGGCAACGGCTGCGGCCGCAATCACGATGTCCGCATCGTCGCTGCAGAGATCGACGGCCGTGCCCATCTCTGCTGCGGTGGAGACGCGGATGGTTGTGATGCCGGAAGGATCGGGAAGAGATGTCGGGCCGCTTACGAGTATCACACGTGCGCCGCGATCGCGCGCCTCCTCCGCCAATGCATACCCCATCTTTCCCGACGAGTGATTGCCGACGAAACGTACGGGATCGATCGGTTCGTACGTAGGGCCCGCAGTGATAAGCACCGTGCGGCCGGTGAGCGACGCGGTGCGAACGAAGTGCGCGTTGAGCGCGTTGGTGATCACCTCCGGTTCCGCCATGCGACCGGCGCCAACCAGACCGCTTGCAAGCTCACCGCTTTCAGAAGGGATCACTTCCATGCCGAAGGAGCGAAGCGTTGCGATGTTGCGATCGAACGCCGGGTAGTTGTGCATGTCGGTGTCCATCGCCGGTGCAACGAACACCTTGCCGCGCATCGCGGTTGCGATCACCGTGAGAGCGTTGTCGCTCAATCCAACGGCGAGCTTGGCGATCGTTGAAGCAGTGGCCGGCGCAATCACCATCGCATCGGCCCACAGTGCCCACTCGATGTGCCACGAACCGTTTGCAGGCTCGGCACCAGCGGGTGGGTACATGTTCAACGCGACAGGATGCTTCGAGATGGAGGCGAATGTGAGAGGGGCGATGAAGTGAGAGGCGGCGTCGGTCATTGCGACTCGGATAACCGAACCACGTCGTACCAGCTCTCGGGCGAGGATGACTCCTTTGTAGGCCGCGATACTGCCGGTGATTCCGATGATGATCTTTTTGCCGTTCAGTCCGCTCATGAAGTAAGCTTAACTGCGCGCAAGTTATCAAATCGGTACAACGATTGCACTACCTGCGCATCGCGAGTGCAAAAATTTTTTCAACTCGTGAGCGCGCGAACGCAGCCTCGCGATGATGTGCATCGCGTTCATCATGCGTCGCCAATCACGTGCATCGATAGCCGTGTGCAATGGCGCGATGTGGTTCGCACGGAGGGGAGGTCATCCTCCCGGGCACCGGACGATCTTCCGGGCAGCCGACCTGGAAGCCTTCCCCTGTACGGCCTCCAGGGCGGCGATCTCCAACGTGCCACGGGCCGCATCCGTACCGATCATTGCGCCGCGCACACCGCTGTTGCAGCGCAGCGTACCGGCATCGCTCCTTCGTGATGGAACATCGCGTCGATCGCGTCGATGCTTGCACATCACACTGGACGAATCGATTGGGAAGGATGATGAAGTTCGCGAAGAGCATGCCGTACGCGCGAAGAGTGCGAAGGTGATCGTGAACGCGAAGCAGCGAACGCATCCCTGCATGCCGATCGCATGCGCAGCGAACGCTCCGGCATCGCAGCGTCGCCGGCCGCCAGCCCGTTGCACGTACGGCTTTGCGGCTGGGCGCATGCGGCGGCCAACACCGGCATCGTCGCACGCACTCAGCGATCCCATCGCGTTCCGCAACGCACTCGTGTGCGGAGATGCCACTGCTGCTGTGTGCGAAGCGAGAGCATCGAGGCGTCCGGTGAATGGAGATGTGCGAACTGCTACGCGCACTCGAAGGAGCACTGCGAGAGAGGTGCGATGCTCGATGGATGTGCGTCGTTCGCATGCATCACGACACCCGATCTCCGACACCGCACCCGACCCCGTGTCGTGTTGCGGCGAGATGTGCTCGCGAGACGAGAACCGCCTGCTGCATGATGCCGAAGCGTAACGAAGACGCAGCGATCGATTCGCAGCCACCGAATGTGCATCGGTGACGTGCACGTGCTGCCGCGGATCGTACGCGATGAGCGGAGGCGAGCGATGAGCCGCGAACGGCGCATCGGATCCCGAGCGAGAGCCCCTGTGCGAATGCCGGCAGGTCCGCCGATGTGTTGCGCTGACCTGCCGTACCGGCGTGGTGCATCGTGTGGCATTCTCGACGATCCTTCAACAGCGCAACGCTCCGTTGGAGTTGATGCGCACCTTCGATGAGCCTGCATCTTCAGTGAGCGCACATCTTCGATAAGCATGCGTGCGGGTGCCACTGCACCGCACCGCATCGCGTCGAGCCGTGCGCGAGCGGGTCATCGGATGGAGCAGACAGGATGCGATGACGGAGTGAACCGGATGCGCCGGTGATGTGGCCCGAGATCTCGATGCCCTCGTTGCGGCATCGCGCCGTGCGTTGTATCTGCCGGACGTCGTGCCGCGGACCTGTGCCACCGGACGATCATCCGTCGGTTGACGATGATGCGTGTGCGATGCCGGGAGCGCACGGCCGGCATCCGCGGGCGCTGGAACGGAGCAGTAGTGTTCCTGTTGCAACGGCACAACCCGATTCGCTGCATCGCTCATGTGACGTCAGCTGGCTCGCGTTGTCGGCAATGAGCATGCGTCCGAAAACAGAACGGCCCCCGCGTCGGAATGAAGCGAAGGCCTGTTGCGATCTCGAAGCGGTTCTCTCTGTTCGGCATCACGTTGTTGATGCGCATCGCGAAGAGCGGAACGGCGTTGAACGGTTCTTCAATCGAGGTCTATACTCGACTGCCGCTCCGGGTTCCACCGAGAGCTTCCTCGAGTTCCGGGAAGAGCGTTGAGCGATCTCTGATAACACCGAGGAGATAGGCGGCGCAGCTTGAATGATTGCCCGTGTGTGCATCGCTGGTCCCGGCTGCGTGCTCACCAACCGTGAAGACCGTCACCTTGTGGTGGTGCCGTCGGAAGTCCAGCATCGCCTGCTGAAGATCGTGTGCGGTCTCCGCGAGCGACGTCAATTCCGGGAACTGAGCGCGATGACCGAACAGGTACCGGTACGCCTCCGCGCCAACGTGCCCGGTGGCCGCCTCCGTTACCCTGAGCATCACATGGCGCAGGCTGCGATCGCGTGTCTCCTCGTACAGGGCAAGCAACTGCTCGTGGTACTTC
>DASZRW010000009.1:45000-66533 GCA_035549015.1 Kapaibacterium sp. (SeqCode)
AGAAGCAGCCATTCATTTAAAGAGTGCGTAATAGCTCACTGGTCAAGTGACGTAGCGTCGATAATAGACGGGACTAAGCTTTGTGCCGAAGACGCGGGTTTCCTTCGGGAAGCGGTAGGGGAGCATTCTGTAGGCAGAGAAGATGCTGGGTGACCTGCATTGGAGCGTACAGAAACGCAAATGTTGGCATTAGTAACGATAACTGAAGTGGGAATCTTCAGCGCCGAAAGTCTAAGGTTTCCTGCGCAACGTTCGTCGACGCAGGGTTAGCCGGCCCCTAAGCCGAGGCCGAAAGGCGTAGGTGATGGGAATCTGGTACAAAGCCGCAAGGCTGAATATTCCAGAGCCACCAAAGGTGTTAAGTACAGGGACGCAGTAGCGTGGTCGGTGGGATTATTGGCTATTCCCACTGGTGAAGCCGCTGCCAAGAAAAGCTGTATGTATTGCCGCGGTGACCGTACCGCAAACCGACACAGGTAGACGGGTTGAATATACTCAGGCGCGCGAGTGAGCCGTGGTTAAGGAACTCGGCAAATTAGCCTCGTAACTTCGGGATAAGAGGCGCCTCTTTCGGGAGGCCGCAGTGAAATGGCCCAAGCGACTGTTTAACAAAAACACAGCACAATGCAAAGTCGTAAGACGCAGTATATTGTGTGACACCTGCCCGGTGCCGGAAGGTTAAGGAAGGGGGTTAGCCGTAAGGCGAAGCTTCCGACCGAAGCCCCGGTAAACGGCGGCCGTAACTATAACGGTCCTAAGGTAGCGAAATTCCTTGTCGGGTAAGTTCCGACCTGCACGAATGGTGTAACGATTTGGGCACTGTCTCGACCACGGGCTCGGTGAAATTGTGGTACCGGTGAAGACGCCGGTTACCCGCATATGGACGGAAAGACCCTATGCACCTTTACTGCAGCTTGGCATTGGCTTCGGGTAAGTCATGTGTAGGATAGGTGGGAGGCTGTGAAGCGGCGGCGCTAGCCGTCGTGGAGCCAACGGTGAAATACCACCCTTGGATTATTTGGAGTCTAACCATGGCGAGTGGATCGCCGGGGACAGTGTCAGGTGGGTAGTTTGACTGGGGCGGTCGCCTCCCAAAATGTAACGGAGGCTCCCAAAGGTTCTCTCAGTACGGTCGGTAATCGTACGTCGAGTGTAAACGCACAAGAGAGCTTAACTGCGAGACTGACGGGTCGAGCAGATGCGAAAGCAGGGGTTAGTGATCCGACGGTTCCGAGTGGAAGGGCCGTCGCTCAAAGGATAAAAGGTACGCTAGGGATAACAGGCTGATCTTCCCCAAGAGTTCACATCGACGGGAAGGTTTGGCACCTCGATGTCGGCTCATCGCATCCTGGGGCTGGAGAAGGTCCCAAGGGTTTGGCTGTTCGCCAATTAAAGCGGTACGTGAGCTGGGTTCAGAACGTCGTGAGACAGTTCGGTCCCTATCCTATGCGGGCGGAGGAAACTTGAGGGGTGTCGCTCTTAGTACGAGAGGACCGGAGTGACTGGACCTATAGTGCGCCAGTTGTCACGCCAGTGGCACAGCTGGGTAGCTATGTCCAGAAAGGATAAGCGCTGAACGCATCTAAGCACGAAGCCTACCCCAAGATTAGGTTTCCCTATCTGCGCAAGCAGATCTCAAGGCTCCTGGTAGATGACCAGGTTGATAGGCTCTAGGTGGAAGCGTGGCAACACGTGTAGCCAAGGAGTACTAATAAGCCGTGAGACTTTCCTATGTGTTTTTATTAATCATGGATTCCTCCGAGCGTAGACACATGCTCGGTGCGTCTGCATGACTTGGTGATGCACGGATGAGCATCCAGCCTGATCGTTTTCCAACTTCACTTGCAGCACGCAGATATTGCGCGCGCAGTTCTTAGAAAATTTGGTGGTGATAGCGCAGGGGAAACACCTCTTCCCATCTCGAACAGAGTAGTTAAGCCCTGCAGCGCCGATGGTACTTTGCTGGTAACGGCACGGGAGAGTAGGACGCCGCCAAGACCTGTCAACAAGCCCTCATGGACGATTTCCATGGGGGCTTGGTCTTTTTATAGATCTACCCTCAGCAACCGGTGCGATAATCCTCGTCGCGCCGATCTGCACCTGTCCGCGCCGATCCAGAGAACCACTGGCGGGCGAGGGCTGGCCAGTGCGCATGCAGGTCAGGCCGCCTCCCAACCAGCGCGCGCCGCCGTCGAAGCAGATTGCAATCCTCAGTTAACAGATCTCCCTGACCGGACTCACGCTAACATCGATGCACCCGGCCGAATTCCCGCTTCACGGAAGGGTCATTGTAGCGCAGACATGTTCCGTCCGCGCACGGTATTGTACCTTCAAAAGAGGGCTGTGGTCGGCGCATTCCTGGCACGGCCACAAATGCCCATGCCGTCCAAGAATACTGCGGAGATGGAAGCCGGCGCCGCCGGCAGAGATATCAGAGTGTATGAGCGGTGGCTCGTATCGAAGGTGATGGTGTGCTCTGTCGCCCGCGCACGAGACGGCACCGTACGCCGATCCATAATGTGAATTATTTGCCGCTGCTGCTTCGCACCATGCACTTCAGATCTGACGGGGGCTCTGTACCATACATGCGATGGAATGCCGATCTGTATCTGTCGAACAGCGTTGCCGCCTCGGCAGCGCGGCCGCGCTTCATCAGAAGCGAGCAGGCGATCTCGCAGCCGGCCTCGTTCACCGGATCGTGATCCAGCATGCGACGGGCCGTGAGTAATGCCTCATTCACCGCACCGTTGGCTGCGTAATCGTGTGCAAGAAATTCCATTGCGTCGAGGAAGAAATCCCTGAGCAGTTCACGTTCCGAACTGCTCCATGCTGCGCTCCGGTAGCTGCTGAGATAATCATCACCGTAGAGCGCCACGGCCTTCTGGTACAGCGCGCTCGCCCTGGCGCCGGAGCAGCGCCGTGCTCGCGCAATCAGCTCGCGGAACTCCACGACATCGATCCAGGCACCCTCACCAAGATCCAGTGTATACGTCCGGTTCATGCCCCGAAGCACGCGCGACTCCGAATGCGGGCCGCGCTCAGGCTCCAGCACACGCCTCAGGTGAGCCACTGCGTTCATCACCAGGGTCGCACGCACGTCAGCCTCATCTTCCTCCCAGAGAGCCTCCACGATTTCATCGAGGCTTACGCGGCGGCGGTATCGTGTAAGCAGGAATGCAAAAAGATCGCGCGCGCGCCGGCGTCCCCACATCGCCCGATCGATTTCCCTCTCTCCCTGCCATACTCTGAGATCGCCAAACGTCCAGACGCGAATTACTGCATCACGATCCCCATGCCCATCCGTGGCCACATTCCCGACAACTGCAGCGGCCGGGAAGGCAGCGTCCGCAACCGCCGTATCGGCGGATGCATTCACGATTCGAACAGCCTTGGCAATCTCGCGTTCATCGAGCCTCAAAGCCCGTCCCTCGATCAGAACACATTGCCGATCGACTTCGGCGCGGAGCTGCTGCAGCCTGGCCCGCTCGCCGGATATCCGATCTCCACACCGCGCGGATAATTGCGCGACGAAGGCGTCAAGATCGGAGCTGCCCATGCCTGGCACTACAGAGCGGGCGGCAGAGAATGCATCGCACAGTGCCCCCGCGCTCCCGGTGTTTATCGCAAATGTCACCGCGCGAGCAACGTATTGCCTGCATGCATCGGCAGTTCCGGTGTCGCAGGCAAAGCTGGAATCACCGAGCGGAGGAAATGATATCGGCGGCACGATCATTCCTTCGGAAGAATCCAGATGCTGTCCGATGGCAATCGAAGCGTTCAGCGCCTCGCACGCATCGGCATGCTGGCCTGCAAGTGCCGCCGCCATTGCGATATCGAACAGGCTGGCCCGCTGCAGATAGGGATCCCTGGAATCGAGACTTCGTTGCAGTGCCGCACGCCCCAGCACGGCTCCAGACGCGATCCGTCCGGCAACGATGTGGCAGCGAGCAAGGCGATGCAGCATCCATCCGCGCTCGCCGCCGAATTCCATACAGAGACGCTCTGCAATGCGCGTGCATTCCATTGCCCTGGCACCATCACCCAACCCAATCAACAGATCCGACATGGCGCTTAGCGCCTCGAACATCCCGATACGCTCTCCCGCCCTCGCAGCAATCTCGCAACCGTGCAACTGCATCTCGAAGGCGCCCACAACATCACCCCTTCGCATCCGAATCATTGCGCCGACCAGCCATCCGGTAATCTCGAACAACACACTGCCGGTTTCCGTGGCCCACCGTGTGATGGAAGCGGTTCGCACTGCAGCCTTCTCCAGGTCCCCCGAACGAACCAGCAACTCCGCCATCAACGCCTCCACCATGGAGAACAGATAACGGTCACCGATATCCAGCGCAATCGAGCGAGCCTGGCGACAATAATCGAATGCCGCCGTGTCGTGCCCGAGGTGCGTATGGACCAATGCCATTCCGCGCAGCGCATCGCCGATCCGCAGTCGATCTCCCGAACGCCGGGCAAGCTTCAACGATCGGCGCGCCAGATGCAGTGCACGCACGTAATTGCCGGTGACGGCATAGAGGATGGTAAGGCGCTGAAGTACCAGGGACTCGAGTGCAAGAGAACGAATGCCGCGTGCATCGGCAAGAGCCACTGCATACGCTTCAATCGCCGCAGGTATCTCTCCCGTGCTTCGCAACGCCACGCCGATCAGGCACTGTGCCCGCACCCTCAACCACCCGATGTCGAGGTCCTGGGCGAGCCTCAGGCACTCACGCGCCGGAGCGAACACTTCGGGAAAACGCCCGAGCGAATTGAGTGAAGAGGCAACCAGGAACAGTGCCTCCGCGAGCAACGGCTGCGAGCCGGCCGCCCGTGCCTGCGCCGACGCATCGGTTGCAACGGGGAGAGCCGCAAGCGGATCCGGACGAAGCCGTGCCGTTGCCGCAGTGATCAGTCCGGCGGCCGCGGCTCCGCACCCGGTGCGATGATCAATGGGATGACTTGTCATGGTGCCGATCGGTATGTGATGGATACGGCGATGCAGGATATCGAGGGGGACTGCGCGTGCCTACGTTCCCGAAGGAAAGAAGTTGCCATTCATGCCGGGAGCGATTGACCTGCGCAGGCAAAGGACGCCGGGGATGGCATTCGCAACGTTGAGTGGCCTGGCAACCGCGCCGCCTGCCACACCGGGGAGAAAGAATGAATCGCTCTCAGAACGCATCGTGCGATCCAAAAGATTTCGCCGATAAAAATCAAACGAGGTGACAGGTTTCGCGGGGCAGATCGTTCTGTAGTAGAACCGAGTGGAAGTCGAGCGAGCCGAAGAGCGTCGTACGCAGTTCCCGGGCGGCCACGCTGCGTGATGCCATGAACGTACGAGCCGTGTGCGGCAGGGTAAATAATCATCCCTCGGGAATTTGTGCTTGCCTTGCGATGCGTCGTGGGATAGGTTGCATGCCGTTCATCAGGCGCGCACACCTCCAAACACGATTTCTCGGAAACAACGAAACCGTTCCCGCCGTTCGAATACGAAATTCGATCGGCAGTTGCGATGATTATCCGCCGGACAATTCAGCATTGCTGCTGCGGCTCCAGCACGGGAAGGATGGATAATCCTGCATCACGTGCCGTGCACTGTCTGCTGGCGCAGCCGGGCGGCGTATGTGCGCCATTGGCCGATATGGCTCCATGCGCAGGACGAGCTGCCATGCATTTATCCGCCAACAGATAAGATTCGCATATCGTGACATGAAGTCATAACAAAGGGCGCCAGCTCAGCGGCTTCCAAACGAACAGCGATCCGGAATGCGCTTCGGAGCGAGGGACTTCCCGTGCCCGGCATGAACGGTGCCGGTGGTCTACAAGGCAACTCAAGCGAACAATCGTCCGCCTCTTCTCCATGAGGCGGTGGATATATATGAATAATGCGATCATGAATGCCAACGTCCGACTTCTTGCCCTTGTCGTGCTGTTCACGCCCGTTGCTCTCGCAGGGCAGGCATTGGACACGCTTCGTACATACACCAGAGGCGGCGGCTACTTCTCCTACGCCGATGGTTCGCTCGCAGTGCAGGCCGCGCGTTTCGATCTTGCATCGCCGGCATATGTTCACTCGGTCAACGTTGTGCTCGGCGGCGAAAGCAGCAATGGGACGGCGGTTCTTCATCTCTATGGTTACGAAGGAGGGCTGCCGGCCCCGGGGCTGACGCGTGACCTGATACCGCCCATCACTCTTCGCAAATCAAAGCCCGGGATCGAACATCTTTCGATCCGGCTGCGGCAGCCGGCATACGTCGCATCGCGACAACTGTTTATCGCCATCGATCAGTTATCACCCGGTGTCCATCTCCTCTCCGATCGGCGCATGCACAAGGCAGCGTGCGTGAATGGGGATCAGGTGTACTCTGCGCAGTTGCTTCGAAAGGGTACCGACTGGAGCTGGGGCACGTACTCATTTCTGATTGATGCGACGGTAGAGTACGACCGCACACGGAAGGACGCCGGCGGGCTTGCCGATGTGACGCACGACGTTGGCCTTCCTGACTCGCTGTACAGCGGACAGGCGATTGCCTGGCGGGATATCGATGGCGACGGATATCTCGATCTGCTTGTTGGCGGGCGTCTGTTTCATAACGAGCAGGGTGTCCACTTCACAGAAATCACCAGTGAGGCCGGAATCTCCAGCTGCTCGCCGATTGCGTTCTTCCTGGATGCCGATGGCGACGGTGATGCGGATATTCTTTCAATCGCGGATGAGGGGAATAGAGCCCGTTGCACGCTCTACGAGAACAACGGCAGTTTGATGTTCACGCGCAAGGCGTTGCTGACGGTGAGCATCGGCACGGTTGGCTGCGTGAGCATTGCCGATATGAATGGCGATGGTGCGCCGGATCTCTTCGTCGGATCCCGCCGGCCCGACAGCGCGCGCACGTGCGTGTTCCTCATCAACGATGGTCATGGCGGATTCACCGAACGGCCGGACCTGCTCGGTTCCGAAGCCCGGAATCTCCCGGCATGTCTCGGCTCGCAGTGGGTGGATATCACCGTGGAGCGGGCATTGGGCTGAGGTGGAGCGGGAAGGCCGCTATGCGGTGAGCGTGCGTTGAGCTATGCGCCGTTGGCGTCTGATGTACGAGTAGTACTTCGTATAGAGCATCTTATCGGCAGCTCGATTGCTGTCACTTCATCAAAACCAAAGAAGAGGCAATTATGTGGCGAACCCTTGTAACCACAATGGCCATGCTATTGCTTGGGGCCATAGCACAGGCAGTTGCACAGTCCCCAACGATCACATTCATTGATCCGGCATCCGGTGCCGGCGATGTTGAAATTCATCCAACCATCACATTGCGCACGACACTTCGAATCGATCACAGCAGCGTCAGGGCATTCAGAGACACCGCCGTATATACCGACACCACTCGGCCAGCGTTTCTATTGGTGCCGAAGATGCTTGCTGACAGCGTGCCGGATTCGCTCCTGCCACTTCTGGCAATGCGGGGAACATATGCCATTGCAGGCGATACAATCCGGTTTACTCCAGGAGCCAATCTCCTCTTCAATACGACATATACGTTGAAGGTACACGGAGTGCGGGCAATTGATGATTCGGTCGTTGGGCCGTCGCCGGACACGCTTGACGTTACCGATGCATCGATCACGTTCACAACAGTTCCGGATGTCCATCATCTGGTGTCAGTGCCAGTGTTCATGAACCCATGGATTCAGTGCAGTGATACAATGCGTCTGAAATTCGACCGGAAGCTTGCATCCTCGACATCGATATCCGGTGCGATCATCGCGATGGACCAGCTCGACAGCGTTGTATGGGACACCGATTCCACATGGCACATGACAACATCGAGTGTATCCGGGACGGCGTGGCTCAGCGCCAGTGATAGCAGCCTACTGCTGTTCAAGCCGGCTGCCTCACTCACACCAGGTACCGAATATTTCGTACGGGCGAATGTGAGCAAGCTAACTGGCGATTCCTCGGATGATCGGACGTTCGCGGTGCGTGTGAAGAATGTGTATTCCGTGAACGTAAGCGCTGTCGCGGAAGACACCTCGGCCGGGACGCCATCCGCGTCGCTGCTATCCCACCAGGGTGAGATTATCGCGGGGGAGGGGTCTACTGTTACCGTATCTGCATTGAGGCAGGACGCGAACTTCGCATTCGTGAGGTGGGAATCGCCGGATGACTCCTTGCTTGATGGGAGTACCGACCAGACTCTCAGCATCACGCAATCATGTTCTGCTCTCAAAGACATAACGCTCAGAGGTATATTCCGGAAGCGGGACACAGTGACTGTATACGTTAGTGCAGCTACACATGTGGGCGTAACGGTCTATCGATACAATACAGTAGGTGATACCACCGATTCGATTGGCGCAGCAGGCACGTACATGCTGGCACCTGGTGAAGGAATCACGCTAATGGCTCGTCCGGATTATGCAAATGGCGGAAGTTTCCAGAATTGGAGCAGTACCGGGAGTGAGTACAATGGAGTCACGACGCAACGGATTGCTGTTCGGAACGACGGTCGCATTAATACGGGACCGATAAACATTGGGCCTGTGCAGTGGCCGACGATTCCGACAGACTATGGCCTGTGCGTCTCGTCGTATTGGATAGACGATCCCGGACTTCCGCCGACAGCGATGGATCCATCCGCGGTTGTAACTGTGAATCCTTCACCGTGTAAGACTGCATCAGGCCCAGGGAGCTCCGAAGTGGTAACGGCGTCCGTCTCCAGTGGCTGCTACGAAATTGCGGAGATCTACATCGATGGACCTGGCATCTTCGTAGATCTGAAGTGGCCGAAAGGAACGGGGCCAAGCTCATGGAGCAGCATCAGTGCTCTGCCGTTGACGAAACCATATACGCATGTGCTCGTTGCAATTCGTCCAAAGACGTACAAGCTTGATCTACATACAGTACTGGCCAATGTCGGCAATGAGGGAGGAACCTATCGTACCAAGGTCGGTCAGGGGAAGGATGTCCGCATCGGCGTATACATGGTGAATACGACTACAGGGGCGGTTGTCCCAAGGTTCTTCTCGTCCGACGGAACCTACTCCGGGACGGACAATACCGAGTCGTCGAGCAACCTGAACGTACAGTTCATGTGCGGCGAGAGCCTGCGACTGGTGGGTGAAACACAGTTCACAGCGACGGGTGAGGAAGGATATACATTCACGCACTGGGATAACACTACGGGATATCAATACCCAACGCCGAACACGACGAATCCGTTCCAGTACCTCGTGATGGATGCGGATAAGCTCGTGAAGGGATACTTCGATGATGGCTTCCGGTTGCGGCAGGTGGGGTTGTATCTCGACGACAAGACCTCGAGCAGCGACATCACCTGGTTCCTGCCGCGGCAACTGCAGCACAAGCTTCAGGATGATGGTAACATCTTCGACACTCCATCCACTGGCTATGGTACGAAGGTTCGCTTCAAGTTCAATAGTCCGATAAGCACGACGACGACCGAACAGAAGATCGTCTTCACTGATCTCACCGAGAGAATTGATTACGATCCCAATGCCCATTCGTATTCGACCGCGCACGGTGGCAATGTGGGCTATTCGAGCGGGAACCGGGTTGCCGAATTGAGCCTGAAGGATGGCGCGATTGGAGTCCCCAGAGCGGAGCGTTACCATGCAGAGATTCGTGCTGGGATTCGCAACACGGGAAGCGAGTTGCTTAAGAACCCAACTACATTCGACGCCGAGACGGAGATGCCTAGTCTGACTGTAAAGGTGGTGAAGATTACGCCCTTGAAAACCCAGGGAGATGGTGGAATTGAGATGTTTACGGTCGTCTCGGGCGGTATCCAGGATGGTAGCGGCTCGGCTGTTGTGACAATTCCCAGCCACACCCAGCTCCCAAGCACGTATTGCTATGACTACCGCGATGTTGACAATGCGGCCGAATATAATTCGATCGCTATGACATATCCGAAGATGAAAAAGGATTGGGTCGCGACATTAGGACTCGCGACATTCGACCTCGATAGGGATTCAGATTGCGAGCAAGATGAAGACGGCAATAATTATTCCGCCATTGGCGCAATAATTGGCCTAACTCTTGGGCTCATGGGTGGATTTACGGCATTCGGCGGGTTAATGGCATTACTTGCTGCTTTGGGAGTGACCGGAGGGTCGTCAATCGCTACGGCCCTTGTGGAGATTGGTGCGGTTGCACTTACGCTTGGTGGAGGTATAGCTGGCTTTATTGCCGGTTTGCATGTCAACGACTTGGTTGACAGTTTGGCGCAAGCATTCCGAAATCTCGTCGGTGCGGGCGACCCGGATCCAATGGGTGTCGCGCAATACATGCTTATGTGGTCGAACTGGTTCGGAGCATATGGTCCCAACCACGGTGTCCACATAACTCAAGACCCAAGCGGTAATACGGAATGGGACGTCGAGACGACCATAAAGTAGAACGCATGGGTGACCTGTTGTATGATGCGCGCCAATATGTTCATGCGGGGCATCGAGCGTCTTTGTACAATCGACCGCGTCGAGCATATGGCCGAGTACGAGCGAGTAACCGAATTCATACATGGAGATTCATTGATGAAAACATCAAGTCGATCGCGGACTCGAGTAAGTCCGCTTCAATGGAAGGCCTTTCTTATCTACCTGTTGGTGGGAGGGAGCCTGTTGCATGCACAGGTATTGAAACAGCCTGCGGGTGGGGAGCGATACGGCGCCGGGGGGACATGCACGATCTCATGGGACGCCGGTCGCATCCATGGTCCCGTGGAAATTGCGTTGTGGGATGGGAAGCTGGACCGCTGGACAACAGTGGCCTCTTCGGTGCCGGGCTTCTGGGGAACGTATGCCTGGTATCTGCCGGTGGGATTGTCTGGCGACGCGTACCGCCTGCGTGTGCGCGACCTCGGCGCTGCGGGGGATAATGTGTTCAGCGGAGGATTCTTCAGCATTCAGACTACGGCGGGTTCTTCGGCGGATGCAGGGCCAGTCTCGCCCTCTTCCAGCGACGTCGCGTTCCATGTGCAGCCGAACCCAGCATGCGATCTCGTGAGCTTGGAGTCATCACGGAGTGATATCGTTTCCGTCGCGGTGATGGATGCCTCGGGACGGGTCATACGGACGACAGAGTTCTTCGGTGCTTCGTCCGGGAAGCGAGAGCTGTCTGTCGGGTCATTGCCCACTGGATTCTATCTGGTGCAGGCCCATTGCGCCGATGGGCATATTGTCTGCGAGAAACTCGTGGTGCAACACTGAGGGATCGAAACGGCTACGAAGGGGGCTGCAATGACAGCCCCCTTCGGCCTTTCCGCGTATGGTATGATACATTATCTTCTCCATCGCTGTCTGATGCCATTGCGATTCGATATCATGTAGATGAGTGCCATTCCGATGAATATGTGGACATACCTGAGATGCACTTCGATAGCGCTCTGCCTGATCGTTATTGCTGCAACACTGCCGGCGAGGGGGCAGTCAACGTTTACGGTGTTCGACGTCGACTCAACGGCATATCCAGTTATTCGGGCGAAGATGCTGGCGGTCGGTGATCAGGGCCGGACATTGTCAGGTCTTCCACCCGCGGGCGTTGTCGTACAGGAGAACGGTATCCCACGGAACGTCACCGGAATCGAGTGCCCGCCGGCTCAGATGCTTCCACGACTCTCCTGTGTCCTGTTATTTGATATCACAGGGTCCATGGACGGGCTCGGCATCGATCTCTCGAAATACGGCGCATCAGTCTTCGCTCAACGACTGGCATTCGGCAATTCTGAATGTGCTATTGTAACCCGTGTCATCAACCAGGACCTTACCACCAACCAAGTGCGTCTTTTAGCGTCCATTAGTGCTCTGGTCTGTGACGGAGGGTTTAGTTTTGATGGTGGCTTCGTAAACAATCCAGAGGGCGCTATCCCAGTTGCCGCGAGCGGCAAGCATCGAAGGATCGTGCTGTTCTTTACCGATGGGGATGATCATGCCAATGACACGGCAATAGTGGCTGCTGCGAAACGGGCCGACGTGAGCGTCTTTGTATTGAATGTCGGTGGTGCCGCTCCACGATTTCTGCGGAACATCGCAACGCAGACCGGGGGGCGTGTTGTAAACTGGATTTGGACGAAAGATGATATGCGGGCTGCGATTCTATCCATTCTGGATGAGGTTCAAGGCGAAGGGGCCTGCACCCTTACCTGGCACAGCGGGCCCGACTGCTCGCGCGAGCGCACCGTCGACGTCAGCATCCCGGCCCTTGGAATGTCGGCTCGCGGAGCGTACATCGCGCCGATACCCAATGCGCCCACGGTGGTTGTCCAGCCCGCAAGTGTTCTCTTCGGTCCGGTGGCGCCGGGGGGGTACCGGGATACCACCATAGCGCTTACGGCGCTCAATGGTCCGGTAACGGTTCAATCCATTGCAGGCAGCACATCCGCGCTGCAGATTCTGAGCGGCGGAGCCCCTCCTGCATTTACCCTTATGCCTGGCGATACACGTCGCGTCACGATGCGATATGCCGCTGCCGATTCCGGCTATGCATTCTCTCAGCTTGCAATTAAAAGCGATGCATGTGAGCCCGTGTACATCTTTGCGAGCGCGGGATATCCCGGCGTGCCGCCCCGGCGCCCGACATTCCGTGTAACCGTGCCGAACGGCGGGGAGCGTCTGGCTGTCGGGAGCGCAGCCGTGGTGGCGTGGGAAGGCGCACTTCCGACGACTCCGGTTCACATCGAGTATTCCACTGACGCCGGAAGAACATGGAATTCGGTTGCCGATGATGCCACGGGATTCCGGTTCTCATGGACGGTTCCGAACACACCGAGCGAGCGCTGCCTATTACGCGCATCTCCAAAGCCACCAGATACACTCTGGGCATTCGCTGCGGTACGTGCCTTTCCCGGAACACTGGGGATGACCGGTTTCCTTCCAGATGGGCGGCTGGCTATGATTGAGGATGGATACGATGGCCTCGACGCGAAACAGCACTGGGTCACGGTTGATCCGATGGTGCGCCTCGTGGATCGCTATACTGGTGCGGCTCTCGGCCGGTTTGATTCCGTGCGGCTGGAATTCGTCGGCTTCTCATCTGACGGTCGTGGTGTGATGAGTTATGACGGTTCGGTATTGCTGGCGCGAGATTTTGCGGGTGGCGCTGCCTATCAACAGTGGGGCGCTGCGAGCGCCGCCGCATTCGATCCCGTGTTCACGCGCTATGCGGTCAACGACTCCTCCTCGGCTACGTGGAAGCTTCATGTGTTCGATCTGAACACGGGTACGCAACTTGCTACCTTCTCCAACGCGCAGGTGAATTCGGATTACCGCGTTCAGTACTTCAGCCGCGACGGTTCGTATCTGCTATTCTGGGATCAGTACAGAGGTGTCCTGTCGGTCGGTGACGTGCGTACATCGAGCGAGGCCATGCGTCTTATTCAATCCGGCAGCGCGTTCTTCTTCCCGCGAGGCTCGCAGTTCCTTACGTTTCGTCCATTCGATTCATTGGCCGATGGTGGCTTCACGCATCTTTTGTGGGACAGCATAGATGTCTGGGATGCCGCGAACAGCGCTCACATGGCACAGTGGAGTATGGCGCCGGAGGTAGCCGCGAAGCATATCCCGAATGACCGTCCGGATCTGATGTACGTCACGCCTGATGGATCGCGCTTGATAACGTGTCATATCGACGAACATCTGAGCCCCGACCCACCATACGTACAGCAGTACCAGACGCTGATCGCGGTCTGGGATGTTATGAACGGGAAGCTACTGAAGACATTGTTCCTGCCGAAGAAAATTCTAAATGGTGGTATCAGCCCGGATGGGCGCCTCTTCGCGTTCGGCTGCCTTAATGATTCCGTCGTACGCGTGTGGGATCTGTATGCCGCTCCGTTGGAGCAGGATATGTCTGATTCCCTCTGGGCGATCGACGTGCCCCGATCCGTCGTTCCGGATCTCGATTTCGGCAAGGTAGCCGTGGGCGGAACGAAGGACAGCACTGTTGCTGCGTATGTTCGCAATTCGGGCACGGTAAGGCTGGACGTTCAAAGTATGCGCGTCGCTAATGATGCAAACAATGAGTTCAGGATTCTGGGTGATAATCTTCCGTTCAGCCTAATGCCGGACGAGGTGCGTGCTGCATGGTTCGAATTCTCACCGAAAAATACCGGCATTAGGTCGGCGTCGGTCGAGTTGAGCACTCCCTTCAAAACTATATCGCAGAGCATTCATGGCGAGGGAATTATTCCTCAGCTCGAGGCGAGCCCTGCCGAGATCGACTTTGGTGCGCTTGCCATTGGCGGTGCCAGGGATACGATTGTCAATATGGTAGTGCGCAACATTGGCGCAGCCCCTCTGAATGTTACCGCGGTGAGGCAAGGTGGTCCAGATGCCGTTCAATTCATCACAATAGCTGGAGACGGCTCCTTCACGTTACAGCCCGGAGAGGGACGAAGCGTTACGCTGCGATTTGCACCGCGGTACATCGGCCGGACAAGCGGACAGCTGGCATTTGATTTTGATGGCATCGGTTCGCCATCCAGAGTCGTTCTCCTTGGCCAGGGCATAGGCGGAACCGTATCTGTGCCTGATACGTCCGGTCGTCCGGGGGAACTTCTCGGTTTGCCATTGGTACTATCCGGTCCACGAACCTATATCGCCCAGGCTGGATCGGCAGGCTTCAAGGCAACGCTCAGGTTCAATGCTCGCCTGCTGATTCCAAACGGGCCGTTGGAGCATGATTCGTTGAGCCTGCCGATGCGTACAGTGACCGTCCGCGGGAGCTGGGATGGAAGTAGCGACACCTTGCTCCGGGTGCCGCTGATGGTTGCGTTGGGCGATACAGACATTACGAACATCGATCTCCTTTCGTTTGAATGGCTTGGAGATGGCGGAATTCCGACGGCGGCTGATGTGGAAACTGGCGATGGTGTATTCCATCTGACGGGTATCTGCACCACGGGTACGCAACGACTACTGGAGGCGTCGGGTAGCGGCGTGGCGCTGAAACCAGCCAAGCCGAATCCGGCCAACGCCAGCGTCAGAGTCGAATTCAGTACGATCGAGAGTGGTTTGACAACGTTGCGTATGGCCGATGGTCTCGGCCGTCACGTAGCAACATTGGTATCGGGTAGCATCGGGATTGGCGAACATGGTGTGAATGTCGATGTCTCCACATTACCGGCAGGTGAATACTTTCTCATTTTAGCGACACCGACCGATACGCGTGTCGGTCGTATTGTAGTAGAGCATTGATATCACCGCAGGCCGGTAATCGAAAAATGGCGACGGCCGTGCTCGGAATGGGCTGGATGCCTCAGCTCGGCTCGTGTATCTCACTCCGAATCCGAAAACACGGATTCCGAGTTGCACCATATGTGCGGCGATGGTTTTAGCCGGAAGCAGCTTGTAGAATCCAGCATAATGCGTGGCTCCATCTGCGTTGCTGCTCTGCGGATTTTATGGTGTTTGATCCAGGTCAATAGTGTTGGCACATGCTCTTCGACTGGAGTGCAGTGGCTCCGGGTAGGAATTCCAATGGACGTTCTAATGCCCTCTAATTACGAAGCGTCCTGGTGGTTGAGATTCGCTGTTGACAAGCGAGTTTGCCACTAATGCTGTCTATGCCACCACCTCCACCTCACCGTCCACAAGCTCAATCAGGTTGCATACGGCACCGTAAAGACCAACCCGGTGACGTTCCAGTGGAAGATCATCGACGATTGCGGCAACGATCGCTTCCCGGACTATCAGTTCCAGTTGCTCCGCCTCTTCAATCGCGATGCGTCCGTTGCGGCGAACGACGAGATGCACATCCAGGAGAAGATCGACTGGCGCAAGGCGCTGACCATCGAGACCGGGAACGACGCAACACAGCTGACGCTCACTCTTGCAGAAGGCACCGGCTACTACGCCTGGCGCGTGCGGCCGATCGGTGAGAAGTACCCCGGCGGCATCGCCAACGACAGGAACTGGGGCGTCTGGACAACGGCGCCCGCCAACGGCACCATCACGATCACGGCGTTGAACGACGTTGCCGTTACGCAGTACAACGGCGCGGTATTCTTCTACCGCCAGTTCGATTCCGCCCTCTCCTGGATCTACAAGCGATCGCTGACCGAGGGAGACGAGGGAACGCGCATCGGCGAGGGGATCTCCTACGCGACGTCGCTGCTGGCGCCGCGGCAGACGCAGGCCCATCTGGTGACCGACAGCAAGACGTTGATTGCGCAGACCGTGCCGGACTACTCCGGCCGGCAGGCGCTTGCAACGCTGCCGGCGCCGATAACGTGGGCCGGCTTCGGCTATCACCAGAAGTTCCTGCAGAACAGCAGCGGCGGGGTGTACACGGCCGCGCAGTTCGACAACGGCAGCCCCACCTCCGGCAACTGGAACAATCCGGAGCAGGCCGGGCAGGCCGGCGATCTGTACAACTACTATTCCGACGCCAACAGCGACCTGACGATTCCGAACGCCGAGGGCTATCCCTTCGCGCGAACGCTTTTCTATCCCGATGCCTCCGGCCGCACGCGCGAGGTTGGCGGTCCCGGAAGCGCGCATCGCATCGGCGGAACGGCGGAGGGGGAAACACGCGCAACGCGACTCTACTACGGCCAGGCAACGGATGCGGAGCTGGTGCGCCTGTTCGGCGACGAGGCGCCCGATGCCACCACGGTGCAGCGGGTCACCACGGTTGATGCAAACAAGGTGATCGGCCTTCAGTATGTGGACAACAGCGGTCACGTGCTTGCCACCTGCCTCGCGCACAAGACGCTCTCGGGCGGAACGCACCTGCAGGATCTGAACGAGACGGTAGTGAGCGATCAGGTATCGCAGAGCGTGACGAGTAATACGCAGAGCGCGGAGCGGGAGATCAGCTCATCGACAACCATCACGCTGGTGGTTCCCACCGATGTGCAGGTGACCTACGATCTGAACGCGCACGAGGTGGCGAACACATGTGCCGGCATCTGCCGCACCTGCCAGTACAGCGTGCAGTTCATCGCCGTGCCGATGGACAACCCGGATGCCACGGATGCGAATCTTCGCTCCGACGTGATCCCCGTCCCGCTCGAGGCGTGCAGCCCGGGCAATCCTACCGGGCATGCGTGGTCCACCAGCTTCACCTTCACCGGCCTCGAGCCCGGCTCCTACACCATCGTGAAGCGGCTCTTCGCGGATCCCGTCGGCACGGAGGGCGATCCGGCCAGCGTGAGCTTCGGGCGTGCCACGGAGCAGGCGTTGATTGCGCAGGCGAACGCGAACACCATCGTGACGCAGGCCCGCACGTATCTGGCCGCGAACGACATCGAAGGGCTCTACGCCTATCTGGATGGAAAGATCGGGACCGGCGTCACCCTTGCCGGCGACACTTACACTATCGATGCCGGCTGCTGCTCCGTGAAGATCGTGAAGGAGCTGTGCGATCCTCCGGCGGCCAGCTGCGAGAATCCCCCGGCGTTCGAGTCCTATCTCTACGATACCTGGGGAAGCAACTACGCGTACAACGGGATCAGCGGAAAGAACTTCGGGAACGATCTGGACGGGTACTTCGTGAAGCCGGGGCCGGGGAACACGGCCGTGCCGCTCTACGAGACGCACACGAACGGATTCCGCACCGGGCACTTCGACCGGATGATCTACAACATGACGCACGAGTCCGATCCGGCGCTCCGGTACGACTGCGCGACGCTCTGGAAGATCTGGGTGCAGCTCGTGCGCAACTTCGGCGCGAACGCCACGCTCCATCACGACGGCAATCCGGACGAGCCGGACCCGAACTACAACCTGCTGGAAGCCTTCCTGACGATGGCGGGGAAGGAGTATCGCGGCGTCTCGCGCGATCCCTATGGCTCCGTTGTCTATGGTAGCACAACCATCGGCGGCTACCGAGACTACGCCTATGCGTTCTTCCACTACGATTCCGACGTGAAGGGAACGGAGGCATGCCGCCGCAACTACATCTACAACGGCACCAACGACGGCACGCTGCACCGCATTCAGCACGACGACCATACACCGGACTTCACGGACTGGCCGCCGGCCGATGTGCGCAACGCCGCCTACTCCACGAAGCAGTGGGAGGGATTCCACGACTGCCTGGAGGGAAGCACCGCGCAGACCGGGATCAAGCTTCCCCCCGGCTGCGATCCGCCGGACAACGAGGACTGCGTGGAGGCGATGCGTCAGCAGGTGGTGACGATCTGCGCGCAGACCTGCGACGCGCACTACGATGGGTTCCTGTCCTCCGTGAAGAACGCCTACCGGCGCGACGGATTGAAGGTGGAGGGGGACGCGCATGATATCGACGGCAATCCGATATCCCCGAGCGGCCCGTTCGACCTGACGAACGCGGAGGCGGCCTGCCTTGCGATGCTCCTGGTACAGAACTGCGCGGACTCCTGCCAGCTTACCACACAGTACACCAACGGCTCCATCAGCGGCGTTGGCAGCGCCGACGAGGAGGTGCGCGTGCGGCACGCGATGACTTCCACCTGGGAGGTGGCGCGCCCGCAGTCCGGCAACTGCCCGGCGGGGACCGGATGGATCCACATCAACGATGCCCGCGCGGACGCCGCCTGGGCGCGCCGGGTTGCGAACTACCTCACGCTCAGCCTGGTGTTCTACCGCGCCGGTGCCGGCGACAATCACACACCGGCGGAGATGGCGCAGCAGACGTGGAACTGGTACAGCCAGTTCACCGGCGACAACTCCACCGCCTGCAACTGGAGCACCCGCACCGATCCCCACGGCGGCGACAGCTGCGGCTGCCCTGCGCACGGGCTGCCGGAGATCTTCACGCTCGGCGCGAACATCCAGGCGCACTTCGAGATCGCCCCGCCATGCTCGCTTGTATACGTTCGTACCTGCACCGTGAACGGCGTGGAGGTGACCAATCGCGCCGTGCTCTGCACGGACATCTGTGCAAGCCATGCCTGTTCCGGCGAGCAGATCTGCTTCCGCTGGGCGGAACCCGCGACACCGCTCGATGCCGTGGAGGATCACATGGCCAGCTGCGCGGAGCGGATCGCCGCGCGGACCTCGAGCGACATGGACCGGCAGATCAACGATTGCGCCGCCGCGGAGCGCGCCCGCGCCGTGGATGCATACCATGCCGCATGCACGCTTCCGGCTTCGGTGAACGATGTGATGACGGTGAACTTCGGGCTGGAGCGCTATCACTTCACGCTCTATTACTACGACCGTGCCGGCCGCCTGGTGCGCACCGTGCCGCCGGCCGGCGTTGTTCCGCTGGCTGCCGGCGCAACACGCGCGCAGCATCCCGCGCACACGCTCGTCACCATGTATCAGTACAACTCCCTCGGCGAGCTGGAGCGGAGCATCACGCCGGACGGCAACGCAAGCCGCGTCTGGTACGACTCCGCGGGGCGCCCGCGCTTCACGCAGAACTTCGACCAGTTCGGCCGCGGCGCGTTCGGCTACATGCGCTACGATGCGCTCGGCCGCATGGTGGAGACCGGGGAGAGCCTGGTTGGGAACGTCGCGACGCTCACGGCGAACGCGGATGACAACACCTTCCCATCGGCCAACCTGAATCATGTCTACCAGACAACGTACACCACGCCGAGCGGCGTTACCTACCAGCCGGAGGCGGGGATGCCGCACACGGCCCCGCAGGCCAACCTGCGCAACCGTGTCACGAGCGTGGCCGCCGCCGACGGCAGCTCCGCCACCTACTACAGCTACGACGTGCACGGCAACGTCGGGTGGATCGCGCAGGATATCCGCGGGCTGGGGCGCAACTACATCCGCTACAACTACGACCTCATCAGCGGCAACGTCCGCTCGCTCTACTACAACGAGGACTATGGCGACCAGCTGCTGCAGCGCTACACGTACGATGCGGACAACCGGCTGATCCGGGTGGAGAGCTCGCGCGACGGCGCCATCTGGGACCGCGACGCGGCCTACGGCTACTTCGCGCACGGGCCGCTGCGGCGCGCGGAGTACGGTGAGGACTCCCTGCAGGGGGTGGACTACACCTACACCATCCATGGATGGCTGAAGGGGATCAACCACCCATCGCTCAGCGTGTTGAACGATCCGGGCTCCGACGCCCGTTCCACCGGCGCACACCCGAACTACGGCACCGACGCCTTCGGCATGGCGCTCCAGTACTACCAGGGGGACTATCTCCGGAAGAAGGTGGGAACCGGTAACTCGCCGTTCAACTCGAAGGCGGTGACCGGGCAGTACGCGATGCGGGCGGATAACCTGGTGGCCACCGACGCCGCCGGCAACCGGCTGGATCTCTACAACGGGAACATCGCCGGCTGGAACAGCAACACCACGCCGCCACCGGCCGGGCCGGGACCCACGCGCTACTACGAGCGGGAGACCGGCGAGACCTATCACTACGATCTCTTGAACCGGCTCACCGAGAGCACCTTCAAGGACTTCACGGTCACCGGCTCCAACAGCGGTACGTGGGCGGTGAGCGGCGACTACGGCAGCACCTATCAGTACGATCCCAACGGCAACATCCAGAACCTGGTACGGCACGGCGCGAACGCCGGCGGCTTCCGGAACATGGACAACATGGGCTACAGCTACGCCGCCGGCACCAACCGCCTCACGCAGGTGAACGACATCGTTGGGCCCACGGCCGCCACGGACCGCGACTACGAGAACCGCGCACCGATTGCGCCCGGGCCCAACTACGGCTACGACGGCGCCGGCCGCCTTGCGTTCGATTTGAACGAGCGGATCACGAAGATCTCCTGGACCCCGCAGGACAAGGTGGAGCAGGTTCAGAAGCTGTTCGGCACCTCGCGCATCCTCTTCGGCTACGACGCGCAGGGGAACCGGGTGAAGAAGGTTGCCGCCGCCGGCACCACCACCTACTACGTGCGCGAGGCTGGCGGGAAGGTGATCGCGGTCTACACGAAGGCGTGCGCGGACCCGGAGGATTTCACCGGTCCGCAGAACGGTCCCGGCTGCGTGGACCCGAACGGCGCCGCCGATACGGACCACGACGGCATCCCCGATGCAACGGACAACGCCCCGACGGTCTTCAATCCGGACCAGCGGGATACCGACGGCGACGGCACACCGGACGTGCTGGAGTTCGACCGCGACGGCGACGGCATCCCGGACCTCTCCGATCCCTGCCCGTACGATCCGCTGAACAACTGCTCCGGCGACCATGACTCCGACGGCATCCCGGACGGCACCGACCCCTGCCCGGACACCCCCGGCACCGGCGGCGGCGATCTGGACCACGACGGCATTCCGGACGGCTGTGACGGGGATATCGACGGCGACGGCGTGCCGAACAACGAGGACAACTGCCCGTGGACGCCGAACCCGGACCAGAAGGATACGGACCATGACGGCATCGGCGATGCGTGCGAATGCGAGCAGCCGAAGGAGGGGGGCGGCTGCACGGCGGTGCTTGCGGAGCAATACGTGTACGGCCTCCAGAGCGACGGCCGTGTAGCCACGCTCTACCCGGCAACGCCGCGCGACATGAGCAACCATGGCGCGGGGACGCTCTTCACGCGTGACCTCGGCGACAAGGAGTACGAACTGAACGATCACCTCGGGAACGTGCGCGT
>DASZRW010000010.1:0-109864 GCA_035549015.1 Kapaibacterium sp. (SeqCode)
GCGGAGAGGAAGTTCCGTCGAATCAAAGGGCACAAAGAAATGCCGAAGCTGATCGAAGCATTGTCGAGAATAATCACGGAATAACCCGATCTTTGTCAAGCATCGCCATGCAAACTTTCAACTGAGATCGGGACATGCCCCTAGGGTGCCGCATTCTTTCACTGAAGGGGTTCGACAAGAATAGGATTCTATCGGCCAGCGTGAAGGGTAGCATCGCCGATCTTACCATCAAAGGTCCTGAAACTATGGGTATCTCCTATAGGCCGAGCGATATGCCAACGACAGCGAAGGCATTAAGGGAACTTGCTGGTGCGCTTGCGGATGGTAGTGCATTCGATTTTGAGGCTATTCCAATGTCGATTGATCTTCGCCCAGAGGAGTTCGGATTCGATTTCCGAGTTGGTGTCAACGACCTTGGTCAAGAATGGTTCCATTGCTATCTGTCGGACAATGTAAATCCGGTGGTGAGCTTGACAGCCGATGCAGCCACGGGTAATCGCCCACTGCTGAGTTTGATCGCTGATGACCTGTCAACAGTATTGAAGAGTGGCGTATCATACATCGCTGGCCGGACGGTTCAAACTGAACGTGGGCAGCACTTCACAGTGGCGGATATCGGGCTGGAACGCATCGATGAGGATGGCAATCCGATCGAAGATGACGCTGGCGTACCAGATGATCTCGACTTTGGCACTCCACCCGTTCCCTTTCTTGGCTACTCTGTGTATACTACGTACTCGGATGAAGAGCGTGCTGACATGCAAGCCAAGGGAATCACTCACACAAAGATCAAGCCTGACGAACCTATCGCGGCTGCTATTTTGGTTGATATTGATCGCATTGAGCAAGCACGCACCGCGCTTAGGTCTCTTAGCTATTGCATTCGATCCGGACGTGATGCTGACTTCAAGAGAGAGGAATGACAAATGGATGCTGGATAATACCGTCGATCGAATGTGTACCGAGTCAGCTCATGTACAGTTCTTGTACACTTTTTGTACAGCCCACTGTGGCAATCCATGCTGTTCTGTGGCAATTCCCCGATCGCCTTCCCATCCACCAAGCTTCGAAAGCGGCCCAAAATCGCAGAAAACAAAAGGCCACTCAGATACTCTGAATGGCCAAAGCGGTCCCGACAGGACTCGAACCTGTGACATCAAGTTTAGGAAACTTGCGTTCTATCCAACTGAACTACGGGACCGGATGCCCGCTGCGTCCTGGTGTGTCGCAGGGAGGCGGCTCCGGAAAGACCGCAAATATAGCCATCCGCGCCGGATGAGGAAACATTGCCGCAACATGTACACCATCTTTCGGGGACTACGAGATGTATTGTCACGGGATGTCGGACTGCGCGAGGGTTACGCCGCACGGCGCCGGGCAGGGGGCCTGGCGTTCCGCCGATGGGTACCACAACATGTACTGTCATGGCGAACGGGACTCCGCGATGTTTGCTCCCGCCGCACAGGCAGGCGATCGTAGTCTCCCGACGCGCTACCTCCCGGAGCGCCCGGCAGGTGCTGCATTGCTTGCGGTGCGGCCGGTCGAGCGTAGGTATTCGGCCCGGCTCACGCGCTGTACCCTGTCCAATCGAGACCACACGCGTCCGGGCATTCCCGACAGCAACGACCGTACCGGCATTTTCCCACCAATAGCTCGGAGGTCAAGCATGAGCCCTGGTATTTTCTCACGGCATCTGCTGCTCGGATCACTTGCAGCCGCTGCAATCCTCGCACTCCTTGGAAGCGGGAGCGCTTCCGCACAGCGTTTCGAATCGGTCTTCGGCAGCCCCGGCTGTGTGGAGACGGGATTACACGGCGTGCTGCAGCGCGCCGGCGGCGGCTACGTTGCCGTTGGTGAATCGTTCGTCGGGCCGGGAGGCGCCTGCATGGCAACCTCGGATGCCTACGTTGTGGTAGCCAACGGTGCGGGCGCCATCATCTGGTCCGCAACGTATCAGATCGGTACCAACTCCCGCGCCACGGACGTCCTGGAACTTCCCAACGGTCACCTCATCGTCTGCGGCTACTGCACCATCGGGGCGCCGTGCCATCCGGCGCCGACAGAGGATATCTTCGTGCTGGACCTGTTTCCCAACGGTGCGGTGAGCAACAGAATGGTGTATGGCGGTGACAACTCGGACGAGGAGGCATGGCAGATCATCCGCGCGACGGTTGGTGACGGTGTCACCACGTTTGCCGGAGACTACGTGATCGCCGGATCGAGCACGAACCAGAACGTTGGCGCGAATCGTGGCGCCTACCTGCTTCGCATTACGCCGGCACTCAACCTGATCTGGGACCGGCAGTATGGCACGGCGAACTTCGATGATTATTTCTACGGTCTGGACGAAGTGCCGAACGGTCTTGGCGGCGCTGGTGACATCGTTGCCACTGGCGGCTCAAACACCAATCCGCCGGCACTTGGCACGGACATTTTCACCGTGCGTGTCAACGGCAACAACGGGACCATCGGCGCAGCGCCGCAGGGGCAGTCGTGGACAAACTTCCCGCCGGCCGGGAGCAATGAAGAGGGGCGTTCGATCATCGTACTGCGCAACGGCCCGTTTGCCGGCGACCTTGTCGTGGCGGGCTATACCACCGGAGCGCCCGCGCCAAGCACGAACGAGGAGGCGTTCGTTGTGGAGTACAGCCCGAATCCCTGCACGCAGGTTGCCAACCGCTACTTCGGAGACAACGGGGCGAACCCGGATCGTGCCACGAATCTTGTGGAGGATGCCAATCCGGCTGTGGCGCAGGGGGATGTGGTTGTTACCGGCTTCACCACGTTTCCGGGACATGGTCTGCGGGATGTGTTCCTGCAGCGTGTGAGTGTGGGGCCGGGAATGGCGCTGGCCGGTCCTGCCGGTCTGTTCGGTGGCAATGGCATCGACCAGGGCGGATCCGTGGACAACGCCAACGGCAATCCGCCGGGGTACATCGTCAACGGGTTTACGCAGAGCCCGAACCTGATCGGCGCCGATCCGCGCCAGCTTTATCTGATCAAGACGGATCTGGCCCTGACCACGGCCTGCAGCATCAATCCGAACCTGCCGAATGGTATTGCGGGGAACGGAACGGTCTGCGGCCAGGCAATCGGGCCGTTTATCAATCAGCAGTGCCAGCCGCAGGTGGGCTTGATCTACTGGCAGTGGTGGTACTACGTCTGCCCGCCGCCGGGCGGCGGCGGCGGTGGCAACCCGCCGAACGGAAACCAGCTTGGCGGGGATGGCGGCAACGACGGGGCCGCCGGAGTGGAATCGTCGGGAACGCTGAGCTTCAATGAGGGGAGCGTGAAGAGTTATCCCAATCCACTTGCCGGCGGCGACGTGCTGAATCTTCGCTTCGACATGAAGGCCGCAGCCGCTGCCCGTATCGTGGTGAGCGATGTTGCCGGGCGCGAGATGTATGGCGAGAACGCCGAACTCGATGCCGGAAGCCGTGTGCTCCCGGTGAGCACGCAGGGCTGGCCCACGGGCTCCTACATGGTTCGCGTTGCGATCGGCGGGGTCTCCACTACGGCGCGCATCATGGTGCTGAAGAAGTAGGCATCGGTGGTGCCGACAGCCGTTGGTCTGAAAGGCTGTGACGTCAACGGCCCGCGCCGGCTTGCTGCCTGCGCGGGCCGTTGCATGAATGGCGGTCCTGACCCAGCCGCGTCTCGGGGTGGCATTCCCGATTGGAGACCGGGGCGTTCGGAATAACTGATACGGGACCGAATGCTCCCGCTGCGCCCCGGTGTGTCGCGAGGCGGCTGCTCCGGAAAGCGCACGAATATAGCCATCGGTGCCGGATCGGGAAGCGTCGCCACCACATGCACCCCATGGTTCGGGTACCACAACATGTACTGTCACGGGATGGCAGACTCCGCGATGTTTGTGCCGTCGCAACGGATCGGTGATCGATCGCGATGCATCGATGAGTCGTCCAGGCGCCTCCGGCAATCGATGCGGTTCGCGGCGTTGTGATGGGCCACGCTGTCGGGGCGGCGTCCGCGCACGGGGGTGTTCAGCCGCGGCGTGCGTAAGACACATCCTCCGATTGCATCGGCCGAACCAGCACATCTTACCATTGATAGATCGGAGGTCAGTCATGAGCTTTGGCATACACGGTTGGCGTGTCGTGCAGGGATTCCTTGCCGCCGCCGCAATCATATCGCTGTTCGGAAGCGCCGATGTTTCCGCACAGCGGTTTCAGGATATATCGGGTAGTCCCATCTGCGCGGATGACGGACTGCATGGTGTGAAGCAGCTTGCCGCCGGCGGCTATGTGGCCGTGGGCGAATCGTTCCAGCAGCCGGGCGGCTGCGGTACGTCCGATGCATTTGTCACGGTGGTCAACGCTGCCGGCATACCGGTGTGGGCCCTGACCTATCAGATGGGGATCAACTCCCGCGCCACGGATGTGCTCGAGCTGCCGAACGGCGATCTGATCGTCTGCGGATACGGACAGTTCGGTCCGCCATGCCATGCTGCGGTCTCCAAGGACATCTTCATCCTGCATCTGGCCGCCGGCGGCGGTGTGATCGGCTGGAACACCTATGGCGGCAACACCTCCGATGAGGAGGCATGGAAGATCATTCGCGCCACGGTGGGGAATGGTGTCAACACCAACCCGGGGGACTATGTCGTGGCCGGCTCCAGCACGAACGGCAATGCGCCGGGGATGCGCGGCGGCTATCTGCTTCGCGTGAACGCAGGGCTCGGCTTCATCTGGGATCAGCAGTACGGCACGGCCGCCAACGACGACTACTTCTACGGTCTCGATGAAGTTCCGGCATTCCTGCCGGGCGGCGGTGATATCGTGGCGGCAGGAGGTTCCACGTCTCCTCCCGCACTCGGGATCGATATCTTCCTGGTGCGCGTCAACGGCAACACCGGCGCTGTTGGAGCCGCTCCGCAGGGACAGTCGTGGACCAACTTCCCGAACCCGGTCTTCGCATCCAACGAGGAGGCGCGTTCGGTGATCGTTCTCCGCAACGGCCCGAACGCCGGTGACATCGTCACCGCAGGATTCACCAACGGCGCACCGCCCCCCAGCACGAACGACGAGGTGTTCGTTGTCGAGTTCGGCCCGAACCCATGCAACCAGATCGCCAACGTCTACTTCGGCGACAACGGTCCGAATCCGGATCGCGGCTACGATCTGGTCGAGGACGCCAACCCGCAGCCGGCCGGCGGCAGCGACGTGGTTGTGACCGGCTTCACGAATCTTCCGGGCGGCTTCGGCGCGGAGGATGTGTTCCTGCAGCGCGTGGCCACCGGGCCTGCGATGGGATTGATCGGCGGCGCCGGCGACTACGGCGGCATCGCCAACGACGAGGGCTGGTCCGTTTCCAATGCGGTGAACAATGTGGCGGGGAGCGAAACCCCTGGCTACATCGTCAACGGATTCACGCAGAGCCCGAACCTGATCGGCGCGGCCGATCCGCAGCAGCTCTATCTGATCAAGACGGACCTCGCGCTCAACAGCCTCTGCAACAGTCTGTTCATTCAGTTCCCGCGCGGGAATGCCCCGAACGGAACGGTGTGCGGAATGGCTATCGGGCCGAAGATCGGACTGCAGTGCAAGCCGAACATCACCAAGATTCTGTGGCCCTGGGGGAACCAGCTCTGCTATGCCCTGCCTCGGGCGCATGAGCAGGGGGGGAACGGGAACGACGGCGTTGCCGGCGTCGGCAACACGTCCACGATCGCCTTCAACGAAGGGAGCATGGCCTCCTATCCCAACCCGCTTCACAGCGGCGATGTGCTGAACCTGCGCTTCGATCTTGCAACGGCCGCAACGGCTCACGTTGTGGTGAGCGACATCACGGGACGGGAGATGTACCGGAACGACGTCTCCGTCGGGACCGGGACGCAGCTCCTTCCGGTGAACACCGATCACTGGGAGTCCGGCACGTACCTTGTGCGCGTGACGATCGGCGGCGTATCGGCCACATCGCATGTGGTGGTGATGGAGAAGTAGGGCGGCCGGCGTACAGCCGTTCGCGATGATACCGAAGGCCTGCATGTGCGTTGATGCGCGTGCGGGCCTTTGTATTGCAGCCGTTCAGTGCCTCGTAGATATCACAGGCGCGGCGGTGCGGGGGGCAGCTGGCAGCAGTCAGTGGTGGGTAGCCAGTGGTCCAGGAAGCATCCGCAGTCATCGCCGGCAACGCGGGGCGTGCCGATCGGTGCCGCCGGATCTCTTTCGGGAGTGCACTGGCATCGGAACACGGCCGGAGTGATCCGCATCCCGTGCCCCGAATGTGTGCAGGGATGGTATGAAGAACCATTGGCAGGGAATGCCGCTCTCGCCGGTGCGATGCTCTCCGGCCGGGAAGGGAACAGGGGGCTGGAACCGTGCCGGCAGTGCGGGAGGTCGCCACCAAGGGCCCCGTCCGTACCGGGTTGTCCACTGTCGGCGCGGTTCCTTTCCGTTCGTCCCTTCCGCTCACGGCGGGTCAGCAGCGGCATTGCACCACGCTTGGTTCGATGCTGACGAAGCATGGGGATGGATGATAGCAGAGATCCACACAACAGGTATTCGAGATGCGCAGTCCCTGGACGCATCCCCCTTCGGCGGGAGCCGCGAACGTGCCGCACGGCGTCTGGATTGCCGGCACCGCACCCTGCTGTACCGCCACGGTCTTCATTGTATGTGCCGGGATTCCAACGCATACGGGGTTTCCCGGAACGTTCGCGAAGCAGACCGTCACTGCGCAGTCCGTGTTGTTGGAAATGGTGAGGCTGTCGCACTGTGCACGTGCGGTTTGCGGGCAGAGGGCCGCAAGCATGGCCAGCCAGCCGAATGCTGCGGCCAGCAGTGCGGCCGGCGATCTGCGAAGTATTGTCGACATGAGTCGCTCCTCCGGTTGAAGGAAAGGATTGCCGTTGTGCGATACATGCCGGTATCCTGACGAATGCCGGCGTTATTGTAGGCGACGTTGTATTGCGTGCCGGATGGGGAGGTGCCGATCCCTCGAGAGCGGACAGCTTCTCCCTCTGCGATGAAAGAGCATCGAGGCCGGGGAATGTGGACATCACCGCCTGCGCATTTCGAATGACGGAGCGGCTCGCGTGCATCGCCGGCCTTCCGGTCTCCTCCGGACGCTGCGCGCCGATGTGCGGTTGCGTAAAGCCGCCGCCGGACGCTGCCATGGCGATGCCTCGAATGAAAGAATGCTTGCAACTGAAGGTGCCGGCACGTTAAGTTCAGAGTTAAGCAAACCAAACACTTTAGTTCTGGCAGCTTGGCATGCTGCCGTACGATTCGGGCGCTCCCGGAGGGGCGTCCGCGACGTGATGAGGAGCGGAATGAACAGAAAGGCAACGACGGCGGCAGTGCCGCTGGGCGACATGCGCGGCACGGTGGAGATTGGCAGGCGTGGATGGATCCGGCGTCTGCTCTCGTTCAGCGGGCCGGCGTATCTGGTGAGCGTTGGTTACATGGACCCCGGGAACTGGGCCACGGATATCGAGGGGGGAGCGCGTTTCGGCTATGCGCTGATCTGGGTGCTGCTGATGTCCAATCTGATGGCGATTCTCCTGCAGACGCTTTCCGCTCGTCTGGGGATCGTCACCGGCCACGATCTGGCGCAGGGATGCCGGCGCGAATACCCTCGCCCGTTGAACTTCTTCCTCTGGCTGCTCGCGGAGATCGCCATTGCCGCCTGCGATCTCGCCGAGGTGCTCGGCACCATCATCGGCCTGAATCTTCTCTTCGGCCTGCCGCTTCTCTGGGGATGCGTGGTTACGCTCTTCGATACCTTCCTGCTTCTCGCCATCCAGCGCCTGGGCGTGCGAAAGATGGAGGCCTTCATCCTCATGCTCGTGGGGACGATCGGTGCCTGCTTCCTGATCGAAGTATTCCTGGCAAAGCCGGATTGGGGAGGCGTGATTCGCGGCGTGGTTCCGCATCTCGATTCCTCCATGCTCTACATCACCATCGGCATCATCGGCGCCACCGTGATGCCGCACAATCTCTATCTCCATTCCTCGCTGGTGCAGTCGCGGAAGATCGAGGACACATACAAGGGGAAGGCGGAGGCGTGCCGGTTCAACCTGATCGACTCCGGTGTGGCGTTGAACGCCGCGCTCTTCGTGAACGCGGCAATCCTGATCACGGCAGCCGCAACGTTCTTCTCGCGCGGGATCGTGGTTACGGAGATTCAGCAGGCGCATGCATTGCTGGAGCGCGTGCTGGGTCCGGGGCTTGCGCCGGTGGCGTTCGCGATCGCCCTGCTTGCCGCGGGGCAAAGCTCAACCCTCACCGGCACCCTTGCCGGCCAGGTTGTGATGGAGGGATTTCTCAACATCCGTCTCCGCCCGTGGCTGCGGCGCCTCGTGACGCGCAGCGTTGCGATCATGCCGGCCGTGGTGGCGATCATTCTCACCGGCGACAAGGGAGCGTACTCCCTTCTGATCCTCTCGCAGGTGGTGCTCAGTCTTCAGCTCCCCTTTGCAATCATTCCGCTGATCCAGTTCACCTCCGATGCCCGCAAGATGGGAGCGTTCGCGAACCGGGCGTGGGTGAAGATTCTTGCATGGCTTGTTGCAGCGATCATCGTGGGCCTGAACCTGAAGCTGGTGTACGACACGCTCTCCTCCGGGCTGGAGGGGAAGGCGCTCTGGATTACCGTTCCCGCCTACGTCGGCGCGGCGGTGCTCCTGTTGGTGCTTGCGTTGGTAACGCTGCGGCCGCTGCTTCGCACCTCCGGCCTGTGGTCGCGGGCAACGGCCTTTCAGGCCCGGTCCGTTGCACGGCATATCAAGCCTGTTGCCGTGCGCCATATCGGGGTGGCGCTGGAGCATTCCAACGGCGATGCGGAGGTGCTCTCCGTTGCGGTAACCACGGCCCGGCAGTTCGGTGCGCATCTCACACTGCTGCACGTGATCGATACGCCCGGAACCATGGTCTACGGCAGCGACAGCAGCAGCATGCACCGCAGTGCGGACGAAGCCTATATGCTGGAACTGAAGGAGAGTCTGGAAGGGGAGGGATTGAGCGTGGATGTGGCAACGCGTTCCGGCGAGCCGGCGGAGCAGATCATCGCGATGGCGCGCGAGGCCCGGTTCGACATGCTGGTGCTCGGCTCGCACGGGCATCGCGGCATTGCCGATGTGATTCACGGGCAGACCGTGACAACCGTGCGTCATGCGGTGGAGATCCCGGTGCTCGTTGTTCGCATGCGCCATCATGGAGGCGAGGGCCCGGGGCCCGGTGATGCCCCGTCTGCAGGCGCGTGAGCGGATGATTACATCGGAAAACGTACGCGGCAGCTCCGCGACGCGTGCGAGCGTTGCGGCCCTCATCGCTCTTCAGTATCATGCGTCCGCATTGCGCCAGCTCCGCGCACCGCACGCGCATTCAGCTCCCCGTTCAGGCCGTTCCCCCGCTCGGCCCTCGTATCGTATCCCGATGTTGCGTTCACAGACCCCAGCAGCAGGCCGGCAATGGTGAAGATCGAAGTAAACCAGACCATCGAAGACTATCTCCGTTCGATGTACCGCCTCGAGTCGCGCGACGGCAAGGCCTCCAATGCGGCGCTGGCGAAGGAACTGGCGATCAGTTCCTCCGCCGTTACGGAGATGGCCCGGCGCCTTGCAGACGGCGGCCTGGTCTCCTATCGGAAGTATCAGGGGTTGAAGCTGACGAAGACCGGGCTGGGCGTTGCGGTGGGCGTCACGCGGCGACACCGGCTGTGGGAGGTGTTCCTGATTCAGCACCTCGGCTTCGAGTGGGACGAGGTGCACGACCTTGCGGACCAACTGGAACATATCGGCTCGGAGGAGCTGATAGACCGGCTGGAGAAGTTCCTCGGCTACCCCACGCACGATCCCCACGGCGATCCGATCCCGAACAAGAAGGGGGAGATAGCCGAACGCGAGCTCGTTCTGCTTGCCGGTCTGAAGCCGGGTGAGCGCGGCGTGGTGGCGCGTGTAAGCGATGAGTTCCCGGAGTTGCTTCGATACGCCTCCTCGCTCGGGCTCTCCATCAACGCCGGCGTCCGCATCGTGGAGCGGATCGCGTTCGATGGATCGGTGCGGCTCATCGCAGACGGGCGGGAATCCGTCGTCTCGGACAAGCTTGCCAACAGTGTGTACGTGGAGAAGGAATACCTGGAGAAGGGGAAGGGGCATGGCACCGGGCGCGGACGAACCGGGAAACGGTAGCTGCGGCGGGTTCAACCGGACGGCTCCCCGTGGGGGACGATGGCAGCGTGATGTGCGGCAGCTCTGTTCCATCAGGGCTGCAACGAGCCCCGATGTGATCGGGGCTCGCGTTCGGAGCGCCGGCGCGCGAGGCGTTGCCGGGCTTTCCGGTGTTCCGGCTGTATCCTTCCCCTGCAGCGGCCTGAGGCGGATCGGCCGCACCTCTCAGAACTTCACATCGAACTTCCCTTCGGTCACGGAGCGCTTTGCCGTTCCCGGCCCGCTGCTCGTCTGCTCCTGCACTTCGATCGAGAAGCTTCCCTTCGCGCCGCTCGCACTCAACTGATCCACCTGCAGCGTGCCGCTCTGGGCGCTGAACGTCTTCACACCGCCTGTCGATCCCTCCGCATACGTTCCGGTGATGCCGCTGATCAATCCGATCTGATACGTTCCGGTCTGCGAGACGAGGCCGGCTATGGTGATCTGCTTGTTCTCGGAGCCGCTGATCTGCGAGCCGCCAAGGCCCAGCACGCCGTTGCTCCATGTTGCCTGAATGGTTGTTGCGCCCCAACTGCCTCCATCGATCTTGGCGCTCATGCTTCCATTTGCGGTAGTTCCGGTTGGGGAGGAATCGTTCTTGCTGCATGCGGCGGAAGCCAGCGTCATCACGATCATGATTCCTGCGGCGAGTACCCTCTGCGCGTTCATTGTTGTTCAGCGTGTTGAAGTGAAAGTTCCGGCCGGAGCGGCCAGCGATCGCAACGGACCATCGTGGGCCGTGCGACCGGGACATCCGGGCCGATTCATCGATGAACGCAATTTCATCGGCCGCGGTGCCGTACGGCAAACCGGGAATTGCGATATTCTTACCCGCTGACGTCGCACGAATGAACTACCTCTACAACTATCTGGCGTTGTTGACGCGCGAGGAGATCGCCCGCACGGCCGCTCTGCGCCTGGCCGCGCGCGAACGCGATGTGCTGGATGCGCTGATTGCCGTGCGTGCGGAAGCGGCGCCCGATCGCGATGCGGTGGTGCGTTCGCTCGGCATATCCTCCACGCATTTCGACAAGATCTGCTCGCGGCTGCTGCGGCAGGTCTATCATGCGATCGTGCCGGAAGGGGGGATGGCGCTCCTTTACGATCTCAACCGCCGGGTGCTTCAGAACAATTTCATGCACGAACTGCGCAGGCAGGAGAAGGAGCTGGCCGGTGCGGATGTGGCGGAGCGCGCGCGGTTCTACATGACGTGCTTCAATCTGATGGGGAGAGTCTCGCGCATCCAGTACAACGAGAAGCTGATGGCCGACCTCGCCGGGCAGTACCATCGCCTGATGCCCTCGCCGGACAATGCCGTCTACTTCGAAGCATGCATGATCGGGGCGATGATCTGGAACGCTGCGGCGCTGGGAAGCAATCGCGCCGTCCTCGAGACGGTGTTGAAGCGGCTGGAGGCCAACGCGGCGCGCATCGGCACGCACATCGGCCCCCTGGCACTCTACAAGCAGTATCAGGCATACGCGCTCTACTTCGCGCAACTCGATGAGCAGCCGGCCGATCGTCTGACGTATCTGGAACGTGCGGCCGATCTCTGCCGCCGGCATCCGGATGTGTTCGAGGAGGAGGAGAGGGTGCTCGCCGAGTGCAAGATCGCGGAGTCGCACTACTTCAACAGCAGCGATCTCGAGCACGCATACCGCCTCTATGCGCGGCAGTTCCGCGATCACGCGGCCATCCTCGCCCGGGACTACTATCACACCACCAAGTTCATCCAGCTTGCGATCATCCGGCGCAGGTTCGGCCGAGCGGAGCAGCTTCTGCGGCAGCGCTTCGGCCTTCATCTGTCATCGGCGCACGAGTCCATCGGAACGATGGGCGCGATCTCCTGGGCCAAGCTGATGCTGGCTTCCGGCCGTGCAGCCCAGGCGAAGCGGTATCTCGATTTCGGGTTCGCGCACAACAGGAAGAACTTCTTCGTGCAATACGAAATCGAACTGCGTCTGCTGGAGGCGATATACTTCGCCCTGGAAGGGAAGGATGAATTCGTGGAGCGTCTGGCGGAGAAGAACCTGAAGTATCTCCGCTCCAAGGGATTCACGCTGGCAACATCCCGCTACTATCCCTGGGCGTTCAAACTTCTGGTAGGCTTTATCGATGAACGCCTGCATGGGCGCCAGCTGACGCCTCAGCTTCGCCGGAAGCTCGAGGAGTTCCGCGAAGGTCCGGCGGCGCTCTACGGTCTGTTGCTGGAGGCCGTGCGCCTGCACGAGCAGGCGCCGGAAGCGCACGGGGGGCGTGCTGCCGGCACCGTACGGCCGCGAGCCGTGCCTGGCGTACGATAAAGGGGCGCATGCGGCGCCCCCTTGATCTTTGCCGTTCGCACTTCTCGTTGCGTCGCTCCTGGCAGCTGCGATGCGGTTGCGGATTACACCACCGCCTGAGCGTTTGCCAGAGCCGCCATCGCCTCGTACGCCTCGGCCGGCGCATTGGCGCGGATCATGCCGAGCATGAACTCCAGCTCGTTCCTGTTCACTGCCGGCAGCATATACTTCATGTTCATCATCGTCTCCTCCGGTGTCATGCTTCCGATGATGCGGCCGGTCATTTCACCCAACTGGTCGTCCGTGAAATTCGCCCACATGTGCGGCGCGGTAACCGTCTCCTCCATGTGCATGTGGAGCAGGTAGGTGCCGGTGAAGTGATTGAGCGCATGGAAGAACGTGGCCCCCCGTTCGGCGCGCTCCCCGGCCGTGATGCCCGGCTCGGCGAGGTTGTCGAATGCGGCGTCCATCTGGTCGATCAGTGCGTCGATCTCGTGATGGGCCTCGGAGTTGTCGTGCGCGGCATCCGGCACGTGCTCCTGAAGCATCGGAATCATCACCGTGTCCTCGTGATGCCCGTGGCCGCGGAGCATGGCCACCATCTCCTTGAACGGAGCGCGAAGCGCCTCCACTTCCGTGATGTCGGAAAAGTCCGTCTTGCCGGCAGCCAGGCCGGTGGTGTAGAGTGAACGGCGGAGTGCCTTGTGGATCTTCGTGACGACGTCGGCGCGATTGTTGGCCATGATGTTGAATACGGATTTGGTTGTTGAAGTCTCCCGCGTCGGTTGCAGCCTGCTCCGGGCGTGGCGCAATCCGTTCCGGGAAGTCGTTGACAGGCTCGGCGTTGATTGCCGGAGGCAGGCTCCTACGGGGGAATGTACAAAAGGGTTGTTACGAGATGTTTGCCGCAATCGGAGCGTCGCTCCCCTGCGTCACCTCCCGGCCGCCGCCGGCCTGCGTTCGGTTACGACGTGGGCGCAGAGTGCGATCGGCGAAAAGGGGAAGGCGGAGTCGACGCCCGGCGGAGCGATCGCGAGAACGATGGGCGCAGGTATGCCGGCTGAAGAAGCCGTGGATGAAGTCGCGATAGCACGGGAGGGGAGCGGGTCGTGGCCGCTTGCATAGATCGCCGGCGTTGTAAGAGCCATGTACGCGTTCACACATCCGGCGCCGATGAAGATCGCCGCGAACGGGCGCGTGCGATACGCGGCCGCCGGAATGCGAGCGCAACCGGCAGGAGCGCAGCAAGGTTGGATGCGGAAACCTGTGCTGCCGGCTGGTGGAGTGATACGTACAGAGGGAATTGCTTCCTGATAGCACATCGATCCGTTATCGCGGAGTGTGACTCCGCGATCGTCACCGGAAGAATGGGGCCGGAGTACAACTCAGGCCCAACGTGCTCTTCAGAGCATAGCAGGATACTTCTTCGCAAGTACTTATGTGGACTGCCGGGGATGCCCGGCGCATGCAGGGCGATGCGGATCGATGGTGCCCGATCGGCCGGACACGGCTCCGCGCGCGCGGGCTATACCTTCGCGCCGCTGAAGGAGACCAGCGCCTCCGCCTCGATGGCCTGCTGCAGAGCGGCTTCCGGCGTCTGAGCAAGTACCGTCACATGCCCCATCTTCCGTCCGCGGCGGGAGTCCAGCTTGCCGTAGAGGTGCAGGTGTGCATGGGGATTCTTCAGCGGGCCGGAATAGTCCGCGATGTTGCCGGAGCCGTCGCTGTCCCCCAGGATGTTCACCATCGCGACGCCGGGGGCGCGCAGTTCCGTGCTTCCGAGCGGCCATCCCATCACGGCGCGGATATGATTTTCGAACTGCGAGGTAACGCAGCCTTCGATCGTGTAGTGGCCGCTGTTGTGCGGGCGCGGCGCCATCTCGTTGACGAGCACGTCGCCGTTGGCGGTGAGGAACAGCTCGATGCCGAAGATGCCGATGCCGCCGATCGCCTCCACACCCCGGCGGGCGTAATCGATCGCGAGAACTTCGGCGGGATCCTCGATGTCCGCCGGCGCCACCACGAAGTTGCAGATGTGATTCCGCTGCACCGTCTCCACCACCGGGTAGACAGCGGTCTCACCGTTGCGGCCGCGCGTCACCATCACGGCAAGCTCGCGCGTGAAGCGCACGAAGGCCTCGCAGTACAGTTCCTGGCGATCGCCTCCGCTCGTGATCTTCATCCAGCCGGCCTCGATCTCCTCCGGCGATCCGATCGTTGCATTGCCGTAGCCGTCGTATCCGCCGCGACGGCTCTTCAATACGAACGGATAGCCGAACTCCTGGCCGAACGCCGCCGCCTCCTCCATGGTTGCCGCCCCCCTGAACGGAGCCACTGGAACGCCTGCCCGGCGCAGCGTCTCCTTCTGGCGCAGCTTGTCCTGTATCAACGCAACGGAACCGGAGCGCGGGAAGAGGAGATGCCCCGCACTCTCCAGCACATGCAGGTGCTCCTCGTTGATGAACTCGCTCTCCAGCGTCACCACGTCGCACGCGGACGCAAACGCCAGCAGCGCGGGGTGATCCTCCGGCGTGGCGATCGTTTCACTGTGCGCAATCTGGCCGGCGGGCGATCCGGCGGAGCGCTCCATCACGTGAACGCGCATGCCCAGGCGAAATGCTGCATAAGCGGTCATACGCGCAAGCTGACCGCCGCCGAGGATACCGAGTGTTGGAAAGATCTGGCTCATGGTGAGGAAGATAGAAAGAGCGGCGGAACCGAATACATGCCGCGGCCCGGTTTACCGCATCGGTTTACCGATCGAAGCGTGTACGCAGGCAGGGGAGCAATCCGGCGAACCCGGGAGGCGGCTGCCTCAGGGGGTGTGGTGCGCGTGCGTGAACGGCACCTCCACCTGTATCCACGAGTTCATGGGGCGGCCCTTGTGATTGGTCGCCGGCTGGTAGTTCGCGAGCAGAACGGCGCGCAGCGCGGCCGTGGTGAGCACGGAGGCGCACTTGCCGCGCGACTGCACCTTCTGGACGAATGCCTGCAGCACCTTCCCCTTGTTGGTGATCAGCACGGCTGCGTAGACCGTGCCGGTACATCGCCACTCGCGCGCCACCGGTGAAAGCCGGACTCTCTTTCGAATCTCGACCGGCTCTACATAGGCCGGCGTCTCCATGGTGCTGTCCGGTTCCTCCTGGGCCTTCCCGGCGAACCGCTCGATGGTGCCGGTCATGCGCCGCTCCCCGATCTTCCGCTGGCGCTCGATCTCCGCATAGAGTGCGCGCGTGCCGGGGGAGGGCTTCGTGCGGTTGATCAGCAGGAACTTCGGCCCTTCAACGATCAGGCCAAGTGTGGCGCAGCTGTCCATGTTCCTGCTGGATGTGGATGACTTCACCGTGTCGATCATCTTCTTCAGATCGGCGAGCAGCAGATCGGAGACGCTGAAGGCTGCGCCGTGGTTTCCCAGCGCGTAGATCGCGCGGCCGTCGCGAAGGATGAGGAGCGATTCGGTGGTGTCGCTGCAGGAAACGAACGTTGCGTCGATCACGAGATCGTCATTGTCTTCCTCGGACTGCGCATGTGCCTGCACGGCAAGGAGCAATACGAAGAGCAGAGCCAGAACGCAACGGGTCATAGCACGGGTGAGAGACGGATCCGGATCGTGCCGATCGGCACGCAGGCCTTGCGGCGCTTGATGTGTGGAACGATCGAGCAGAAGGCGCGGCAAGATAACATCCGCAGGCATACGAAGAGCCGACCGCAGCGTACTTTCGTGGTATCTTTGGCGCGATGATCAGGATACACTACACGAAGATGTCGGGGGCCGGGAACACGTTCATCATGGCCGATGGACGGGCGCTTCCGGCCGATTTGGACCTTGCCGCGATCACCCCTGCGATCTGCAGCGAGGCGCACGAACATCGCGGCGCCGACGGCTTCATGGCGATCTATCCCTGGAGCGGCGGCGACTTCGAGATGCGCTACTTCAATCGCGATGGATCCACCGGCATGATGTGCGGCAACGGCGGCCGGTGCGCCGTCCGCTTCGCCCACAGCCTGGGCCTCGTGGCCGATCCGGAGGCCATCACCTTCACCAATGCCGGCGTGGTATACACGGCGGCGCTCACCGACCACGGCTGCCGTGTGGACTTCCCTCCACCGCGCGCCTTCGAGCTCGGCTTCACAATCGATCTTCACGGCGCACACGTCGTCTGCCACTACGCCGATGTGGGGACGCCGCACGCGGTCCTCTTCATCCCTCAGGATGGCATCGCCGGCGTTCGGCACATCACCGATCTGGACATCGCGGCATGGGGACGTGCTCTTCGCTTCCATCCCCGGTTCGGGCCGCAGGGAGCCAATGCGAACTTCGTGGAGATGCGTCCGGATGGAGCCGGCATCCTGCTGCGCACGTTCGAGCGTGGTGTCGAGGGGGAGACCGGCGCATGCGGAACCGGAGCCGTTTCGTCCGCCATCATCGCCTCGCTTCTGCATGGACTCCGGCCGCCGGTATCCGTTACGGTCACCAGCGGCGCAACGCTGCGTGTCGGGTTCCGCATCAACGGAGATGCCGTTGCCGATGTGTCGCTGGAGGGGGGAGCGGAGGTTGTGATGGAGGGGACGGTGCTGGTGGATGTGTGAGGCGCTGCGTGATGCTACGGCGTGGTGACCGGGCCCTCCGGATTGTGCAGCGCCGTTGCGCCATGCTTGATGGCAAGCTGGCCGCATGCGGCATCGATATCCTCGCCGCTGGACGAGCGCACCATCACCGTAACGCCCGCATCACGAAGCTTCCGGATGAAGATGTCGAACTTCTCGCGCGGCGTGGAGCGGAGCCGTGCGGAGATGCCGGTGGGATTGGTGAATTCGATCTCGTGGAACGGAATCACGTTCACCTTGCTCGGCACGCGCCGCGTGATGCGTGCAAGCCTGCGCACATCGGCATCGGTATCGTTCCACCCATCGAACAGAATGTACTCGTACGTCACCGGCTGGCGCGTCCTGCGATAATAATACTCCACCGCCTCCATCACCTGCGCGATATCGTATCGTCTATTGATCGGCATCAGCTCGCTTCGCATGCCGTTGGTCAGCGCATGCAGCGACACGGCCAGCTTGATCCGCTGCCCCTCATCCGCCATGCGCCGGATTCCCTCCGGCAGTCCGGAGGTGGAGACGGTGATATGGCGCGCCGCGGCGAGTTCGTTTTCCGGATCGGTGAAGATGGAGACGGCCCGGAATACCTGATCGTAGTTGAGCATCGGCTCCCCCATCCCCATGAAGACGATGTTCGTGATCCGCTCTTCGGCCTCGGCCTCAACGCCGATGAACTGTTCAACGATCTCGCCGGCGCTCAGGCTCCGCTTCAGACGCATCGACGCCGTTGCGCAGAACTTGCAGTCCAGCGGGCAGCCCACCTGCGTGGAGATACAGATCGTCCGGCGCTTCGGCTCGTCCTGGTCGTCGCGGGCCTCGCTCGGGATCAGCACGGACTCGATGTTGTAGCCGTCGTGCGTGCGCCAGAGAAACTTGATCGTACCGTCCTCGCTGGTCTGCGTGTCCAGCAGTTGCAGGCTTCGAAGCCGGGCGCTCTCATGAAGCCGCGCCCGCAACTCCTTGCCGAACGACGTCATCGGCTCGAAGCCGCCGGCACGGCGGGCGTAGATCCACGCATAGAGCTGCCGGGCACGATAGCCCGGCTCGCCGAGGCCGGCCATGAAGACGGTCATCTCCTCCAGCGTCATCCCCGTCAGCACCGGCAGCGGCCTCGCCTCCTCCGGGAGAATCGGAATCGATATGGAATTCTGTTCCGGCATTCAGGCTGCAAGATACGGGCTTGAAGGGGTGCCGGTTCGTAGTGAGTTGTCACGGCGGGATGCGATCGGTGCCGGGAGCATGGCTCGATGATTCGCTCGCTGCACGACGGCGCGCGAACTCCCCCTCCGTAATCGCCGGAAGTTCTCCCCCCGACAGTGTCAGGATATCCCTCTGCACTGACCGTTTCAACGGAGATTCCTCGCCGTGAACGGGCGACGGTGGAACGCCCGGGGCATACGCTCCGGGCAACGGGTTGAGCGGGGCGTGGCGATCCCTGCAAGATTGCAGCGCATGCCAATACGTTGGTCGGCAGTTTCCGCCGGCGGGCTTCTGTTGCCGACGGGCTTCGGCAAAGCCGTTGCACGTTCGCCACCGCCGTGATAACTTCGCGCATCACTGCTCCCCGCGTCCCCGATATCATGTACTCGGCTCATGGCGTTGGCTCCCCTCGATGAGGCCATGCAGCATGGTTCACCGGCGTTCCGCCCGGATCCATACAGGTCCCGGCAGCGTGCGGGCTCTCTGACGGCAACGGATGGCAACCACACATCCACGCACAACAACGAATGCGATCGAATCGATATCACAGTCACAATAGTGTAGGAGAATCAGGATGGACAAAGTAATCCTCACCAACTTCGGTGTGCTGAGTGCGAAGTACGGCCCCACCGGGCTCGCGGCAATCAACGCTGCGCTCGAGCGGCTGGTGGCCGCGGACAAGGCTCGCGGTCTGGATTCGGTGGTGATCGGTCTGGACGACGCAGCCGGGATGGGCAGCCTGAAGGTGCCGGTTGTCACCAACGCCCAGAGCGGGAGGCAGGCGAAGGATGCGATCGATGCCATCTACAGGGCGCTGACGCCGGATTACATCATGATCCTCGGTTCCTCCGATGTGGTTCCGCATCAAAGTCTTGCCAACCCTGTGTTCGACGGCGCGAACGATCCGGACCGCATGGTACCGAGCGATCTGCCGTACGCATGCGATGCGCCGTACGGGGGGGATGCCTCGAAGTACACCGGCCCGACGCGTGTGGTGGGCCGGCTCCCGGACATCACCGGAGGCAACGTTGCGGACTACCTTGTAGGGCTGATAGAGACCGCGGTCAACTGGACCTCCAGACCGCGCTCGCAGTACGCCTCGTATCTCGGCATCAGCGCCGCGGTCTGGGAGGACTCCACGGCGCTCAGCCTTCAGAACGTATTCGGCAATGCATCGGATCTGCAGATCGTTCCCACGGCCGGTCCCAAATGGGAGGCTGCATTGCTGGCGCGCCGCGCACACTTCGTGAACTGCCACGGCGCGCTTGCCAATCCGCACTACTACGGCCAGCAGGGGAGCACGTTCCCGATCGCGCACGATGCCGCCTACGTCGCCGCCAGCGAGCTTGCGGAGGGAACCGTAATCGCTGCGGAGTGCTGCTACGGCGCCGAGCTGTACAACCCGGTGCTTGCGGATAATCAGCAGATGGGGATGTGCAACACCTATCTCTCCAAGAAGGCCTATGCATTCCTCGGCAGCTCCACGATCGCATACGGGCCGGCGAGCGGCAACGGCTCCGCTGACTATCTCTGCCAGTTCTTTCTGAACCAGGTGCTTGCCGGCGCATCCGTTGGGCGCGCCGCACTGATGGCGCGGCAGGAGTTCGTGCGGCGCTCCGGCATGGTCGATCCGGTGGACCTGAAGACGCTCGCCCAGTTCAGCCTGATGGGGGATCCCTCCATTCAGCCGGTTGTGCTCGATACGCAGCATCAGCCGTTGGGAAAGGGGGAGGAGGGGAAATCACTGCGCGCAATCCGCCGTCGCAGGCTGAGCATCGAGGGGACCGAACTGGGGAAGAACACGCCGGTGGCGAAGAAGTCCAAGGCGAAGGGGAAGGGAGGATCGCCTTCATCCGCGTTGAAGAAGTTGATCGAGGCGAGCGCGCTGGACTCGACCACGGTGCTCTCGTTCAACTTCAAGCGCCCCGGCGGGGCGGCCAAGGTCAAGGGGGCGATCGCCGCACCGAAGGCGCAGAGCGTCCATGTGGTGCTCGGCAGGCGCGACGGCTCGGACAACGATCACGTGCCGCGCGGTATCGCCCTGGTGGTGTGGGAGGAGGATGGGAAGCTGGTATCCTATCGCGAGCTGCATCAGCGGTAGCGGCGAACGGAGAGCGGGCGAACGAACGGAGAGCGGGCGAACGAACGGAGAGCGGGCCACGCGTCGCCGGTTGGTTGGCGGCGTGCGCCTGCTGAGGTTCCGCATGTTCTGTGCATCTTGTGGCCGCGGTCGCAGCGATGCGCGCCGTGCCGGCCCTTCTCTCCGATTTGTGCTGAAAGGTTGTGATGGATACGCTTCGCGGTCATGTGGTAAGCAAGGCATTCGGTACAGGCTCCAAGAGCGAGCACGAGGCTGTTGTGCTGGTAACGGATGCCGGCGAGTATGTGCTCCGGCGGAGGGGGGGCAATCCGTTCTTCGATCCGGAACTCGATGGCCTTGTCGGCAAGGAGATCGTGTGCGAGGGGGACGTGGCCGGCTATACGATGATCATGTCGGACTGGCAGGAGGTTGCGCCGCATGCATAAAACTATTGCATGCGGCATCGTCTTCGGACTTGCACGGGGGAAGGCGCCTGTACTATGTTCGGCCGCAACGTCCAGATGATGCGATGGCAGGCCGTGATGCGGTATGATATGCGCGTGAAGCAACGATGCGATGATAGAGGCCCCGGCCGAGGTTCCGCGGGAATCGATGTGTGTGATGGAGGGATCGGCGGCGTGCGCGTTCTCCGGCCCGCAGTGCGGGAACGGGGAGGGGAAAACGAAAAACGGTGAAGGAAGCCTTCACCGTCTCGCTTGAACATCGGGTGCCCGGAACAGGAGTCGAACCTGCACGCCCTTGCGGACACTACACCCTGAATATAGCGCGTCTGCCAATTCCGCCATCCGGGCAACTGAGGAACGCGAATATACATGGACCGGCTCGACGTTGCAATTCCGTTCTGTAAAAAAGCATTCTCGATGATGCGTTATCTCAGCGCGATCGCCCTGTTCATCGTTCTTGCCTCCACTGTTCTCCACGCGCAGCATCGCGACAGCCTGCACTATGTGGTGCAGATGCGCAACGGCGATGCCTTCCGCGGCAACCTTGTAGGCTACACCGATTCCACACTGACCATCCAGACGGAGTTCGGCATCGTGACGCTCCGCAAGTCGCTCGTGGATGCCTTCCAGCCCATCGAGGGTCCGGTCTACCGCCGGCGTCCCAACCACTTCCTGATGCCGAGCGCATCTCCCAACGGTCCCGGCGGGTTCATCAGCAACTACGAACTCGGCTTCCTCTACGGCGGCTTCGGCCTTGGCTACGGTGCCACGATCACGATGGGGGCCACCGTTGTTCCGGGGCTTGCGCTGAGCAAGCAGCTCTACCATATCGGCGCGAAGTTCACCGTGGAGCGGGGCGCGGACTACGACATCGCCGTTGGGGCGGCGTACACCTTCCTTACCACGGACCAGCCGTATGCGCACATCTACGGCGTCGGCACTCTTCCGATCGGCAGCGGGCGTTACTCCGCGATGATCTTCTACAGAGCAACCGGGCGTGAGGATGCCCCGATCGCGCTTCAGTTCTACCACTACGATACCACCCGCATTACCATTCACTACAACGGCTCCATCGGCGCGGCCCTTGGATTCGATGCTCCTGCGTTCAGCCGGGATGATATATCGTGGGTGGGAGAGATCTGGAACAACGATATCACGCGACCGCAGAACACCGTCTCCATGCTCGGCATTCGCATCAACAACGATCACCTCTCGGCGGACTTCGGGCTCGCACTCTTCAGCGCTCCCTTCATCGTACCGCTCACGAGCTTCACATGGAGGTTCTAGGGCACCCGCTGTGTACCCGATCGCGATCGGCCTTCCCCCGGACGGCGTGGATGACGGCAGACGTTGGATGACGGCAGACGATCGGCAGCAAGCAGAACGGGACGCCTCCGCAGAGACGTCCCGTTGTTGTAACCACCCGCTAACGGTTTCCCGAACGAGGCCTAGAATCGCATGACGGTTATGCAGGCCACGTTCAACTGCGAACAACCGGCGAAGGGGATGCTGAGCGGAAGCGTGATGTACTCGCACCGTCCTTCAACAAGTGTTCCCGTTTCGGGCTTGGCCTCCGAATACCACTCCACGCAGCAGCAGCACTTCGGCGTGCAGGGCGGCTCCATCCCGCCCGGCACACGGATCTGCTCGCAGCAGAGGTTGATCGGCGGCTCGTGATGCGACGTATCCTGCCACTCGTGGCCGAACGGGTGCGACCCGCCCGAACCGCCAAGCCCGCCCGGGTTGCCGGGATCGCCCGTGCCGCCGGAGTGCCCGCCGAACCCCGGGCCCCAGGGATCGTCGAAGCCGAAGAGCGGACCGCCGGGAAGCCAGTCGCCGATACCACCATTCCCACCGACCAGCGGAGGCGGCGGAACCGCTCCGCGGCCAATCATTGTTTGATTCAGGGCAATGACCAGCACTGCCGATGCGATGATCAGCATGAAGATCGATCTCATTGTAGTCTCCGATTAGATGTTGACGTTGCTGGTCTTGACGAGAATGCCGTTGTGATAGAGTGCGATAACGTAGGTGCCGTGTGCAGGGAAGTGATACTGCACGTGCTGTTCACCGGAGGACTCCGTGGAGGAGTACGGTGAGAAGATCAGATGCCCGGTGATATCGTACACGGCGAGTGATGTCTCGCCGCCATCGGGGTTTGAAGAGAAACGTATCTCCGCATTGGTGGTGCCACGCGACTGAATAACGGCCAGCCGCGCATCGGACGGATGCGGCACGCCCTGATTCTCCAGCCGCAGCTTGGAGAACACCCGGCTGTAGATGTTGAGATAGTTGATCGTTGACGGAAGCTTCAACAGATCTTCAAAGCCGATCGTTACCGCATCACGGCGCACGAAGTTGTAGGCGCCGTCGCCGCGTGCATAGACGCGCACGCGAACGAACGCGCTGTCGCCGGGTGTGGCGGCGGGAACAACGTACGCCACCTTCGCCATCAACGGCCGCATGCCGTAGATCACCGGAGCCCCCGGCTCGGTCTGCGCAAGCACACCGATGGAGTCCAGCAAGACCCGCCGCAGCGAATCACGCGCCCCCACAAGCTCCACAGCGAAATCCAATGTGTCCAGCGAATAGTAGTTGTTCGTGTCCCGGATGCGGGTGGTTGGATTCACCCACTTCAGCTCGCGGCAGAACGTGATCGTATCTCCAGGAACCAGCGGGAACGCCGCGGTACGGCTGTTGAAACCGAGCACATCGTCCGCAGTGTGCACGATACGCCGGCTTTGCCAGTGCTCCAGGTGAAGCCGCTCCCCGTTGCGCCGGCATTCGGTGAACATGTAGTTCGTGCGGCCAAGAGGGTCATACACCATCGTATATTCATATGCCGCGCTGTACCAGCGGCTCGGCATCGTGTCCGGATTGCTCAACGCGATCGTGTCGTTGTGTGGAATCACACGCAGCCGGTACACACTGTCCTGAATCTCCACCCACAGATCGGGGCGCACGGCAGGCCCCCATAGCTCCGGGTGCGCCCACGGATCCCCCTCGGGAACCGTTGCAGGCTGTCCCCATGCCGCCGCTCCTGCAAGCACCATGGCAGCCACCATCAAGAGTGCTCTTCGTACATTCATGCGTCAAAAAAGTAAAAGGTGAGCGGGAGAGTTATGACTGTCTAAATGTACAGTCAAATATACTGAGTACTATCGTACTCTTCAAAGGTATTTTTGTAACGCCTCCCGATTCCCTGCTCTCTGGAAACTATCGGTATCGAGCCGCCGGCGATAGTACATCATTATGCACCGGGCCGCCCGGCCTCATTCCACCGGCGTTCGGGCCGATCCTGCGCGTGAGAACCTCGCGCGGACCGCTCCCTGCCGGAAGCATTCAACCGAACCGTGCAACCGTGATCGATCTCAACACCCTCGCACCCTTCCTGGCTCCGGCCGATCCCGCGCTCTACTTCAGCCGGAACGATCCCGCCGATCCGCGCATGGGGGACGTCATCGTGCGCGATCTGTCCGCGATTCCGGACACCGTCCGCGCCGTCCTGATCGGCGTTCCGCAGGATATCGGCGTGGCCCGCAACCGCGGCCGCATCGGCGCGGCCGGCGCGCCGTCCGCCATTCGCGGCATGCTTGCCCGCCTGACTCCCTACGACATGCTCGCGGCGCGGCCGGTCCCGGCCGGATTCCTTGCCGATGCCGGCGACATTCGCTGCGACGGCGAGCTGGAGGAGATCCACGACCGCCTGCGGACCGTTGTGCGCGCCCTCCGCGTTGCGGGATGCGTGCCGATCGTCGTAGGAGGGGGGCACGACATCACCTATGCCGCCGCCGCCGGCGTCTACGATGCCGACGGCGCATCCGGCATCATCAACCTGGATGCACACCTGGACGTGCGCTCACCGGTTCCCGCGAGAAACTCGGGGACATCGTTCCGCATGCTGATCGAGGAAGGAATGGTTGTGCCGGGAAACGTGGTGGAGTTCGGGATTCAAAGCTTCGCCAACGCCGAGGCGCATGTCCGGTGGCTGATTTCGCAGGGAGGACGGATCATCACGCTGGATGAGGTGCGCGCGCGGGGCTTCGGCACATCGCTGGCCACCGCCTATCTGATCGCGGGTTCCGGCGAGCGTCACGTGTACGCTACCCTGGATATGGACGCGGTCCGCTCCGCCGATGCTCCCGGTGTTTCGGCAACAATGCCCGATGGTTTTTCCGCACAGGAATTTCTCGGAGCGGCCCGGCTGCTCGGGCGTCGCCCGGCGACCGTTGCACTGGATGTCGCGGAGGTGAACCCCGCCTACGATCGCGACAACGTCACCGCAAAACTTGCTGCGCACGCCATCCAGCAGTTCGTTGCCGGCCTGTGCGAGCGTGCGGGAGGATAAAGTCCATCCGGGATGAGCCGGAATCATCTCTCGCCATTTCGGGAAACATTGCCGTGACAGGGTGGTGCCGCGTGGGTATCGCCCGCCGGTGCCGGGCCATTTTCCGGTGGAAGAATGCAGGAAATTTCGGTGGAGAAAAAAAAGAGGCTCTGCCTCCCCCCCAGTCGGCAGAGCCCGATGGCCATAACGCTTTCGCGCTGTGATGGCCGCTGCTTTCGATATATCCCGGGATTGGTGTCGGGATGAACACTTGGTCGGTCCCTCGGACTATTACTCCCAAGTGCACCCCAAACTACAACATCACGGCAGCGAGCGCATCATACTTTAGGCTGATATGCCCCGTTGTTCGAACGCTGGATCCCATACATTATTCATAAAACATGCGCCGTGCGGCAGACTCCAGGCCCCGGCCGTCGCCGTCGCAGGCTTCTCGAGTGTGCGGGGAGGGTGGATCGTGCCGATAATGATTGCGGGGAAGGAGGTGGGTTCGCGCACTCCGGTGCATTCCGGAGGGAACCATTACCTGGGGCCGTAGAGATTCCGGAGGGAAAAATGCTGGCCGATCACATCGGACCGATTACGGCAGCCGGTTTTCTGAAGGATGTGCGAGACATGTGTCTTGACAGTGGCGAGCGAAATGCCCAGTTCCTGGGAAATGGCATTGTTTGAAACACCATCAACCATCAGTCGCAACACTTTCAACTCCGATGTGGTAAGGCCGTGCGTGGATGCAACGGTTCTGCAGCGCTCCGCAAAAAAATCGAAGCTGAGGCGGTGCACGCGGGTCAGCTCCATGTAGACCCGGATGCAGGTCATCATGTGATGACCGATCAAATCCAGCGTTGTCCGCTCCTCCTCCGTAAACGGACCATACTCCTCGTCCGGGCGGTCCACACGAACGATGCCGAGCACCATGTTCTTCCAGCGCTGCGACTCGAACCAGTGCATATGCAGGCCCAGCATATCCGGATACCGGGCCCGCATCGACGTATCCAACTCCGTCAGCGACCGTGCCATCAACCGTGATACGAGGTTCTCTCCCCGTTCCACTCCTTCAAAACGAACCGGCGGCTTGTTCCCGATTACGGCTGCGCCAACTCTGATATGCGCAATATCCTCCACCGACGATGCATCCCGTGCTTCGTCATCGGGATCGAGAATCACGACGATGCCGTGGCTTGGAATCAATCCGGCGACACGTTCATTCAGTACGCGAGCAAACAGTTCCGGACGTTCGAGCGCCGTTTCTATCAGCTCGTCATACACGTGTGCCAGACGGCATAAAAGGTCGTCGGAAGTTGAAGACATGCGGATGGATACGTTTGCCGGAACGTTAATTCTCTGCCACCGAGGGAAACGGGAGCAATAATCTCCAGCGGACCAGCAAAAACGCGGCGCCGTATTCAGGATACTGGGGGAGAAAACGACGCGCACCAAAGATACAGCGGCGCAGTCTGAAAACACGTGGTTGGGAGCTTGTACGATACGAAATCGCCGTTCTGTGTGTGATGACATGCTTCTGGAGCCCGGACCGGGGGCTTCACGTTCATTGCAAATGAATGCGGCCGCGATGGAGGGTGCCTCCGTGGATGGCTCGCCATGCCCTGGTGCGCGGGCCCTGCCATGACAACAGGTATCGAACATCACGTCTATCGATCATCTTCGCGAGACCTCGCGCAGCGGGCGCGACGCGCCCTCGCCCGCTCCAACGTACCAAACCGGCCACTCGAGACCTGCCCCCACAGATTGCCGCGCCTGGCTCCGTCGGGGCGTGGCGACAACCACCGGTGGGCCAGTGCAGAGGGATATCCCGACACTGTCGGGGTTGAGTTTCTCGCGAAGACGGGTTGGATGCGCACTGCCGGGCGGTTGCAGGCGAACGCCGCCCCTGCCAAGTGTTCTCTGCAGGCTGCCGGTTCTGCTACCGAAGGACGTTGATCTCGGCTGCACGGAGAGCCTCGCGCACGGTCGACGCAACGGCGGTCTTCATGGCGTCCATGTTCTCCAACTGGACGTATGGGCGCATCGCAACGGTGATGCCGGCGCCGGGATCATCGACGATATGCACGTCGGGGCGGGGAGTGGCGGCAACCAGATCGTTGGTCTCGAGCGTGCGGCGCACGATCTGCAGAACGCGCTGCATGTCGGAGCCATTGTCGACGGCGACGCGCAACTCCGTACGGACGTACTGGTTGGCGCTTCTGTTTCTGATCACGCCGTTGAAGATGGCGCCGTTCGGGACGAACGTACGGATGTTCTCCGGTGTATCGATGATGGTTGAAAAGATGTCGATCTCGATCACCTTTCCGGTGACGCCGGCAACTTCCACAACGTCGCCTGCCTTGAACGGACGGAATATCAGGAGCATGAATCCGGCGGCGAAGTTCGAGAGCGATCCCTGCAGTGCCAGGCCGATGGCAAGGCCCGCGGCGCCGAGCAGGGCGGCGAGTGCCGTGGTCTCAATTCCGAACACGCCGAGAATCATCACCAGCAGCACAACCCAGAGCACGATGCGGGTCGCGTTCTCCGAATAGATCCGTACCGTGACATCGCTCACGGTCCGCTTCAGTGCGGAGCGAAGGATGGACATGACGATGCGGATGATGATCAACCCGACCAGCAATACCAGTGCGGCGCTCAGGACTTTCCAACCGAGTCGGATAGACGTGGTCGCCAGGCTGTTCGGCGTGAAGTAATGTGCGAGCGTGGCAAGAGTGCTGTCCATATGCGTTCGAGAATGCTGTGTTGAATCACCCCGATGAATGTAGTATCGCCCGAATCCTGCAAACGTAACGATCGGCAAGACGAAAGGGAGGGTGGATACCCGGGATGCCTCCCGGCTGCGCCCGGGGAGGGGGGACGTTCTCTCCCTGAGGGGGTGCCGCGCGGGCATCGGCCCCGCGAATGCCTGCTCCTTCATGCAAAACGAAGAGCCCTGCACAACCGATCATCCAAGTCGATCGTGCAAGGCTCACTGGGGGGGGATACTGAATCCGCCACGAAACAGTTCGTTGATACGATACAGTTCATCGATACGATTCCGCCGAACCTCGGGGCCGCGCACAGGGAATGCAGCGAATGCGTTGCAGCCATCATATGATCCGGCGATGCGATATCGTTGCTCGGTCCGCCTGGACGCGGTCCGTGCATTTCATCGATCAGCACCGGCGCGCCATGAGCTGGCAGGCCTGAGGGAAGCCGCTCTGCCTTGGTTCGTCCTGGACGGCGGCCGCAGCAGCTTTGCCGGTGCAACTCGGCATTCCGAAGGGCACGAAATGCGCGAGACAGATCACGGTGTCAAAGAGAATCACATCGAATACAGTACAAACATATCGCTGCCACATGAGCCCAATCTGATATGGCCGCCATGGCCGTTCATCGGCAGGGGCCCAGTTGCGAGACCGCCCGGGTGTGGCGTAACTTGGAAGTTCATGACCGCGCCGTGCATGCATGGCGCACATCATTCATATCGAATCGCAGGCGTATCCGATGCTCCCGGAGCAATCCGCGTCAACCCGTTCGCGTGCCGAACAGAACGGCCGTCCAGTTCTCATGCTGCGGCACTTCATCGACGGCGCATTCGCCGATGCGGTCTCCGGCGCAACCTTCGCTGACGTGAGCCCGGTGGACGGCCGCATCATTGCGCAGGTCGCCGAGGGAGGGGCGGAGGATGTTGACCGTGCGGTGCAGGCCGCGCGCCGCGCGCTTCGGGGTCCGTGGGGATCGATGGGCACCAACGCCCGGTGCGATCTGCTCGCGAAGGTGGCGGACCGGATCATGGAACGTTTCGATGAGTTTCTGGATGCGGAGATCGCGGATACCGGAAAGCCGGCGGGCTGGGCATGTACCGTGGACATCCCTCGCGGCGCGGCGAACTTCCGCATCTTCGCCAACCTCGTACGGAATCTTCCCACCGAATGCTTTCCGATGGATACGGCCGACGGCGCCGGTGCGTTGAACTATGCGCTTCGTTCGCCGGTGGGCGTGGTGGGGGTTATCTGCCCCTGGAATCTCCCGCTGCTGCTGATGACGTGGAAGGTTGCTCCCGCGCTCGCATGCGGCAACACCGTTGTGGTGAAGCCTTCGGAGGAAACGCCCGCCACGGCCACGCTGCTCGCCGAGGTGATGAACGAAGTTGGAATCCCGGCCGGCGTGTACAACGTGGTGCACGGCTTCGGGCCGCGCTCCGCCGGCGAGGCGATCACCACGCATCCGGATATCGACGCCATCACCTTCACCGGTGAAAGCCGCACCGGCCAGGCGATCATGCGTGCTGCCGCGGACAATGTGAAGCACCTGTCGTTCGAACTCGGCGGCAAGAATCCGGCGATCGTCTTCGCCGATGCGGACTTCGACGCGGCCGTTGCCGGCACGGTCCGTTCGGTCTTCTCCAACTGCGGCCAGGTCTGTCTCTGCTCCGAACGCGTCTATGTGGAACGTTCCATCTTCGATCGCTTCGTTGCGGCGCTGAAGGCTGAGGCGGAGCGTCAGGTTCTGGGCGATCCGCGCCAGGAGGGAACAACGATGGGGCCGCTGATCTCGCGCGGCCATCGCGACAAGGTGCTCTCCTACTACAACCTTGCACGGCAGGAGGGGGCAACCGTTGTCACCGGCGGCGGCGTCCCCGATCTGGGGCCGGAGTTCGAACGGGGTGCGTTCGTGGAGCCTACCATCTGGACGGGACTCCCCGAGAGCGCGCGCTGCGTGCGGGAGGAGATCTTCGGTCCGGTATGCCACATCCAGCCGTTCGATACGGAGGAGGAGGCGATTGCAATGGCGAACAACTCCGTCTACGGACTCTGTGCGGCCATCTGGACCACGAACCTCACGCGGGCGCATCGTGTTGCAGCCCGCATGGAGTGCGGCATCGTCTGGGTGAACACCTGGTTCCTGCGCGACCTCCGCACCTCCTTCGGCGGCGTGAAGCTGAGCGGCGTGGGCCGCGAGGGGGGAGCACATTCGGTGGAGTTCTACACCGAGTTGAAGAACATCTGCATCAAGCTTTGAACCCGTTCAACCTGTGGTGAACGGAGTTGCTGTGAGACGGAGCGCCGGGCGGGCTTCGCAATCCGGAACATTCTCCGCATGAACGATACAACGGCCTATATCCTCGATGACCGCGCCGGAGCGCTTGCGAACTATCCGCATGCGCGTCGCGCGGGGGACTATATCTACGTCTCCGGCGTCTCGTCGCGCCGGCTGGACAACACGCATGCCGGTGTCACCATCCATCCGGACGGTCGGGTGGAACTGGACATCCGGGCGCAGACGCGTGCCGTGATCGAGAACATCGGCCTGATCCTGCAGGCGGCCGGGGCCGGTCTGGAGCATGTTGTGGATCTGTACGTGATGCTGGTGGACATGCGCGACTACGCGGGCATGAACGAAGTCTACAACCAGTACTTCAATGCCCACAGCGGGCCGGCGCGCACCACCTGTTCGGTGCATCAGCTTCCGCATCCCAATCTTCTCATCGAGATGAAGGCCGTTGCGTACGTAGGCGGCGAATGATGCGAGATGAGGTATGAGTGAGGAGATATGTCCGTGAGTGGTGGATGATCCGCCGTATGGGGATCCGCATGGCTTCGGTGCGGATGCCGGCGGCGCTGCGGCACATCAGGTGAACGAGGACCAACAACCGACTTCCTTCGAATGACACTTCATCAGACATTGGCCGGGCAACTGTGGAATGCGCAGGTTCACGGAGTTCCGTGCGAGCCGCTTACCAGCGCGCGGCCGGAGCTCACAGTTGCCGATGCGTACGAGATTCAGCAGATCAATGTGGACCGGCGCATGAACGAGCGCGGCCTGTTCGGCGCGCGCGCGCGGCTGGTTGGCCACAAGGTGGGCATCACCAGCGTTGCCGTGCAGAGCTGGCTGAACGTGAGCGAGCCGGATTTCGGCGTGCTGCTGGACGACATGGCCGTGCCCGATGGCGGCACGGCGGACATCACGAAGCTGCTGCAGCCGAGGGTGGAGGGGGAGATCGCCTTCGTGCTGAAGAAGTGTCTGGTTGGGCCGGGGATCACCGCCGCTCAGGTTGTTGCCGCCACGGAGTGCATCCTTCCCGCGATCGAGATCATCGACTCACGCATTCTCGACTGGAAGTTTCGCATCCAGGATACCATTGCGGACAACGCCTCCAGCGGCATGTTCGTGCTCGGCGGCCAGCCGATGCTTCTGAGCGATGCGAACGTGCGGACGCTGGGGATGACGCTCCGGAAGAATGGTGCCATCGTCTCCACCGGAGCAGGGGCCGCATGCCTCGGCAATCCCGTCAACGCCGTGGTGTGGCTGGCCAACAAGCTCGGCGAGCTCGGCGCGCAGTTGAATACCGGGCAGGTGATCCTCTCCGGCGCGCTCGGTCCGGTGAGTCCCGTTGTTGCCGGCGACATCGTGACCGTGGACATCGGCCGCATGGCGCAGGTGAGCGTGGGATTCTGAGCGGCCGCAAAGCCCGGTGCATGCGGAACGTAAACGCGCGCACCGGAGTCTGCACCGGCCGCGGATGCAGGCTGAAGACTGGAATGCCGGCCGATCTCGGGCGGCTGTGAAAACGACAACTAACCAACGCCCTCATGTCTCATATGGTTGCGATCATCGGTTCCGGCAACATCGGCACCGATCTCATGGTGAAGATCCTTCGTACATCCAGGACCCTGACGATGGGCGTGCTGGTTGGTATCGATCCGGAGTCCGACGGGCTTCGGCGTGCGGCCAGCATGGGCGTTGGAACCACGCACGAGGGTGTGGAGGGGCTGGTGAATCATCCGCTGTTCCCGGAGATCGAGATCGTGTTCGACGCCACATCCGCGAAGGCGCACCTGCACAATGCGGAGGTGCTCGCGGCGCACGGCAAGCGCATGGTGGATCTCACGCCGGCGGCGATCGGCCCGTATGTGGTGCCGGTGGCAAACCTGGAGCAGCATCTGGATGCGCCGAACGTGAACATGGTGACCTGCGGCGGACAGGCGACGATACCGATCGTCTGGGCCGTAAGTCGCGTGGTGCCGGTGTTGTACGGCGAGATCGTTGCATCGATCGCCAGCCGTTCGGCCGGGCCGGGCACGCGCGCCAACATCGACGAGTTCACCGAGACTACGTCGCGCGGCATCGAGGAGATCGGAGGAGCGCATCGCGGCAAGGCCATCATTATTCTGAATCCCGCGGAGCCGCCGCTCATCATGCGCGATACGGTCTACACGCTCAGCGAGCGGGGCGATCGCGAGAAGATCGCCGCCTCGATTCACGAGGTGGTTGCGAACGTGGCCAGGTACGTGCCCGGCTACCGTCTGGTGAAGGAGCCGGTGTTCGACGACGTGACGGTCCGCATGCCGGGCGGGGAGCCGGTGGAGGGATTGAAGACCACCTGTTTCCTCGAAGTGGAGGGAGCCGGGCACTACCTCCCCAGGTATGCCGGCAATCTGGACATCATGACCTCCGCGGCGCTGCAGGTTGGCGAACAGATCGCCCGCCACATGGAGCGCCAGGCCGCGGTGACCGGTTGACACGCTTCGCGGCTTCGCTGCACGCAACCGTGTACTTCATCTCAATCCTTCCCATCGGGCCCACGCCGTGACCATCTCCGGGTTCACCTTCGTTCGCAATGCGGTGATGTACGATTTCCCGCTGCGCGAATCGCTTCTCTCGCTCCTTCCGCTCTGCGACGAGGTGGTGATCGCGCTGGGGCGCGGCGATGACGGTACGCCCGGCGTGATCGCCTCGTTGAACGATCCGAAGATCCGCGTGATTGAAACCGTGTGGGATGAGTCGCTGCGGCAGGGAGGTCGGGTGTATGCGCAGCAGACCGATGTTGCTCTGGCGGCCTGCACCGGCGCCTGGTGCATCTATCTGCAGGCGGACGAGGTGCTGCACGAGGAGGATCACGAACTGATACTCCGGGAGATCGAGCGCGCGAACGGCGATCCGAACGTGGAGGCGCTGCTCTTTCGGTATCTCCACTTCTACGGCAGCTACAACCATGTTGGTGCGGGGCGGCAGTGGTATCGCCGCGAGGTGCGCGCAATCCGGAACAGCGGCGATGTGATATCGTGGCGCGATGCACAGGGGTTTCGCAAACATGTCCCGGGGGGTGAGGCGGTGCGGCTGCGTGCCCGCCAGACGGAGGCGCGCGTGTTCCACTACGGCTGGGTGAAGGAGCCGGCCGTTCAGCAGCGGAAGCAGCATGCGGCGCATCGCTTCTGGCACAGCGACGATTGGATTGCGGAGAATCTTTCCAACGCGGATCTGTTCGACTATGCTTCGGCGCATGATGTCCGGCCCTACGCCGGCGGTCATCCGGCTGTGATGCGGGAGCGGATCGCCGAGGCGCGCGCATGGACCCGGCTGTTCGATCCCGGACGTATGAAGCCGAAGCCGTTCCGGATGAAGCTCAGCGACTGGATAGAGGACCGAACCGGATGGCGCATGGGGGAGTACCGAAACTTCGTGGAGGTGCCGTAGCCGGCGATGGCGCGGCCGTCGAGCCGGTTTGGACAATAGGGAGAGATGAAACTATGCAGGCAACGATAGTAGTGAGCGCCGCGATCGTGGAGGAGGATCGCGTGCTTCTGGTGCAGGAGGGGAAGCCGGCGAGCCATGGCCTGTGGGGCCTCCCCGGCGGGCGTGTGGAAGCGGGCGAACCGCTCGAGGATGCCGCTGTGCGCGAGGTGTTCGAGGAGACGGGATATCGCGTGGAGACTCTTGGCATGACGCGTGTGCTTCGCTACATCAGCCAACTCGGGTTTCACTGCGTCCGGTTCAACTTCGTGGCCCGGCGCATCGGCGGCGAACCGCGCGTGGATGGAACGGAGATCCTGGCGATGCGCTGGTTCTCCTTCGATGAGCTCGCGCTTCTGGGCGACGACCGGATGCGAGCGCCTGCAATCGCACGCGCCGTGCTCGCCGATGTGCAGGCCGCCCGCTTCTTCCCGAGGGAGATCGTGCTGGACGCGCTGAGTGCCGGATAGCGTGGGGCATGCGTGAAGAAGTGCAGGAGATATGGTGCTTCGTCCTCTGGGAGTTGCGGCGGAAGATCGTACGTTTCGTGCGGTGATGAACTTCAGGGACGTACAACCGGAGAATGGTATGAAGAGATTGATATCGTTTCTCGTGCTCATGGCCCTGGCTGCAGCCGCGGCTCGCGCGCAGGTGACCAACGGCGACTTCGAGGCGTGGGACTCCACGCAGGGGCATGACGTGCCCGTGGACTGGACCGGAACGGCCTTCGGCGTCGGCAAGGCGCAGAGCGCGTACTCCGGCAGCTCCGCCGTCTCCGTCTGGAACTGGTACTACTACAGCAAGGGGTATGTTGTCGCCGGTCGGGGAAGCAATGCGTTCTGGTACGATCAGGGGGGAGTGGCGATCGACTACAAGCCTCTTCGCCTGCACGGATACTACATGTATGTGCTCGGTTCCAACCAGGGGCATCAGGATTCCGCCATCGTGCAGGTGCTTCTGAAGAAGCATAACGCCGCCCGGCAGAACACCTACGACACGGTCGCCTTCGGGCGCGTGCTGCTGGGACCGGTGGGCACCTACACGCCGTTCACGGTGGATATCGGCGACGTGGCTCCCGGCGTTGCACCGGATACGATGGTGGTGGCACTCATCTCCTCGGACAAGGGGTTCTGCGATCCTGCCAGCAGCGGCAACTGCTGCTACCTGAGTGTGGACCATCTCTGGTTCGAAACCTCTGCCGGCGTGAATGTGCCGGCAACCAGGCTCTTCAACACCACGGTTGTACGCCCCAACCCGGTGCGGAGCGGCGCGCGCATCGAGTGGCGAAGCGTGGCGGACACTCCGCAGCGCCTGCTGCTGTACGCCTCCAACGGGAGCCTTGCGCGTGTGATGGATGGAATCACGGGGGGCGGCACGGCGTTCGATCGCGGCGATCTCCCGGCCGGTGCCTACCGCTTCGAGGTACGCGACGAAGCCGGGGCCATGGTTGCCGCCGGCGGGCTGGTGATACGGTAGGCCGACGCCGGACCCACATCGCCGTATCCAATCTCCACGCAATTCAATCTTCGTAGGCGCCACGCCTCGCATGTGCGATGCGTGGCGCTTCGTATCTTGGCACTCCGATCATTCAACGATAGACTGTCATGCCCTATATACCCGGAAAGAAGATCATCGTCAACGACTGTACGCTGCGCGACGGCATGCATGCGCTGGCGCATCAATACAGCGTGGAGCAGATGATCGGCATTGCGCGCAAGCTGGACGAGGCGCGCATCGACCTGATTGAAGTTTCGCACGGCGACGGCCTGAACGGCAACTCCTTCAACTACGGATTCTCCGCGTACACGGAGCTGGAGTATCTGCATGCGGTGAAGGCGGAACTGAAGCACGCACGGCTGGCGGCGCTGCTGCTTCCGGGGATCGGAACGATCGAGGATATGAAGATGGCGCGCGAGGCCGGCGTGGATACCATCCGGATTGCGACGCACTGCACCGAGGCGGACATCGCCGCGCAGCACATCGCGACGGCGCGCGAGATGGGCTTCGACACCGTCGGCTTCCTGATGATGGCGCACATGATCCCGACGGCCGAGCTCGTGAAACAGGCGAAGCTGATGGAGTCCTACGGCGCGCACTGCGTCTACATCACGGACAGCGCCGGCGCGCTGCTGATGGAGGAGACGCGCGAGCGCGTTGCGGCGTTCCGAAGCGAGCTGGGCTGCCAGGTGGGCTTCCACAACCACAACAACCTTGGCCTGGGCGTTGCCAACACGGTGATCGCAATCGAGAACGGTGCGGACCGTGTGGATGGATCGCTCGCCGGCATGGGCGCAGGCGCTGGCAACTGCGCGCTGGAGGTGCTGATTGCCGTGACCAACCGCATGGACATTCGCACGGATATCGAACTCTATCCGCTGATCGACGGTGCGGACCAGCTGGTGCGCCCCATCCAGCAGCGGCCGGTGCAGACGGACGGCAACTCCCTGATGCTGGGCTATGCCGGAGTCTACTCCTCCTTCCTGCTCCACACGGAGCGGGCCGCGCAGCGCTTCAATGTGGACCCGCGCGACATTCTCGTGGAGCTCGGGCGGCGCAAGATGATCGGCGGGCAGGAGGATATGATCGTGGACGTTGCGATCGATCTCCTGAAGCAGTAGAACGTTCCGCTTCCGTGCGCGCCAACCCGTGGCGTTGCCGCTCGCGTTGTCGCGGAGTTGTACTCCGCGAGCGGTGCGCACAGCGGCTGCCGGTGAATGCATTTCCAATCGTTCAATCGAATCAACATGACCATCGAACGGATAGAGGAGCTTGCGGCGATCGTGGACGATGCCGCGATGAACGTTGCGGAGATCGGCATGCTCACCGCCGATGAGCCGGAGTTGGACATCGAGGCGGCATACGCCGTGCAGGAGGCATCCATCGAGCGGCGCATCGCGCGCGGCGAGCGGCTGGTTGGTATGAAGATGGGGCTTACCAGCCGCGCGAAGATGGAACAGATGGGTGTGCACGAGCCGATCTACGGCCGCCTGACGAGCTCCATGATCGTGAACGACGGCGCCCGGGTTCGTCTTGCCGAGATGCTCCACGCGCGCGTGGAGCCGGAGGTGGCGTTCGTTCTCGCGGACGACATCGAGGGGCCGGTGACGCCCGCGCAGGCGCTTGCATCGGTTGCCGGCGTCTGCGCTGCGCTGGAGATCATCGACAGCCGCTATCGCGATTTCAAGTTCACCCTTCCGGACGTGATCGCGGACAACACTTCGGCCATCCGGTTCGTGCTGGGGAGTACGCTGATGCCGGTGGAGGCGGTGAACCTGGGGAATCTGGGGATCGTGATGGAGATCAACGGCCGCATCATCGAGACCGGCTCCAGCTCTGCGATATACGACCACCCGGCGCGTTCGCTCGCGGAGCTTGCGAACATGCTGGCCCGTACCGGCGGGCGCCTGGAAGCCGGGCAGATTGTGCTGAGCGGCGGAGCCACGGCCGCTCACCCGCTCAACGCCGGTGACCGTGTTCGCGTGACGATCGATGAGATCGGCTCCGCGGAGTTCCGCTGCGAGTGAGCGCACCTCTCGCGCAGCGAGGCGGGCAGCTCGGTGCGAATCCAGTATGATTGAACGAACAGGGCCCGGCGCATCGATGCACCAGGCCCTGCTGTATCTTCCGTGCAGACGGGGACTACTGCCACGCCGCTTCGCGAGCGCTCTCCAGGCGGCGGCGCAGCGTGAATTCATGATTCCGATTGCGGGAAGGAATCAACCGGCTCCGTTCGATCTCTTCAATTCGGGAATGCGGATCTCGTCAGGTTGCAGAATGACAACTCTTCCTTCTTCCCACGATGCGATCGGATTGCCTGCCCGTTTATGTTCGATGAGTGCCTCGATGACCGCCTGCTCGAGGACATCGCGAACAGCCGATCCATGATCTATGAACAGCCGATCCGTCTTCTCGATGTCGATCTTCATGACACGTTCTCCGTTATACGTTGCCACAATGCATGATCGTGAATTGTAATGTGGCAATGACCACGACTCGAGGATGAGAAGACTTCATGCAGGAATGCCTCCGGGAAATGAATAAGCATTCATAGGGTAAACGAACCGGTCATCCCGTGCATTGGGTGTGCATGCATAGTTCTCCCGAACCAAGATATCGTGTCGACGTTGTATTCGCCGATTGCAAGTGCCGCTGTGAATATAACCATGGCATGTGAGAACGTCGCGAATCGGTGGATGGATGGTTGTTCGGCCGGACAGTGCGATGTTGAACGAACAGGGCCCGGCGCATCGATGCACCGGGCCCTGCTGTATCTTCCGTGCAGACGGGGACTACTGCCGCGCCGCTTCGCGAGCGCTCTCCAGGCGGCGGCGCAGCTCCACGCTGTCGCGCGAGAGATGCAGGCGCCTGGCCTCCGCGATCGTGGACTCTCCGGGCTGCGACGGCGGCACGTGCGTTTCCGGCTCCGTTTCCGTTGCCGCCCGCATCTCCTCGATGCGGCGGCGGAGATCGGCAGCCTGCGTCTGCATGGAGCGCCGCGCGGCATCCGCGGGAGTCTCCACGGCCCGCTCCTGAACCACCCTCGCCTCGCGGACAGGTGGCTCCTCCGTACGCACCGCGGGCAGGGGCTCCTCGGCAGGCGCCGGTTCTTCTGCAACGGGTTCCACCTCGACAGCTTCCACGGGGACGGGCTCCCGAGCGATCGGCTCCGCCACGATCCGCTCCACAACCACACGTTCAACGATCACGTGTTCTCCGGCCGGCTCGCGTGCCACAGGCCCGGCCTGGACCGGCTCCGCGTGCGCAGGCTCCACATGCGCGGGCTCCGCACGCGGCGGCTCTTCGTGCGCGCCCCCGTCGTGCGGAGGCGCATCGGACTGCGCCGGCGCCGTATGCGGCGGTTCGGTGTGCACCGGCTCCGCCTGCGCCAACGTTACGGGCGCCGCAGCCGGTTCCGTCCGTTCCACTACCACGGCCTCCTCCACAACCACCATCGAATCGGCGACGGGAGGGGGGGCCGGGCGAACCGGGACGTCGGTGAACGGCGGCTCGCCGATCGGCTCGAACGCGGGCGGCTCCGATCTCCGGCTCGAGCGGCGCGACTGCATCACCATGAGGCCGGTGAGCAACAGCAGAAGCACCACGCCGCCGGCAACATAGATCCAGCGGCGCGACATGCTTGCGCGCACATCGTCGTTGCTCTCGAGGCCGTTGTTGTAGTCCGGCTCCCGTTCCGGCGGGCTTCCAACCGCGTTGCCCGGCCTGGCGGTTCCGGCGGCCGGTTCGTTGTGAGGCTGCGGCGCGGGCGCTGCAGCCGGCGTTCCGGATTGGAGCATCGCCGTGTAATGCGCCATAGATTGTGCGGCTCCCGCGCTGTCTCCCTCGTGCCGCTGTACGTCGGCCAGCGCCGCATAGTCATCCGCGTTGAGCGGTGCGGAGAGGTATTCCGCCGCCTGCCGGTACTTGCCGCTTCGCGCGAAGTAGATTCCGAGCACCGAGGATGCCCTGTTGTCGCCGGTGGAGCGTGCAAGCTCCAGCAGTTCCACGCCGGTCCGATCCATTCCCTGTTCGAACGCCAGCAGCCCCTTCACATACTGCTCCTGCGCGTACTGAAGATCCTTCCAGTTGAACGTGTGCACGACGAGCGTGTGCGAGTACGGGCGCCAGAGCGATGCATAGCCGAGGCCGCTGTTGCTTCGCACGGTAAGACGAAGTTCGTTCGGCGTCGCCATCGAAAGAACGGCCTGGCGGCCGTTCGGCCCCTGAAGTGCCGCGGCGGGCACCGATGGATCGCTTCCAAGCCCCGAGGCGGCGAGCCGGATCACCATCTGCGACGTGTCGCTCTCGGCGAGATCAACCGTGCGTGCTACGTCATCGGAGAATCGTACGTAGAGATCGTTGCCGTTCCAACTGAACTGTTCCACCGTGACGGCGCGGGCCGCGACGGCCGGGACCAGCGCAAGGAGCAGTAACAACGCAATGCGGGGAGCGGAACGGACAACCGTGAAGCGCATATCAGACATGCGGCGCCTCCGTGTCATGGTCTGGTTGTGGCACGCCGCGCACGCCCCATTCACCGATCGGCGCATCCGAGGCGGCCAGCAGATCATCCGGGATGGCCGTGCCGGTGGAGACATAACCCATCGGCAGTCCTATCCAGCGGCCGGACGAGATCATTCCTCCAAGCGAGGGTGCTTCATCCAGCTTCGTGAAACTCACACAGCTCAGGCGTTCGCCAAGGAAGAGCGCGGCCGTCTCCTGAAGGGCACGCTGGCTCATCGTGGCCGGAAGCACCAGATGCGTTTCATCGGCGCGCGCAGCGGCCAGGAAGCCGGCCAGTTCCTCGCGCGATGGACGATCGGAGCGGCCGGCCGTATCCAGGATCACCAGGTCCGTATCGCCGCTCTCGATCTGCGCCTCCACCTCGGCAGGCTCGAACGCAATGCCGAACGGGACGCTCAGGATATCGGCGATCGTCTGCACGCCTTCCACCGAACCGATCTTGTAGGTGTCGCTGGAGACGATCTTCACCCGCAATCCCTGATTCAGCACGCCCCGCACGGCGAGCTTGTACATCAGCGTGGTCTTGCCGGCGCCGGATGCACCCACGAGTGCTACCACGTACGGACGCTCCCCCGGCCCGCGGCGCTGCACCGACGGGAGCGCCTCGTTCCACCGCTCCAGATCCGCATCGATCTCCCGCGCCGCGGCGGCGTACAGATCCTCCTGCGGCAGATCGCGCGTGCCGTTGGTCTGATGAATGGCGCGCACCAGGCTTGCAGCATAGCGGCGCTCGAAGTCGTTTGCAATGAGGTGAGAGAAGAGACGGCGATAGGGAGCGGGGAGGGAGGCGACCTGTTCCGACCTCATCCAGTCGTGCAGTTCGCTCATCAGCTCCTCGATGTGTTCCAGGCGGGCATCGATGGCAGCCGATTGCAGGTAATCTTCGCGCAGTTCTCCGGTCTCGCTGAGAGGTCCGTTCATTCGTTTGCGTCTGGATTGATTGAGCGTTGAAGCTACATCTTTTCGGACGAATTCGGAAGGAAAGGCCCGCCGCCGCAGCGTCGCCGCTTGAATTTCAAGTGGAGTAGATGCGTTCACCCGCAGGACGGGCCCGCTCTGCGGCACTCCGTTCGGAAGCCGTGTGAAGCCCGGGCCGTCTCGCCGTACATGCGCCGGATCGAACGATCGTCTGTGAGAAGCTGGCGGCCGCGCTGCCGGATGTGAACGATGAGTGCGGTACGGGGATCGTGCCGGCCATTGCACTGTAATGCCATTGCTCTGCAAGGGGCCTGCTTGCTACGTTCGGTTGCAGCGGGCGTGAAACTTTTCATATACCATCGTGTTCCTGCGGGCAAATGACCGATACCATACCCGATACCTCGATCAGTGATGAGACGTTGATGGATCGCTTCAAGGAAGGCGATGAGACAGCGTTTGTCGAGTTGTACAATCGGTACAGGCGTCGTGTCTACGCCTACTGCATTCGGATGATCAGTTCGCAGGACCAGGCCGACGACCTGTTTCAGGAGGTCTTCATCCGAGTGGCGCGCAAGCGTCATCGCTTTCTTGCCGGGAGTTTCTCGGCATGGTTGTTCGCTATCGCGCGTAACCTCTGTCTGAATGCGATTCGCGACAGGGTATCGCACGTAGCGTTGGAGGATGTCGCCGATTCGCTGCAGACCGCGGCCGATGAGGCGGAGTACGATCAAAGCCTCGAGATACTGAAGGAGGCGATCGATCATCTGCCGGCCGATCTGCGCGAGCCGTTGGTGCTGCGGGTGTACAGCGGGCTGAGCTATCAGGAGATAGCGGATCTGACGCAGGCAAAGCTTGCCACGGTGAAGGTGAGAATCTTCAGGGCCAAGCAGCGGCTTCACGAGATGCTTGCTCCTTATTTCATGGATAGAGTATGACTACCGAAGAACTGATTGTTGGGCATTTTGAAAAGTCGTTGACGCTCGAGGAGGAGAGAGTTCTCCAGGAGCGTCTGGCTCAATCGCCCGAGACGCGCACGATGTACGACCAGTATCGCAGCCTGGAAGCGACACTCGGGAACGATGCATCCGCCGTCGCTCCATCCTCACGTCTGGACGAAGCCACCGTTGCGGCCGCGCTCAGCCTGCTTCCGCAGGCAATCGGCGGCGGCCTGCTTGGGCTGCTGAGCAGCAAGGTGGTGGTGGGTGTCACCGTGGCCGTGATCGGAGGCATCTCGATAGCAATCTTCGCCAACAGGAACTCCAGCGACAACGGCGCCACCGTGGCGCCGCCCGCTCCGGCTGTCCGTGTTGTTCCGGCCACTCCTTCTGCCCAGCCCCCGGTGGTGGCGCCGCCGGCCGAGGAGCGCGCATCGAGCGGAACACCGACACCGGAGAACACGCAGCCGGTCTCCGCGGCTGCAACGCCGAAGAGTGAGGAGTCCACAACGGTAAAGGGTGCGCCGAACCGTACGGGCGCACAGGCCGTTGGCGTGAAGCCTGCACGGAAGTCCGGTAGTGCGATGACCATCGATGTCAACCATGCTCCCGTTATCGACAACGGCACCCACGTGAAGCCGAACAAGTAATCGCCGAACCGCCGGGCATCGTCCCGGCAATGCAAACGAGCAGCCCCGGATCGTATCTTGCGTACACATGTAAACCGGCCCGGGTTCGTGAGAAGACGTTTTTCCCTATATCGAGTGCTGATGACAGCCCAGGCCATGCTTCTCTGCATGGCCTGTGTTGTTTGGAGCCAGCAGGATTCCGCCGCCGCGCCCCCCGTGCGCCTCTGGCTGGGATCGTTCTTCGGCATCGGACCGGATATCCAGGCCGTGAACGCAACGCTTCCGGGGTACTCCGAGGAGTGCGGCTCCTTCCATCATGGGAGCGGGAACACCTGGCAGGCCGGTCTGCTTGCGGAGTACGCACCCACCCTTCCACTCCACCTTCAGCTTCGCGCCGGCCTGGCCTCTCACAACGGCGAGCTGCGCGAACGCCTCGCAAACGATCGCCCCATACGGCTTCCCGATAACACGCTCTCGCTTGCGCTGATCGATCAGGTGGTAGCCTATCGTGCGCTCGATCTGGAGATTGCGCTGCTGGCGCGCGCCGCGCTCGCGGGCCGGCTGATGCTGCAGGGCGGCCTGGGGCTGGCGCACACGCTTGGCGGCAGCGAGGTGCACAGCCAGGTGGCAGTGGCGCCTGCCTCGCTTCTGTTCGTGAACAATCAGCGCGCACTGACGCTGGAGAGCGGCATGCTGTTCCATCGTTCGCCGCTGCTGGTGAACGCCGAGGCCGGCATTGGCTACGACCTCCCGGTCTCCGCCTCATCGACGCTGTCGCCGGAGGCAACGCTCACGCTTCCGATCACCAGCCGCACGGGGGATGGTGCGTGGCGCCAGATCGCCGCCCGCATCGGCGTGGGCGTGCGCTTCGGACTGAAGCGGGATATCGTTGTTCCGCCGCCGCCGCCCCCCCCCGATACCGTTGTTCTGCCGCGGCGCAATCCGGAACTGATCACCTCCGTGGTCACGGAGCCGGATGTCATCCGCGTGCATATCGATGAATACGATTCGGTGGAGGTGCTCCCGATTCTCAATCAGATCTTCTTCACGGAGAACACCTCCGAACTCAAGGAGCCGTATCGGCAGCTCTCCGAATCGGAAACGATACGCTTCACGAACGAACAACTGGTAGGCTCCGCTCTCGATGTCTACTACCAGACCTTGAACGTGATCGGCAGGCGGCTGCGGGAGAATCCCGGTGTGACGCTTACGGTGAACGGCTATCGGAACGGCCGCGAGAACGATCCGGGGATTGCATTGAAGCGCGCGGAGACCATCAGGCATTATCTGATGAATGTGTGGAAGATCCCGGAACGCCGGATCAGAACGCATGGCGGCGGGCTACCGCCGAACCCGGCGCGTGAGAACACGCACGAGGGCCTCGAGGAGAACTCCCGTGCGGAACTGATTCCATCGGAGCCGATCATCCTCTCACCGATTCTTCGCCGCTACAAGCAGCGCGTTGCAACGCCGCCCGCGATCACGTTCCGGCTGCATGCGCTGGCGGAGGCCGGCATCAGAAGCTGGCGTCTGGAGACGCAGGAGATCGGGAAGGGATCGTGGCGCACGTTTACCGACGACGGCCCGCCGCCGGACTCCATCGTGTGGGACTGGCGCGCCACCGATGGGCGGCTCCCCGAGCTGCCGATGCAGCTTCGCTATTCGTTCACGGTGCTGGACAGTTCCGGCCATGCAACCACGACCAACGTCGCGGATATCGACGTGGAGTATATCTCCGTGGAGCAGAAGCTCGAACATCGCATCAAGGACACGACGATCGAGAGCTACTCCATTCTCCTCTTCAACTTCGACAGCCCGAAGGTGAGCGCGAGCGATCAGGATCTGCTGCGGCTGATCGGCGGCAACATCAAGGCTCATGCAAACCTGCGGCTGACCGGCTACACCGATTCGCTTGGAGGCGCCGAGCATAACCACGAGCTGGCAACCGCGCGCGCGCGCGATGTGAAGCGCATCATGGAAAAGCTCGTGCCGGCCGATGCGAACATGCAGGTGGACGAGGCCGATGGCGGCGAACGCGAGCGTTTTCCCTACAACACTCCCGAAGGGCGAAGCCATTGCCGTACGGTGGTGATCGATGTGCGCACGCCGGTGAAGCCGGGGGGATCGTAGCTCCGGCCGCACCTGCGCCATCGGTTCCGATAAACGTCTGGCGAATCAACCTGCCGTATGCGAACTTCATGAGCCGTCCTCCGACGGCACTGTTGCCGGGTGCGTACACTGCGCGGGTGCGCCCTGCATAGTCCATGATTCTTCAACGCTCACATATCGTGTACGGCATGCGCCGCCATGGAGGCGGCTTCCTCCGTGCGTGCCTGACCCTCGTGTTGCTGATCATCGGTGCGCGGGCATCGAACGCGCAGGGCGAAGCGCATGCAGGCGGGGCAATCGATAATCCGTTGCGCCGCTTCCGCTTCATCGAGAACCGCGGGCAGTGGGATGCCAGAGCGCGGTTCCTCCTGGATCGCGGCACCATGCGCGTCTGGTTCGCGAGCGATGCCGTTGTCTACGATGTGGGCGCGGCCGCAGGAGCGCGCCACGCGGTCTGGATGCGCTTCGCAGGCGCAACGCCCCGGGGTCCGGTTCCGGCCGGTATTGAGCCCGGCCGCTGGAGCTTCGGCTCCGCCGAAAGAACCATTGCCGACGTATCGGCATGCGATACGCTCCACTACGATGAACTCTATCCCGGCATCGGCGCGCGCTACTACGAGAGCGGCGGCCGCCTGAAATACGATCTGATCCTCTCGCCCGGTGCGGACCCGGCGTCGATCTGCATGCGGTACGACGGCGCATCATCCGTGGGCGTGGCGCGGGATGGATCGCTCCGCCTTGGAACCTCCGTGGGCCGGCTTCGCGAGGATGCACCCTTCTGCTATCAGCGCACGGCCAACGGCATCCGGCGGGTCTCCTGCGCCTTCGCCCGCAACGCACGCGGCGTTGGATTCCGCCTCGGCGCGTACGATCGTTCGCGGCCGCTGGTGATCGATCCTGCGTTGATCTACAGCAGCTACATCGGCGGCAACGGCGATGACGAGGGGCGCGCCGTAGCGCTGGATGATTCCGCCAACATCTACGTGACCGGCACGACGGCCTCCGCCGATTTTCCCGTGAAGCCCGGGCCGCGTCCGGCGCAGGCGAACACGGACGTATTCGTGGCCCGCCTGGACCCCACCGGACGCACGCTGGTGTACGCCACGTTGATCGGCGGAAGTGGGAACGATGAATCCGTTGCCATTCGCATCGCTTCCGACGGCACCGCCGTCGTCGCCGGCAGCACCACCTCGCAGAACATGTTCCCGAATCCCCGCTTCCGCATCAACGACGGCGACCGGGGAAACGGCTTTGTGCTCGGACTGAAGCGGAACGGAGCGCTCGCCTTCGGGACCTATGTCGGGGGCTCCGATACGGACCGCATCCAGGATATGACGCTTGCCACCAACGACACGATCTACGTCGCGGGGTGGACACGATCGCCGGATCTGCCGGACTCCGGCCCGGTTGGCCTGGCCGGCGGCGAGGATGCGTTCGTGATGCGTATCGCGCCACAGGCTGCGCTCCTCAGCACGCGCTACCTGGGAGGGGCTCAGGACGAACGCGCGACCGGCGTCGCGCCCGGTTCCGGCGGCGCCGTCTGGATTACGGGATGGACCGGCTCCAACGATGCCTTTCGTTCCGATCTCCCGGCATCGAAGCGCGCGGTGTTCGGCAACAGGGGGGGCCGCGACTGCTTCCTGACGCGCGTCTGGTTCAACGGCCTGGCGGCCGCCAACGAATACGTTGCGGTGATCGGCGGCTCCCGCGACGACGAGGCGAACGCGATCGCGGTGACTGCGCAGAACTCCACGGACCAGATCACGATCACCGGCCGCACGCTCTCCGACGACTATTTCACGACGGTTGCCGGCGCCTACGGTTCGTGGTTCGTCAGCACGATGCAGTGGACGCTCGGAACGCAGGCCATCATCTACAGCGAGTACCTGGCTCCGCAGGACAGCACGGCGAGCGGCATGGCGGTGGAGAACGATGCCTCCGGCAATCCGTTCATCTGCGGCGTTACGCGGCGCGGTGCGTCGTTCCCCGTGACCCCCGATGCCGTGGCGAATCCGGGCTCGCGCGGCAATGCCGATCTGGCCTTCGTTCGGCTGGGCCCCGCTGGCGCAGTTGTGCATGCCGGCGTGGTTGGTGGTGCGCTGGATGATATCCCCGCGCATCGCTGCGTACTGACCCGCTTCGGCGACATGTATGTGACCGGTGCTACCGGCTCTGCGAACTTTCCGCTTACCCGCGGCGCGTACGACAGCACACTCAACACCGTCCCTGGTTCCACGGCGAGCGATGCGTTTCTGCAGCGGTACGGATTCATTCCGCATCCCGCGCTGGTTGCGCCGCCGGTATTCCAGCTCAGGACCCTGCAGTGCGGCAGCGTGGAGTTCGACACGATCACCATCGCCAACCTTGGCGATGCGGATCTCGTGATCGGCGGCATCACGCCGAATGCCGCCTCCACGGAATTCATCGTAGTCACCGATCCCGCGCCGACGCCGCTTGCTCCGGCGATCGTGAAGCCGGGGAACACGCTGAAACTGGTTGTGCGTTTCACCGCCAACGCCAACGGCCTGCAGAGCGGAACGATTACGCTCTCCACCAACGATTCCACGCTCGGAAGGCCGCCGTTCACGATTCAGGTCTCCGCGCTCCGTGCCACACCGGCGCTCAACTCCTCCCCCTCGCCGATCGTTTTCGATACGCTCTCCGCCTGCAGCGGCCACAGCGATACGCTGCGTGCCTCGCTCTCCAACGGCGGCAGCAGTGTGCTTCATATCGATTCGCTGCGGTTGAAGGGGGGAGGCGGAGTCTTCGGCTTCTCGATGCCGCGTCTGCCGCTTACCGTTGTCGTGGGAACGCGGCTCGATCTCTCCGTTGAATTCAACCCTCCCGGCCCGGGGCCGTTCCGCGATACGTTGCTGGTGAAGGTGCGCGAATGCGATACCACGATCGCGATTCCGGTGGAGGGTGTTGCCGTGAAGCCGAGCGTGGCACTGGCTCCGGCGGAGGTGCAATTCCTGCCGTGCTCTCACACGGACAGCGCGGTAATCGGGCTCTCCAACAACGGTCCGGAGCCGCTCCATATTCAATCGTGGGCGCTGGGTACGGCAGCGTTCGCGCTCGATTCGTCAACGCTGCACGACGTGGTGCCCGGCCATGGAAGTACATCCATCGTACTGCGATATCGTGATACGTCCGGCAGTGCCGTCCGCGATACGCTGCGCATACATCTCGATGGGTGCGACACGACTCTGCTGGTGCCGATCAGCGGCGGCCGTTCCGTTGCATTGGATGCCACGCCGGCGATGCTGGAGTTCGGCCCGATAGCCGTGTGCAGTGGCGCTGACGCGGTCGACAGCGTCCTCACGCTCTCGCTGGGCAACGGTACGTCGGAATCGATTCAGGTAGATGGTGCATCGCTCGATCCACCGTTCGCTCTCGATGCGTCCGTCTCCTTCCCGGCTCTGCTGCCGGGGGGCTCGGCGATGCAGATCCCCGTTCACTTCAGGCCGGCCGCCAATGGAGCTGCGAGCGATACGCTGCGCTTGATGTACAGCTACGGCGAGTGCCGCGACACGCTCCGCCTTGCACTGCATGGCCTGCGCGGTCTGTACAGCCTGACGGCATCGCGCGATACGCTCGACCTCGGCACGCTGAGCGGGTGCCGGCACGATACGGCCGATACGGTTCTGCTCCGGAACAATTCGCCGGTGCCGCTGGTGATCACCCGCGCCGACGTGTCGCAGGGGGTTGTGCTGGACTCCGGCCACACGCTCCCGGATACGCTTGCTCCCGGCGACGTGCGCGTGGCGCGTCTGCGGCTGGTATCCGCCGCGCCGGGCGATATCGGTGGCCGCATCGCCTTCCGGACCGATGCCTGCAACGACAGCCTGGTTGTGACGCTCAGGGCCCACAAGGAAGGCGTGGCGTTCGCCGTCACGCCGGACACGCTGCACCCCGCACCGCGGGAAGCCTGCCGGACCGACGAGACGCTGGACAGCGTCGTGGTACGGAACACCGGCAGCGATGCGGATATCACCATCATCGATGCGAGCCTGGAGACCGGCACGCCGTTCGAGTTGGGGGGAGGGATCGTCGGTGCGGTGCTGCATCCGCACGATGCATTCCGGGTGCCGGTCCGCTTCAGGCCTGCGCCCCCCGGACTGTACGCCGCGCATCTGCGGCTGATTCTCGGGCCGTGCGGTGATACGATCGTGCGGGTTGTGGTTGGGGAGATCGCGGGGCTGGATCTTCTCGTGAAGACGATCGACTTCGGTCCGGTGCCGCAGGGCTCTGCCGCCGACGGCACGATCCTGGTGATCAACCAGGGCGCAACCCCGATGCATCTGAACGGCATCGGGGGCATCGCCGCTCCCTATGCCGTTGTTCCTCCATCTCCCTTCCCGGCAACGCTGAACCCCGGCGACACGCTTCGTGTGGTGCTCAGCTTCGCTCCCACCGATACGCTTGGCCACCGGCAGATCCTGCAGGTGGTTGGAGGGAATGCCTGTACGGACTCCGTTGCCTTTTCGGTGAACGGCACCGGCGTTGGAGCGGTTGGAGGCAGGGACACGTTCTGCATCGGTACGGCGGTGCAGCAGGGACTGGTGGGGGATACCATCACGCTGTCCGCCGGCGCCCTCAGTACGCCGCGCGCATTCCCGCCGGCGAACCTGCTCTACACCGTGCGCTATCCCGGCTCACGGATGCAGTTCGTGGACGTGTTGCCGCTTGTGCCGTCGTCGCCGATGACGGTGGTGAGCGACAATCCCGCAACCGGCCTTCTGCAGTTGAGCGAACCGCAGGCCGTGGCCACGCGACCGGAGCAGTTCCGCCTCCGATTCCGCCTGCTGGCAGGGCCGGAGCAGTTCGCATACATACAGCTCGTCTCCGCCGCGAACGCGACAACCCTTGAAGCATTCAACGTCTGCGGCGACTCGGAGCGGGTGGTGATTGCGGATCGTTGTATCGTTACCGGGCTTACCACCGGGAAGTATGCGAACCTCCTGGAGCCGCTCCTGCCGAACCCGGCGGATGCCGTGGTGGAGGTAACCTATCAGCAGCTCGAGGATGCCCGCGCCATACTCCGCGTGGTTGATCTGTTCGGCCGCGAGATGCTTCGTCCGCTCGATGCGGACATGAAGGGAGGGCGTTACACGCTCCGATTCAATGCGGAAGATCTCCCTTCCGGTACCTATTTTCTCACCATCGAAGCCGGCACCTACAACGACGCACGCCGGCTGGTGATTCGCCGGTAGGCCGCCTCTCCGTTCCGCATCGTGAAGAACGGCGTTGTGCCCCGGGCAATTCCACCGGACAGTTCCAACCGACGGTGAATCGCAAACGACGGGCGCAATCTGCGGCAGCACCATGGCGGGCCGCCGGGAACATGCCCGCCGCGAGTGCCTGCTCGATACATCCGACATCCCAATCATCATCTCTCTATGCCTCTTGTTACCGGGATCACAACGGTTGCGGACATGTTCCTCGGAGTGACCGCTCACTATCGCGGTTCGAAGAAGGATGCATATCGCCGCAAGGTGAACGGGAAGTACACCGGCATTTCGTACGACGAGCTCTACCGCGATGTGGAGGCGTTCGCGCTGGGTCTGCGCGCGCTGGGGCTCTCGCATGGCGACAGGATCGGCGTGATGTCCGAGAACCGGCTCGAGTGGATTGTCGCGGACTTCGCCTGCGCGTGTGCGGGCCTGGTGAACGTCCCGGTGTTCCCCATCCTTACGCCGAAGCAGGTGGAATACATCTTCAACAACGCCGAGGTGAAGGGGGTGATCGTCTCCAACGCGCTGCAGCTCAACAAGGCGATGAAGATCGCCGATACCATCCCCACGCTGGAGCATACCATCGTGATGCAGCCCGATGCGCTGGAGCGCGAGCCGGCGGCGCGCGAGCGTGGGGCGCGGCTGTTCGGTGCGATCACGGAGGAGGGGCGTGCGCTTGCGGAGGCGGTGCCGGGACAGCTGGAGCGTCTGGCGGCGGAGATCCGGCCATCCGACCTTCTCACGCTGATCTATACCAGCGGCACCACGGGCAACCCGAAGGGGGTGATGCTCTCGCACGGCAACTTCGCAAGCAACGTCACCGGTGCGGCCAGTGCGTTTCCGATAGACCCGACCGATGTGGTGCTCAGTTATCTCCCGCTCTGCCATGCGTTCGAGCGTACCACCGGCTACTACACCTGCTTCGCGGCCGGAGCAACCACCGCCTTTGCCGACTCCATCGAGACCGTTCCGGAGAATCTTCTGGAAGTGCATCCAAGCGTGATGACATCGGTGCCGAGGCTCTTCGAACGGATCAAGAACCGGGTGGAGAAGAGCGTGCAGGCCGGGCCGGAGAAGAAGCGCAGGATCTTCCACTGGGCCATGCGGATCGGCGTGAAGCGCTTCAGGCGCCTGCAGCGCGGCCGGATGGTGGGTCCGATCCTCGCGCTCAGAAATGCGATTGCCGATGCGCTGGTCTTCTCCAAGGTGCGCGAGCGTGTCGGGGGGAACGTGAAGATGTTCGTCTCCGGTGGAGCTGCACTCCCGAACGATATCGCGGAGTTCTTCTTCGCGCTGGGGCTGAGGATCATCGAGGGGTACGGGCTCACGGAATCCTCCCCCGTCATCTCGGCCAATCCGTTCGAGCGCCAGAAGCTGGGCACGGTGGGGAAGCCGCTCAGCAATGTCGAGGTGCGGATCGCTCCGGACGGCGAGATCCTGACGCGCGGGCCGCACGTGATGGTTGGCTACTACCGGGATCCGGTTGCCACGGCGGAAGCCATCGACCCCGAAGGCTGGCTGCATACGGGCGATATCGGCATCATCGATGAGGATGGATATCTGAAGATCACCGATCGGAAGAAGCACCTCTTCGTCTCATCGGGAGGGAAGAACATCGCCCCTGCGCCGATCGAGAACGCGATCCTGGCAAGCCGGTTCGTTGATCAGATCATGCTGATCGGCGATCACCGTCCGTTCGTTACCGCGCTGATCGTGCCGGACTTCGATGCGCTGGCGGATGTGGCCGGACTGCAGGGGATTACGCCGCCGGACCTTCGCACAGCCGAAGGCCGCCGGGCATTTCTGGAGATGGACACGGTGCAGCTTGCGATCGAGGCCGATATCAAGCGCCTTCAACGCGATCTCTCGCCGTTCGAACGCGTGCGCCGCTTCGAGCTTGTCGCGGAGGCCTTCACCGTGGACAACGGCATGCTCACACCCACGTTGAAGGTGAAGCGGAAGGTTGTCGAGGAAAAGTATGCCCCTCTCATCGACGGGATGTACGAAGGAGTGGAGATGGATTGAGGGATTTTTCGGACCCGGCGTCGTGGCGGCATCGGCATGGATGCGTCGATCGAACGGCCGGGGAGTGAACGCTCGCATTATATCACGAGATACTTCCTCGTTGCTGTTCCTGGCTCGTTGATTTGAGCCGGCACGGCAATGCGAACGCGGGGCCGGGTGTGGCGGACTTGCCGCAACCCCCCGGGATGTGTGTTCCTTCCCTTTTCCTGCTTCCATCATCAGTCTCAACTGCTGGAGAGCCAGATGTCGATCATTCTCATTCCAATGCTCCGGTCGGGTGGATACCGCAGCAAAGTGGAGGGGCAGGCCTGGAAGGAGTATGACTGCGTAGCATGCGGCTGTACCTATCGCTCGCTGATCGCGGCGTCGATGTCGGCGCAGGGGAAAACCGCGGAGCTCGCGGATCAACGTGCGCGCACGCTTGTAGCAAAAACAATCAGCAAACGAGCGGCGGCGCGGCCATGTCCGAACTGCGGCTGCTATCAGCCGGATGCAGAGGCCTCCATCCGCAGGGCGAAGGCGGAGCCTTTTCTCTTTCTGCCAGTGATCGGCCTCGCCGTTGCCCTGCTTGCAACGCCGGCTCAGGTTCGTCCGCTGATATGGCTGGCCGGTGTGGCATTCACCATCCTCGGCGTTGTGGTGCTCGTGCGGCGAGCCCGGTACCATGTGAACGCGAACCCGCGGAGCGCGAGAGAGAAGGGCCAGAACCTTCTTCGTGAGCGTTCCCTGGAATTGCTGCAGCCGGGGGCCGATCCGGGTCCGGTGGACGTTTCACTGCAATACTCCAGCCTTCAGCGCGCGAGACTGGTCGGGTTCCTGCTGGTTGCCGGGCTGTTCCTCTTCGTTGCGACCGACGTGGGGCTCTGGATCTCGGGTGTGCCGCTCAATCTGGATTGCCGGCCGGTGGTTGCGGGTCCCGGCGATGCCGTTCAGGTGTACCTTCCTGTGGCTATTCATCCGGTGAACGGGCTCTGGCATGGAGAGGGAGTAGTGCACATCGCCAACGCGGCGGAGCTTGGCCTAGCGGATTCAATGTTTGTGGCCCGTTCACAATCGGACGTATGGGGGAGCCGCATATCCAACCCCAGCAACTCGTTTCTTGGCGAGGATATCTGGGTTGGGTTCGATCTTCCTGATTCGCCGAATCTTCAGGGGCGCACGCTTCAGGTGGAGGCAACGGTGGATGTGAAGTATCCGGAGATGAATTCCGGACGCATGTCCTTCCATGAGGTGGAACGGATGGCGAACTACTCCACGTCCATCACTCTTTCCATTCCGGGGGGCGGTGGCCTGCAGAAGCGTCTGTGGTGGGTCGGCACCATCCTTGGCGTCGTGATGATCCTTCTCGGCTGCCTCACGCTCGTTGACGATATCCGGTCGATAGCGCTTCGTGCGCCCGCCCCACGGGTATATCCCGCCGATTACGATCTGCTGTAGCATGCCGCGTGGCGGATGTGCCGCGTGGCAGTATCATCGCGGGGGGAGCGGGAAGGCGTACAGATCAAGCCCGCCGCGGCCTCCGGGGCGGCTGGAGGAGAGATAGAGCGTGCCGCCGGAAACGAAGGGGCTGATATCGTCCGCATCGGAATTGTACGGTGACGGAAGGCGACGGCGCTCCGCGGCGTTGCGATCCACGGTGAAGAGATCGAAGCCGTTCGTGCCCGCTGAGGCCGCGAAGTAGAGCGTTCCGGTGGCCGGATCCAGGAAGGGAGCGATCTCGTCGCCGGCCGTGTTCACCGGAGTGCCCAGATTGCGGGGAGCACCCCAGACGCCGGTTGCCTGCAGCTCGCTCACCCAGATGTCGCTGCCGCCATGGCCGCCCGGCCGGTCCGATGCGAAGTAGAGATATCGGCCGTCCGGCGTGACGAAAGGATAGCCCTCCCACGAGGTCGAGTTCACATCCTTCCCGAGGTTCACCATCACCGTGCTCTCCCGCTGCACGATGCCGTAGATGTCGCAGCGGCCCAGCGTGTCCGGGCGGTCGCATGCGCTCACGTAGGCCACGATGTTGAACGGCGAGCCTGCCGGCGCCGGTGCGATGGTTGCGGACTGCGCCTGCGGTGCGTCGAACAGCAGGCGGTACGGCTGCGCGGCGTCCCATTGGTCGGCCAGACGCATCGAGAAATAAATGCGCGCCGGCCGGTCCGCACGATTCAGCGAACGAAGCGTTGCCTCGCCGCTCTCGACACGATTGCTGGTGAACAGGAGCGTGGCGGAATCGGAGAGAACCGGGGCGAAGTCATCATAGGGGGAGTTGATCGCGGAGCCGAGGTTGCCGAACGCCTGCACGGTGCTCTGCCCCGGGTTCATGCATCCGGCCGCGGCGATCGCGAGGAGCAGCGCCCCCGCGCACGCCGCGCGGCGCATCACATCGTAGTGCGATGCGATGCGCCCGCCATGCACACCGGTGCAGCGTTCCGCGAGCGGGCCGCGATCCGGCTTACAGCACATACCGGCTGCGTTCACGGTTCTCGATCATCGGGCTCAGCTTGCGCTGTACCATCTCCTTCGTCACCTCGATCCGCCTGTTCTCGATGTTGTCCGGAGCCTCGAACAGGATATCCTCCAGCAGCGACGTGAGCACCGTGTGCAGGCGCCGCGCGCCGATGTTCTCGATCGTCTCGTTCACCTCCGCGGCCGTATCGGCAATGGCTTCGATTCCATCGGTGGTGAACACCAGCTCGATTCCCTCGGCCGCCAGGATGGCGCCGTACTGCTTCACCAGTGCATTCTCCGGTATGGTGAGGATGTCGATGAAGTCATCGGCCGTCAGGGAGTCCAGCTCCACCCGGATCGGGAAGCGCCCCTGCAGTTCCGGCAGAAGGTCGCTCGGCTTCGAGACATGGAACGCGCCGGAGGCGATGAAGAGAATGTGATCGCTCTTCACCGGGCCGTACTTCGTGTTCACCGTGGAGCCCTCCACGATCGGGAGCAGATCGCGCTGCACGCCCTCGCGCGAGACGTCCGGCCCGGTGGTGCTGCCGGCTCCGGCTATCTTGTCGATCTCGTCCAGGAAGACGATGCCGTGGTTCTCCACACGGAATACCGCCTCGGCAATCAATGCCTCGTTGTCGATAAGGCGCGACGTTTCCTCGGCGAAGATCATGCGGCGCGCCTCGCTGATCGGCGCGCTGCGGCGCACCATCCGCTTCGGCATCATGGATGACATCAGGTCCTGAAGGTTGCGTCCCATCTCGTCGCCGGCAAGCGATGAGAACATGGAGCCCATCTGGGCGTTCTGGCTGTCGTCCACCATGTCCATCTCCACCACGTGCGTCTCGAGCTGGCCGGCGCGCAGTTGCGCACGCAACTGCTCCCGCTCCGCGGTGCGCCGGGCCGGATCGTTCTCCGTGATCGAGGTCTGAAGGCCGGGCACCATGTACGGCATGGCGTAGGCGGGCACCGGCGGCTGAAGCAGATCCAGAAGCCGTTCCTCCACCTGCTCCTCGGCGCGCTCGCGAAGCTGCGTTGCGTGCTCGGCCCGCACCATCGCGATGCCCAGTTCCATCAGGTCGCGAACGATCGATTCCACGTCGCGCCCCACATAGCCCACCTCCGTGAACTTCGTGGCCTCCACCTTCAGGAAGGGAGCCCGTGCGAGGCGGGCGAGGCGGCGGGCGATCTCCGTCTTGCCGACCCCCGTGGGGCCGATCATGATGATGTTGTTCGGCATGATCTCCTCGCGCATGCCGGCCGTCACCTGCTGCCGGCGCCAGCGGTTGCGCAGCGCGATCGCCACGGACTTCTTCGCGCGATGCTGACCAACGATATGCTTATCGAGCTCGCTCACGATCTGGCTGGGCGTCAACTCGTCCAACGATCGTGCGGCTGTCTGTGATGAATTCATGATTGATGTATGATTACGGGATGACATGCTTCCAGCCTCTGCAGGCCGCCGCCCCCATGCGGCGGATCGGGGCCTGCATGGCGCTGCGGACTGCGAAGATAACGATATCGGCAACGAGGCGGCGTTGGATGCAGCGGGGATTGCAGAGAAGAAGGGATTGCAGAGAGGGGGAGGCCGGGGAGGAGCCTCGGGCGCGGAGCGTGTCGTGAAACATAAACGCCCGGTACGGGGTGTACCGGGCGTTGAATCGAAGCGGATCGAATATGCAGGATCAACCACCGGGCATCCGTTCTCGTACCGACGGATGATTGTAGTTGACAATGATGATCGAGTAGTCATACGGCTCACCGCGACGCTTCTCCACTCTGATGGCTCCGGCCGATTCCAGGTTCGCCAGCAACGCCTTGCGCTCGTAATCGGCAAGGCGCGGGAGCGCATCGGAAAGCTTCCGAAGGTACGGACTCATCCATACTTCAGGGTGCCGGCCGTAATGCTTCAGAAGGACATCGATGCAGATCTGCTCCTCCTCGTCGACGATGGGAATCGCCGGGTTGAAGTCGGCCGTCATCACGTCCACGTATCGTGGCTGTGCGGGCCATGAACGCCGGCGATCAACGCCGACCTCGTCGTCCATGGCCATATCGTGCCCGTTGTTCATTCCGGACGCGATACCGTAATCCTCATCGGATTCTCCTTCACGACGCTGAAGCTCCGCACTGCGTACTTCGTCGCGTTCGCGTTCATCGTCGGCAACCTCGCGCTGGCGACGTGCCGAATATTCGAGGCGGGCAAGAAGGTCGTGGTTCAACAACGCCATCGCATCGATGAAGTTGTGCTGTCCGATGTTGAGCAGGAGATCACCGGAGATGTTACCACGAAATGCAACGGCGAAGACCGAGCGCCCGTGTCGCTTCAGGTGCTGGATCATTGGGATGTAATCGCGGTCGCCGGCAAGGAAGACAAAGCCTTCGATATCGGGCCGCGTATACAGTACTTCCATCGCGTCGATACAGAGCTTCATATCGGCGCTGTTCTTTCGATCGGTGCTGAGCACGTTGTGCGTCTCCACCCCCATCAGAAAGAGATTGCCCTGCGGTCCGAACTTCAGCCGTTCGAAGTCCGCGTAGGCGTTCACAATGATGCAATGCAGGCCAAGGCGTCGCTCGAGATAGTTCTGCAGGTTGCGGAGCATCTCAAACAGGTAGTTGTTGAGATCTGGGAGATCCGCATAGTTGTCCTTCAGGTAATAGTAAATGTTCTCGAAGTCGATGAACACCGCGGCGTGTGTACGCGGCTTAGGAGTCGCCTGGGACCTTATTCCGGAATTGTGGGTCATGGAATGAACGATTAGTTACTGCAATAGAACTACGGCCACCGAGAGCCGCCTTCCGTGGGAAGTCAACCGGATAACCCGAGTGGGGTCCGGCGAGGGGAACACCGGGGAGTGTGTGCCACAGAAGGGTTGTTACGAGCCGCGGGCCGCAGTCGCAACTCGTATCAAGGCTAGGGAATCGGGCGAGGCTTCCGGGCACGGAGGGTCACTGCGTGCACATCCACCTCAGGAGTACAACCGGGAGAGACGTCGTATTGCGATTGCCGCGCAGGGAATGGCGTCGCAACAACTGACCGGTCAAGATACATATACTCGGCAGAATTGGAGCATTGTTTTGATCGGTGGGGGTCACTTTCGTGTACTATTGCTCATGGTACGAAGCGGAATTGTACCGGCCAATCCGCCAACATAACTAGCTTGATGTTATCCAGCGCCGGTGCCGGCCGGCCGTGTCTCGCTCTACAATGCGCGGCGGAGCCTGGCCACCGGAATATTCAATTGCTCGCGATACTTCGCCACTGTGCGCCGGGCCACGTGAAATCCGGCCCGCTCCATTTCCTGCGTCAGCGCATCGTCCGAGAGCGGATGGTGCTTGTCCTCCGCATCGATGAGTTCCTGGATGCGCGCCTTCACGATCTTCGTGGAAACCTCCTCGCCGCTGGCCGTCTCCAGTTTCTCGGAGAAGAAATAACGGAGCTCGAATGTACCGAAATCGGTCTGCACGTATTTACCGTTCACCACGCGGCAGACCGTGGAGATGTCCATTCCGATTCTCTCGGCTACATCCTTGTATATCATCGGACGGATCAGGTTCGGACCGCCCGTGAAGAAACCGCTCTGCAGGTCCACGATTGCACGCATGACACGCATCATCGTCTGCCTGCGCTGATGGATGGAGGCGATAAACCACTTGGCAGCCTCGAGTTTGTCGCGGATAAATCGCCGTGTCTCGCGATCAACCTGGCGCTGCCCACCCTCGCCGCGCCGGATCAATTCCTGATATGCGTGGTTGATCCTGAGCGGCGGGATCGCGCGGTCGTTCGGAATGATCAGAAAGTCGTCCTCGTCCCGCTCCACGACGAAGTCCGGCGTGACGTAATTGTTCTCCACGATGTTCACCGAGCCGCCGCCCGGCTTCGGGTTGAGCGTGCGGATCACCTCCATCGCGTCGCGCAGTTCCTCCGTTGTGCACCCCAGCTTCGCGGTGATCTTCTCGAAGTGCTTCATCGTGAACTCCGCGTACGTATCGCGAAGCACGCGATAGGCCAGATCGTGCCCGGCGGATCCGTTGGCGGCGACCTCCAACTGTATCATCAGACATTCGCGAAGGTCACGCGCACCGATGCCCGGAGGGTCCAGGCGCTGGATCATGCGGAGCACCTTCTCCGCTTCCGAGTATGTGAACACCTCCTCGATGGCAGGCGCCGGATCGGTACCGGCGTCGGCGGTGTGGCCGCCGGCTCCGTGCACGGCTTCACGGCCGGCCCCTGCCGCGCCGGCGTGTTCGGCGGCCGGGGGAATCTCCGGCGCCAGCGCCGCGGTCCCCTGCTCCAGCAGCCGCGAGAGATCCTCGATCGAGAGGCGCGACATATCGGCGAGCGAAAGCGATGAAAGGCTGGCAGCCTCCGTCCTCGGCGTTCCCTCCTGCGCTGCATCCACGTCAGTGCCGGTGCCGAAGGGGGGCGTTCCAGGCTGTTCCATCGACGATTGAGTGCGCGGCCGCATTCCGCCGAGCGTCGGCACATTCTCGAGCGTATCGTACAGGTCCCCACCGAACGGATCGACCGGCTTCCCGGCCGCATGCACCGCGTTCCCCTCCGCATCCACCTCGTAGCTGCCGTCGCCGTATTCATCGGCATCACGTGCGAATCCGCCGTGACCGTTACGGCCGTGGCCGTCCGTCCCGTACGGATGGGAGTAGAGGAGCCTGTCCCGGCCGAACGGTTCGTCGGCGATCAGATCCTCGTAGCTGTCGAAGTGCCCGTCACCGAGCGCCGTCGTGGAGGCGGACTCCGCCAGCTCCTGCGCGGCGCGGCGCGTGGCTGCGATGAACTTGTTCAGATCGTCCACGATATCGGACAGATCGCGGAGCAGATAGCCGTGGTCATCGATATTGCCGATGATCTCCTCGGCAAGCGCGGTCTCGTCATCGGTGATCTCCTGCAGCCGGAGTTGCGCCAGCAACTGCTCGGCGAGCGACTCCTCCGCACGCTGCGGGAACTCGTCCTGCTCCTCGCTCTCCTGCCCCGTGAAGGAGGGGGCCTTGTATCCCTCCCCTTCGTCCGGCATATACTCGGACCATTCCAGTTCACGGTCCACTTCCGGTTCGTCGGCCCCTCGTTCGGCCTCCGGCGAATCCTCGCCGCCGGCATCGCCGCTCTCCGTTCGCGACTCCGCAGTGATCGGCTCGGCATCGATCTCCTGGTCCGGAATCTCGTCCTGCATGTCGTCCAGAAGCGGGTTGGCCTCCAGCTCCTCCTTGATCCGTTGCTCCAGGGCAAGCACCGGCAACTGCAGCATCTTGAGATACTGCACCTGCTGCGGGGAGAGGCGCTGAAGCAGCGAGTGTCGTTGTGAGAGTGACAGCATGATCGCCTGACTCAATTCATTCTACCGCGGCCGAGCGAAGTTCCGATCGGCACGGATCGTGCCAATTCAACCGCCGGGAGAGACGGCAATATAATCAACGTATGCCCGGGCATGGCGCGCCGTTGCGCGGAATAGTGGATAGACGCGTCCGGACGAGACGCATTTCCGGGAGGAAGATTGCCGCCGCACAGCACCGCGGATTCACCGAACTCCGGATCGCCGGCATCGGCCGGGAAGACTGTCGGGCCGGCTCGTGGGGCGGTGCATCCTGCCACTGCCTTCCCGGCGGCCGTATTCCCGGCGGCCGTATTCCCGGCAGCCGTGTTCCCGGCGGCCGGCACTCCCCGAAGAGGTGCCTACTTCCGCGGACTCCGCTTCTCGATGCGGTTCACGAGTTCCCTGTAGTACTCCTCGCCGTACGTCCGCACGATCGCCTCCTTCAGGAACTTGTAGAGCGGCATGCCGCGTCTGGTTCCGTTCTCCACTGCCGGCTGGCACTCCGGGATGCGTTCGTAGCGCAGATAGTCCGCATCGAACACCTGGTCGATACGAATGGGGAACAGGTGGCAGCTCAACGGCTTGCGGAACGAGGTCTCCTTCCTGAAGTAGGCGCGTTCGATCGCGCATTTGGCGACGTCACCCTCGTAGTAGACGAAGACGCAGTCGCGGCGGTCGATGCACCGGGTTGCGAAGTCACCGGGCCTCCCTTCCACGGCGCCTCGCGCCTCGATGACGGCACGATTGCGTTCGGCCAGATAGGGAAGCGCGGCGGGGATCGCATCCTGGATCAACTGCACCTCGGCATCATCGAGCGGGGCGCCGCGCCCGCCCGGCATGGTGCAGCATGCGCCCTTGCATGCGCCGATGTCGCACGCGAACCGTGCGGTTGCAAGTGCCTCGTCGGCAACGGTATCCAGGATCGTAAACATTGCCCCACAATATCGTTCCCGGGGCCGGCTGGTTGACCCGGGACCGACATACTGTTACACTATCCGGAAGGGTTGCTTTGTATGATTGCCAAGTGCTTGACGCAGTCGAATCGCGACATCTCCCTGGTGCCGGAACCACCCGGCAACATTGCTGCTGACCGCCTCCATTGGAACATCGCATTGCAATGTGCTCATACGAGCGCAGTAGAGGATTGCGCCTGTGTGACCAGGCCCTGACGCTTGATTCATGCGGCTTTGCGGGTGGGCAGGATTGTGAATCGACCAATCATTGTAGTACCGTACGGACCGAGACGTTGCTGATTTCATCAACAGATCCGTTGCAGCCAAAACCGAATGGCGCATCCTTCGCCCAACCCTCGTCACCGGGCGCAGGCGGCGGTGCGGGTGCGCCCGTTCGCGAGTTCGCGGAGCCGGTGCCGGAGCATCTCCGTTCGGGGTACCAGGCGCTGATGGCGGGAGATGCCGATACGGCTCTGGAACTCTGGGTGAAGCTCTACGAACGGTATCCATCCGCCGAAGTCTGCGGTCACATTGCGCGGGTTCACTACTACAAGACATTCTTCCTCGGTCACGGCCCCGGCCATCCGATGCATGCGGAGCATATCGCTCAGATGCGTCTGTGGGCGGAGCGTGCGCTCTCGCTCAATCCCAATTCATCGATCGGGCATGCTCTGCTTGGAGCCGCAATCGGGCGGCAGGCGCTGATGTCCGGCTCGCGGCGCCAGATCGTGAAGAGCACGTGGCAGGTGAAGCATCATGCGGAGCAGGCGATCCTGATCGACAACACCTGGATGGGGCACTTCGTTCTCGGGTCATGGCACCGCGAGATCGCCTCGGTGGCGCGCTGGATGCGCGCAATTGCGGGGCTGCTGCGCGCACGCATCCCGGTGGGATCGTACGAGGAGGCGCTGAAGCATTTCGACGAGGTGCTGAAGCAGTATCCCGAGAACAACACGATGTATGCGGAGATCGCGTACACGTACGAGAAGATGGGAGACATGAAGCGCGCCAAGGAGAACTACGCGCGCGCGCTGGCGATGCCGGTGTTCCGCCATCCGATCGCCCCTCACCTCACCCGCCAGGCAGCGGAGCACTACCGCAAGGTGTTCGGCTCGTAGCATTCCGGCAGCGCATCCCCGGCCGGTTACCGGACCGCCAGCCCCACCGGGCCGCGATCATTCCGTAGATTTTCCTTCCCGCGTCTTCAGCCGGCGCCACGATCCTCATGGCGAATGCCACGGCAACAGAGACCACTTCGCACCGGACGTTCAATCGTATTCCATCGGAGACTATTCGCCGATGCTTCTCTACGCTCAGATTGCTCTTGCGGCCCTGATCGCCGGAACGCTGGACACCGCTGCCGGCCTGGGTGGCGGCCTGCTGTTGCTGCCGATGCTGGCGATGCTTACCGGCAGCAAGGACGCAGTGCTTCTCTCCGCGCTGATACCGCTCGGCTGGAACCTTCCGCGTCTGGTGCTGCTGCGCGAGTGGGTGAACTGGCGGGTTGCGCTTCAGTTCGCCGTGGGAATCGTACCGGGCACCTACATCGGCGCATGGCTCCTCGAGCTTCTCGATGCGCACGTCCTCTCCACGGCCATCGGCGGGCTGCTGATCCTCTTCGGGATCTATTACATCCTCAAGCTGTATGTGGATCTCCCGGAGCCGCGAGGGGTGAAGCGTGGGTGGTTCCCGGTTGTGGGGCTTGTCTCCGGCGTGATCGGCGCGCTTCTCGGTGCCGGCCACGGGCCGCTGCAGACCGGAGCGCTGATTGCCTCCTCGATGTCCGTGCGCGAGATCGCCGGCACCAACGGCGCCCTTGGAAGCATCGTTGCGCTCTCGCGGATTGCCGGCTATGCCGTGCGGGGCATTCTGGATGGCTCGGTACTCATCCCAGCCGCGGTGGGGATGGTGGGGGCATGGGGGGGTGCGCATCTCGGCGTGCACCTGATCCGGCGCTCCAAGGATGCCACACTCGAACTCGTGATCGCGATCGTGCTGGTGATTGCCGGTGCCAAGATGCTGTATACGGGCCTGCATTGAGCCTGCAGCGAACATCCCCTTGGAACGGCCTCGATGGCTTCACTCGAGCACGCGGCACGCTCGGAGCGAACCGCGATGAACCTGGCCTGCTGCGGTGCGGCCGGGCCGATGCTGCGGCGTTCACTACGTACAGAGGGAATCGATTCCTGATGGGACTTCGATCTGTTATCGCGGAGTGTGACTCCGCGATCGTCATCGGAAGAATGGGGCCGGAGTACAACTCAGGCCCAACGTGCTCTTCAGAGCATATCAGGATACGTCTTCGCAAGTACGTAGCAGCCGGCGCACCGCTACGCCAGCGTGTAATAGTCCTCGCCCTGATTGGTGAAGATCCTGATCAGGCCGGCGCGCACCAGGCGCACCAGGCTGCGCGACGCGCGGCGCTCCGAGATGTTGACCAGCCTGCGGAACTCCCGCAGCGTGATGCGCTCGTGCTGCTCCAGATGGTCGAAGAGCGTCCGTTCGATGGAGCCGATCTCCACGCGAAGCGGCGGCGCATCCGGCTGCGACGCGGCAAGCACGCGCGCCACCTCCCTGCTGGCCATCACGCTCTTCTCCCCCTGGCGGATGTACACGCCGGTCTCCCGCGCGTCATGCTGTGACGTGCTCTCCGACGGGGAGTAGACGATTTTGTGCGGCTTCTGGCGGCTTTCGGGGATGTGAACAACAATCACATCGGTGTCCTCGATGTCCACGACGTCGATATCGTAATCGACCGGGGGATCGCAGTAGAATTCGGCCGATGAACTGAGCAGATCGATCTCGGACTTCTCGCTCTCCACACCCACGATCGATCCGTCATCATCCACGCCAACCAGAATCATCCCTCCGCGCGTGTTTGCCAGGGCGATCATTTCCTTGGCGATCTTCTCGAAGCCGGAAAACTTCCGTTTGAATTCTACGGTGTCCGTTTCCCCCTCCTCGATGATCGCACGCAGTCTCTTCGCATTCATGCCGTGACGTTGAGACGGTTCCCGGTACTGCGAACGCAGCACGCTGCAGGAAGATACAAACTTCAGCACACTCCGTTCCCGACGATACGGTTCCTACACGCATATTGCGTACCCTGCGCCGGCAAACCTGCCTGACGGGGCAACATCCGCGGGTACCGGGAGAAGGGGAGCGAAACGTTGCCGATTCTTTAACTTGGCCCTCCGCATCGGGAACAGCCGATGTGCGCCGGGTTGAGCCGGCGCGGCAACCGGATGCTGCCGGAACTTCCGTAACGGCATGATGCTGACGCGTGAGAGATTGCGATGGTAACGATACTATGACGAACGGGACAGATCAGGAACAGAGCAGTATCGGGGTGGTGCCGGGCGCGGGAGCGCCGGGTGCGGCTCCCTCCGGTGCAACAGCACCGGGTGCAACACCACCGGGTGCAACAGCACCGGGTGCGACGGTACCGGGCAGCGGAGCGTCGGCGTCCGGAGTGCAGGAGAACGGTACGCCGGCCGGCCGGTCCGCACGTTCGTCCGCTGCGCCGCCGGCCGCTGAGGAGCCGGAGCCGCGCGTGCGCTGGCTCGTGCTGATGAAGTATCTCGTGATCGGCATCGTTGCCGTGATCGTGGTGCTGGTACTGCTGGACAAGGTGGTGATGCCGTGGTATGTGAAGGCCGGCTCCGAGGCGAAGGTTCCGGAGGTTGTGGGCCTGCCGTTCGCCGAGGCACAGAAGCGCCTGGAGAAGCTCGGCTTCGAGGTGAAGAAAGGGGAGTCGCGGTTCGACGATCGTTATCCCGCCGGGATGGTGGTAATGCAGCTCCCGTACGGCGGCCAGGTCACCAAGGAGGGACGGCGCGTCTACCTGACGCTGAGTCGCGGCACGGAGCTGATTCCCGTTCCCGATCTCACCGGCATGCCGCTGCGCGAGGCGCGCATCAACCTGATGCGCAACGGCTTCGACATCGGCGACGTCACCTACGAGCACAACGACACCATCATGAAGGATCTCGTCTACTGGCAGAGCATTCCGCCGAAGGTGCCGGCACGTCCGGGCGCCAACGTGGCGGTGATGATCAGCCGTGGGCCGTCCACGCGATTCATCATGATGCCCAGCCTGCTTTCGCTGGACATCGAGCAGGCCCGCGCCCGTCTGGATAATGCCGGGCTGGTGATGGGCGTGGTGCGGTACAAGGAGAATCCTGCCTACGCGAAGAATACGGTGATCGAGCAGACGGTGGCGCCGTACGCCCAAGTTGCGCAAGGCGCTGCCGTTGATGTCACAATCTCCGGAACGCCCGATCCGGAATCGGACCTTGGTACCGAGGGGGACGAGGAGGGACCCCATGTGCACAATCCGGAGCCGAAGATCGCGCCGAAGCCGATTCCGCCTGTGGCCGTAAGGCCTGCCGTGCCGAAACCGGCCGCTCCAAAGCCGGCAACTCCGAAGCACACGGCTCCGAAGACTTCGCAGCCGAACGGTGCGGCCCCCAAGCATACATCCTCGAAGCCGGCATCCTCGAAGCCGGTCTCATCCAAGCCTTCAACGTCGAAGCCCGCATCGTCGAAGCCGGCTTCCTCGAAGCCGGCAACGAGCAAGCCTGCAGCCACGAAGCCTGCGACGAGCAAGCCGGCGGCCACGAAGCCGGCCGCGCCGAAGCCGGCCCATCCCAAGCCAACCGAGACGAAGCCCACGCAACCATGAGGGGGCGCAGGTCTGCCGGTGCCGCCGGCGGGCCCGAGCCTTTCGGTTGCATCCCGCCGTGCAGATCCGGGCCGCGAATTCGTACGTAATGGATTGCAGTGCGCGGAGCCGAACTCCGCCCTCCGGAGGACTCCAATCACTGACAATCGACAACGAACTTCTGAAACGATGCCGGTTCGTGTTTCGTTGTACCAACGCTACTTTCTCGGGAAGCGCGACCTGTTGCTCCTGTGGATCGGGCAGGTGGCGTCCGGGTTCGGCGATTCGCTGATCTCCATCGGCTTCATCTTCCTCGCGCTCGATCTTACCAACTCGGAAACCGCCGTCGGCCTGTTCCAGACCATTGCGTACGTCCCCATCGTTCTCTTCGGCCTTGCCGCCGGCGTGTATGTCGATCGCCGCGATCGCAAGCGCGTGATGCTTGCCGCGGACGGCGGCCGGGCGTTGGTGCTGGCCGGGATCCCGCTGCTGGCGGTGCTTGGAGGGCTGAACCTCACGATGGCGGGAATCGCCGTGATGGCGGTTACCACGCTCACCGCCTTCTTCAATCCGGCGTACAACTCAGCGCTGCCGCTTATCGTTGATGAGCCGGCGAGTCTGTTCGGTGTGAACGCCGTGATGCAGTCATCGCGGCAGTTCGCCTCCATGGCCGGCCCGATGTTCGCTGCCTTCGGCTCCGGCCGGCGCGGCCCGGCGACGCTGCTGGGAGCGAACGCCGTCACCTACATCATCTCCTTTACCGCCATCTATTTCATCGCTGCGCCGCTTGCATCCGGCGACCGGAGCCGCATCACGTTCGATCATCTGAAGCAGGAGGTGGCCGCAGGCCTTCGCACCGTGATGGGGAACCGAAGCGTCCGCGCGGTGTTCCTGCTGACCCTGATCAACAATCTCCTCCTGATGGGGCCGGCATTCGTCGGGACTCCGCTGCTCGTGAAGCGCGTGTTCGGCGGCACCATCGGCAACTATGCGATCGTTGAGCTGATGTATGCAGTGGGGATGACGATCACCGGCGTGCTGCTGCATCGATTCCCGACGATGCGCTCGCTCGGCAGGCTGTGGGCGTACGGCCTGGTGTTCGACGGGCTGACCTTCGTGCTCTATCTCTGGGCCGACACACTGCCGCTCCTCTATCTCTTCACCTTCATTCATGCGCTCGCGATTCCGATGATCATCGTCTCGCGCGCAACCATCGTGCAGCGGCTGGTGCCGCAGCACGTGCTGGGGCGTGCGTTCGGCTACATCGACATCGCCGTGCTGGGCGTTGCGGCCCTCTCCGCCGGCATCACCGGCGTTGTCTGCACGCTGATCGGCCCGCGCCTCACGATCGTGTACGGAGGCGCGCTTGCCGGAATCGTGGGGCTCGTTGCGCTTACGTTCCGCTCCGTGCGCAACGTCCGCTTCGACGACACGGCCGGATAGAATCGCGCACCGCATCGTTCCATCTTCACCTCCGGAATGCGATCTCCCCGTTGATTGCCGTCGGGCTTCGCACGATCGATGCCGGGCTGAAGCCTTCAACCAGTCCCCGGGGCATGCAGGGGGCGGGCGTGGGGCGCAGCCCGCAGCTCGATGCCAGCCAGCCGACCACTGAGGCCGCCGGTACTCCTGCGGCGCGCAGTTCCGCCAGGGAGAGCGAACCGTGCCGCTTCGCAAGCCGTGCGCCGTCCGCACCCAGAATCAACGGCACGTGCGCGTACGCAGGCGGCTCCGCGTTGAACGTGCGATGCAGAAGGATCTGCCGCGGCGTTGAGGCAAGCAGATCGTCGCCGCGAAGCACGTGGGTGATCCCCATCGCGATATCGTCCAGCACGACGGCGAGCTGATAGCCGGGGACGCCGTCCGCGCGGGCAACGATGAAATCGCCGGTGGTGCGGGAGAGATCCTCCCGAACGGTGCCTGCAACCAGGTCCGTGAAGGTGACAATGGTTCCGTCCGGCACGATGAACCGGAGCGCCGGCTCCTTCGCTGCGCGGCGTTCCAGGCGCTCCTCCGGCGTCAGCCTGCGGCAGGATCCGTCGTAATAGTCGCCGGCGCTTCCGTGCGGCGCGTTCGCGATCCCGCGCAGCTCCCGGCGCGAGCAGAAACACTCGTACAGCAGGTCGCGATCCATCAGCCGGGATATCGCGTCACGATATATCGGCAGCCGGTTGGATTGAACGAAGTCCGGCGAAAGGTCGTTGTCCCAGTCCAGTCCCAGCCACTCCAGATCCTCCACGATTCGTGCGGCGCCGTTCGGTACGGCACGTGCCTGGTCCAGATCCTCGATGCGCAGAACGATCTCACCGCCTGCGGACCGCATCTGAAGCCAGGCAAGCAGGAATGAGCGTGCATTGCCCAGATGCAGATACCCCGTGGGGCTTGGAGCCAGCCGGCCTCGCGGCCTGCCTGGAATCGGGCGATGGAGCCCGTTGGAAGAGATGTCGTGTGCGTTCATTGTCGCGAATCATCCGGAAACCATGCCGGCGATGCTCTCAGAAGCGGCCGAACTGATCGAAGAGCGAGCGGGCCGCGCCGCCGTCCACCAGGCCGCGCTGCGTTGCGGCTTCCTCGGTGAAGGCGCGTTCCAGTTCGGCGTACAATGTCTCCACATCGCCGCGCCGTACCGCGATCACGCCGTTGGCATCGCCGAACACCAGATCGCCGGGGGCGATCTCCACGCCGCCGCAGTTCACCGCGACATCATAGGCCGCCATGTATCCGCGGGTGCGGATATCCTTGATGCATCGGTATTCGCCGAACACGGGAAACCCGAGTGCCGCAATCTGCTCGATGTCGCGCACGCCGCCGTTCACGGCTGCCGCAACGGCACCGCGCGATCGCGCGCGCGCGCTCATCATTCCTCCCCAGAGCGCCGCATCCACCGGCGAGTCCGCCGCGACGACAACGAACGCATCCTCCGGAATGCTGTCCACCATCTCCAGCAGCGTGTGGATCTCCACATACTCCGGTGTAGGCACCACGCGGCACGGAAAGGCCCGGCCGCAGACCTTGAGGCCGGGGTCTGGAAATGTCGGCTGGATTGCATGGTGAAGCGCGCCGCACGGCATGCCCAGCCGCTCCATCGTGTCCGAGAGGAGAGGCGAGTAGAAGCGGAGCATCCCCTGGAGGATTGCACGGTCGATCGGTGTCGTGTCGCTCATGATATCCGGTGAGAAGTGTGATACGGCCCCCCGGCCGGTTGCGCAAGTTAGAGCTTCCGATACAATGCCGATCGTCCGCCACGGTTCTCGCCGTGCGCGGAGGCGGATGCCGGGATGCTGCTGCCCGTGGGATACCGGCAGCAGGCGTATGCCCGTGAACGGGGGAAGGGGCGCCTGGATTCCGTGCTGCCGGAAGGTCGGAGCAAACGACAAAGGGACGACGCACACGCGTCGTCCCTTCGGAGCGATGGCCGGCGAAAGCCGGTCGCCATGCGTCGAGTCGCATGGCACAATACCGGGTGATGCGGAAGGCCAACGCTTCCCTCCGCTACGCCACATAGCGGAGGGGAAATCAGTGCGATGATTCGTCCATCCGTACAGCCGTCGGTTCGGCTGTGCAGCCTTCGTTTCGGACTTCGTTTCCGCATGAGGTCGTGGTGCGGATGCGAAGAGAGCGGATCTAATCCGCGCAGATGCAATCGATCGGTGACGGCGTCGCCACGATTTCGATGCAGCCGTTGCGGCGCCCAAGGCAGACCCGACTGCAGCAGAATTCGCCGATCGGCGTCACCACGCAGTCACCGAATGTGAGCGGAACCAGATTGTTGCATGCATTGCGCACGGCGAACCGTGGCGTATCCACACAGGGAACGGAGAACTGTGTTGCCGAATTCGGTTCTACGGTAACGCATCGTTCCACGTCTCCGAACTTCGCACAGATCGTGAGGCGGCAGTTCGTGTTGTTGACGATGTTGAGGCAACAATCGCCCTGTGCCTTCAGGCCGGCGGGGAATAGGCACGCACTGGCCGCGCCGATCGCCAGCACCAACATCGCAAGAAGCATTCTGCGTTGCATGGCACTTCTCTCCTATGAGATTAGGTGAACGAAACGGGGAGCAGTTGGTATTCATGCCGTTCGTGTTCCCGGACCGCCCGGCTCCTGCAGCCGGTGGAATCCACCAGAACAGGAGCGTTGCGCGGTGCGGAACTTCACGCCGTGTGGATCAGGACATGACCTTCCATTGATAAAGAGAATCGGCAGCCACGAAAATGGACATGCTAGGGGCATGGGCACGGGCCTGCAGCCGTGTTGATCACCAGGAAGAACGTGCAGCCGACAAATCCGGTCGTGAAGGAGATGTTTGCGCAGCAGGCGCCCAGGTTCACATCGGTCAGAGAGCCGAACAGCGGAATCTTGCGCAGCGTTCCGCAGGTCTGAATCGTAAGCGTGCCCGTGGTGCATAGGATCTGCGTGGTAGTGTTTCCCGGCGCAACGGTGGCGCAGGCAGTGCCGGATGCATCGCACATCGTGACCGGGCAGGTTGTGTTGTTCCTGACCGTCAACGGGCCCATGGTCTGTGCGTTCGTCTGTGCACCGGAACGGAGCACCGCCAGCGCACAGAGCAGCGCGCCGAGTGCCGCGCGAAGCAATGGTTCTTCTTCATTGTCGGCTGTGATGTTTGCGGACCGTTCCCGCCGGCAGTGTGCCATGCGTTGCCAACGGCGTTGAATGGAATGCGCCCGCAGGGAGCGACGAGTGGGCGCCGTTGGATCGGGCCACTTCAACCGCCCTGCGGGCGCTGATGATCGCCGGGGCCGCATGGTGGATCGCATCGCATCATGGTGCGGCTCTCCCTGTGCCGGCTGCAACGTCTCGGCGGTGGGGGCCTGATCCCCACCCGCATACCGAAACAGTACCGCTACATGCCGCCTGCGGGTCGGTATGCACGTCGTATGTCTAAGAGGCGCGAGGGGGAGGGAATTGGACATGGCTCGCGCACCGGCGATTCGATCGGACAACCAGATACGGTGGTGGACCGGTGCTTCGAGACAGTACGGCCGCTCCGGTTGTCCGGAGCGGCCGTCCCTTCAACATGACTCGATAGTATCAGGGACTTCCGAAGTCCCATCGTTCGGCGCCGCATGATCGTGATCGCTGAAGCGCCGATCGGAGCTGCCGGGAACTGCTAGTCGCAGCCCTGAACAACGGCTACCGAGATACGGCGGTTCTGCTTGCGAATCGCCTCCAGTTCATCCTTGCTCATCTTCTTGGCTTCCTTCGCGCTCGGTTCCTTCACCTTCGGACGCGATGAGCCATAGCCGATGGCACCAAGGATCTTCGTCGGGTTCACACCCTGCTGCACCAGCCAGTCACGAACCTTCTTGGCGCGCATGTCGGAGAGCTGCTGGTTGCGCTTCGGGTTCCCCTCGGATGATGCATGCCCTTCCAGTGTCACCTTCAGATTGTCGCACTGGTTGATGTACTGCAGCATCTTGTTCAGGTTCGCCGCCGTCTCCGGCACGTCGAAGTTGAAGTTGTCCGTGTTGACGATGAAGAGGATGTCGTTGAAGTCCACCTTCGTTCCCTTCTTCGGTGCCTCCGGGCAACCGTTGCGCGGGCCTTCCTGGGCCTTGCCGGGGATCAGCGGGCATGCGTCGGCATCGTCGCGAACGCCGTCGCCGTCTGTATCCTGCTTCAACGGATCGGTCTTCGTACGATGCACCTCGTCGCCGTCGCTGAGCGAGTCGCCGTCGGTATCCTTGAGCGTCGGGTTCGTCTTGTAGTTCGTGACTTCCTCGTAATCACTCAAGCCATCACCGTCAGTGTCCTTCTCGAGAGGATTCGTACGGTACCTGTTCACCTCGTCGCCGTCGCTGAGCAGGTCGCCATCGGTATCCTTGTTCGTCGGCACCGTCTTGTACTTGTTCACCTCGTCGCCGTCGGTCAGGCCGTCGCCGTCGGTGTCCTTGTTCGTCGGATTCGTCTTGTAGGTGTTCACCTCGTCACCGTCGGTAAGACCATCGCCGTCCGTATCGGTAACGAGCGGGTTGGTCTTGTACGTGGTAACCTCTGCGCCGTCGGCAAGGCCGTCGCCGTCGGTGTCCTTGTTGGTCGGCTTCGTCCTGTAGGTGTTCACCTCGTCGCCGTCGGTCAGGCCGTCGCCGTCGGTATCCTTCTCCAGCGGGTTCGTGCTGTACACGCGCACCTCGTCGCCGTCACGCAGCCCGTCGCCGTCGGTGTCCGGATTGTTCGGGTCGGTGCCAAGGCGGCGCTCCTCCTTGTTGGTGAGGCCGTCGCCGTCGTTGTCGGAGGAGCCGAAGTAATATGCCAGGCCGATGCCCACGGTCAACAGACCGTCCTGCGGGCTGGTGCTCCCCCCCTGGCGGTTCACCGAGAAATCGTCCAGCGAGTCCGTGAGAGCGAAGTGATAGGTGCCGGAGGCTTCGAGCATCCAGTTCTCATCCACATACACTTCAACGCCTGCGCCGAACGGGAGCGAGAACGCATTCGGCGAGTAGCGCTTCAATGCGAGGTTCGGGAGTTCGTCGCCGCTCTTGTTCGTGGCCTTCCAACCGAGATACTCCATGCCGACGAACAGATACGGATTCGCCGCGCCGTCGGGAACCAGATTCAGCTTGAAGTGGAGCGCAAGGTCCGTCACCGCCGTCTTGTTCTGATCCTCGATGCGCACGTTCGTTGGCGGACGCGATCCCGGATTGCCGGGATCGAACGAGGAGGGATCGGGGTACAGGCCACCGATTCCCTGCGTGCCGAAGTAATCGGGATACTGAGAGATCTTCGCGGGCGTGACATCGTAGTTGAAGTTGATGAGACCACCCTCGAGGCGAATCGTCAGATACTTGGCGAGGTTGTACAACAGATCGACCTTGCCGCCAAAGCCGATGTTGTTGTCCTTGAATTCACCAAAGTACTTCGTACCGAAGCCTCCGATGCCTATGCCTACCTTCCCCTGCTCAACCTGTGCCGTGGCGACTCGTGGCATCGCAAGGATCGCGGCTGCGATCAACACGACCGCGATGTGCCATCCTGTGCGTTTCAGTTGTGTCGTCATGAAATTGTTCCCCAATTGGTTGTGTCCAACGATCGGTTCGCCCTGCAGATCAGTGCCCCCAAGACACGGTTGCGACTGTATGAGCGGACTGCCGGAACTATATGGTTAGGATCGATTGACTGCACTTCGATTCCCCGAATGCGCGCGATCACTGCTCAAGGACCTGGTTCGGACATTGTGGGCGGAGATGGTGGAGAATGATTCCGTCTCTGTCCGAAACGTCGTCTCCAGAGGGGGAAGCGCGGGCCGTTGAATGCAGCGAATGCGCCCGGATTGCGCGCGGCAAACTACATGGCTCACACTGCTCATCTCCGTCAAAGAATGTTTCGTTACGCCCGAATGCCCATTGCATCGGCCATCGGAGCGCATCGAATACGATGCCTTGGCAGTCTTGTAAACGTGCGTGAGGGACTACGAGTTAGCGGCGGATCGTATCGCGGAGCGATAGATTGCGGCCGAGGGAGGAGAGGAGCGGGCAGATATGTCGGTACACGAGGGTTCCCTGCGGATACGACGAAACGTATCGCGATACGGAGCAGTGTATCGATAACCGGAAGAGTGGCCGGGGAGGAGGCCGTGAGGGATGGCATCAATCTACATCGTTCGCGGCAATTCGCCACACGATAAGTGAGAAAGACTTTCGAACCCGGGCGATGGCTTCCGGTGGCGGCTCCGATAGCGGATTCCGGTGGCCGGGTCCGGTGACGGGTCCGATGGCGGGTTTCGTGGCGGCATCGGGAGGATCTTCACGCCGGGAATATTCCTTCCTGATGGTTGGATAGTTCGGATGCCGGGGGCATGCCGCGCCTGCGCTCTTCTCGAGATCTCCGATTCCATTCCCGTGGCTCGGCAGGGGCGCTGGACGGCAGGGGAGAACGGAGCCTCCACCGGAAGATGGAGGCATGGCGCCCGTGGTTCAGCCGGCGGTCCGCCGGAACCGCGGCATGCGGGGAATGGAGCCTGCCGGAAGTAGTGCATGCGTGCCTCATGCGGCGGGGCGCCCGGCACCCGCGGCGCTCCCGGTCCGGGTTCCGATTCTTCCGCCAGCCGGCCCTGCTCCGCTCCCGCCGCCGGCCGCTTCGTGCATCGACCGCCATTGTCGCGGGAATATCGTGCGATCACGAAACGGTGTGTCGGCATGGTAATATTGATATCGATGCCTTGGTGTATACGCGCTGCCCCCTCATCCTCGGGGCGCGTGCCGGAACTGAATCGTGCTGCGATGGGAGGCGCTGGATGATCGATGAGGGAGCGAATCGTGGCGTCACGTGTCGTGATGCCGTGGGCGGAGTGGGCACCGCCGGCGAGCGGATACCCTGGAGACCTTCAATGATGGGGCCTGCAGCGCCGCGTGTCGCTGAACGTATCGCGCGGTAATTCCGGAATCCCTGAATCATTTATTTCGGGTGCGATCCTCTTGCGGCATTCCGGTGTAAACAATCCTAAACCTTGCTCACAATTTAGTTGCGATCCCCCGGGGCATGCGGTATATTCGCCCCGGCTTTAAGCATATTCCCCTGCTCACTGCCTCCCCTCTGACAATATCCCATATCCACTTAGTCCAGTTACGATCCGCAGTGTGGATCGGAAAGGAGTGCTATCGACATGTCAGAACACCCAGCAGAACGCGCAATGGATCTCACGATGATCGCAGGCATTGGCGATAATCCCCTGTCGTTCACGTTCCCCCTTTCACCGTCGGTAACGGTGGTCACAACGGTTTTCGGCTCCGCCCGCAATCAGGCATCCGTGGCAATCATGAGTGGGTCGATGACTGTGTGGGTTGGGAGTATGAATCAGGTTGCTACCGTTGCGACGGTCAACATGGATCTGTACCTCGGCTCGTTGAACATCAAGAAGGGCGCCACCTTCACACTGACAATCCCGACCTCTTCGCAGGTTGGTAACGTTCTCATGCAGGCCGAACTGCAGTCGCCGCCCAATCCCTGGTTCCCGTTCTCGGGCGTCATCGCGATGTGGCCGCTGACCAGCTGATCCACGTCTCCAAGGCGTTACCTGCATCGGTGCTGAGTCCGCAGCGCCGGCATCATGCAGGCTCCGTGGCCCAAAGCCCCAGTTGTCTTCTCATTCAACTTGGAATTCAGGCGAACGATGATCATGCGCAAGATCGTCGCAATGGTTGCGCTCGCCCTTCTGTGTCTGCTTGGGTCGGAGGATGCCGGTGCCGAAACCGGTTCCTCCGCCCAGAGCTTCCATCGCCGTTTCGGTTCGCTGGTTGTGGACGGGGTGGTTGATGGAACCCGGGCGCGAGTCACGGTGAAGCTGACACTCGCGGGCGAATTTGTCGGGGAAGCGGTGTTGACACCCGATTCCTCAGGATATCGTTTTGCCACGAATGTAGGGCGCGACAGTGCCCGCGGCGCGATGCGGCTTCGTCTTGCGGCACCCCCGCAGATCTCGTCGGTGGATGCCGAGCTGGTGACCTCGGCCTCGACGTCGGCCACTGCGCCGATCGGTTTCACCGGAAGCATGTATTCGTGGACGGCACCCGAGGATCTGATCTACGCCGAGCATGTCGTCAATCTCACACCGGATCTCGAGGCTGTTACTACCGTGCGCGGAGCCAGCCGCACCAATGTCAGTGTTGTGCTACTCGCCGGCACCGTCCCGGTGTACACGCTCAGTGTGAATCAGGTTAGTCCCACGGCAACGATATCGGACTCGCTGGCGCTTGGCGATGTACGCATCGCATCCGGCGCAACATTCATCCTCACGATTCCCACGACCGAACAGCTTGGGCAACTCGTGATGCAGGCAACATTCCAGTCCAGAAATATTCCGCCCACTTCCTACAGTGCAGCCATTGCCGTCTGGCACTAGGCGCATCGTCGAGTCGGGCGCGGGGGTATCCCCTGAAGGAGTGATGAGGTGTGATGAGCGATTCAACACCGAGCTTCGTGCAGGTTCTTTCCTCGAAGTTGTTCGTGATGCCGCGCAACGCCGGCGATGTGGGCTGGTGCGCATACCTGCTGGGCCGGAACGACGTGCCGCCTCCGCCCCCCGACAACACCATTACGATAGCGCAGTCGTTCAACACCTACAACGGCCACTACCTGTTTGCCCTCACCGCGCCGACGTTCGCGGACGAGACGCAGGTGGACCAGTTCATCACCGCCGTGCGCACCTATCTGGACGGCTGCTTCGGTGTATTCGGCCAGCCGTTCAACGGCCAGGCCTGCGCCTGGATACCGAACGTGAGCAATCCCGCATCACCGGTGTTCGGACGCTGCGGCGGCTACGCGTTCTCCTTCGCGGCGGACCTGGGCGGCCCGGTGCTGCAATCCAACTTCAACAATCCGCTCGGCAACCAGCTCACGCTCTCGGCCGGCATCGGGACGCCGCTCACGTACAACGCCACCGGCCTGGTAGTGAATGCCAGCGGCGGCGTCACCGGCGTCAGCCTGATTACGTCGCCCGATTCCGGCAAGGCGCCCAGCATCACGGCGAATCAGGCAACGATTCCCTTCGTGGGCCAGTACTCCGGGTGCTTCCTGCTTGGTGGGACCATCAAGACCGCCGTCACGCTCGCATACTTCAACGCCGGCGTGCGCTACTCGTTCAGTAACAGCGGCTCCACCCTCTCCCAGAACTACCCGGTTGTTGTCACCAGTACGCCCGGCACTACGCTCAACTACATCGGCGCGATAGATCCGCTCGATCCGGTGAACGGCAGCAGCAGCGGCACCGTGAATGTCAATGCCGGGCTTCTCCGCACGCTCCTGGCACCCACGGTTACCGGGAGCAGTATGCCGGAGCTCGCAAGCTGGCTGCGCACCCGCGACAACCGGAGCATCGGCCTGGTGCCGCTGGGGAGCGGCGATGTGACGAGCGGCCCGGCTCCCTTCTCCGGCGCCTTCATCTTCGAGTATGCCGGCGCGCAACCGACGACGCCCACCGTGGCGCCGCTCTACATGACCTATGCCGGCGACTTCGGCCTTGCGGTTGCCGGCACGTCCTCCGGCTCGACGAGTGGAGATGCCGCCACCTGCAACCTGCTCTGCGGACTGTTCGGATCGGAGACGATGACCTTCCGCCCCTATGTGGCGAACGGAGCGTACGATCCGCTCCGCTTCGTTCCGCGCAACGCCGCATATGCGCCGGTGTTTCCGTTCGCATCGGCCACGCTGAACGATCCAACCAGCGGCGCGGTGGGGGAGCGGCTGAAGAAGGATTACCTGACATCGTGGTGCATGATCGTAGGAGGGAAGGCCACCTACGATGCGCAGCCGGAGGCCAGTCCGCTCTACGTTCCGGACTGCTCCGGCAAGCCGCCCGATGTGCCGGTGCTCGGTGTATACCCGGTGGAAACGATACTGCTGGACAAGCCCGGGTTCGCCGTGCCGCTTGCCGTCTATGCCGGCGTGCCGACGGCACAGCAGGTGTTCTCGCAGGACCAGTTGACCACGTACGAAAGCCAGATCGTCTCGCCGACGCGCAAGTCCCTGATTGCCAAGTCCGTGGAGCAGTTGATCAGCGCGGACAAGCTGGCGCGCCGCGCGCGGCTGCTTGCGGGGACGGCCGTTGCAGCCGATGCCCCAACGCAGACCACCACGCCGCAGGGTCTTCTTGCGCAGGTTGCGAAGGGAAGTGTCGGCTCGGACTACGTGAAGGTGACGCTTGCCCAGTCGGAGCCGGCGCCCGATCGTCCGCCGGAGATGGTGTTCTGGAATCTGGAGACGCCGCTGCAGAATCTCTTCCAGACGAACCAGTTGTTCAGCGTGGTGGTGAATCCGAAGAACCTGGGCGAACTGATCAGCGAGCAGCCCGTCAACGATCCAACCGGTCCGGCCTTCTACAACACGGTGACGATCACCGATTGGACGATGGCGGCCAACGTCGGCAACGGCGTGATGGCCACGGACTATCGCAACGTGATGATCATGAAGTTCGGCGACGGCACCGTGCAGCAGCGTGTGGCGAACCCGAACAAGTGGATCGCAACGGACCAGTTCTCCGTGATGGAGAACGTGGGGGATATAAGCGTTGCGCTTACCGGCCTGTCGCAGTGGCTGCAGAACTTCATCGCGGCGGCGATCGCCGAGGCCACGGTGAAGAACAATCATCTCTACAAGAACTTCGCCCGCGTTGTCACCGATCCCAACTGGAACGGCATTCTGGTGGTCCGTGCGGACGTGCCCAACCTGCCGGACCAGATACGGGGTCTTGCCGCCGGCATCGACTTCACGCGGTTCGAGGCGCATCACTTCGGCGTGACGGTGAGCAGGGTGGAGGTGGATGGCTGCAACATCAAGATCTCCGGACCCAGCAGCATGTTCGGGCTGATCGACTATCAGCTCCCGCTCTACCAGCAGAACGTCGCCAGCGGAGGCAATCCCGATGTGCCGCTGGGGCTTGGGGTAAGCGGGCCGTACAACTTCACCGTGCTGCAGCTCCAGGCGCTCTTCATCAACAGCACGATGGTGGATTTCCAGAGCCGTGTGCAGCTCACCACCAACACGCTCTACGACACGCGTGTGATCGAGACCTACTCCATATTCGGAAGAAGCGCGGCGAACGCGGTGGTGCTGAAGGGAAGCTATCAGACACAGGGAAAAACCTCCACCTATGTCTTCGAGCAGAACACTCCCACGGTGTTCATCGTGGACAGCAATCTGTTCAACGCGATCGCGTTCAGCCGCGTGCAGTTCAACACGCTGACAACGGGAAGCGGTGCAACGGCCACGATCGCCAGCCGCTTCCTGATCTGGGGCGTGTTCGACTTCGCGAAGCTGGAGGATGCCGCCAACAATCCGTTCGATATGCTCTCCTTCGGGTCCCCCGCGGATACACCGCCGGGACAGCGGGGGAAGGGGCTGGCATACTCCAACCTGCAGATCCTGCTCAGCTCGCCGGCTGATGCGCCGAACGCGGTCACCTACACGTTCGACTCCGGCGGCATCGGCTTCGACCTCGCCAACAGCAAGGCTCGCGACGGAAGCCTGTTCCCGACGTTCGCGCTGCAGCTGGACAGCTTCATCGCCGCGCCGGCCGGCAAGCGCCCGGCGGACTACGGCTATCTGCCGGTGCGGGTGGGCGTTCCGATCACCGAGCTCTCCGGGCCGTGGTACGGCGTTGTCTACAAGATCACCATGGGAACCCCGGGAGCACTTGTCTCCGGTGCCGGGTTCGAGTCGCGGATGCTGATGGCGTGGAGCCCGCAGACGCTGGCCAGCGGCGACACGTACTCCGCCTTCGCCGGCCTCCAGTTGCCCGGCGCCGCGCCGGGGGCAAAGCTGATGAGCCTGCAGGGAGTGCTGAAGGTTTCCATCGACAGCATCGTGCTTACGTACGATCCGGTTGTCGGCAGCGAGAAGAAGGCCTTCAACCTCAAGCTCAACAACATGGGCCTGAAGTTCCTCGGTATCGTGAAGCTGCCGCCGGGAGCCACCATCAACTTCTTCCTCTTCGGCGATCCCAACAGCACGGGGAGCCTTGGCTGGTACGCGGCCTACAACAAGAATCCGAAGAGCGCCCAGCCGCTGCTGGTGCCGGTTCCGGATGTGCATCCCGAGGAGCTGCCGGCGTACGAGGTTGTTGCCATCGAGGTGGAGAGCCTTGCGGAATCGATCGCCGAGGGAGCCGCGCCGAAGCTGGTGCGCAGGCAGCGCGATTCCTATCCGCCCGGCGGAAGGGAGCGTGGGTGATGGCGCTGCGCGTGCTCTTCTGGAACATCCAGGATTTCGGTCTCAACAAGATCGCCAATCCGAGCACGAAGCCGCAGAAGGGGGCCGGCAAGAAGACGCGGGCCGTTGCCTCCGCGGAACGGAAGGACTACGTCCTCGCGCATCTGACGGCCCTCGATCCCGAGCCGGATATCGTAGTGATCGTGGAACTGGAGACCACATACATCGAACGCGGGCGCCTGGTGACGAGCAAGGCGATCAACGCGGCCAATACGCTGCTCGATGCGCTTCGAGGCGGTACGGACGCGGCGGGAGAGTGGATGCTTGTTCCACCGTTGCAGACGGGGAACAAGGAGGGGGTGATGGTGTTCTACAACTCCACGAAGCTGGCCCTTACCGGGCCGTACCTCTGGCCCGGTGGCGATGGCGGGACGTCGTCGAAGGATGCGGATCCCAATGACTATCCCGCCGAACTCGCCGGGTGGCTCCCGGCGGCGCGCGTCGTGCCGGACGGCGCGAGGTTCAACAAGGGGAAGCCGGAACGGCAATGCGCCGGGCGCGTGGAGTTCAGCTACAACAAGTTCGCCGGCAAGGCCCAGCGCGGCAAGCCGATCGTGTTCGCAGACACGGCGAGGGCACCCTACATGGTCACGTTTGCCGAGCTCTCCCCCGATGACGACAGCGTCGTGACGAGGAACATCACGCTCTTCGCGGTTCACTCCCCGGCCAGCTACAGTGCCGGAGCGTACCTGGAGAACCTTGCCAAGTCCACGCAGTTCACCGAGGACAACATCGGCAACGAGGTTCGGATCATCGCCGGCGATTTCAACGTGAACGTGATGTCGAAGCCGCCGGACTTCACGGAGAGCGCGCGGTATCGGCCGCTGCAGATTCGCAACTACCAGCTCGAGCTTGCTCCGCTGGCCGTGCCTCCCGCTGCTCCGGCGGGCTATGCCGGCTACTTCGCCACGCACATACAGCCGCGAACCAAGGCGGTGTACTGGAGCACGGCGGCGAACACGGTGTACTATCCCGCATACGGCTACAGCGGCAGCGACCAGCGCGCCAACTTCTATGCGATCGACAACATCTTCACGCGCTATGGTTCCAAGGTGGTTGCCCCGGATCCGAACAACATGACGGTGATGAACGGCATCGTGGGTTCGCCGTACAACCTTCATCCGGTTCCGAAGGCGGACACACCGCCGGGAACACTCGTCTTCCCGATCGCGATGGACGCGGCTGCCTTCCAGGCGCCTCCGGCCGAGGGGCCTGACGACGACGACGGCCTGCATACCTCGTTCCGAGGCTGGCTCAACTACGGCAAGATCCGCAGCACCAGCGATCACCTGGCGCTGGTGATCGATGTGTAGGGGGGAGGCGTTCGTCCGGCGCCGAAGCGGAGAGAATTGGTTCTCCAGCCAACATTCATACGCAACAGGAGAATGCGATGCCGATTCGCGTGCTCTTCTGGAACATCGAAAACTTCAGCATCAACAAGATTGCCAACCCGAGCACGCGCCGCCGGCAGACCGGGAGCGGGAAGCTGACCAGTGCGGAGTCCTCGCAGGAACGGGCCAGCTACATCCTCGATCATGTCATCGAGACGCAGCCGGACATCTTCATGGTGGTAGAACTGGAGACTCCGTATGTCGAGCGCGGCCGTCTGGTAACCGGCAACGGTGTGAACGCCTCGCTGGCGCTGCTGGAGATGCTGCGATCGGGCACACGCAACCAGCGCCGGTGGATGCTGGTCCCCCCGCTGCAGACCGGGAAGAAGGAGGGGGTGGCGGTTTTCTACAACTCCAGAAAGCTGGTATTCACCGGGCCCTATGGATGGAGCGGCGGCGCTGGAGGCCGGGCGCGGAGTACGGGGGAGCGGGCGGACTATCCGACCGCCTTCAGAGAGTGCCTGCCGGGCGATCGAACGGTTCCGCAGGGAGCGCTCTTCAGCGGAGGCCGTTCCGAGCGGCGTTGTGCGGGGTGTGTGGATTTCACGAGGATTGTCCTCCGGCAAAGCGGGATGAAGGTCAAGGTGATCACCGAGCCGATCGACTACGGCGTAGCGCGCGCTCCGTTCATGACAACGTTCTGTGAGATCGAACCGGACACCGACATGGTGTTGCGGAACATCACGCTCTTCGGGATTCATGCTCCCGCCAGCGGCGGCCATGCAAACGCCTATCTGCGCGACCTGGCCAAGAACGATCAGATCATCGAGACGAACGAACTCACCGAGGTGCGGGTGATCGGCGGCGACTTCAACGTGAACGTGGTGACGAAGGAGCTTCTCCCGGCGACGCCGTATACCGATCTCCAGCAGAGGCATTACGCGCTCGGCCTCAGGCCGCTTGCGGTTGCTCCGCAGGATCCACGTGGGTATCGCACCTACTTCGGCACGCACATGAAGGGGCGCAAGAGCGCGAAGTATTGGAGCACCGCGAGCGAGAGGGTGTACTATCCCGGATATGGATACATGGGCGCGGATAAGGCGAACTACATCGCCATCGACAACTTCTTCACGCGCTACGGCCAGAATCTCAATCCGCCGAACGAGAACAACATGACGGTGATCAACGGCGTTGTGGGCTCTCCCTATACGCTGCACCAGGTGCCGGAGCCCGGAACGCCAATGGGAACGGTGGAGTATCCGATCGCGATGCCCGGCATGCGGTTCAGCGACCCTCCCGCCGTTGGGCCGCCGTACGCCGGCGGCATTCACCGGCTGTTCCGCGGATGGAACAACTTCGGCCGTATCCGGAGCACCAGCGATCACCTGGCTCTCGTGATCGATATCTGAAACCCCGATAGATCAATCATGCATGCCGCAGCACGGCATGCATGCACGGAATATCTCAGCAGAAGGAAGCCAGCGATGCCCGTTCGCATTCTCTACTGGAACATCGAGAAGTTCGCGCTGAACAAGATCGGCAATCCCAGAACCAACAAACGCCAGAAGGGGTCGTCGCTTGCGCAGGCGCAGGCGGCCGCCGACCGGCTGGAGTACATCACCGATCAGATAACGGCCGCCAATCCGGAGATCATCGTGGTGGTGGAGGTGGCCACCGGCTTCGACGCGGCCGGGCGGCTGGTGCGCGGCGCCGGACGGAACGGCGCGCTGGCGCTGCTGGACGAGATCCGGGATGCAACCAACGATGACGACTGGATGCTGGTGCCGCCGCTGCAGACCGGGCCGAACGAGGCAGTTGCGGTCTACTATCTCTCCACCAATCTCTACTTCAGCGGGCCCAACCGCTGGCCCGGCGGCGGCGGCGCAACCTCGCAGGGAGCCGGCGGCTACGGCGATTATCCGAACGACTTCGACGACACGCTCCCGAACAGGGATGTTCCGGACGATGCGATCTACAACCACGGCCAGCAGGAAGATCAGTGCGCGGCCTGTGTCGCCTTCACCTACAATGCGAACCAGCCGCTGGTGCAGGGGCAGCTTATTCCCTACCTGGGCCGCGCTCCCTACATGGTCTCGTTTGCGGAGGTGGACGGCAATGACGATGTGATTTCGAACATCACGCTCTTCATTGTGCACGCACCGGCGAACAACTTCGGTGCGACCGCGTTTCTCAACGAGCTCGCCGACGTGGAGGAGATCACCACCGCACCGTTGGCCGACGAGATCATGGTGGTGCTTGGCGATTTCAATGTCAATGTCATGTCGGCACCGCCGGCATTCACCGAGCGCGGGGCCTATCTGCCTCTGCAGGTTGCCGGATACGGGCTGGTATGGAAGCCGCTCATGGTTCCTCCGGCGCCGGTTCTCGGATACGAGGGCTACTATGCCACTCACATCCGGCGCCCCAACAACGCCGTCTACTGGAGCACGCAGGCTCTGACCACGTACTATCCGGGCTACGGCTACATCGGCGCGGATCTGGTGCAGAACCTGTATGCGATCGACAACGCCTTCGTGAAGTATGGCAACGGGCTGGCTCCCCCGGTGAACAACAACGCCACCATCCAGAACGGCATCGTGGGGTCGCCCTACACGGTGAACCCCGCCCCGGGCCCGGGCGTGCCGGTTGGGACCGTTGTGTCCAACATCAGGATGGCCGGCGGCTGGGGGGGAGGTGCGTTCCAGAATCCTCCGGCGCAGGGCCCTCCCTTCTCCGTGGGGCGATGGAGTTCGTTCAAGGGATGGGCCAACTACGGCTTCATCAGAAGCACGAGCGATCACCTGGCATTGATTTTCGATATCTGAGACATTCATGATGCCCGGGCCGCATGGCTGCGTGCCCGGGCGATACATATAGGGAGCCGTCATGGCAAACGATCCGCAAGGGCAACTGCAGCAGTTCGCCGACGCACTGCGCCGCGATTCGAACCCCGGGCCGGTAACGCTCAATGCCGCCTACATTCAGGCGAACGGGCCAACGCCTCCGCCCGGACTCGATGCCGCGCTCACCGCAGCCTTCCGCATCCCCGCGGCCGCGGGCGGCCTGGCCGTGAGTTTCTCGGCCGGTGACGTGGGGCCCATAACCGACCTCAGCTTCACGGTGACGAATGCCACGCTGGCGCAGGACTTCCTTGGGCTTACCCAGGGGCAGACCGGTGTGAAGCTTACGTTCTCGCTCCCCGGCGATGTGCTGCAGGTGCAGGTGGAGGCCGCGATGCTGAACGACTGGACGTTCAGCACCTTCTTCACCTACATGACCGGCTGGCCGTTCACCCTGCTGGTGCTGAACAATCCAACGTTCGTCTTCACCACGGTGGAGCAGGACTACCAGTGGAGCGGCACCACGATCCATATCCTGGAAGGGCAGAACTTCACATCGGTGCTCAACGTGCCGCAGCAGTTCCAGCCGATCTTCGCGCTGGTGCAGGGGCTGGGTGCTGTTCCCGCCACGCTTCCGTTCTTCGGTCCGATCACGCTGGACAAGGCGGACAACGAGAAGATCCTCTATCCGGATATGGACCTGAAGGGGGTGATCAACAACAACTCCATCACCGTCTACTTCCTGAAGGCCTACGCCCCAAGCATCGGCTTCCAGATCGCGACCGTGTACGAGCCGGTTGATCCGGAGGAGCTGGTCTACAACGCGGACGGGACGCTGAGCGACGAGGAGGAGGAGCCGATGCAGACGCCCGCGCTCTTCTTCGGCGCCAAGTTCGACATCTCGCTCGATGTGCCGGCCGGCCAGATCACCGGCGACCAGGCAACGCTCACGCTAGCGCTGCAGTCGCAGCTGCTGCAGAGCGGGCGGCAGTACAACTTCGCCATCATCGTGGATCCCGTGAGCGACGTGCGCCTGACGCCGATGACGGTCGCCAGCATGCTCATGGGGGGGAACTCGTTCTTCCAGTATGTGCCGCCGCCGCTTCAGGCCTTCCTTACCACCATCGGGCTGGAGGGGCTCTCGCTCAGCGGCCCGCTGCTCCCATCGCCCGGCGTCACCTCGGTCGGAGTCTCTCTGGGAAGCAAGGCCGGGCAGCCGCTCACGCTCTTCGGTGATCCTACCAACGGCGCGATCTTCACAATCACCTCCATCGTTCTCGACTGGACCATTCTCAACCCGCTCGTCCCGGCGAAGCTGCAGAACCTGGTGAGCTTCACCACCACGTTCACGCTCTTCCCGGATGTGTTCCAGCAGGCCGATTGCAAGACCAACGGCGGCGAGTTCATGGTCTCCATCGATCAGGACTTCAACATCGAGGCGGCCTTCGCCGGATGCGTCTCGATGGACACGCTCCTCCGGAAGGTGACCAAGGGGGCGATCGGCATGCCGGCCGGCATATCGATCTCCTTCTCCGATGTGTTGCTGAGCATCAATCCGAGCGCGAAGAGTTATTCCTTCGGCTTCACGTTCGATGCAACGCTGGACTTCATCACGTGGGATGGCAAGCCGCTGATCCAGTTCCAGGGGATGGAGTTCAAGCTTGCGGCGAGCACACCGACCAATCCGCCGAAGGGCTCGACCGGCACCACGGTGTATCGCGGCTCGATATCCGGCGTGGTTGGCGTTGGGCCGATCGTGGTGAACACGCTCGTGGAGTACGATGGAACCAAGACGCCGAGCGTGTGGACGCTTCAGACGTCGCTCGCAGAGCCGCTGAGCCTGACCGATCTGGTGAATCAGTTCTTCAAGTTCATCACCGGCGACTATCAGTTCCCGAGCTTCCTGCCGGGCGACCTCGTGGTGGAGAGCTTCAGCGTGGATGCCACCATCCCGACCGCGAGCGGCCCTCCCCCGCAGAGCCTTTCAGCGCCGCGGGTTCCGGGCACCGCCATTGCGGTTGCCGATGCGAACAAGCCCACCTACAAGGTTGCCGGCGTTGTGACCTGGAAGTACGATGGCCTTCCCGGCCTGCCGATCGAGACGAAGGCGGAGATCGGGCTTGCCTACGACGGCAACAAGCCGGGGCAGGAGTTCTCCGGCTCGGTGATCGGCACCATCGTTCTCACGTTCCCGTATCTCTCCTCCACGGTGCGGCTGGAGCTGATGGTGGGATACCGCTTCGGCCCGGCCACCGACGACGCGAAGGAACTCGGCATCTCGATGGAGGAACTGGCGAAGTCACTCGGAGACTCCGCGCATCTCCTCTCGGAGGCGGAGGTGCCCACGAGCCAGGTGCTCTGGATTCAGTGGATGGGGATCCGTTCCACATACGACATCACCAATCAGACCGTCACCTTCACGCTCAACGGCTGGACGGTGGGGAGCCTGATTCAGTCGCTGGTGCGGTTGATCGGCGATCCCTACTTCACGCTCGACTCGCCGTGGGATCTGCTCAACAAGATTCCGCTGGACGGCCTCTCGCTCACCTACGACATGAAGCCGAACGTGGCGAACCGCGTGACGGCGAAGTACTCGCTTCCCTCGCCGATCGACTTCGGCTTCATGAAGATCAACGGTCTCAAGTTCCAGCTGGTGGAGGGGAAGGTGACGATTGCGATCGACGGCACGATCAGCGTGCCGGGGATGCAGAACTCGCCGCTCTTCAAGCCGGACGGTCCCGGCCAGGACGTTCAGAACATGCCGAACGTGCCGGGGCAGGGGAACGAGCTCTTCGATCTGCGCCTGCTGGCGCTCGGGCAGCGCGTGGGGATCGTCGGCTCCTCCACGTTCGATTCCACGCAGGCCGTGATCAAGGCGCTGGAGAAGGTCCCCTCCACGAACACGCAGTCCAACCCGGTGAACCCCACCAGCCTGGAGCCGGGGCAGCCCTACTATCTGGCCAGCAACAACTGGCTGATCGCCGCGGACTTCGGCATCCTTCGTGTCGGCACGATCTACACGTTCGACTGCATGATCGTGTTCAACGATCCCAACCTCTACGGCCTGCGCCTCGAGTGCAACGGCGAGAAGGCGAAGGTGTTCGCCGGGCTGGTGATCGACATCCTCTACAAGAAGATCACGGACGACATCGGGCTTTATCAGATCGACTTCAGCTTCCCGAGCGTGCTCCGGAATCTGAACTTCGGTGCGTTCTCCATCGTGCTTCCGAGCATCCGCATTCAGATCTACACCAACGGCGACTTCTTCTTCGACTTCGGCTTCCCGTACAACCTGGACTTCTCCCGGTCGTTCACGGTGATGGCCATCGTCTACGGCGTTCCGGTGCTGGGTTCGGCCGGCTTCTACTTCGGCAAGCTCAGCAACGCAACGGCCACCGGGCTTCCGCCGACAACGAAGGGAACGTTCGATCCGGTGATCGTGTTCGGCTTCGGCGCACAGCTTGGCGTTGGATACTACTTCGAGAAGGGGCCGCTGAAGGCCGGGTTCTCCATCACGATCTTCGGCATCATCGAGGGGATGTTCGCCGCCTGGCATCCGTACGATGCCAGCGGCACGCCGGCCAACAACGGCGAGGTGCAGGGGAACTACTACTTCAAGCTGAAGGGATCGTTCGGCATCATCGGCAAGCTGTACGGCTCGGTGGACTTCGCCATCATCAAGGCCGATGTGGAACTGATCGTGCAGGTTGTCGCGCAGGTGAGCTACGAATCGTTCCGCAAGATTCCGCTCTCGCTCTCGGCGCACGTCTCGGTGAAGGTCTCGCTGAAGATCAACCTGGGCCTCTTCTCCTTCACGATCAGCTTCTCGTTCGCGATCACGATCACGGCGGAACTCACGATCGGCAGCGACGGCGTGGCGCCGTGGGACGGCGGTTCCACGAAGTCGCTCCGCTCGCGCCGCATGCGGAGCCTGCCGCCGCTCTCGGTGCGCCGGCGGCTGTTGGCCCACACGCCGGCCACGCTCCGCTTCAAGCCCACGGTGCGCCTGGCGGCCGATGCCGCGCCCCCCACGCTCACGCTGGTGCCGGCGCCGCAGTTCAGCGTGATGGTGCCGAACGTGAACAGCACCAGCCTTGCCGATCAGCAGGGCGCGTTCATCTTCCTCTTCGCGATGGATGCCCCGACGGTGGATGGAAGCGGCAACACGGACGGTTCGTCCTTCCAGTCGCTCTGCCAGTACCTGCTTCCGTGGGTGATCGACTCGCTGCTCCATCCGGAGGGGGAGGTCGCGATGCTGGACTCGGCGAGCGAGGTGGTGGTAACGAAGCTTCAGTTGCAGGAGATCATCGACGCGCTCGCCAACAACGAGAACCCGCCGCTCACCTACGCGAACATCATCCCCTTCCTCCAGAACACGTTCACCGTGAACGTGAAGCCGGGTGATACCGGTGTGAAGGCCGGCGCAACCGTCTTCCCGCCCTTCACGGGGCTCTCGTTCACGGTGCCGAAACAGAGCGGCACCGGAACAACCACGATTGCGCTCGGGAAGTATACGACGGTGACGGAGGCATACCGCGCGGAGATCGCGGCGATCTTCAGGCAGCTTGCCGCGCGCGTGGAGGATGAGAACGGCAGGGCGCCGAGGGCGGAGCGCATGCTGGATGAAACGCCGGAGCCGCTTGCGCAGTTCGTGTTCGAGGACTACTTCCTCCTGGTTGCACGCCAGCTGGTGCAGGCCTCCGTGGATGCCATGGACGATTACGCCTACGTGCTCCGGCCGAACGATTCGCTGACAACGATCCTGGCCTGGTTGAAGGAGCGGGGCAACGTGGATCTCCAGGGGAACGATCACATGATCGTGCAGGATATCGCCACGCCGAATCTCACGCACGCGCTCTCGGCCAACAAGCCTCTCAGCCTGGAAGGCCTTACCTACACGCTGCAGAAGGACAACAGCCTCACGACCGTCGCAGCGCGATACACCGATCCGGCGGCCAGCAACAAGCGCTGGCAGACGACGCCCGCATCGATCATCATCGCGAACGCCCTGTTCAGCACCATGATCGCGCCGGGCGTGGAGATCACGGTGACGGTGAAGACGAAGCCGGTGAAGTACGTTACCTTGCCGGGCGATTCGTTCCAGTCCATCGCCACCTCCGTCGGCCTGTCGCTCCAGGAGCTTGCGGACCAGAGCAGCCTGTACGGCATGACGAATCTTCTGGTCCCCTCCGTGACGATCACGATCCCTTCGATCGCCTACACCACGGGTGCCGGCGACACGCTGCAGGGGATCATGACCACGTTCGGCATGACGCTGGATGCGATCATCGACGTGCCGGCGAACCAGGCGGTGCCGGACTTCTTCGACGCAAACGCGAACGCCACCATTCAGATTGCCGATCTCAATTCGCTCTACGTCTCGGATCTCTGGTCCGTGATCGTGCGCGGCGATCAGGTTGCGCAGACGGCCGGCATGGCGGCGCGCTATCCGCTGCACGGCGTGCGGCTTCCGAACGACACGGGCCTCGGCCTTTCCCCGGACTTCCTCTATCCAACCGGCCAGCCGGACTACGGTCTCTACCAGCTCACCGGGCAGGAGTTCCCCACGCCGCCGCTCACCGGGGCCGCCTACGGCATCACGCTGGACAAGGACACCACGCTCTCCTGGCTGGAGTTCAACGGCAGCAAGACAACGCTCACGCTTCCGATCGATCTGACGAAGCAGGCGGGCGATCTGAAGGTGGTGCTGGACTACGCGCGTGCCAACGGCTATCAGCCCAACCCCACGCTCGGCATTCAGCCGGACGTGAACGTGACGGCGAAGCGTACGTCCGCGCAGAACGTCTCCATGTGGTCTACCTCCGGCCAGGCGGAAGTGGCCGCGGTAACGGCCCCTGCAGGGCTGTACGCCGCCGCGATGGAGGCCGCGGACTCCGGCCCGCAGATCCAGCCGATGGTGTGGCAGATGCCGGATACGCTGCTGCGGGAAGGGGAGGCACGCCAGGCCGCCCTTACCGGCGCCGGGATCTCCGCGATCGATTCGCAGAAGTATCTCACCGTGCTCGAGCCGCAGATCGGCACGACGGATCCGGCCACGCGCCTTACGCGGTTCGATCCGTTTATCAACTATGCATTCTCCACGCGCATCGACTTCCAGGTGAAGCGTCTCGCGCAGGCGGCGGACCTGGAGCCGCAGAACCCGTTCGCCAACAACGTGGTGCCCCCCAGCTCCGGCAATGCCGGCGATCCTGCACAACTGCTTGCGCCGTACAACTACGAGCTGATAGGCCCGGGGCCGTCGGATGCGATGCTGCTGCAGAGCCTGCTGACGGCGATGGACAGCATCGGGCAGGAGATCGTCTCCGGCCTGTTCATCCTCTACCCGGACAATCCCGCCGCGCCCACCGGCCTGGTAAGCCGTGCGAGCTCGGAGTTCCTGAGCTTCATCACGCAGACCAATCTCTCCACGACCACCAATCCGCCGGCGGCGCCGATGGCACTCTTCGCGGCCAGCGGAAGCCAGCCGCGCGGCATTGCGCAGTCGCCCGGTGAGTTCATCAAGCTGATGTGGGAGCTGAGCACGGTCCGTTCCGGCGGCTACTATCTCTACTACGAGATGGTGGGGAGCGATGCCGGGCTGCCGGATAATCTGTTCGACAGCAGCGGCATTGCCACGCTGACGCTGGTGATATCGTACAACCGGGCGAAGGAGCCGGCCAACGGCTCCATGCTGACCAACTTCACGAACGCGTTCATCACCACCGATCCGATCGACCTGAATCGTGCGGTGGTGTCGCTGGAGTCCAGGTCGCACGCCTCCACGATCACCGGCCGCACGGGGAACGAGTCGCTGCAGGACCTCTCCGATATCTTCGGTGCAAACATCGGCACGCTGGTTGCATTGAACCCGACGCTGCCGATCGTAACCGGCACCGGCATCCCGATCTCCGGCGTGGTGCGGCAGGTGACGCCGCAGGACATCGCCGGCGGCGATGTGCTCACGGCCTTCGTGAAGCACTACAACGCGGGAGCCGCGGTGCCGATCACGGTGGCGCAGCTTACCGCGTACAACCCCGGCGTTCCGGTGGCGCTCTATTCGGTGTTCCGCTTCCCGCCGATCACCTACAACGTGAGCACGGCCGCAGGCGGGCCGGGCAATCTCTTCCCGGGGCTTTCGGACTACTACGGCCTCTCGCTGGATGCGCTCGCGAAGCTGGCGGCCCTCGTGCCGAAGATCTTCGCTGCGAACGCGACGATCAACACGGACTCCGAGGACTTCGATGCACAGCCGGCGCTCGGCATCGGCAACGTGGCGGTGGAGCTTTCGCGTGTGAACCTGGGGGACCCGCCGGATCTGCCGCCGAACCCGACACAGCCGCAGAAGGATGCGTTCGCGCAGGCCTATCTCTTCTCGCTCTATCAGCTCCTTACCGCCGGCTTCTTCGGCAACGCGTTCTTCCGGAACAGCCCGCCGGGCCTCTCCTTCGGACCGCGCAAGTCCGTGCCGTCGTCGGAGGCCGCGCAGCTGCGCCGTCCGGAAACACGCCGCGCGTTGATGGCGGCGCAGGCGAACGATCCGTTCCTGTACGGGCAGGCGCTGGGATACAGCACGGCCTACGCGCTGGTGAACGCCGCGCCGGACAACACCGGCACGCCGAGCCTGCCGCAGCGGAGCGCCAACCCGTACATCGCCGTGGGCTCGCTCTCGCAGATCAATCTGGGATGGGTGGACGTGTTCGGCAATCGCACGGTAACGCCCTTCTCCGCGCCGCCGGCCGGCTACACCGGGCCGTTGAACAATCCGTTCTCCGCGGTGGACTACGTGGACCGGTTGATCAGCGTGGACAAGTGGCCCAACGTGCGCACCTACTACACGTATGGCGGAACGCCGGGCAGCCCGCAGTTCCAGTTGACGATGCAGTTGAACACCGCGGCCTACGAGCCCACGTCCGGCGATACGAAGCCGTGCCAGAACCCGCCCGGCAACGACATGCCGCAGTGGCAGCAGGGAGCGGTGAACGATCTGGAGGCGTTCACGCGGGTCTACTACCAGCTCAATCAGAACTACGACTCGCTCGGCATTCCCGGGCTCACCGGCAACGCCGTCTCCATGTGGCTGCGCAACAGCATCCTCACGGCTCCGGATGGTGAGCTTTCCGCCGCGAACCAGGCGGCCGTGCGCACGTTCGTTTCGCAGTGTGTGCAGTATGTGTACAACCGCGCGCATTGCTCCGCCGGCGGAACGCAGCCAACGCTTACGCTGACTGTGGATGTCCCGATCGCATCGGTCTCCGCACAGAATATCCTCCAGATGGATGCGGCAATCATGCTTCGCCGCAAGCCGGAGCTGTGCGATCCCGCGCTCCGCGTGCTTCCGGACGGGCTGGAGGTCGTGTCCGGCGTGCGGCCGCTGATGGACGCTCCGGCACAGGCTCCCGTGATACCTCCGGTCACCGACGGCAACGAGACGGTGCCGCCGCCGCAGGATCTCTCCGCCTTCGCGGCCGCCGTGGAGAAGGTGTTCATCACCTCGGACTGGCAGTTCCGTGTCGGCACCGGCGCGGCGATGCCAGACCAGCCGCGTACAACATCCTCCGTTACCGTGTGGGCTGTGCGCATGGGGCGGAAGCCGGGCGCCGGGCTCACGTATACGATCGGCTCCACGCCCAGCTACTACGCGCCGATGCCGGTGGCAACCGAACTCCGCACGGACGCGCTGCAACTGAACCAGTACAGCACCGGCAAGCCGTATCCGGATGGAAAGACGCCAACGATCACGTTCACCGGCGTGGACATGAACGTGTGGTCCAACTCCGCACTGACCGCGATCGACACGTTCCTCTCGCCGACGTTCGCATCCCCCGCGTTCATCCTGGACAACCTGCTCTTCACCGATCCGGAGAAGGACGGCTACGTAACCAGGATTCTGAAGGCGAAGAGGAAGCTTGCCGATGCGATCGCATCCACGGTGAGCCCGATTCTGGTGACGAGCGCATCGGATTCCGATACGAAGAAGGCCGCGCAGGAGGAGATGCGGCAGGCATTGCTGAACCGCCTGAGCAATGCGTATCTGGTGACGGCCGTGACGGTGTTGCCGGTAACCAATGCCAGCACCAACCAGCCGGACACGCCCGGGAACGTGGCATCGCCGCGCTTCTTCGGGCAGCCGCAGGGCTCCACGCCGAAGGGCCTGCTGGAATCCGGCGCCCTCGGCTCGGAGCAGAACTACTCGATCTCCAGCGGCAAGGTTCCGCTCACACCGGCCGGAGGAAGCGGCGACACGAGGCTCGCATTCCTCTTCTCCTCCAAGAACGTGACCCGGCAGCCGTACGTGACGCTGGATCTCTCGTATGCGATGACGCATCTGGAGTTCAACATCCGCCACGTGCCGGGGATCGATGACTACGAGCAGAGCTCCTGGATCACGTTCGTGAACGGGCCGTTCATGTCGCCGATCGAGAACGGAGCCGAGATCCCGGTTGTGCTCCGCGCGCTGCCGACACCTCCCACGGTGACGACGCAGACGGCAACGGCGCAGAACACCACGCTGCTCGGGCAGGCGATGCTGCTGGAGGGAGCAAGCTCGCCGAGCGACCTCGCCGTCTGGGACTACGGCTTCAGCTACGTCTATCTGGGGAGTGCCCAGGACTCCGTACGCACAACGGTGGAGTTCAACCTGACGCCGTCGATGCGGAAGGCGCTCTTCGCGGACCCGTCGGCGGACCTCTTCGCCGCGCTTGCGCAGTTCGTCACGGTCTATCCGGCGATCGAGGAGGACATGATCACCTATCTCCGCGTGGTGAATGCCAACAGCAAGCCTGCGGACGTGACCAATGCGGAGTATGCGGTTCAGGCGTTCACGGCGATAACCGAAGGGGTGGCCGATGCCTACAAGGCATGGGCCGATTCCAAGACCGCCCTCGCGATGCCCGCGATCCCGCAGCAGGTGACCTTCGTGTTCGATATCGTTCTCTCCGACGACAACGGCGAGGCCCGCATCGACATCTTCAAGGTCTCGCTCCAGCCGGATGGAGTGAACGTGCCGGTGCCGGTGGTTATCGTGGAGCCGGACAAGTATCAGTGGGAGGTTGCTCCGGATCCGCCTCCGGGAGCGCTTGTCTCCTATCGCTACAAGCTGAAGGCTTCCGGCAATGAGGACAGCTATCTCCCGTACGAGGACGCGCTCTCCATCCCCCAGCGGGCGGTTGCGCTCCCGGGGCTGAATCTCTTCCAGTTCCAGAACGGCTGGTCTGGCGTGCAGGTGGTGCGGAATCAGTTCCTGGTGCCCGGCGTGGCAACCACGGATACGTTCCGCTTCAGCACTCCGCTGGTGCAGTTCTCCGATCCGATTGTGCCGCTGCTGGAGTACGACTCCTACAACCTGGGGACGGTTCCGCCCACGGCTCAGACGTTGGAAGGATATCTCGATGCGTTCTTCGAGTCGCTGTTCAGTGGTGCCGTGGGGCAGCAGGTGGCGGCGAAGATGACATCGGCGTTCTCCTACCTGCTCATTCCATCGTTGCCGCTCACGCCGCGCACGCTGGTGCCGGTAAGCCTGCTTCCGCCAACGATGACGACCCCGGAAGCCGGAAGGCCGCCGGCGTTCGTGGCACCGTTTGCCGCGAGCGTCACAACCTGGATGAAGGACAATCAGCCGGTGCTGAACGGGACGTCGCAGGTGAACATGCAGCTCACCGTGTTCGCCGCATTGACGGCCGATCCGAATCAGCAGCAGCCGCTGCTCACGATTCGCGATCTCTACATCGATGCGAACAGCGTGAAGCCGTGATGCGCGGCGCGGTCCCGTTCAACCAGTAATTCCGGAGGATGCGATGGAGGAGACAACCGAAGCGAACGATCTGAAGATATCGTTTCAGCTCACGCCGCAGATAACGATCGTGACCACGGTGCAGGGCCCCACGCGCAGCGTGACCAACGAGACGATCGTGATGTGCGATGTGCCGGTATGGAGCGGCACCCTGACACCGGTGTCGCCAACGGAGCAGCTGCCGATCGATATCGTGTTCTGTAATACGACGGTGGAAAAGAACGCGACGCTGGCGCTCATAGTTCCGGCGCCCGGACGGCCGGGCGCGGTCCGCTTCCAGGGCACCGTGATCTCTCCCGGAACCGGCGCGACGCCGTACGACGTGGTGGTTGCGGTATGGGAGGGGAATCAGGGGTGATGAGGCGGATGCGCACATGAACGATGACGGATGCGAGGCGAGGTCCGCCGGCGCGGGTTGCCGGCCGGCTGGTCACGCGGGCCTCATCATGCCAATCGGTACACAGTCACAAACAGGAAGGGCAAACATGCTGAATCTCTTGTCCGATGTACAACCTGCATTCATCTTCACGACACGGCTTACAAGGTCCGTATCGATCGTGACGAAGGTGTACGGCAGTGCACTGAACATGGCCGTGGTTGAAATCAACATCGGGAGTGTCGTGGTCTGGGCGGTGCAGTTGACACAGATTGCCCCGTTTGCAACGATCCCGCAGGAGATTGTCTACAACGGTGTGGTTATCGGGCCGAACACATCGCTGATGCTCACCATCCCGTGGGGATATCAGCAGGGGAGCATCACGCTGTCCACCGTGATCACCGATCCGCCGCAGCCTCCGGAGGCGTTCAGCTTCCAGATCTGCCACTGGACACTCGAGCAATCGGCTCAGAGCGCATGACGAAACCGGTTCCCCGCACGCCGGGTGCCAACCTCAACCTCAGAAGCAATCATCATGGATAATTCGAACTCGCGTACCCCCGCACTGACCTTCACCTCGCAGGTGACACCATCGGTGACAATGGTGACGAAGGTCTATGGGGCCGCGCTGGACATCGCCGTTGTGGAGGTGCATATCAAGGACATCACGGCATGGGTCTCGGAACTGATGCCGGTGGCGCCGCGCGCAATGCTGGCGCAATCGCTCATCTATCAGGGAGTGATCGTGGAGCGCGGCGCAACGTTTCAGCTTGCCGTTCCAACCGGCCGGCAGCAGGGCTCGGTAACGTTCACCGGGACGATCACGGACCCGCCGAATCCGGCCGAGCCGATCGACATGGCCATCGCAAGCTGGAACCTTCCGAATGCGTGAGGTCTGGCGCGTTGTGTTCGCAACGCCGTGATGTGAAGAGACGAAGGGGGCACCGCGGATTCCGGGCCCCCTTCGCGTTGGGGATGGGAGGGCCGGATGCGTGCCGGCGGATGAGCGAACCCTGTTGCCGAACGGCATTCGTTTCATATGTTCGGGTCACCCATGAACCATGGCACGGCGCTCGGCAATCCAATCGTACTGCCATGGCATCGATTCTCGGCAGCGTCCATTCGTCGATGTTTCTCTTCGGGCATTCTGCCGCCGTTGGGATCCTCCCTCCTGGCCTGGGAGTTCTCTGCTTCGTGGTTGTTCGTGGGTTCGCGATAAGAAGGAAGAGGCCAATGGTCTGAGTGATGACGGCGATTTCGATTCTCGCGTCGCTTCTCATTGGAGGGGCTCTCGCGGCCTTCGGAATTCTCACGCCGCCACGCACCGAGAATTGACACCTCATGCGGTTGCGATCCTCGCCGATCGGGAACTATCGTATCACGATATCATGTCCCGGGTATCGGCACGATGCCGGGGTTTCATCCGGATGCGCGAGGATCGTGCCCGAAACCGGAGCGATACCATGACGAAGCGGCTCACACGAATTCTGTTGATCATCGGCGCGGTTGCAACCTGCTCGACGCGCGTCGCGGCGCAGTATGTACTGGAGAAGATCGGCGCGGGGGGGCATGCGCTTCGATTCGTCTCGCCGCAGGAAGGCTATTCCATCGGCGACGAACGGATCTCCTACACCACGGATGGCGGCGCGCACTGGACGGTAGCAACGGCCGATGCCGCCCGCGTTCTGGGCTGCGAGGGGGTGCTGGGTGGTGCCTTCGTCGATCGCAACACCGGATGGGTGATTGGGCACAAGCTGAACAGCAGCGACAGCACGTTCCTCTTCAGGACCACCGACGGCGGCACGACATGGGAACGGCAGCTTGCATCGCCCATTGCCGCGGAGCGATACGCCAGCCACTCGTTCACCGCCGTCAACTTCGTGGATCGCTACAACGGCTGGGTTGTGGGGAAGGGGATCGTGGAGCGCACAACCGATGGCGGTGTAACATGGAGCACGCAGATCCGGTGGAAGGAGCAGCAGTCCAACTGCGACTGGCTGAACTGCTCCTTCTTCCGGAATGTGAATGAAGGATGGGTGGGCGGCTACGGCAGCTTCATCCTGCACACCACAGATGGCGGGAGCACGTGGGAAACCCAGCACGTGGATTCGGCCGCCACCAACGGCATCATCGACCACGTGGACCACTACTATCTTCACTCGATCCATTTTTACGATTCGTTGAGCGGCATCGCCGGCACAAACAACGGCAACTATCTCCTGACGCACGATGGCGGCGCCACCTGGACGTCCGGAAAGACCGGGTTCCCCTACGACAACGTGGCCGGCTTCATGACCGGGCGGGCGGATCTCTGGCAGGTTGGCGGCGACTACTGCGACAACACGGGATGTTATTCCGGGAAGTCCATTCTGCACTCTGCCGATGGCGGGGAGCGATGGCAATCGCTTCTGGATACCACGGTTGGGTTCACCGGGCTGCGCACGCAGTACACCGGGATCGCCTTCGTCGATCCATCCATCGGCTACGTATCGAACGAGAGCGGGGAGATCGTCAGAATCCGTGATACCTCCAACCATGCGTTGAGCGTTCAAGGTCCCGGAGCATCCGTACTCGCGCCCATGGTCTATCCCAATCCAGCCGGCGAGCATATCACGATCGGCTTCACGGATGCGGCGGCTCAGAAGTGGGCCAGGATCTACGACGCCACCGGAGCCCTTGTCTACAGCGCCACGTTCGGCAACGCGGAGCGCTGCGAGATCGGCACCGCAGCGCTCCGCGCGGGAGGCTATCTACTGGAACTGCAATCGGGAAGTACGGTGACGCACCGGCGCATCGTGGTGGTGCACTGAGCGGATGGCTTCAGTAGTCAGTGGAGAGGCGCGCCTCTGTCCTGGTACTTCGTGCGCCGGTCCTGGTACTCCGTGCCTCTGTCCTGGTACTCCGTGCGTCGGTCCCGATATTCTTCGATCCCGGTACCTCGTTGCCCGGTGTCTCCGCGGCTCGTGGGCAATTGCGAGGGCCGAAGGCGTGGTGCCGCCGGGCGATCAACGCTCCATGCGCCGGCGTTCGGATTCCCGTTCACCGGACCACCGGCCAGCCAATGCTCCTCTACATCATCACGCATGCTTCGTTGAACTCCAGTCGCGGAAGCCGCGGCCACAGCTTCTCGTGATCGCCGTATCCGAGGTTGCAGATCAGGTTCACGCGCCAGCGTCCGTCGGGAAAGAATTCGGCGTTCACCGCCTCCGCATCGAACCCTCCCATCGGGCCGCAGTCCAGGCCCACGGCGCGCGCGGCCATGATGGTGTAGGCCGCCTGCAGCGTGCTGTTGTCGCGCGCCATCCGTTCACGCGCCTCCGGGGGCATCGCGCCGAACATGGCGCTGGTGTCGCGGTACGGCATCAGCTTCGGCATCTGGTCAGGGAACTCCGTGTCGTACGCGAAGACGGCCGTCACCGGAGCGGTGCGAACCTTCTCCACATTCATCTCGTGAAGCGCCGGGAGCAGCCGCTCCTTCGCCTCCGGGGTTCGCAGGAAGAGAATGCGCAGCGGTGAGGTGTTGGCCGCCGTCGGCCCCCACTTCGCAAGCTCGTACAGCTCCTCCAGCAGCTCATCCGGTACCGGATGGTCCTGCCATGCGGCATGCGTGCGAGCGTTGCGAAAGAGAAGATCGGTTGCTCCCCTGTCCAGCGTGGGCCGAATCACGATCGGCTCCTGTTGTACCATCGCCATTATCAATCTCCAGGTAGATGTTCGTATGAATGTGCTCGGCCGGCCCGTGCCGATGATGCCCGCCGGCCGGAGCCGCAGTCGACCGGTGTTTCGATCGATCGGCGTTGCGACTGATCGGCGTTGCGACCGGTTCGCGCAAAGCCGGTGCTTCGCGGAACACATGCAACTTATTGCGGGTTCGCAGGACGATTGATGATGGATTGTTCGTATCTTATGTCCGATCGTTCAATTTCAATGGATGAGTGATATGGATGTTGTCTCGGATGTTCTCGCCAGCATGCACGTACGCGGCACCGTGCGCTGCGGCGCGGAGCTTGCGGCTCCGTGGGGCTTCAGCGTGCCGGCCACACCCGGTGTTGCACCGTTCTATGTGATCGAGCGCGGAGGATGTTATCTGGAGATCAGGGGCCAGCACGAGATGGTTGCGCTGGCCGGTGGTGATATCGTGATGATCACGCATGGCGCAGCGCATTCGCTGCGCGACTCCAAGCGGGCGCGAGCGGTGCCGATGGAGGAGCTTATCGAGCATGGTGCGTGCGGCGGCATTCACCCAGTGGTGCGCCATGGCGGCGACGGCGTGGTAACGAAGATCGTTCACGGAACGTTCACGTATCCCAGAACGCCGATGCATCCTCTGATCGAGGCGATGCCGCCGATGCTTCATCTTCCCGCGAACGATTCATGCGTTGGACCGTGGACGGAGACCACGCTCCGTTTCATCGCGTCGGAGACGAACAGGGGAACGCCCGGTTCGGCGTTGGTGGTATCGCATCTTACCGATGTGCTCTTCATCCAGCTCGTGCGCGCCAGCATGGCACGCCATGCGGCGAGCGGTGAGGATTGCAACAGCAACATCCTTCGCGCTCTGGCGGACCCTGATATCTCGCGTGCGCTCACGGCGATTCACCGCGAGATCAACCGGGCGTGGACCGTTGCCGATCTTGCGCGGGAGGCCGGGATGTCGCGCACGGCCTTCGCGACGCGGTTCACATCGCTTGCCGGCATGCCGCCGCTTGCGTATGCAACGCGTTGGCGGATGGTGAAGGCATCGGAGTTTCTGGCGCGGGGTGAAGGGACGATTGCGGAGGTTGCGGAGCGCGTGGGGTACGAATCCGAGGCGGCATTCAGCAAGGCGTTCAAGCGGGAGATGGGAACCGCGCCCGGGACATGGCGCCGGGCGCATGCGTGGAACCCATAGGCGCCGGCCGCCACCGCAGGTGCCGTGGGCGCCGGTCTTCAGCGTGCGCCATCATGCATTCCCGTTGGCAGCGCCGTAGCCTTCGGCCGCGAGGCGATCGCCCATGGCATCATAGGCGGGGCCATCCTCCGGCGCCCACGTTGCAAGGCCGTCCACGTATCGATTGTACATGCAGAACGCCGCGGCAACGAGCACCGTGTCGTGAATCTCCACATCATCGGCGCCATACGTGCGCGCAGCGGCGATATCCTCCGGGATCACGTTTCCGCCTCCCTGCTGCACCTTCGCCGCGATGCGAAGCAGCGCCTTCATCTTCCCGCTGACGGGAGCAGAGTCCAGGTCACGAACCACGGCATCCACAACGCTTCGTTCAACGCCGAAGAGCGACCGTGCGGCGGCCGCGTGGCTGCGATGGCAGAACGCGCACTCGTTCAGACCGGAAACATAGGCAGCGATCAGCTCCCGCTCCGCGGCCTTCAGCGGCGAGTTGCCGCGCAGCAGTGTCTGCGCAAGATGTGTCAATGCCTGCCCGGTCTGCGGGCGGAACTGCAGCAGGCCGGTGATCCCGGGAAGTCCGTCGGGAAGATCGATGTGTGCCATATATCATCGTCCGGTTGTTGATCGTATTTCACGGCAGGCGGATGCCGCCTGCGCGAGCCGAACATACGACAATACGGTTTCCATGCAGAGCCGTGTGCAATGCAGCGACGAATTGGATGAGCGGCCGCCCGCTGCGAAGAGAAGAGCCCGCACACGCCTGATGTGCGTGCGGGCTCACATTGTCGTCGATCGTCGGGTTCTCCCTGGTCGCGGCATCCTGTATGATCATGGAGTGAGCTCCGGGACAACCTTGCCGACGCGACGACCACCGGCGGGTCATTGCCGAGGAATACCCTGACTCTGTCGGGAGTGAACTTCTCGCGACAACGTCCTCGCACCGCCGACGGCACGTTGCGGCTATCTGCCGGTAACCACAATGCGAGTGGTTGATGACCTTCCGCCGATCGTCACGCGCACCAGGTACGCTCCGGCGGGCCATCCGTCGGTGTTCATCACGTGCAGCGTGGAACCGGAGGATGCCTCGATGCTCTGTTGTGCGATCACGCGCCCTACGATGTCCGCCACGCTGACGTCGGCCGAAGCATTGGCGTGCAGATCGAAGCGGATATTGAGCGGCGTTCCGCTGGGGACGGGGTTGGGATAGGAGCTCACGTTTCCTTCGGTGAAGGTGATGACGGCCGGTGCATCCACGCCGGAGACGCCGTCATTGCCATTGCCGCCGCGATCGTGCGCCTGCGGACCATAGCAGATGCCGGTGCCCCAGGTGGTGGGCTGCGGGGTGACGCCACAGGATGGCCCGCACTGGCGTCCAATCGCGAGATCCGCCATCTGGCCGCACGTCGTCTGGCCGCTCACCTGCCCGTTCGGTGCGTTCCATGCTGTCCAGTTGCACTTGCTGTCCAATGTGGCATCCGTCTTGATCAGGTAGATCTGTCCGGGATCGGGTACAATGCTCTTCGTTATCCCGTTCACGATGAATCCCGGCGTCTCCGGCAGTATTGAATTCCCGGCATACCCCACGGACCATCCCTCGTCATCCGCGCTGCCGCCATACACTGCTCCGGCTCCGAGCGTCATCGCGCCGGTATTGATATCCTGCAGGAATACATCGCGGCCGCCAAAGTTGGGAGCGCTTGTATAGCCGGTCACCATCACATTGCCGTTGGGGGGATACTCCACCAGATCCATCGCACGGTCCGAACGGGGTCCGCCATCACCGAAGTAGACTGCCGAGCCGAACAGGCATGGATCGGCCTTCAGCATCACCACACAGGCCTCCTCGCTGTTGATGCCGGGCACGCCGTCGGTAAACCCTGCCACCACCGTGTACCCCGGGAACTGGGCGTTGTTGCCCAGTGACCTGACCGAACGCGCCTCGTCATTTCCGTTGGATCCGCCCAGGTCCGTCCACGACATGTTCTGCGGCGGAAGGCCTATCGATCCGTTGATCCCGCTTGCGCGCACCACGAAGATGTCGGTGGTGGAACCGGAGCGCGCGTTGGAGCCGCCGGCTGCAACCAGGTCGCCGATCCCCGGCGCCGCTGTTACCTCGTCCACCCCATAGAAATAGTTGTTCTGTGCGTTCCCGTAGGAGTGCATCCAGATCTGCGTCAGCGTTGCATCCACCCGGAGCAGTATGCCGTTGCGGGAAAGCGGGTTGCTGGGTGACGCCTCGAAGCCTGCAACCACGAAGTCTCCGGGATTTGTGCCGCCGCCTCCGAATTGCGTCTCTATGATCTTCCATGCCTGGTCATCGCCGCGTGAGCCGTCATACACCTGCAGATTCAGTATGGTGCCGGTGGCGCCCTTGAGCCGCATGATGAAGATGTCATCCGTGGAGTTGCCGCATGGATCCGTCGCATATCCGCAGACGATCAGATTGCCGGTGGGTACGTCTTCCACCACATCGGTTGCGTGGGAAGCCGTGCCGATCTGATAGGTGTTGGCCCACACCTGGGCGCCGGTAATATCAGTCCTGATCACGACGGCGTCCGGCCCCCCCGTGAATGATTCACCAACGGCCACATATCCGCCGGTACTCAACTGTTTCACGCCGTGAAGCCCCTGGTCCGACGTGCTTGCGTTGCCGTAGTGCACCTGGAAACGCTGCGCAAGGAGCGGTGTGCTCCACATCCCAAGGACGATTGTGAGAGCGACGGCAAGACGTCCATGCCTTGGTAGATGCAATGTTCGCATAAGTATCCTGTGTGAGATTGAGTGATGGTTGCCGGAGCATTGTAGTGATAACATGGTGGTCGGTCGATGGTCCTGCTGCGGATCCGGTGGTGGCATCATCATTCATGCAACAGGTTCCATCATTGCCGGGCTGCAATGCAGAGCCGGCCGGCCGTGCAGTTCCGGATGCTGCGGACTCAGAGCGTTCGTGGGAATGCCGCCACGCCGCGTTCGCAGGCAAAGATTGCTATCCTGCGGATCATGGCAGAGTACATCTTGTAGTACCCCCGGAGGAGATAATCACGGTTCGAGCCGTGTGTGTGGTGTGGTGACGAAATAAGGATGAATCGAGAAGGGGAGTGCTCATGCGGCCTGTACGCGGCGAGGCATTGTGATGCGCCCTGTTCCCTGCACGCGCGGGATCTGCAGGGTTGCTGTTATCAGAACGAAGATGCAGGTGAAGCGGTGTGCGCCGGACCTGCTGGCGCGTACCTGCGTTGCGGCAGGGCCGGGTTATGCCTCGCAGAGCCCGCAGGCCCTGCAGCACTGCACATTGCGGGCAACTATTCCCGCGCCGCGTGCTTCATCGCTCCGGCCGCGAGCAGGAAGAGGAGGAGACTGCCGACCAGGAGCGGCAACAGATGAAGGGCGGACGGCATCCGCCCAAGCAGCAGCACGTCGCGCAGGGAGTCCGCAACGGTCGTGAGCGGGTTCCATCGCGCAATCCATTCCAGCCACGCCGGCATCTGCCTGGACGGAACAAGCGCCGTGCTGGTGAAGAGGAGCGGCATGTTCACCACGTGCACGAAGGTCGCCATGCTCTCCTGCGCCTTCGTCTTCAACGCGATCCAGCAGGAGAGACTCGCGTAGCCGAGCGCGAAGAGCGCGAGCGCCACGGCAGCCGGAAGGAGGGCCGCAGGGTCGAACACAGGCCGCGCGCCGAGCGCCACGCCGAGCAGGGCCACGATGCATGCCTGCGCGCCCAGGCGCACCACCTCCGCGCCGAGCGTTCCCGCGAGAATCCAGTGCGGGTGCGCCGAGGCGCGAACCATGCGTTGAAGGAACCCGGTCTGCAGATCGCGTACCAGCGTAATGCCGGCCTGCGACGCGCCGAACAGAACCGTCATGGAGCAGACGCCGGGGAGAAGAAAGTCCAGGTAGGAGTAGCCCGCATAGGCCGGGCCAAGCGTGAAGCGGTGAAAGAGGAAGCCGAAGATGAGCATCCAGAACAACGGCTGCACGAAGGAGAACGTAAGGGGCACCGGCCGCCGGAGTGTCTTCCGCCAGCTTCGCAGCGCCGTCTCGCGCACAACCGCGAACGCATCTCCGTTCATCGGCCCTCCCTCCCGCCGGAATTTCGGCCGCCGGAATTCCGGCCGCCGTTCCCCTCGCGGTTGCCGGCATCGCCGCGGCCCCGGCCGCCGCGCCCATTCCCGCGCAGCGCCGTGCGCTCCGGCATCGGGAGCGCCGATCCCGTGATACGGAAGTATGCAGCGGCCAGATCGGCCTCCTGGCGCTCGTAACGTCTGCAGGCCAGGCCCAGTTCCGCCAGCAGATCGAGCGCAGGCTCCCCCGTTTCGGGATGATGCTCGCGCCAGATGATGATGGTGGCGCCCTCCATCGTCACATCCATCGAGCCGGGGAGCGCCATCAACCCGGAGCGCAGGCCGGCAGCCGCTTTGCCGGGAGCGTCGCTCAGCGTGATGATGGTGCATGCGCCTCCATGCAAGGCCGTGAGCGCACCGGGGGCCGCGCATGCCAGCACCTTCCCATGGTGGAGCAGCACAACGCGATCGCAGTTGGCCGCAACGTCGGCAAGATCGTGCGTGGCCACGACGATGGTGTTCCCCGCATCGCGTCGCGATGCCAGCCTTCCCCAGAGTGCGCGCCGCGCCGAGGGATCAAGGCTTGCCGTTGGCTCATCGAGAAGAAGAAGTGATGGCGAGTGCATCGTCTCCAACGCCAGATGCAGGCGCTGGCGCTGGCCGCCGGAGTAGGTGCCCACCGGCCGGTTGCAGAACGGGGCCAGATCGTACTCCGCCACGATCGCTGCCAGTTGCGCCTCGCGCCGGTGGCCGGGCAGGCCGCGCAGCGCGTGGAACAGGCGCAGTGTTTCCCAGCCGGTGATCTCGGGGTCCAGCGCTGCATCCTGCGGCGCGTATCCTGCTGCGGCGCGCAACGCGCCTCCATCCGCGTGCGGCCTCAGGCCCAGCACCTCGATGCTTCCGGCATCGGGCTGCAGCACGCCGAACAGAAGCTTCAGCAGCGTGCTCTTGCCGGAGCCGTTCGCACCGATCAGCGCAACCAGCTCCCCGCGATAGAGCGTCAGGCCTGCGTCGTCCAGCGCGCGCGGGCCATCGCCGAACCTCTTCGTGATTCCTTCGGCGTGAACCGCAACGTCTCCGGAGCGGAGGGGAACGGGGTGTTCAATCGGCGTAGACGATGGTTCCGGCATGCTCTCCCCGGACGGCTGCGGCGATGCGATCGGGATCGCGGCCGTTGACGATCTGGAACTGATGGACGAGGCGCGCGTTGGTTACCAGATCCGGAAGGACTTCGTCGAACGGAAGACTCTTCAGCTTCCGCTTCTTCAACTCGCGCGCGCCGATGGCATCGATGAACGATGCGTTCGGATTCTCCCTGGGATCCTCCGTGTACAGGCCATCCACATCCTTCACCAGCGTCACCGTCTTGCATCCGAAGCACTCCCCCAGAATAAAGCAGCCGGCGTCCGTGCGATGCGGCGGGATGCGCCCGATGCCGGGAGGATGCTCCCAGATCGAATAGGGAGGAACGCCGTTGAAGATCACGCCCGGCGCGGAATGGATGAAGAGGGGGAGCAGGTGGCCGAAGATCTCCGGCGGAATGGCAACCACGCCGTGCGGAGCAAGCAGCGTGCCGAGGATGTGCGCGTTGCCGAGCGCATCGGCAACCGATACCTGTGCGAGCACGCCGGTGGGGAGCCCGAGATCGATGCCGATGGAGAAGACGTGCCGGCTGCGGACGCCGCCACCCACGCCCAGGATAAGGCGCTGGCTCTCCAGCAGCTTTGCAATCACATCCACCACCGGGTAGGTTATCACCTTCCCCTGATCCAGCACGGAGCGTCCGCCGATCTTCACTACGTGCACATCGGGGAGCATCCGGACAACCGGTGATTCCGTCGCGGCCATCACCTGCTTGTCCACCAGGCTCTCGCGCATCAATCCCGATTGTACGTGATGGCGAAGGTCGCCGTTGGTCTCTGCCATGATCTATGTTCTCCTGAAACTTGATTGCCGTTGATCGTTCGAACAGGCGGAATGCGTTGCGCGCATCAATCCATCGTGATGAGAGTTCCAACATCCTCGCCATTCAGGGCGCGCGTCAGATTCCCCTTCACCAGACCGTTGATCACCCGGATGGAGCGGCTGCTCTCCGCATTCTGCATCAGGTCCAGCACCGCGCGTTCCACCACGATATCCTCCAGGTCCATCGCCAGCAGTTCCGCAACCGTGATGCGCGGGATGAACTTCGCGTTCTTCTCCTTCTTCGGATCGGCCGTATACAGGCCCTCCTCATCCTTCACGAAGATCATGGACCTGGTGGCGAACACCTCGCTGATGAGATAGCAGCCGGTGTCCGTGCGATGCGGCGGGATGCGCCCCACCTCCGGGTTCTTCTGCCAGAACGTATAGGGAGGCATGCCGAAGAAGATCACCGCCCCGCGCTCCTCCAGATAGAGCGGAAGCTGCGGGAACTGCGCCGGCTCGATGAACGGAATGCCATGCTTCGCCAGCAGATAGTGGAGCATGCGGGCGTTCTGCATGCTTACGAATGTTCCCAGCACGCTCAGCACGCCGGTCGGCATGCCGAGGTCGATGCCGACACTGTATGCATGGCGCGCGCGCGTTCCGGCGCCGGTGCCGATGATCATCTTGTGGCGCCCCAGGTTCTCCACGATCTCCTCGATCAACGGGAACACGGCCGCGCGGCCGCGATCGATGAAGCTCTGCCCGCCGACCTTGACAACGTTGGCGTCGGGAAGAATCTGGAGCACGGACTGAGTGTCCGTACGAGCCTGCAACTCGGCATCGGTCAGATTGCCGTTGACGAGCGCCTGGCCCAGTTCGGTTAACAGCATATTCTGCATGGGTGTTCCTGAGGCGTTCTACCGGAGAAGACCTTCGCCGCGTGAATGGAGGCGAAGGGACGTGGGCTTGGAATGCCCGGACGTGCCGGACGTTGGTCTGCAGCGTTCGCGAAGCGTACCCCGCGGGAGGATTGCGGACGCCGGAGCGCGATGCCTGTGGTGCGCTGATGTCGTGCCGCCGTCTGCGAGGCGTGCGCATCCGTCTGCGAGGCGTGCCGGTGTCTCTGCGCGCACCGTCGTCTGCCGGAGCAGGACGGCGCGCCGGGCGGATGAGAGGGAAGGTGCGGGAACCGGAGGTTCCCGATGGCGCACCGGCCCCGGCGAATTCCACCTCGCCATCACACTGTACCCTGCGTTCAGGCAAACGTCACGTTGATCGCGGACAACTCGAAAAATTCCTCTTGCTCGGCCGGCGCATCGATGTCGCCGAACTCGGCTCCGGCCCACGCGCGCAGTTCGGCCAGGATCGCTCCCTTCGTCTCCTGCGGGAGCTCGAGCCCGGCCAGGCCCCCCTTCCCTTCCCACGATGCAAGCGAGTCCGCGGGGCGGTGCATGCGGGTCCAGCGCGCAACCATGCGCGGTTCCAGGCGTCGGCCTCCTTCGGCCTCCAATGCCGCGAACACCTTCTCCACCCGCGTCTCGTGGTTGCGGGCATCATAGCCTGCCTGCTCCACAAGCCAACGCATCCTGCGCCGCATCACGGAGCTCGGCGAGTCCGCGGGGCGCCGCACGCGGCCAACGGCAAGCCAGCTTCCGGCGGGGCGAAGAACACGATGCAGTTCGCTCAGCACATGCTCCGGCTCCAGATGATGCAGGGCACGCACGGAGAAGACCACGGAGATGCTGCCATCGTCGGCGGGCCATGCCGCGTTGCCGTCCGAGCAGACGATCGCGGCCGGCAGACCCTCGCGCGCCACCTTCTCGCGCAGTACACCGATCATTGCGGCGGAGCGATCGAATGCGGTGTAGCGGATCGAACGTTGAATCAGCGGGAGGCTGAACAGGCCGGTACCCGCGCCTATCTCGAGGATGCTGGTGCCGGGCCCGGCTCCCGTGATCTCCACGAGAGCCTCTGCAACGGCCTCCGTCGCGCGCTGAGGGATGCCCGCGCGCGTGTCGTACGTTGCTGCCTGATCATCGTAGAGCATACTGGGGTGCAGGTTCGTGTTGTTGCCGTCTCCATCGCCGCGGCGCCGTCGCACCGGCAGAGATGTCGCACGGGCACTGCTGCAGAACGGAGCCTTCGGTGAGATCCGCGGGAAGAAACATGCGGTACGCAGCGGGCGGGCGGTTCATGGGCCGCAGCCTGTAACGTCGGCGCGGAAGATACGCCAAGCCGCCTCCGCAGCCAAGCATTCGGACGCAGAGCGGATTGCCGTCGTAGCAGATTGCCACGTAGCGCCCAGGTAGAAATGTCAGTGGAGCCCCGGATAGAAATGTCGGTCGGTCGGCCTGGGTGACAGTGGCTGTGGCCGTTCGCGATAACGAGGGATCCCATGGACCGGTCGCTTCCTGCGGAGCGCGGAATCGATGCGGATGCTCCTGCTCCAGATAGATCGGTCCTCCGGTGAATGGCGGCGCCGTTCACCATCACTGCTCTGCGTGCCATCCTCTCCGGAGCGGACCAGGCGCGCAGCTTCTCGACCGGCTCCCGCGGGGAGCGGCCTCTGCCTGGGCTGCAGGTCGTCCTGTCTGCAGCATGCGCGTCCTGCACATGTCTCACGACGCGCGCACGAGGTAGAATGCATTGATCCCGATGTAGGAGAGAAGGAGCGTGATGAACGCATGGCGATCGATCCGCCGCGCCACCAGCGCACCGTGCTCGTGCTGCGCGCCGGTCTTGCGCTGGTAGTGCATCACGAACACGGAGATGCAGCCGGAGAGCAGGATATAGACGAAGGTCATCACGTGAATCCCGTCCACCAGCGTGAAGCCGACGGACATCGGGAGGAACGAATCCACGATATACTTGTTCGCCACCGCAGCGAACATCGCACCCACCAGCAGGCTGAACCGGGTTCCGATCTCCGTTTCGTCGAAGAAGAACACCATCATGCTGATGGCGAACGCAACGTAGACGCCGGTAAAGAGCTTGAAGAAGAGCGCCACCCCTTCGCGCTGCAGTTCAACGATCGCCACCACGCCGGGATACGTGCTGGATGCTGCAAGCTCCGGATCGCCGTAGTTCGTGTTGTAGCGGGCATCATGGCGCACGAACCGCATGCCGGAGATCTTCCAGCCGTCCAGCGTGACACGCGGATCGATCTTGCTCTGGGCAACATCGGGCAGGTAGATCAGCTCCGACGTATCCTTGTCCGCATCCTCGATCTCGATGCGGAGCACCTGATGGTCGAACGGAAAGTCGCGGATGTCCCATGTCTCGCGCACCGTGGCCTTGCACTTCTGTGCGCCCCACATCAATCCCTTCTTCTTCTCCGTGGAGGAGTTCGAGTACGTGTACGACTTGGCGTTCGTAACCTCCGCGGATTTCAACGGGTCCAGACTGTCGCGGCCGTACGTGAACCACATCCAGAAGTCCGACGTGAAGGCGTTGTTCGGACAGTCGAAATCGTACAGCGATAGAATGTAGATACCGATGCGGCAGGTATCGGGATGGGCAGGCCCCTGCTCCGCGGCTTCCGCGCCGGCGGCCGTGGTGGGCGGGTTCTTCGCCTGGATGCTTCCGCCTCCGGACGCGTCCTGCGCCCATGATGGACGTGCAGCTATCCCGAGCAGAATAATCGATGCGTACGGCAGAATGCGCCGAATGATGGAGCCTGCTGTCGTCATCACGGTTGGCTGTTTGGTGAATGGGCGCCCGGGGTGGAGAAGAGTGCGGCGGCCGGGAACGTGTCCTGCGAAGATACCAATCGGCGTTGGATCGCTGATGGATTCGGCGTGAGGATCGCCCGCGTGCAACCCGTCATGACCAGCGCGTCACGCAACACCTGTCGCGTGTTCCGTTCGTGGTGGGAGTTCGGGGGGGGCGGTGAATATGCGCGGATGGGAATGCCCCGCGGCCTGCCGGCAGAGGCTGCGGATTGCAACTCCTGCGTGCAGTGCGGCCGGGCATTCCCATCCGGCAATCATAGAGGCGTGCGTCTTCTCTCACGACACAGGCGCGCCGGTCTGCCATGCGGCAGTGTTCGGCGCACCCGCTGTCAGCTTCTCTTAGTGTACGCCGTTCTGCTGGTCGCTGCCGAGCGTCGTCGTGGACGTGTTGCCCTGCAGACGGAAGGCGGTCTGCTGCGTCAGATCGGCCGTGTTATAGAACTCCACATCCTCGGTCAGCGTGAACGTCTCGTTGTTGAACGGGTTCACCGAATTCAGATTGCCGGAGTTCAGATGTACCGGCGTCTTGGACGCATACACGATGCCCGGAGCGGTTGCAACCGTGGCGTTCGCGTAGAAGCGGATGTCGCCCGTTGCCGGGAAACGCTGGCTTTGATCATTCGACCGGATGGTCGTCAGTTCCGCCGTGCGGGTGGCGTCCAGCGTCGTGTTGATCGTGCCGAGCTGCGGATCCTGAACCGAGGCCTGGAGGTCCGTCGGGCTAAGATTCACATTCAACGGTCCGGCCGGAAGGATCGGCTGCGCCGAGTTGAACGTTGCACTCCCTCTGCCACCGCAATTGCAGTTGATCGCGACGATACGACCGCACGGATCGATGATGATATAGCACCAGCAGCCGTTGATGACAACGCAGCGGTACGTGAACTGAGCCTCTGCATGCGTTTGCGCCGCAACGATGCCCGCAAGCGCCATGACCGTGACCAGCAGCAGTCTCTTGAGTGTCTTCTTCATGCTGAAGTTCTCCGTGTAGGAATGGTTGGGTTGAGTGCCCCGCACTGCCGGGGCGTCGGAGTCATGGAAACGATCGCCACCGAATGCCCTCCGGAATCCGAACCCTCGGCCGTTTGATATACCGGATGTATATCGTTGATCGGGCTCAGCACCATCGGGACGATGGGATGCGTTTGCATAAATGGTAATCCTAACGGGGGCGGTGTCTATGCACCGCTGCAATGATACGCGGGGGCGGAGGGCGGAAACTTCTTCTACTTTGCTCTGTTGGCGGCGTTACCCTTTCCCAATCGTCGGTTCGGGGGGGGGGGGGGCGATACGAACCGGATGGGAACCGGATT
>DASZRW010000011.1:0-4891 GCA_035549015.1 Kapaibacterium sp. (SeqCode)
CTCCGGTCGCGAGCCCGAAGAAGCCATACTGGTGGAGCTGCAGCATGGTATCGGTCATGAGCAGGCCGGAGCCGGAGGGATCGTACTTCCGGACGTAGACTTCGTTGATCAGCGGCTTGTTGAAGAGCACACTGAAGTAGCCGTCCTCCGGAAGAAGCGTGTCCTTCGTCGTGCCGTCGTTCCGAAGGACCGAGGCGCGGGGATAGTAGTTGCCGTTCTGCCGGAGCTTCAGCGAACCGTAGCTCTCGTAGAAGTCGCGATGCACCGCACCGTTGGCATTCGTGTCGGCGATCGGCACATCCATGCCGTTCGTGTTCGAGAAGAGGCGGCCGCTTGCGAGTACCGTTGAGGTTCCGCCGGCGCTGATGACGAAGCTTCGTGCGGGCATGCCGCGGTAGAGGAGATCGTTGACATGCCGGATCATGGCCTGTGCGCCGGTATACTCGGTCTGCATGCCGCCGAGAATCCCTCCGCTGCTGTCGGCGATCACCTCGCGCGCAACCAGCCCGAAACGCGGCGGCACGTAGGCGTGCTCGTAGGTGCTGTCCAGCGTGAAGACCGTCACGCGGGGATCGTACATCGCCCACTCCCACGGCTCCCGGATCACGCCGGAGTCCCGGAGGCGGAAGTAATTGTCCAGCGTCGCGAACTTGTTCAGCATCGTGTCCAGCCGCCAGAGCGTTGTGTCGATCATCGGCACGTGGAGGAAGTCGGTCGTGTCCGCAAGCCGGAGCGCACTCGTTGCCGGATCCAGCGTACGCGTGATGGCCCGCTTCGTCTCGATCCCGAAAAGCCGCATGAGCCGCTCATCGCCGCCGTAGGTGCGGGCCGTGTCGAACTGGTAGGAGAACGTCCGCCGAGACGTGGTGATCCCCGCCACCGACGCTTCCTCGTGCGTCGGGAGCCAGGTGTAGGGCTGGCCCGGCATCTGTTCGTTCGTCGTGGTTGTTACCGTCGTGATACCGGCGGCGCTCTCCTCCACGTGATAGAGCTCGGTGTAGCGGGGCTGCGGTTCCCACACGATGCGCATGGAGTCCGGCATTGGATGGATCCGGTAGAGATAGGTGTTCGTCCGTGCCGCGTTCGTGGCTGCGTCCGTGGTTGTCAGCACCCCTTTCCAGAAACCATCGTTCGCGGTATGGCTGAACTGGCAGTCCTGCTCGGTGAGCAATGTCCCATTGTGATCGTACTTCCGCACCACGCTCGCGACGTTCGTTGTCAGGAATGCGTCGTTCACATTCGGTGCATCGGCGCGGATCGTTCCCGAATGCACCGCGTCCTCCCGTACCAGGTCGCCGTAGGTATCGATGTCCCCGCCGGCGTAGGAGATCGCATAGCTCGCCGTCGGCTCGTCGACCCGTTTCAGTCGCTGGTTCGTCAGCGAGAGCTTCAGATCCGAGCCCGGAATGTTCGCCACGGGGAAGTTCTCGTTCACGTACGTACGCGTGTAGGGCTCATACGTGAACTTCGTGGAGCGCCCCTCGGGGTCGATGATCTCCGTGACATAGCCCATGTATCCCTCGTAGAGCGAGGAGGAGGCGCCGCCGGTCTCGTTCAGCGTTGCGAGCTGTGCGGCCGTCGGTGTGAAATACCCGCGCGAGGCAAGCGGCATGGAGTTTGCCGAGGCCGGTGCGTTGCCGTTGGTCTGCACCTTCCCGATGATCGCCTTCGTGGTGCGCCCGTTGGCCTCGATTGTGAACGAGGCGTCGCCATACGTGATGTGCACATTGCCGATATCGGTTGTGAGCGCGCGGCCCACGGTGGAGTCATGAATCGTGGTGAAGATCGGGTCGAAGATGTTCCCCTGATTGAGTGTCGTCACGGTGCGGGGATCGTAGTGGCGCGACCGACCGATCTGCCAGACGATGGCGCCGGCGGTCGAGTTGATCTGTTCGAGGTAGAAGATGCTCGGAACCGCCTTCATCGCGCCGAACTGATCGGGGACGGCAAGTTCCGCTCCGCCGTAGCTGCGCAGTCCGTTGGCCGCCACACGTTCGTGGAAGACATACTCCAGACCATCCCCCGAATAGTACCGGAGCACGCGGGGCATGTAGGGGTAGGTCGGTGTGATATGCGCCTCCACGAAGTTCCGGACCTGTTCCGGCCACTCGGTGGAGTCCCAGGATACCAGCGCATACCCGTGGGCGTTGGCTTCCGGGGAGACGTAGTAGCCGGTGTAGATGTCGGCGCGCATCGACGCGTCGCCGTCCACCGACCACGGGCGCTTGTTGTAGAGCTTCAGCAGCGAGCCGTCGCCGCGCAACAGGCTGATCACATCCACATACCCTTCCTCCTGCACGTGCTGTGTCTCGGCCGCGAGGTTCTCCATCCGGTTGCAGACGTCGTATCCCTCGGCGGCCCACTGCAGATCGCGATCGCTGAAACTGTCGCGCACAGCACCCGAGAACTTCGCCGGGTCGCAATGAAACATGCCCGCGCTGGAGAACACCTGCACGGCAAACTGCCCAACCGACAACACCCACCCGGGGCGGTTCTGGTGGAATCGGTTCCATCGCGCATAGGGTTCGTAGACGTTGCCGGCGGCATAGTCCCTGTACGATACGTAGGAGAGCGAGCCGCAGTAGGAGAGCGTGATGTCCAGCGGGAAGCCCGAGACCGAAGTGTGGGAGATCGGGTAGGAGTAGGAGACGTTGCCGTTCGAGTTCGAGACCGAGAGGGCCCCGTCAACGGTGATCGCGTTGGAAGTCTGGTAGCCGCGCTCGTCGTACTGGTCCGATGCCTTGTGCAGGTCGAACGCCTGCTGTGAGTATTGCGCGCGGGCGGCTGAAACGGCGAAGAGCATGAATGCTGCGAACGCGATGAAACGGTGTCTGGTCATTAGAGAACGATTCGATGTGAGAAGAGAGAGGAATACAACGCTGTCCGGCGAACGGTTCGCGGCGAACGACTCGCGCGGTGACTCGATATCGGGCGATGCCGTTACCGCGTGATGATGATGGGGTAGGTTTCGGGTGGCATCCCGGCGTTTCCCTCACCGGTCTTCACGATCCGCACCACGTAGTAGCCGCTGGCAAGCTCCGTCACGTCGAGTGTGCGGAGCAGGTTCCCTCCGGAGTGCATGTCCGCCTGCTGGCGCAGCACGATCATCCCGTTCGCGGCGGATACCTCCACGCTGTAGCTCCCCGGATCCACGTTCAGTGCCTCCACATTCGCCTCCGCGCTCGCGGGATTGGGGTAGACACGCACCGATGCGGCGCGTGCAGCTGCATGGTGTGGCGTGGTGTCCGGCTCGTCCACGATGAGCCCGACCGGCGCGATCTCGTAACTCGCCGCGCGCGAGAGGGACCGCGAGCGGCGATTGAGAAGCTGTACTCCCTTGCGCACCTGCATGGCGATGAAGGGATAGGACTGGAACGGCCCGATGTTCGCGAGGTTCAGCACACGATGCGTGTCCAGGCCGTGCTGGCCGAACACCAACAGGGAGAGAAGACTGTCATGCTGGTTTCGTCCCTCGCCGACAGCGCCGCGTAGCATGAAGAGCATATCGGCGAGAGTATCCGGGTTGAAGGATTGAATGGAGACGCACCCGCGCAGGTTCCCCCATGACGGATACTGTATCAGGGTAAAGGGGACCTTCACGGAATCGGCGATCGGCCCGAGGCATGCGGCGTTCGCGTCACGCCGCCCGCCTGCTGGAGCCGCCGTCGTCGGCCGTCCCCAGATGATCACGCGCGGGAGGTAGAGCCCGTCAGGGCCTCTCGTGCCGAAGATGGTGTCGGGGAAACAGTCGAAGTTGAGGGAGCCGGTGTAGAGGATCTGCATCTCCTGCCGGACGGCCACCGGTGCGTACGGACGTGTGCCTCGGGCGGTGCTGCCGGACGGCTGGGCGGTTGCGGAGAGGACGGTTGCCAGAAGTGCAAATGTGACGGTGAGGCTGCGTAGAAGCTGGCTGGATGCGCGTTTCCCGGCACGCAGATCATCACAGAGGAGTAATGGCATCGACATATCGACATAAGGATTAGGTGAACGAAGTCAGCGTATTCCAGTAGGAGAAAACACAAAGCTACGGACGTTGGAAGCCGCGTGCCATCACATGAAGATGTGATATTCCGGGAGGTGACACCGAAAAGTGATCCTTATCCCATGAGACGAGAGCGTCCCCACGACTCGCAGATGCTACGTACAGTCTGTAGACACATAGGCTGTCTCCGTGCGAGCTTTGATCGATGGCGAAGGATATCAAGGTCGTCGTTGGAGCAAACATCCGGCGGCTCAGATTGCAGAAGGGACTGTCGCAGGAAGATCTGGCGGAGCGGGTTGGGCTGCACCGCACGTACGTGGGAAGCGTTGAGCGGGGCGAACGGAACATGTCGGCGGAGAATGTGGACCGCCTCGCTCGCGCTCACAAGGTCCGGCCGCACGAACTCCTGATCTGAGCGTAACGCCTCCGGTGAGCCGCAAATTCGAGGCTTCGTATCTTTGGGAGCCGCGATGATGAGTTACAGTAGCATTCGCGAACGCGGGAAGCAACGTGGTGCCCCGGGGCCGGAGCCGTACGATGCCGGGTAGCGCTGCAAACGGTGAGGTGACAACCGGGCGCGGCATCGCAAGACGATGCAGGCGCCCGGTTTGATTCGCTACAGTACTGAGGGATATACCGACATCACAATCTTTCTATCGGCGTCCTTGCGATAGAACGTCAGGTAACAAACATCCGAGGAATCGCAGTACGTCGAGTTCGTTTTGATTTCAGCGCTGGCCGGATCTGCATCGTATATGGAGCAGAGCGCCTTCCACGTTGTATCGAGTGCGGTCGGAGAATCGGATGGCGAGTCGGAGTTTTCAACCTCCCAGAAATCGACCAAGACAGGCATGTGAGTTGGCATGTGATCTTACCTCCCATGTGAATGAAATGAGAATACGAGGGGGA
>DASZRW010000012.1:0-31348 GCA_035549015.1 Kapaibacterium sp. (SeqCode)
CAGCCGCATCGGGAGGTGCAGCCGCATCGGGAGGTGCAGCCGCATCGGGAGGTGCAGCCGCATCGGGAGGTGCAGCCGCATCGGGAGGTGCAGCCGCATCGGGAGGTGCAGCCGCAGGCCGCAGGTATCGGACGCAACCTAGCCGGGGCGCCGCCCGTGCAGGTGCACGCCCGGCAGGGCGAAGAAGAAGGCGAGCAGGATGTTGAAGCCGAGGCTGGCGGGAACGCTTATTAGGGCAAGGAGGCAGGCCGCCAGATAGTAGACTGGCCCGAACATGTACTGCCGCGTGATGCCGCGGATCGCTTCGCGATCGGCGCCGGGATCGAACAGGCGATTGTTGTGCGAGGCATGGCGCCACAGAACGTTGAAGAAGACGGCCAGCAGAACGAACGTGCCGTTGTAGACCATGGCGGCAATCCGGGCATCCGGGCGCCCGAGGAACCCGGCCACGAGCCCTGTGGGAAACGGCACAACGGTTACGCCCAGCAGGAGCAACCCGTTCAATATCAGCAGCGTGTGATCGCAGCGCCTGATGAGCGTGAAGAGCCGGTGATGGTTGATCCACATCACGCCGATTGTCAGGAAGCTCGCGAGGAATGCCATGTAGGATGGCCAGAGATGCAGAAGCTCCTCCGCGAGGTGTCCGTCGGCGATCTCCCTGGGAACCTTCAGATCCAGCACCAGCAGGGTGATGGCGATGGCAAACACCCCGTCGCTGAACGCCTCCACCCTTCCGGTCTCGCTCCCCGCCGGGACGGGGCGCCCTGTCTCTTCCTGCATAGGCTCTCCTGTTTGGTTCGAATCGAGACCCGGCCCCGTGTTCCGCTGCGAAATGAAGCGGCAGGCGGCTCTATTGCTAACATCGATGGTGACCGAATAGAGGATTGCCACATTCCGGGGAGTGACAAATCCCCCCGTCTACGAGAAACATCCACAAAAAACATGACAGAGGTCAAGAAAGTTCACATCCATCGTTTGTACATTTGAATGTTGTGGATGGAGCACCAACGCCCCAACGCACCCCCAGTATCCACGCTTCGGGAACAGCCCGCCGCGAACGTCCACGGTGCGCCTACAGTGGCACCATGGCGTAATACGCGCGCCGTCTGCCTTCATTTACTGCTGTTGAGACGATGGAACCAATCATGACCAGCGAGTGGCGAGATGCCGAGAGCATGTTGATAACATGTCTCGGCGGCGCGGTCGCGCTGTCCGAGGTCGAAACATGGAGAAGGGGTCTGTACGACGCAAGCGATGCCATCCCGGAGGGGCGTCAGTTCGCGCTGCTGATCGACTTCTCCCGCTACGAGCCACGCCTGATCGATCAGGACGTTCATGCATTCATGCGCGGCGTTATTCCGACATTTCTCGAGGCGTACGATCATCGGGTCTCCTACCTCAAGATCTATCGCGGCGGCACCGGCTCCAACGGGACTCTGCGGCGGGGCACGTGTGCGGCCGTCGCCCACGTTCATGCGGACTGCTGGCAGGTGTCGGAACTCGAGCGCAGCTTCGGCACAACCAACGAGCGCTTCTTCTGCAGCGTCCCGGAGGCTGAAGCCTGGCTCCGCACATACCTGAAGCAGTTGGCGGCATAGGGACCGGCCCAACCGCGTTGCATTCGCTACGATGCCGGCGCCGCAACGGGCCCCCTCTTCTCTGTTGTTGCCAACTTCGCACCACCAACCTCGATATCTCCTCAAATCGCTAAATCCGGGCAGACAGGCAGCTAACAATCCGGACGCGGCCGGGTTATGCGTCGCCGGCCGGAAACGGCGCGGCCGTGTACGCACGATTCAACTCATCAACAGTGTGGAATGCATCATGAGACAGCTTGCATACACCATTGCCATTGCGTTCCTGCTCGCCGGCACGGCAGCCAGCGCACAGACGTGGTCACAACGGACCAACCTGCCGGGAGGAGCACGGGATGCAGCCATCTCCTTCGCCATCGGATCGACGGTCTACACCGGTGCAGGCACCAGCAGCAAGGACTTCTACGGCTATAACGTGGAGTCCGGCACATGGACGCGTCTGGCGAACATACCGGGCGTCACCAACGAGCGGGCGTTCGGCGCCGGGTTCAGCATCGGCACCAAGGGCTACGTCTGTCTTGGATACGATGGCAGTACGAACCTGAAGAAGGATCTGTGGGAATACGACCCTGTTGCGAACACCTGGACGCGCAAGGCGGACTTCCCCGGCACGGCACGCGACGGTGTCACCTGCTTCGTGGTAAACGGCAAGGCGTACGTGGGAGGCGGCAGCGACAACAAGGTGCTCTTTGCGGACTTCTACGAATACGATCCCGCCACCGACACGTGGGGAGCGAAGCACGATCTGCAATCCGGCCCGGCGATCTTCCAGGCATCGTTCGTGATCGGCCAGTACGCATACGTGACAACGGGGAGCATCGGAAACCTGGAGACCACGGATCTCTATCGCTACGATGCATCGAAGGATTCCTGGGACTATCTCTCGGAGTTCCCCGGCGCGGCGCGGCAGTGTGCGGTTGCCTTCGCGCTCAACGGCAAGGGCTATGTGGGCCTTGGACAGACAGGGTACACGTCATCCTTCTCCGACTTCTACAGCTACGATCCGGCAACCGATACATGGAGTCCGGCTTCGGGGCTGCCGGCAACGAAGAGCCGCGCCTGGGCAACGGCCTGCGTTGCGGATGGAAGGGCGTACATCGGATCGGGATGGGACCTCGGAAGTAATTTCTACAACGACTGGTGGGAGCTGAACGGCTCGCCCGCAGGCATCCGTGAGGCTTCGAGACTGAACGGCGACTGGAGCGCGGCACCGAATCCGGCAGGAGCCACGCTCGCAATCCACGCGCCGCGCACGCACGGGACGGCACGCGCGACGCTGATCGATGAGCTGGGCCGCGAGATGATCGCCACGGAAATCACCGCAGGCGAACAGGGGCATGTGCTGGATCTCTCCCCTGTCCCGGCGGGCATGTATCTGCTCCGAATCGATGCGGACGCAGGCTCTACATTCCAGAAGATCATCAAACAGTAGCTGGGCCGGCACGCCCTGCGCGCGCTCATCTCACCGGCGCTCGGGGCCCGCCGCAGGTGGCGGGCCCCGGCCCGTTCGCGAATCCGCTCCAACCGAACCGCCTGGTGACGGCGCGCGGGCGATCGTGCGTCCGCTCCGTTTCCCGGCTGCACACCGATGCACACGTGGATGTTTACGTGGATGTTCACGTGGAGCAGATGCATCGCGTCCGCGTAAGCGCTGCGTGTTATCTTGTCTGCCGCTCTGTTCGGCGCGCGGCGTCCGCAACACGGTGAGGCGTCCGCAACACGGTGACAGGGCGAACAGGCAGCAGTGGCACGGCCGGCAGCGAAGCGGTACAACCACCATGACAACGGATCGATCAGGCATTCGGGGGAAGCATGCTGGAACGTATTATCGAGAGCGAGTGGAACGAGGCGGATCGCACCCTTACAACAAGGCTTGCAGGCCCGTTGACGCTGGATGAAGTGGAGGCATGGGAGGACGGACTCTATCGCACGAGCGACGCAATACCGTTCGGGTGTACGTTCGCGATGCTGATCGACATGACCGGCTACAACGCTCTCGCCGTTGACCGCGCAACGCACGCCTTCCAGCGGGCGGTGATCCCGACATTCCTCGCCGCCTACGATCACCGTGCCGCCTACCTGAAGTTGTTCGACGATATCGGTGAGATCGCTGCGCCGCGGCGCGATGCGATCTGCGGCGCCGTGGCTCACGTTCATCACGACTGCACCAAGATGGAATCGTTCGAGCGGGAGCTGGCCACGGAGAACGAACGATTCTTCTGTACGCGCGATGCCGCGCTGGAGTGGCTTCGCACGATCGCGGCATCGCTCCCTTGAGCCCTGGTTCCGCGTACTGCGCCACGTCGCGAACGGATGCCCTCGTAACCGGGCCGGCAGCGGCCCCCGTGTCATGCAAAAACGTGGAGCCGGAACCATGGAACGGCGCAGGCGGAACATCGCGAAGGATGCCCCACCTGCAACCAATCTTCCGAACCCGGCAGCCACTCGCCGAGGCAGCGCGCGCACCTCAGTTCGATGCCGTGCGTCCCGGCCTCATCGCATCAGATGCACCAGCACGGCGCGTGTGCCGTACTCGGTTACCAGGCGAACCAGATAGACTCCGCTCGGCAGAGCGGCAAGGCCCGGCGCATGGGAATCGATCTCGAGCATGTGAGTGCCCCCCTCCGCCGGTTCATTCGCGAGCGTCGCCACCTCCACTCCCCTCATGTCGTAGAGCTTCAATGCCACCATGCCTGCGCGCGGCGTACGGAATGTGAGCGTGGTTGCCTCGCTGAACGGATCCGGACGGTTCTGCTCCAGTGTGAAGGCGGCTCCGGTCCCGGCATCGACCGAGAGCGGCGTCTGTTCGGTCGTGAAGTTCCAGATCTGCGACCACGGGCTGACGCCGGCCGCGCCGCTCGCATTCACGCGCCAGAAGTACCGCCTGGAATAGGCAAGCCCGGTAACCTGAAGCAGCGTATCGAGAACGCCGGCGCGGTCCACGATGGTCGTGCTGAAGCCATCCGAATCGGAGAGCTGGACACGGTAGGAGTCCGCACCGTTCACCGCAAGCCAGTGGAGCGTTGCCGCGGCGGGAACGGCGGTGGCGCCGTTGCCCGGAAGCGCGAGCAGAGGGGCGAGAATCACCGGAGCGCTCTCCGTGCTGAAGTTCCATGTCTCGGACCATGGGCTGGTGCCCACCGCACCGATTGCGCTCACCTGCCAGTAGTACTTCCTCCCCTTCTCCAACCCTGCGATGTCGAACGCCGTATCCCTGATCCCGTTGCGATCAACGATGGGCGCGGCGAAGTCCTGCGCCAGCGCAACGCGCAGATGGAACGAGTCCGCACCGGCGACGTGTTTCCATGCCAGGCGCGCGGCTGCCGGGAGCGACGTTGTTCCCGTCGGCGGGCTTGCAAGAAGCGGCGCGAGCATGCTGGGCGCCTCGCCGGTGGTGAAGCTCCATACATCGGACCACGCACCCGGAACGCCATGCCCTATCGCCGACACGCGCCAGTAGTACGTCTGTTTCGGAAGCAGGCCCGCAATGTTCGTGACCGTGTCCGTAAGGTCGGTCTGGTCCACGAACGTTGTGGAGAAGTCCTGCGTGGTGGAAACCTGCACACGATAGAGACTGGCGCCCGGCACCAACCGCCACGTGAGCAGGTCGCTCAACGGCTGCGATGCGGCGCCGTTGTCCGGAAGCTTCAACAGCGGGGCCGCCACGGAGGTGGTGAAGCGCCAGATGTCGGACCAGTCCCCGCGGCCGTACTTGTTGATGCCCTGCACGCGCCAGTAGTACGTGGCGTTGTGATCGAGTCCGGAGAAGGCCTGCGAAAGCACGTTCAGGCTGTCCCGGTCCACGAGCGGCGCGGCGAAGTCGCTGGTTGGCGATACCTGCACGCGGTACGACGTGGAGCGCGCATCGGCCAGCCAGTTGACCATGCCGGCCAGATCCATGCCGGCGGTATCGTTCGCGGGCGAGGAGAGCGAGACATGCAGAGGGAAGACTGCGGCCTTCCATGTGCGAAGGAGATCGCGGAACGCCTGCGGCTTGTTCTGCGGAACGGGATTGAGCGGCGCGATCGCAGCATCGTTGGTGCCGTGGCACGAGGCACAGACGCGTATCTCGCCCGGCTGAAAGGTCACCCAGTAGCGCTCCCGCACAATCGGCGTTCCCGTGGGGGAGGTAAGCTGCCAGCTCATCGCGCGGCGTGCCGGAACGAAGGCCGCCATCGACCCGTCGGTTCCCAGCTTCACGCTTCCGGCCGGCGCGCCGTTGCCGGAGGTGTTGGTTCCGGCAGGCAGATGCATCGGCACCGCGAGAATCCGGCGCCCGGGCGCCGGCGTGCCGTTCGGCGCGGTAAGACCGTGGCCGCGGATGTAATCCCCCTGATAGAACTGCAGATCCGACACATCGTAGATCTTCCCGCTCGCGTTTGCGGACTGCTTCGTTGTCCCCGCGATGCGGAGATAGAACGGCTGCTGCTTGTCCGCGCCGTCGCGGTGGGTCACATCGCGCGACACGGCCACCGCAAGATTCTTCTCCATCAGATAACCACGGAACGCCGTCTCGCTGATCCCCTCCTCCGTGAACACCGTCTGCTCCTGGGTCGGGAGCGACCAGACCCGCCGCGTAGGACGCTGGCGAACGCGCACTTCAACCGGATCGAGCTCCCAGAGCGGGCCGGAGAAGTGAACCAGCGTGTCCGGATCCCAGTAGGTCAGCGTCTTCGAGAGCCCCGTGGTCAGGGTCTGATCGGAGACCCAGACGTTGCCGGAGCGCTTCAGCGTCTTGAGACGGTAGCTGTAGCGTGATACGGGATTGCTCCGCGTTCCCTGATTCAGATCGGCGTGAGAATCGGGAGAGTGCGACGCGATCACGCCGGCTCCGGCGGCAACCATCGGAGTGCGATAGAATCCGGAGTGGTTGGGGTTCGGCGTATTCCCTTCGAACGTGATGCTGGCCGTGGAGCGATCGGTGATGTAGGTCACCACGGTCTGGTCGGGATCGAGCGTGGGGGCGATTGTAAGCGAGACGATCTGCCCGCCGCCGTGCGTGCCGCTCTGGAAGCCGTCCACGCCGTAGTAGAGTCCCGGCGTTGCGGGGTCCTCCGTCACCTGCATGAAGTTGTTGATGGGATTGCGATTGCTCCGCGGCGTGTTGGCGTAGTTGAAGTTGACGACGTTGGGATCGTCCGTGATGGAGCGGTTGAACACCTGGCGCATCTCGTGCCGCCCGAGGTGGTTGATGATCTCCGGCGACGTGCCGTCCTCGTTGATCTGCCACGGGAAGAACTGGTTGAACTCCATCCCCACCATGTTGGTGCCGTTGAGCAGGTCGGTGCGCGAGCCCTGCGGTTCCGGGAATGTCTCCGGCCGCACATTGTACTGCGGCACGCCCTGCGGCGATTCGTCGGTATAGTTGAACGTCCCCTTCACACCGGTGCCGAGCGCATCGATGTCCGCATTACGATCGCGCTGAAGGCGATCCCAGCGCATCAGCAGCAGACGGCCGTAGCTGTCGATGGTGGGAGAGAAATCCCCGGAGGGTGAATGATCGAGCTGGAACAGATCGCCGGTCACCGGATCGAGACTCCATGCGCCGGTGTTCGTGGGGGCTCCCTTGTACTCGTCCATCGCCGGATAGAGGCTCCGGTCGCCGCCGATCGTGCGGTCGGATGTGAAGATGATCCGATCGTCCGTCCCGTAGATGGGGCTGACGTTGTTGAAGTTCGAAGGCTGGTTCGGAACCTTCGTGATCACCGGCGTCTCGTTCTTCCCCAGGCCCGTGATCTCGTACATCTGCCAGTAGAACGGCGTGGCATCACCCTGGCTGGAGGCTCCGCCAACCACCATGCTGAAGATCGCCTTGGTGCCGCTCCAGTGCACGGACGGCTCGCGAACGGCGATGGCTCCCTGCCCCTGCAGGCCCGCAACGCCGTAGCCGGCTGTCTGCGTCAGATTCTTGAGCGTGCCGTCCGGGTACCGTATCCACAGGTCGCCGCCGCGGGGAGCGCCCGGCATGTCGGCGACGTGATTGGCGAAGAGCGAGACTACATTGGCCGAATCGTTCGGTGAGGGCACCTGCGTTACGAAGAGGATCGGATTCTGCAGTGCCTGCGCCCGCAATGCAGGCGCTGCAAGGGCCAGCACCGCCGCGACCAGCGAGAGAGTTCGAGGTAAGCTGCTCATGCGCGAATGTTCTTGTTTGAATTCCGGGAAGGGACCTCGTCCGGATGGGGCGATGCTACGGACAGCAGCATGACACGCTACTTCTCGAAAAGATACACCCCGAAGGGAGATTCATACGCTCAGCCATGCCCGAACATGGAGACACCGAACATGGAGACACCGGGCGTGGTGGCGGCAGATGAATGGAACAGCACCCGGTATCAACGCATTGCCTGCCTCCTGCTCCGCGACCCGAACGCCGATCCGCGCAGCAACCTATCGCAGTGCGATCCATCTGCAGCGCGGGCGGGGACGCCGCCATCGGCATCTCCGCCCGCCGAGCTTTCCGGCCCCGGTAGTCGCGAATCTCAGATCTGCGTGTCGGCCGTCGGACCGTACACACTCGGGAGCGGAACATCGAGCAGACGGAGATACACCGTCAACTGGCCGCGATGGTGAATCGAATGGTTCATCATGAAGGACCGGATGACGCTGGCCTTCGGCATGGTGAAGAACACGGTCTCCCCGTTCCTGAACGTCCACGGGGCCATGAAGTCGGCATCGGATGCACTCGCCAACGCTGCGCGAGCATCTGCCACATGCTTGTCGAACTCCGCCACCAGTTCATCGGCAGACTTCAGATCCGGCGGCTTGTAGCCGTCCGCACCGAGATCGAATTCCGATACTCCCATGGTATGCATCGCCCAGTTGGGAAGCGTGGCAACATGGGTGGCCAGGCGTTTCAGGGTCATCGACTTCTCGTGCGGCGCCCACGTGGGATTATCGAACGGAACGCGTTCGAGCACTGTCCGCGTAACGGCCATCTCATGATCGAACTCAGATACGAGCGCATCGGCAATTGCCATAACTCAAACTCCGGGTATCGTGTTGGAAACATGCGCGAGCCCTTGCGGCGCCGCGCATCATTGCGAACGGTCGAGCCATGGCGACGTGCCATCGCGGCCGATATTGGCGGCGTGGGTCATCATCAATCCATGTTCCGAACAATCCCGTCGTACGAACGGCGTGCGCCCGGACGATGCGATCGGCACCCATGGTCCGCGCACGCCGCGAAGCTGCGCAACGGTGGCACCGCTGCGTCGGCGGCCTGGCCGGTTTGCAGATCGTGCAGGCCGTCCGGATCACGAGGGGCGTCAGGGTCGCGAGGGGCGTCAGGGTCGCGAGGGGCGTCAGGGTGGTGCCGGGTGACGTTGTACGGTATGTTTTCTCCGGATGTCGGGAGACCGTTCATGCTCATGGACACCTGAGCACCCCTGCTCGGCACGAAGAGTTCCGTGGTGTCCCAGAGGAGAGTGTTGCCGTCTGGCTACGTCGCCGTCCGGGAATCGAGATGAGCCCCCCCCACAGCCGGACCGGGCCGCGCATACGGCGTAGCGATACACAGAAGTCCGGCGCATCAGGCCGGCGGCCGGTTGCGAAGCTTCTTCTGCTCCTCCTCCATCATGGTCCGGCAACGCTGCATGTAATCGTAGATCAATTCCAACTGGCTGAGCGTGTAGTGGCGTGCAAGCCGTTCGGTAGCCTCGGCGAGCGAGGCGAAGAGATCGGAGAACGTCCGCTCGATCGCGGGGTCGTGCACGATCTCGATGATCACGCGGCGCCGGTCCTCCGGGTCCTTCACGCGACGCACGAGGCCGATCTGCTCCAGGCGGTCCACCACACCGGTGATCGCTCCGGTGGTAAGGCCGGTGAGTTCGGCGAACTCGCCGGCGGTGACCGGCCCGGTTCGGAGCAGAACGTCGGCATACTTGTGATCCGAAGCGCTCAGCCCCAGGCGCTCCGCGATCACCTGATGATAGAGTACGGTTGCCGTGCTCAGCATCCGCCCCATCTCCTGAAGCCCGAGCACCAATTGTTCACGCGTGCGATTCTTTTTTGCCATCGAGCGAAACAAACCTATGTTGACATCGTCTTAGCCGCTAAGATAATTAGCAGCTAAGTAAAAACGTACGCCGCGTTCGTCCATGTCATCGTACAGAGGGCGCGGCGTCCGGGGTGAAGCGCCTGCAATCTACGATCCGCGCCGCGTCCCGCCTCCGGTTCATCCCCTGCAACGGGCCGGCCGCAATTCACGACATGCCTCCCTGCTGCCGGGCATCGATGGCAGCCCAACATCGCACGCGAACAGTCATGAACGAGATCTGGCAATCAGGATCGTACGAACACTGGGTGGATCCGGGTGATGACGATGATGGGATCGAAGTGGCCACTCCTCTCGGCGAGACCGGCACCGGCCATCTTCGATTCACCAACAGCATCGCCCGCTATGTCACGATTCAGGGGATACCTCTGGGTGACGAGTTCTTCCGCGCACGCTTCGAGCATCCGGTTCCCGGCATGCACATCACCGAGGATACGGTCGAGATCCAGTATCACTCGTTCTTCCGAAGCTTCCCCTTCCGCGGGGAACGGCCGGGGACGATACTCCTCAACACGGCGATCCCCTGGAGCATCGAGTCCAACGGCGGAGCCGCGTGGGTTACGATGAACCTGGAGGAGCTGCAGCTTCTGTCGCTGGCTCACAACGGCGGGCTGAGCAACGTTGTAGTGATGCTGCCGAAGCCGGTGGGGATCGTGCCGGTACATCTCGCCGGAGGTGTAAGCCAGGTTACGCTGTTCCGGCCCGCCGGAACCCAGGCCCGCGTCAGTGTGAAGGGGGGCGCCTACAGGCTCACACTGGATGCCAGCCATTTCGGTGCGATCGGCAGCCAGACCCGATGGGAGTCATCCGGATTCAACGATGAGGGAAACGGATACGATATTCGCATTCAGGGAGGCGCGAGCAAGGTTGTCATCGCTGCGCACTGAGGCCGGCCGATTATCCCGCAGGGCTTCGAACACTTGTTATTGAGGAACATATGAACGCAATTGTTGTGGATCATCTCTGCAAGACCTACCGAAACGGAGTTGATGCCGTCAAGGATGTCTCCTTCACCGTGAGCACCGGCGAGATATTCGGTCTGCTTGGACCGAACGGCGCGGGCAAGAGCACAACCGTGCGCATACTTGCAACGCTCAGTGCGCCGAGCGGCGGCAGCGCCCAGGTTGCAGGGCACGATGTGGGGCACGATGCGGCCGGCGTGCGGAGGCGCATCGGCTACGTTGCCCAGGCATCCGGCGTGGACCGTCACGGGACCGGCCGCGAGAACCTTACGTTGCAGGCACATCTGGAACGTGTTCCGAAGCGCGAGATCGCCGGGCGCGTCGGCTCGCTGCTGGAGTGGATCGGGCTTACCGAGGCTGCGGACCGCCTGGTGAACACCTACTCCGGCGGCATGAAGCGCCGCCTGGATATCGCAATGGGCCTGGTTCACGAGCCGGAGGTTCTCTATCTGGACGAGCCCACAACCGGGCTCGATCCGGAGACCCGCTCGGCACTCTGGGCGGATCTGAAGAGGATACGCCAGGAGCGGAAGCTCACCGTACTTCTGACAACGCACTATCTGGAGGAGGCGGATCAACTGTGCGATCGCGTTGCAATCATCGATCGCGGACGCCTGGTGATCGAGGGCGTGCCGAGCGATCTGAAGGCGAAGATCGAAGGAGACGCCGTGACGTTGAATGTCGAGGGAAGGACATCCGAAGGCGCGTCCGTGCTGCGCACCATGGAGGATGTGCTGGAGGTGATCGAGGATGGAGACTCCGTCATCGCGCGCGTCGGCCACGGAGCCACCGCCGTTCCGGCATTGATCACGGCGCTGGAACGCGCCGGCATCGGCGTGAACGCGGTTACGCTCAGCCGCCCGTCGCTCGATGACGTCTATCTCCACTACACCGGCCATCGCTTCACGAGCAACGGCATGGCCGAGCAGAATCATCAGGCATCACCAAACAGACGCGGAGGAGATCAGCGATGAACACGTTCATATCCGATACGCTTCACCTTCTGATTCGCCATCTGCGAACCACACTCCGCATTCCCATCTGGATTGTCGTGACGCTGGTGCAGCCGGTGATCTGGCTGACGCTCTATGGCCAGTTGTTCCGCCGGGTGGTGGAGCTGCCGGGATTCGGCAACACCACCTATATCCAGTTCCTGACACCCGGCGTGGTGATCATGACGGCGCTCTTCGGATCGGCATGGTCCGGAATGGGATTGATCGAGGATCTGAACGAGGGAGTGATGGATCGCATGCTGGCAACGCCGGCGCATCGCGGCGCGCTGATCGCGGCCCGGGTTCTTCACGCCGCGGTGACGGTGCTGGTGCAGTCGCTGATCATCCTCCTCTTCGGGCTGGTGCTCGGCGCATCGCTTCCCGGCGGCATCGGTGCATTCCTCGCCATTCTCGGCATCGCCGCTCTGCTGGGCGCCGGCTTCTCCGCCTTTTCCAACGGCGTGGCGCTTCTCACGCGGCGCGAGGAGACGCTGATAGCGGTGATCAATTTCTTCGGCATGCCGCTGACGTTTCTCTCCACCGCGTTCATGGCGGCAACGTTGATGCCGAGCTGGATTGGCGTGATCGCAACGGTGAACCCGGTGAACTGGGGAGTGAACGCCGCGCGCGATGCCATGGCCGGCGTCAACTGGGGAGGCGTGGGAGTGAACATGGCGCTCCTTGCGGGCTTCGTGCTCGTCACATCCTTCTTCGCCTCCCAGGCATTCAGAGTCTACCGGCGCGCGGCCTGACCCCGGCCCGCTCCGCGTAACGATCGCGACGGCCCGCATGCCCATGGTGGTGTGCGGGCCGTTTCGTTGACAGGCAACCGGCCTTCGCCGTTATCGGCACGCGCCGTCACCGGTATCATGCTGCGATCGCCGGCATCATGCTGCGATCGCCGGTTCCCGGATGGTCCTGGCGCCGCATCGCCGGTGGCCCCGGCTGAAGGTGAAGCCGGCCGTCTCCGCGCGGCGCGGCAATCCCGCCAACGATATGCCCAGGATCAGTAAGTTGCCGCATGCCCATTGCACTTGCCGAGATGATCGACCGGCTGCAGACGCAGTATGGAACGCCGTCCCTTCCTCCGGCGGAGACGCCGTTCGAATTGGTGCTGTGGGAACAGGCCGCCTATCTGAGCGATGATGCCGCACGCAGGGGAACATTCCTGCGCCTGCGTTCGGAGATCGGCACGGACCCGGAGGCCATCGCGCATGTTTCACCGCACCTGCTGGCAGATCTGCTTCGAGGCGGCGGCATCCATACGGAGGAACGTGCGGAGCGGATGCAGGCATCGGCGCGTATCGTGCTGGATTCGTACGGCGGCGACATGCGCGCCCTGCTGGCACTGCCGCTGGCGGTGGCCAGGAAGAAGCTGGCGACCTTCCCGATGATCGGTGAGCCCGGCGCCGAAAAGATTCTGATGATGACCCGCACGCATCCCTCACTCGCACCGGAATCCAACGGGCTCCGCGTGCTGCTGCGGGTTGGGTATGGCGCGGAGCAGAAGAACTACTCCGCCTCCTATCGCTCGGTTCGCGACGCCGTTGCGCCGCAGATTCCCGCCGCTGACTACGACTGGCTGGCCGGGGCGCACCTGCTTCTCCGTGAGCACGGGCAGACGCTCTGCAAGCGGACGCGCCCCGCATGCGGCTCCTGCCCGCTTGCCCCCGAGTGCACGCATGCGAACGGCGAGGATTGAATCCGGTCCGCCCATCGCGGCGAACGGCGTCTGCACGTCGAACGCCGGGAACTCCAGATGACGTATGAACACATCCTTCCAACTGGGCTCGCAGGACGTTCTCCTCTTCGACGGCGACTGCGGGATCTGCACGAAGTCCGCCGAACTGGCGCGGCGCATCGCACGTAATGGCACCTACGCCGTGCATCCCTACCAGATGTTCACGGAGGAGGAACTGCAGGCATTCGGTATCAACTACGAACTCTGCGCGCGGCGCATCCACACCATCACGCAGCGCGGCCGCGTCTACGGCGGGGCCTTCTCGCTGAATCATTTCTGCTGGCGGCACTTCCCGTGGTCCATGCTCCCGGTTATCATCTACCTCCTCCCTCCACTCCTCGCTGCCGAGATTGGTCTGTACGCAGTGGTTGCGCACAACCGCCAACGCATCTCGCGCTGGCTTGGGCTCACAGCCTGCGCCGTGCCCCGTGCATCGAGGTAGTTGCACCGCACGACGTGAGCATCGCGCACCACGGATCCGTGCAGGCTCGGCATCATCCGCATCTTCTTTCGTCAACCCGTCACGAGCATGCGGGTAGGCCGAATCAAAACCGCTATCTTCGTCGTGGTCGTCGCAGTCCGTCAATTGTAGAACACCCCGCCGTTTCGCGACGCCCCCACGCCAACGGTAGCTTCAGAAGAGGAGTATCGCATGATCGTCGTTGCCCTGGCCTCGTTCATCATCGCCGCCAGTGCCGTACCACAGGTCTCGCAGGCCGCTCTCCATACAGGCGCGAGGCAGCACTCGTATGGATCCGTTCGGGCGGACTCCAGCGCCGCGGGGGAACAACTGGTCTCACCCGACGGCCGGTTCAGCATCACCCTTCCTGCCGGCTACAGCAGGCCACAACTTCAAACCAACTCCGTCGAAAGCGACAACGGCACCATACGCGTTCACATGTACTCTGCGATCAGCGCCAATGAAGGTCTCTGCCTGATAGGCTACAACGACTTCAAGGGTGCCACGATCGACAGCATACTGGAGCTTCGCATTCTGGACGGTGCGCGCGAAGGCGCGTTGGAGAACATGCAGGCCACGCTGGAAAGCGAGCGCACGCTTTCACTCGAAGGGCATCCCGGCCGCTCCATCCGCTTCACGGCCCGGAAGAACGAACAGGTGATGTACGGGCGATTCGACTACTACCTGGTGGGAACGCGGCTCTATCAGGTGGGGTTCATCGGCAGCTCTGCGGCGAGCGTGGAGAGCCAGCCTGTGGCATCGTACTTCGGCTCGTTCAAGCTCATGACCAACTCGCGGCCTGCTCCGCACAAACGCGGCCGCAGGTAAGGGTAACGGAAATGCCATGGCAGACCAACCACCAGCCTCCCAGCCTGTGTTTCTGAGCGCCGAGTGGCGCAGCCTCGCGATGCTGAACTACTGCATCGATCCCGAAGTCCTGCTTCCGCTTGTTCCGCGCGGAACGGAACTGGATACCTGGGGGAACCGCCACTACGTGAGCATGGTCGGCTTCCTGTTTCTGAAGACGAAGGTGCTTGGGATTCCGATTCCCTTCCATCGCAACTTCGAGGAGGTGAATCTCCGGTTCTATGTCCGGCGCAAGGGGCCCGAGGGGTGGCGTCGCGGTGTGGTGTTCGTAAAGGAGATCGTGCCGCGGCATGCAATCGCCGCCGTTGCGCGCCTGGTGTACAACGAGCAGTACGTGGCAATGCCGATGCGGCATCGTGTGGAGCTGGCCCCCGAAACGGAGACGCCCGGGTTGGTTGAATACGGCTGGCGTTTCAACGGCACGTGGAACGGCATTCATGCGGGGACGACCGGCGGACCGCAGCCGCTCGTTGCCGGCTCCGAGGAGGAGTTCATCACGGAGCACTATTGGGGATATGCGGCGCAGCGCGACGGCTCATGCGTGGAGTACCGCGTAGAACATCCCTCGTGGAACGTGTGGCGTGTTGCGTCGTCATCGCTGGCCTGCGATGCGGCCGCGCTCTACGGCCCACGGTTTGCGGCAGCGCTTGCCGCAGAGCCGGTTTCCGCATTCGTCGCGGAGGGCTCCCCCATCATCGTGCGCCGCGGCGTGCGGCTGCATGATCAACGATAGGCCGTGATCGGCGGCGCCGGCTCGCCCGGTATACCTGCATACCTCCATCGCGCAGCCTCCAACGGGCTCACGATTCTTCCAAGTCCGCAGCGTGGGGAGTGCCGCCGAGAGAGTTCATCAGATCCTCGAAGTTCAGCTCGGCGCGGTTGGCGCCGATCGCGAACAGACGCTGGGAGGCGAGCGTAACCTGATCGCTCACCTGGCTCACCTCCATCGCATCGCGATAGCAGCAGGCCGCCTCGTCCAGGAGCCCGTCCATCTCCAGAAGCGCGCCACAGACCAGACGCAGCTCCGTAGAGAGCGGCGCCGAACGATAGCAGCGCACGAGCATCCTGTAGGCCTGGTCGCGATGGCCGGTGCGATGCAGCGTGAACGCGAGGTTGCGAAGCGCCTCCGCGTTGGTGGGGTCGATACGCAGCGCCCCTTCGAACTGCTCGCGGCTCTCGCGTTCGCGCCCGAGCGAGGCGAGAAGCAGACCGAAGGAGTTCAACAACTCCGGCTGTTCGCCGAGCTGCGTAACCGCCTGCCGCATGGTAAGCACCGCGCTGTCCGGCTTTCCAACGCGCAGATACAACGCCGCCAGCGACGGAAGCTCGCACGCATCGAGTTTCTTGCGCTCGATGAACTGTGCAATCAGCCGCCGCGCTTCTCGGATGCGGCCAGCGTCGATCAGCTCCTCCGCATGCGAGAGCAGCGATCGAAATGTTGTTCCACGGATTGAACCTTTATCGTTCAGCACGTCAATTACGGCACGGATCGGGGAATCAATTGGTATGCTCCCGGCAGCGGCCGGCGCAAGGGGGAATGAATATACACGAACCGAACGAACTAACTCGTCGCCGGGAACATTTGGATACCGATTTGCCCGACGTCGGCCGCATCCTTCCGCCTAACCGATCGTAGTTCGCCCCGTTGTAGGTTGTACCGCACCCGCTCGGCCGGTGGCATCTGGCAACGGTATTCACTAATTTCGCGACGCACAATCCGGCAGATCAACGCTATGCGTACGTACCTCTACACATTGACGCTTCTGTTCGCCCTCGCCGTTCCAGCAGCGGCTCAGAACTCGACGGTTCGCGTGCTGTTCTACACAGGTGTTGTCAACGTAAACGGCAGCAGCAAGCCCTCGATCGGCCAACAGCTCGGGCCGAAGGATGAACTGACCGTTGCATCGGGAGCAACGCTACAGCTCTCGGTGAACGGCAAGGTGATCAAGTACTCGCAGCCGATGACGGTTCGCGTGGCGGACGCGGTGAAGCGTGCGGGGAAGGGAGAGAACGCGGCGGTGGCCACCACCGTACGCACGCTTGCGGCGGCAAGCTCCAGCAATCACGACCATACCAGCCAGGCGGGCGCCACCCGCGTGGAGGGAGGATCGGAGGCGTTGGACAAGGCGGAGAATTCTGCAAAGGAAGACGCACGGGAGGAGGCCGACAGCAGGATCCGCGAGCACACGGGGCTCAACGGCGGCCTCGAGACGGCGGAGCGGCTTGGAAGCGTGTTCGGCAACCGGAACGAGTTGCTGGTGATTCTGGAGCCGCGCTCCACGGCGATCTCCAACGGCGCGGTTCGCTTCCGCTGGCTTCGCACCGCAGGTGTCGAACGCTACGTAGTCTCCGTGAAGGACTACGTAGGGAACGAACTCTTCCACACCGAGACCTCCGATACCACCGCAACGTGGGATGGGAAGGACCTGATCCCGGAGGCGATCTATTCATGGTCCCTCAGCAACGCCGGCGACGAACAGAGCCGCGTGGAGGCTTCCTTCAACCGCCTGAGCGTTGCCGAGAGTGCGGAGCTCTCCAAGGCATCCACATCGGTTCAGCACGAACTTGGTGATGACAACCCGGCGCTGCCGCTCGTGCTCGGCGCGCTCTATGCGGACCACGGCTGCCACGGCGAGGCGACACGGTTCTACACCAGCGGCGCAATCGCCACGCATGAACAGTCCGACGAGTTCATGCAGCGTGCCCTCGAAGAATACTCCGGCGCGATCAAGCTGCGCGATGAGGAGATGAAGGCGCTGTACGGGCAGCGGTAGCCAACGATGAGGTAGATCGCATTGTCGGCGGTGAGTGATGGTGCCCCGGCCGCGCTCGATCGATGACGACGATGTGAAGGTGCGGAGAGCCTCTCTCCACATGGTCGTTCATCATCGTCGGCACCTGTTATCGGCTCACGGAGCCTTCCAGCCAGGCCAGATACTGTTGAGAGCCCTGCGTTACCGGAAGCGCGATGATCTCCGGAACGTCGTAGCCATGCAACTCCCTGATGCATCGCTCCGCATCGGCGAAACGTTCGTCGGTTGTCTTGATCATTATCATCACCTCCTCCCCACGCTCCATTCGCTCCTCCCAGATATAGTACGATTCAACGCCGCCAACAATCGTGCAGCAGGCAGCATGCCGTTCCTCCACCAGCTTCCGGGCGATGGTATGAGCCTCGTGGGCATTTGCGCAGTTGACGAAGAGAACGATGGCTGGCATTGCTGTATGGTTGATGAGCCCGCTGTACGACCTTCTTCCCGGCGAAGGCTGCATGGCCCCGAGCCGCGCGCAGCAAGGCGTACAGGCGATGGAACGTGAACGGTGGAACGTGGGCCGGTTCGCGCTCGAGACCTCCTGAGATCTCACGGTCTGCGCGCGGCCTTCCTCTCCTTCCAGACGTCGTACAGGGTGTTGAGGATCGTGCTCCCGAGCATGGCGGCCGCAACCAGGAGCACCACCGTCCAGTTCACCTCCTCCTCGTGCATCGTGGCATACATCCAGAGGCCGAGCGCCACGACGGAGACGATGATTGCGGACGTCCGCAGATGCAGAAGCAGATGGCGCGTAAACGGTGATCCTGAAGGCATCGATGTTCCCCGGCGAAGTGAGTCTGGTCTGCATCAACGGAAAGCGCCTGTCCCGGCTCCGCGACATGTGCGGCGTGGACAGGCGCTTTCGAATTCTCAACGCACCGCTGCGCGCTGCATTATCCGCGCCGAGCTATACGGTCTCGTTCGTACGGATGATCACACGGCCGTTGTAGTAGCCGCAGCTCTTGCATGCTGCATGATGCAGCTTCATCGAGCCACAGTTCGGGCACTTGCCGAAGCCGGCGGCCGTTGCCTTGTAATGCGTGCGGCGCTTGTCGCGGCGCGACTTCGAATGCCTCCGCTTTGGATTTGGCATCGTTCTCTCCTGAATGAATGTATGTTGATAGTATCGCTACTCTCTATTCCTGATCACCGTTCTTCTTCAGCATCTCCGCAAGCTTCTCCCAGCGCGGATCGATCGCCGGCGTCTCGCACCGGCAGGCATCGCTGTTCAGGTCCGCACCGCATCCCGGGCAGAGCCCCCTGCACTCCTCGCGGCAGAGCACCTTCGCAGGCAGGTCCAGCAGGATCGCATCGCGCACCTCGTCATCCAGCACGATCGACTCCTGATCCGGCTCCAGCGTCACAACGTTGTCCTCGTCCTCCAGCCCCCGCCGGTCGCCGAACTCCGTGCGGTAGTACACCGTCAACGGAATCGAACCCTCCACACGAATCTCCGCAAGGCATCGATCGCATTCGCGCACATACGTTCGCGTGATCGTGCTCGTGAGAAAGAACTGCGACGAGACTTTCCGCAGCGTCCCCTCTACCTTCACATTCCCGACGAACGATTCGTCGAGGTTGATCGCAGAGGCAGGCACATCGAAGGCGAAGGCATATTCGCCGTCTCCGACACCGGCGATGTCGATCTCCATTGCCGGACGATGTCGTTGGCGTTCCCTGGACATGATCAATCGCCTGATGTTCACCCTGAGTTATACGGAAAACACGCAAAGATAGGAGGAAACGGCCCCACGATCCAAGCACGAGCCGCCCCGACACCATTCGTTGTACTTCGGGCCGCCGGTGCCGGACGGCAGCAAGTGCGAGGGCCGGCCCGGAGCAATCCGGACCGGCCCTCTCTGTTCACCATCAACCACACGCTTCCATACCTGCAACATCAAGTCATACACAACTACATTGCCGCACGTGCGGCGCCTTACACGATCGCGATCTGGCGCGGCTTCACACTCTCCGCCTTCGGCACGGTAATCTTCAACACGCCGTTCTCGAAGGAGGCCTTGATCCCTTCGGCATTTACCGACGCCGGGAACGAGAAGCTGCGATGGAACTTGCCGTAGAAGCGCTCCACGCGTTGTGCGCTCTTCTGGTTCCCCTGCACCGCGCCGTTCTCTCCATTCTCCTTCTTCTCGTACTCATAGCTCCGCTCGCCGGCAATCGAGAGCGTCCCTTCCTGGAAATTGATCCTGATATCGTTGCGGCTGAGGCCGGGCAGTTCCACATCGATCAGATAGGTATGGTCATCCTCATGGACGTCCACGACGGGGCGCCAGACTGCCGATTCGAACCCGTCGTCATTGTTCTTGCGGCTTGTTGGAAAGAAGCCGTCGAAGAGGCGATTCACTTCGCGCTGAAGATCGCGCTGAAGGCCATGAACGTTGAATCCGGGATAACGTACGATAGACATGGTTCTTCCTCCTTGCGTAGCCATAGTTGATCCGTTGTTCTGGGAATTCGTTTCCGGCCTGCATTCCCTGCCTGCCGGCGTTGAGGTAGTGAGGATCAATCCATGTGCCAACCCTGTAAGCCCCATTTTCAGGGGCCGGCGCAATCACGTGGTTGCCACTTTGTCCCCCGGGCCTGAAAAAAGGTTCGACGACTGCGCCATCGATTCATGGGCATGTGAAAGATTTGCAGAGTGGTGTGTGGCCGAACGAAGCGAATGCACCTCCGGAGGGCGGACATGCGGCAGAGCAGCCCGGGAATGCGGCTCTGCGCGGCGTGCAGGGAGGGTGCCGCGGCGGGGATCTCGGTGGCGCCTCAATACGTGTACGGCCCGGGCGGACGGAACTCGAATGTGTCGAAGAAGGAGAAGGCTTCCTGCGTGCCGATGATTATCTGCGCGAACTTCTTCTGCTCGAAGTTGTAGGCGAGATCAACGCGGAACAATCCCTTGGCGATCTTGGCATCCGCATTTGCCACGCGGATGCCGATGCCGGCGCCGGAATGGAACTGCACCTGGCTCAACTGCTGCGACTGCCGCCATGTTCCGCCAATATCGTAGAACGCCGCCGCGCCGATGTCGAAGACGATGAACCGGATGATCGGCACCAGTCGGTACTCGATGTTCAGCACCGCACGGTTGTCGCCGAAGTTCTCCAGGCGCGGATAGCCGCGCAGCCCGTTGAGATTGTCCAGCGGCAGATAGAGATAACGCTGCCAGTTCCAGACAACGGACTCGTCCAGGCGCATGGCGAAGGCGCCCGGATGCGTCAACAGCGCCGCCCCAACGGATGCATTCTGAGTAACGAAGCTCGTGGTCTGCCCGGAGAGGCCGCTGCCGGCGGCCACGGAGGCGAAGCCGTAGAAGTCACCGATGCTCACCGCCTGCCGCGCATCGGCGCCGATGTAGAACACGTTGTCCAACCCGCCGTTGTGCGGGCTGATCTTGCCGATCGAAACACTTCCCATCCCCCCCAGCGGCACCTGCTCCACTCCCTGGAAGTCGGCGTCCTGAATCTCCGTGAACGTGCGCTTGCGCGAGCCGATCCCCACGAAGACACCGACGCTGTTCTCGAACGCCCGGTGCAGCCCCTGAACGTTGTTGTGCTGCGTCCGGTCGTAGAAGAGCGCCGCGGACATCGTGAAGACGCTGCCGTTGGTGTTCCGCGCGCCGCTGTACCACCCCTTCAGCAGCGTCTGGCGGATGTCATCCACCTGCGTGATCGCGCCCGTTGGCGTATGGAAGTAGTAGAGCGCATCGCCGGTGAAACGATATGCGAACAGGCTGCCGGCGTTCGGCGTACGATCGGAAAAGTACGAGCGGCCCGCAACGAACTCGTAGGAATGCTGCCGGTCCGAAAGCCCGACGGCCGCGCTCACATAGGCGTGCGTTCCCAGGATGTTGGGATTGTAGTACGCGGCTGAATAGGTAAGCCCAAGATTGTCCTGCGTGGTGTAGTAGAGGCTGGCGCCGAACTGCTTGGCCAGCCCGAAGAGATTGTACTCCGTCAGGCCCAGGAAGTAGTTGCGGGAGTCCGAACTCTGCGTGTAGCTGGCGCCGCCGCGCAGCGATATAGCATCCCGCGTCCGGATGTACAGGCGCCCGTGCGGAATCTCCCCCTCCCCCAGCTCCGCACTGTCCGTTCGCTCAACATGCAGATCGATCTCCGCGAAGATCCCCAACTGGCGGAGATTCTGCTCGATGTCGTCCAGGTCCGCACGCCATACCGTGTCGCCGGTTCTGACATGCAGCTCGTGACGGATCGGACGTTCCTTCGTGATCACGTGGAAGAACTCCAGCACGTCGCTGACAACCCATGTGCGGTGTATTCCCTGATAGAGATCGGCGGTGGAGACGATGATGGTGTCGACGATGAACGGGGTAACGCCACGCGGATCGGGAACCGTCGTGTCACCGGAGGGTCGCGCGTTCAGGCACCCACCGGCACTGAGAATGAACAGGAACACTGCGAGCGAACGTCGGGCTCTTCTCATGATCTATGTATGAACCGCAGGCGCGGGAATGCGCCGCGTTACGTTTGCATCTTCCCTACGATGATCTTCCGTCCTTCAACACGAATCACCTTCACATCCTCGCCGGCACCTATGTACTCGCCGCTCGTGATCACGTCGTAACGCCCGTCGCCAAGCTGGGCCAGACCTGCCGGGCGGAGCGTTGTAAGTGCGCGCCCGCTGAAGCCGACGAGCCCGGAATAGTTGGGTGCGCTGACGTAGCCGGCGGCACTGTTCTGCGAGGTGCTGTGTACCAACCTGTTGAACGTGCTGGATTGCGGAACATACCGAACCATCAGTGCGATCAATATACCAAGCCCCACGAACGACGCCGCAAGCGTATAGAGCGGCGCGGCGATGGAGTCCGACGTCAGCATGTCGAACCGGTAGATGAGCGAGAGGAAGAGGCTGCCGACAACGAGGAGTATGCCCGCAACCCCTGCGATACCGAAGCCCGGTATCACGAACACTTCCATGATGATGAGCGCAACGCCGGTAACGAACATCAGCACTTCAACGAACGTTGCCATGTCCGCCATGAAATGCGCACCGAAGAAGAGCGCAAGGGAGACCACGCCGACAAGGGTAAGCGCGTTGACATGTCCGGTCTTGACGCTGTAGAACAACCCGGCCAGCCCGAGCATGATGAGAATGGAGCTCATCACGGAGTTCGTGAGAAGGCGCACCAGCGATTCGCTCCAGATGTAGGAGGTGCGCACGATCCGCGCATCCCTGTAGCCGAGCGCAGCGGCAGCCTCCTCGATGGTGGGAGCGATGGCATCACAATAGCCATGCTGCCGCGCCTCCTCGGCGGTCAGCGTCAGCAACTGGCCGTTCCCCTTCAGGAGAGAATCGCTCAGCGTCACGCTCTCATCAACCATCGCCTCGGCAATCCTGGGATCACGCCTGTTCCGTTCCGCCGTGGAGCGCATCTCGCTCCGCATGAAGCTCACCACCTTCTCCGAAGCCTTCTCGCCGTTGCCGTAGACCGGAGTCGCCGCGCCGATGGTACTTCCCGGCGACATCGCAATTCTTCCGGCAGCGAGCGTAATGAAGGCGCCGGCGGAAACGGCCCGCTTGTCCACATAGGCAATCACCGGCACCGTGGAGTTCAATACGGCATCCTTCACATCGGCCGCAACGTCCACACGCCCGCCGAGCGTGTTAACATGCAGCATCACCGCCGCGGCCCCGTGCTCGGTTGCCTCAGCGATCACGCGCTGAACGTAGGGAGGCATCGCCGGATCGACCTCGCCGGTGATCTCGATCACATAGATCGTCCCCTTCTGGGCATGCGCCATCGAAAGCGATGCCAGAGCAAGCAGCAGGCCGCACAGGATGCGAGCGATTGAACTACGGTTTCGCATAGGATTTGCCCTCGTGAATCTACCGGCCAAGGACCGTGTTCTCGGCGACGACGGAAACCGTCGGGAAGTTTCACGACCGTGAATATACGGGCTTCGGGGAGAGATCCCGGAAGGGCAATGCCGGCACCGCTGAATCAGCGGATGCGGCGCCACACGATGAAATCGGCGACGAGGGTGTCGACAGGCCGATAACGTCCCCGCAGAATCGGATCGGCGAGAACCGGCTCCACATAGGGCGCCCAGTCTATCAGATAATCGAATCGCATCGAATCAATGTAGGCAGGCATGCGATGCTCCTGCAATGCACGCAACGCCCCCACATTCACCTTGCCGTCAAGGTTCACAACGTTGCGATGCAGAAAACCGGTAGTGCCGGACTGAAACATGCCGATCCGATCGGCAGGCAGGGTATGCTCCGTTATCCAGCGGGCCGGGAACATGTAGATGTTGGTGTTGCGGTCCGCGAAGTTCCAGCTCAGGCCGAATGCGCTCCCCCCCAACGCCAGAAGCACGAGCCCCGTCACGGCAATGCGTACCGGCGAGCGGCGCGGCGCACTCTTCCAGAAGAGATAGACGAGCGTGACCACACCGAGCACGATCAGCACGCGAAGCGGCACCAGATACCGAACGATGAAATGCGGTGCGCCGAAGAAGATGATGTAGTAGCAGAGGAGCGCAATCCCGAACAGGAGCACCGGCGTTGCCAACGCCACATTCCACTGGCGGCGCCAGGCGGCCGCCACCCTCCGCAGAAGCCCGAAGCTGTGCGTGAACCAGAGCGCCGCAAGGGCGGCGAGGGCGGCGATACCGGCCCCGAGCAGCCACGAGATCCGGGCCACGCCGTGCGGCGTGCTCACCAGCACGAGGAACGAATCGGCGATTGTCCTGAGCGCAGCCATCAGATTGTTCCACCGATCCGGGAAAAGCAGCTGCTGCGCCTGTCCGCTGATCGGGACCAGGCTGCCGAACTCCACAACGTTGTAGATCCACCATGGAGCGCTGATCACGACGCTCATCCCTCCCATCACCATACACTCCAGGATCAACCGGCGGAACGCGGCAAACCGCTCCGCCCCGGGGAGGCGTCCGTATCGGCGATGCGAGCACCAGGCGTGCCACGCGATGAGACATGCAACCAGGAAGGCCTCGTCGATGCGGGCAAGCACGCCGAGCCCGAGCAGAATGCCCAGCAGTGCGAAACGGCCAAGCCCGGCGCGCTCCGAGGCGGCCGCGATACGGCTGTTGTAGTAGGCCGCGGCAGCGAAGACGAGCCCGGTGGAAAGCCCGGTCTCGAGACCATTCAGCATGCCGTTGATGAGCATGTAGCTCCATCCCACCACGGCCGTCACCAGCCAGAAGATCTCCGCACGAGCGGATCGGTCGCGGAGCAGAGTTGTCGTGAACCAGGCGATCGCCATCGCAGCCCCCAGCAGGATGGCCACCTGCAGCAGCAGCACCAGGCGGAGCGCCAGGGCAACGTCGTCGCCGGCAATCGCGAAGAGCGGCGCATCGAGGAAGCAGACGAGAGGCTGCACCCCGTTCGTCTTCTGCACGCCGTCTATCGAAAGCCCCTTCCCGTCTGCAAGCGAATGCGCAACGCTCAGGCTGTAGAAGGCGTCCTCCTGAAACGGACGGGAGAAGAAGCTCGCATCCGGACGTACGAGGAGCAGGAGGTGAATGGTGAATGCAAGCAACGCCAGCCAGCGCCATGCACGCGTACGCGCCGCGCCCGGTTGCGTCGAATCTCCGAGATCAACGTCAGCCAAGTGTGTAATCCCAACAGTGATCGGCATCGGAGCGGCATCTGGTTGAAAGAGTACCGCCGCATGCTGCCCAATGGCAATGCAATTCAGAGTCCGCGCAGGGAGAGGGAGCTGCGTTATTCCTTGAAGAGGTAGTCCAGAATCCTCACCATCACCCGACGGTTCAGGCGTTTCCCATCGGACGTTGCGTTCGATGCGATGGGCTGCCGTTCGCCGTAGCCGATTGCCTTCAGGCGACCGGGTTTGATCCCGTGATCGATGAGATAGCGCATGACCGTGTTCGCACGGTTTTCCGAGAGCGTCTGGTTGGCATTCGTTTCGCCATCGTTGTCCGTATGCCCCTGCACCTCGATTCGCATCGATGGATACTTGTTGAGCAGGTCGAGCAGGTTCGTGAGTACCGGGTACGATTCGGTTTTCAGCGTGGCCTTGGCCACGTCGAAGTAGACATTGTCCAGACGGATCAGCGCACCCTCGGCAGGACGGTCCGGCGTGGCGCCACCGGGAATGAAGGTACCGGGACGGTATCGCTCCGGCAGGCCGACCTTCCAGAGATCGCTCTTGCCGAAGCCGCGCGTGGAACTCTCGTGCCAGCTTGCCAGGTAGACGGTGTCCGCGTCGGCCGTGAGGCAGAAGTAGAAGTCCGCCGAAGGAGTGTTGATCGGCTCCGGAAGCTTCACCGGTTTGGACCAGTGCATCCAGGTGCTGTCCAGCCGCTTCACGATGAAGACGTCGTGAAGTCCGCTCTCCGCTCCCCAGCCGGTGCTTGGAACATAGAGCGTCTGATCGTCGAAGCCGATGAACGGCGCGATCTCGTCCCCCTCCGTGCTCAACTCGTCGATGTGGGCTGGCTCCGAGAAGGAGTTCGGCCCGGTCTTGAAGGAGACGTAGAGATCGTGCGCTCCCTTGGAGTCGTGCCGCTTCAGCGAAAGGATCAGAACGTTTTCGTCCGCAGAGACGGCGAGCGTGGCGTTCGTGGTATCGTTGGAGTAGTTGGCGATCTCCAGCGGCGTGGGATACTTCCACAGGCCGTCATCGCCCCGCTCGCTCACGCTGAACCCCTTTCCGCGGGAGCCGTCGGGCCGATACTGATTCTGGAGGTAGAGGTGCGTCACGGCCTTGTTCACGGCGCGAACGCCATCGTAGCCGGTGGTGTTCAGTGCGCCGGTGAGATGTACTGCACTGGACCACGAGCCATCCGCCTGCCTGGTTGCATACCAGATGTCTTCGTCGTCCGGCCGCATCTTGAAGCCCAGATTCTCCGGGTGTCCCTTCCTCGTGAAGAAGAGGATCTGCCCATCGCTGGTGACGATCGGATTCAGCTCGCTGTACTCGGAGTTGATCCCCTTGCCAAGGTTGATGCGCTCCTGCTGCGCACGGAGCGGCGGGCAGAGCAGAAGCACCACGAGAAAACCGAACGATATGATCGCTGCCTTCATGACATACCTCGCCGTAGGGAGAGCACAGCCGATGCGCACGACGCGTCCAGTGCCGGTACAATAGCACGTGCGGCCGCTCATCATGAGTGATGAGGGGCCGCACCATGAACGAATGAAAGGAGATTGCAGGCCCAAGGGATCCCGGCGTCGCGGAGCCTCCGCTCCTGGCCAACGTCCGCGCAGGGCGCAGCGACCACCATTTCGCGGAGCCCGGGAGCGGTCAGAACTGGAGCACGCGCATCATCCCCTCGTACACTGTCCGTTCGGTTGGAAGCACGTCCAGTTCCAGGTTCGGATGATACGGGATGTGCGAGTCCTTCGCCGCAACGCGCTCAACCGGTGCATCGAGCCATGTGAACGCATCCTTTGCGATCGTGGCTGCGATCTCCGCACCGAAGCCCATCGAGATCGTGTCCTCGTGGATCACCGCAACGCGGCTCGTCTTGCGAACCGAGTCGATCACCATCTGGCGGTCCCACGGCACGATCGTACGAAGGTCGATCACCTCAACCGTCCTGCCGCTCTCGGCCTCGATCTTCTTGGCCGCGTTGAACGACTCCTTCACCATCGCTCCCCAGGTCACCACGGTGAGGTCCTTCCCTTCACGCACGATCTTCCCCCTGCCGAACTCCACCAGGTAATCCGCATCGGGCTCGGGCCCGGCCGAGAACGGCATGCGAATGATCCCCTTGTGTTCGCAGAAGATCACCGGATCGTCCAGACGGCAGGCGCTCTTCAGCAGCCCCTTCGCATCGGCGGCCGTGGAGGGATAGGCGATCAGCAGACCGGGAACATGGGAGAAGAAGCCCTCGATGTTCTGCGAGTGATACAGCCCGCCGTGGATGTAGCCGCCAACCGCAACGCGCACCACCATGGGGCAGTTGAAGCCGTTGTTGGAACGATAGCGAAGCGTGGCCACCTCATTGCGCAACTGCATGAAGGCCGGCCAGATGTAGTCGCCGAACTGAATCTCCACGCAGGGCTTGTAGCCGCGCGTTGCAAGGCCAAGCGCAACGCCCACGATGGACGCCTCGGCAAGCGGAGAGTTGAACACGCGCACATCGCCGAACTTGTTGGAGAGCCCGCGCGTTGCGCCGAACACTCCCCCCTTGTTGTCGGCAACGTCCTCGCCGAAGATCACCATCTTCGGGTTGTGCTCCATCTCCTCGTGCAGAGCGTGGTTGATCGCATCGATCAGCACCACATTCTCTCCCGAAGGCGTGGAGGCCTCGTAGTTCAGGCCCCCGAATCCCTTCGGCGAGAAGTTGTAGAGCGTGCTGGTTGCCGGATCGGGATCGGCCTGCGTCAACGCCCAGTCCGCAGCCTCGTCTATCTCGCGATAGACATCCTTGCGCATCTCCTCGATCGCCTCGGCCGTCATCAGGCCATGCTCGACCAGGTACGCTGTGAGCCGGGCGATCGGATCGCGCTTCAGATCCTGCTCCAGTTCGTCGGCCGGGCGATACTTCTTCTGATCGTCGGAACTGGAGTGGGCCAGGATGCGGATCACGCTCGCGTGGATCAGCGTAGGCCCGTCACCGCGGCGTGCGCGCTCAACGGCGCGCTTTCCCACCAGGTAGCTCGCAAGCAGATCGGTGCCGTCCACATAGACGACATCCAGGTTCGGGTGGTTCTTGAACAGATCGCCGACACGACCGCCTGCGGCCTGCTGCGACGCGGGAACCGAGATCGCGTAGCCGTTGTCCTGAATGCAGAAGATAACCGGAAGCTTCTCGCGGGCGGCCCAGTTCACCGCCTCGTAGAACTCTCCCTGGCTGCACGTCCCTTCACCCGACGCCACATAGGTCACCTCATCCGTTCCATCCATCTTCGAAGCGAGCGCGCATCCCACGGCGTTCAGGAATTGCGTCCCGGTGGGAGATGACTGCGTTGGAAGATGAAGGCGACGGTTGCCGTGATGGCACGGCATCTGGCGCCCGCCGCTGGCCGGGTCATCCGCCTTGCCGAAGGCCCCAAGGAAATGATCGCCCGGCGTGTGGCCGAACATGTAGGCCATCGCCAGGTCGCGGTAGTACGTCCATGCCCAGTCCCGCTCGGTCTCCAGTGAATACGCAATGCCGATCTGGATCGCCTCATGCCCCGAAACGCCGATGTGGAAGAAGCTCTTGTTCTGCTTCAGGAGCATCAGGTGTTTCTCATCGGTGCGGCGCGAAAGCATCATCATGCGGAGTGAATCGCGCAGCGCTTCCGGCGCAAGGCCGAGCGCCTCGTGATGCAGGGGATTCGAAGAGCCGTTCGCCGAGCCGTTGGCCTCCTGCTTCGGGGCGGCCGGCTTTGGAATCGTCTTCTCGATCGCTGCGCTCGTTGCAGCACGAGCGCCAGGCGAGGATGTCGGGGCAACACGAGTGGCTGCCGGGGCCTTGGGTTTCTTCGATGCCATCGGTTCCGATGAGTGACTGAGCTACTTGGATTTGGGAGAATCTCTCCAGCCCGAAGAGGGCCGCGCGTGAACTGGATCAGGGATGAAGGAACAATATATGTGCACCCTTTCAATGAAAGGGTAACAAAGCTATCGAAATACCGATGCATTGCAAACCGCCCGAACGGCCGTACGAATCGCCCGGTGAACGCTCCCTACACAACGAAAAACCCCGGCTGCGGCCGGGGTAATCGAATGAGTCTGGTGGCTGCCGGCGATGTGTCGCGGAACGACCGGAGCCGGGCTCAGTGCGCCTTGTTCCCCACGATGAAGGGAAGATGCTCCGAGAGCTTCTGCGCCAGCACAGCGTACGCATCGCCGGGGCCGCTGAGCGGAATCTGCCCGGTCTCCACGCGTCCGGAGGTCATCACCGTATCACGCCGCGCATCGATGAGCAGGTACTCCCCCGAGATGGACTCCGCACCGCGCGTGGTGGCGGCGGAGATCGTGGAGATCGTCATCGAATGAATCACGAGCAGGTAGTCCAGATTCCCCTCCTGCGTGGCGCGCTTGATCGGATCCCAGGAGATCGGCGCCGTGCTGCTGAAGTCGCTGCGAGCGTTCAGCGGCACCATCGCACCAACCGTCTCGTCACGATAGCTCATCACATGGTTGGAGTCCAGATGCGACGCGAGCGCGGCGATGAGCTGGCTGCGGAAATCGTCCTGCATCAGATCGCGCGCCGATTCTGCGACCGTGCCGCGCACCGAGGCATATGCTGCGGGGTCGGTCAACACCACATCGGCCGGCAGCGGAAGCACAACCGCGAGACGCTTGCCCGATAGCATTGCATCGGAGTATCCGTTGACCGTGGTTCGCTTCGAGCTGCCGCACCCCGCAACAACAGCACACAGAAACGCGAGCAGCAAACCGTTGAGTGCGATCTTCCTGGTTGTCATGAAGTCCCTGATAACGTGGATGAGTATTGAGAGCGAATGATATCTCGTGGCATCATGCCGGGAGGGAGCCGGAGGATAGGGCCGAACCACCCGCCGCGTAGATCCGGCGGAGCAGCGCTTCATCGGCGGACGTCATCGTGATCGAACGACGCTGCATAACCAGCCCTGCAACGGCAACGGCGTCGTCGATCCTGTAGCGCTGGCCGGTTGAACCGCCCCAGGCGAACGGAGGGATCTCCTTCGGAGGGAAACCGCTCCCGAAGATGTTTGCGCCCACACCCACCACCGTGCCGGTGTTGAGCATCGTGTTGATGGAGGTCTTGGCATGATCGCCGATCAGCGCTCCAAGAAACATCCGTCCGGAGTCTATCTCGCGCCCCTCGATCGTAACGCGTACGTGGCCGTAGTTGTTCTTCAGATCGGATGTGTTCGTATCGGCGCCAAGGTTCACCCAATGCCCAAGATAACTGTGGCCGAGGAAGCCGTCATGCTGTTTGTTCGAATAGCCGAGGATGATGGAGTTCTCCACCTCCCCGCCAACCTTGCACCAGGGGCCGATGGACGTATGCCCGTAGATCTTGGCACCGATCTTCACGCGGCAGTGATCGCCGATATAGCACGGCCCCTCGATCACCGCGTTGGGCATGATCTCCACCTCCTCGCCGATGATCACCGGCCCCGCGCCGGCATCGATGACAGCACCCGGCTTCACCACGGAACCGGCACCGATCGCCACGGCGGATGCGTTCACGAGATGTGCTCCGTCCATCACCTCCCCCTGCCGGGTAAGGCGATCCCGGCCGAAGTCATCCACGATCCACCGTCCGTTGTCGAACAACAGATCCCAAAGATAGGTGTAGGGATTCCCCTCGTGCAGTTCGTGTCGCGGTACGTGCGAGAGCGTGGAGAAGTCCAGCGCATCGGCCTCCCAATCCAGAGCCTGCGTGGAGGCCGCGCCCAGGCGCGCCGCCATCACCTCCCCTCCATGCTCCACGATCCACTCCGGATCGGTGGGGAACGTTGCCATCACCGCACGCGTCAGCGGAAGGCGGGCGTTCACGAAGAGCGCGCCTGCCGGCCGCTCCACACGTTCGCCGCTGGCAGCATAGTAGTCGCGAATCTCTCTGCGGCCATGCAGCGTCACCTGGCGCTCGTTGGCCGCAACCAGCGCGCGGGCGCGCAGCGTCATCGTGCCGGCAAGAAGATGCCCCACGTGCCGCGTCGCCGCCACCGGCAGAAAGTTTGCAACCGTTGAATCCTCGAACAGACAGAGCATGCGCGGAGTTTGCCGAAGCAAGTCGTGTGACGTTCAAATCGGGTAGCCGGTGGAGGTCACCCTCCCCCAGCTCCCACACCACCGTACGTGCCGTTCGGCATACGGCGGTTCGTTAGAGAACTCAGGTTCCATACTATCAATGTGGAGAATGTGGCGGGCTTCCGCCTGCCGGTGCACAATCTCTTCATCAACTATCATGTACCCT
>DASZRW010000013.1:0-1618 GCA_035549015.1 Kapaibacterium sp. (SeqCode)
CGTCTTCTCGAGGGAGATCCCGGCGACGATCTTGGCACCGGCATCGGATGACTGAGTGGCGCGGTTCTGGGCGAAGGAGGAGCTGCCGGCAGCGAGGAGAGCGATAGCGGCGAAGGCGGAGGCGAGACGGATGTTGATCGAGGTCTTCATGTGTGTGTCCAGTTAACGTGTACGGTTTGTGAGCCCTGGTCCAGAGGGCTGTCGCAGTGAACGTTTCCCCAAACAACCGCGACTGAATTGAGAAGTACCAATCGGCGTGCCAGGGAGCCAAAGGGGGAAGACACCGGCGTTTCAACGAATCATGATGCAACTCACTGTTCGGATTCCGGACGGATTCCGGCTCCTGGACAGAGTGCGCGCATTCGAAGGACGTTGGAGCCGGCGGTTCATCCATCGCCTGCGAACCTGTCCTCCGGCAGCGCCGTTCCGGATGGTACGCGGTACATGATGATGTACTCCTGTGTTGTTACTCGGATGAGGAGATTGTGTACTCACTCGGTTCTGTGGGGCATCAACTGACAGGGTGTTCCTTTCACCGGCGCTGATCGGCCTGAGGTACAATGCGGTATCGACGGGAGCCATCGCGCGGTTCGCATCATCACATCGGAGAATCGGCATGCATACTTTTGCAGGAAAGTTCCTTGGCTTCGCATTCCTCACCACGCTGCTCGCATGCGGAGCACATGTTGGTCCGGCAACGCTCAAGGTGGAGAGCGATGCCCAGCGCCAGTTCACACTTCGCGTAGCGCCCGGGGTTCCATGCGGCGTGACCGTCAGTTACTCGACGAAGAATGGCCCGCAGGATCAGACCCTCGAGGCCGGAACGTCGCGCGTCCTGAACGGGGCCCTCCCCTTCTACGTGTTGGACAAGTTTGGTATTCCGCATCCCGTCAATGGCGACATCGGCTGCTTCCACAAGGTTCCGGTTACGAAGACCTGCACGGTGGATGTCTGCTACGACCGGGATTCCACCGGAGGGCCGATCATCTCGTTCCAGGTCCCGACAGACGTTGCGGGTTCGGTTCCGTGGAGGAAGTAGTTCGGCGAACGGCCCGTTGACCGGCGCGAATCCGCCGCCGATGTATGGCTCTTCGCACGCATTCGAAAACAAACCGGGGCATCGCGCTTGCGCAATGCCCCGGTTTCTCGTCACAGTCACACAGCACAGACCATCTCTTCAACCATCACCACCGCAGGAGATATCTTGGGTTTTCCGGCATCGGGCTCTGCAGAGTCTGCAGGCGCTCGGCTGCAGCCTGCGGCTGCAGCAACCGTCGATGCTTACTGATACTGCACGGTGACGTCGAACGAGCCGTTGTAGGTGCCGGTCGCCTGGTTGGCGCCCACGTTCAGCGTTGCACCAACGTTGAAGGTCTGATGTCCGCTGTTGTCCAGTGTGCCCGCGCCGTCGGAGTACGTGAAGCTCGTCGCGGTCATCGTCGGACGGTTGGGGCCGGCGCCGGCCTGCGTCAGCGTTGCGGTCTGCGGAAGGGTGATCGTGTAGAGATAGCTCGGCTCGCCCGTAGCGGAGAAGACGGCCGTTGCCTGGTTGCGCGTCTGTCCCTGCGTGACACCGTTGAAGGTGAGTGCGCCGGAGGTCGCGTTGAGCACGACGGTG
>DASZRW010000014.1:0-134354 GCA_035549015.1 Kapaibacterium sp. (SeqCode)
GGCATCAACGACGGTTGCAACCTGCTGGAGGAGGCTGTTGTAGAGGGTGATGCTGACGTGGCCGTTGGCTGCAAGGCTGTACGGGACCATCACTTCCCCACTCGTTGGGTTCGGAATGCCCTGCCCGAGACGGGTTGCGGCGGCGCCGGTTGTTGCATCCTCGACGCTTGAGGGAGGATCCTGCCGATGGACATGCGCTAGCGGCAGCAGACGTCCCCGATCCGCCAGGAAGAGCCACCGATCCGCATCAGGCATCCATCGCTATCTCCGCCGCCGGCTTCACGTCGATAACCGGCCCGAAGTTGTTCATGAAGCTCAGCGTGCGGTTGTGATGGGCGATGGCCTGCTCCGCCGTGATGACACCGTCCACGGTGGAGTGAGCGTCCGAGGCCAGCGCCACCGCGTAACCGAGCGCCAGCGCCTGCCGCACGGTTGTATCGATGCAGCACTCGGTCTGCAGGCCGCAGACAATTATCCTGGTGATGCCGCGCTCGCCCAGGATCGCCCCCAGGTTGGTCTCGTGAAACGAGTTCGGCGTCCTCTTGCGTACGCGAAGATCCGCCCCGCTTGTCTGGAGCCCCTGCACGAGCTGCCACCCGGCGCTCTCCGGCACCAACAGTCCCTCCTCCTCCTCGTGCTGGATAAGAACCACCGGAAGGCCGGCCTCGCGTGCCCGCCGGCTGAGGCGATTGATCCGATCGAGAACACCGTCGATGCCGAACGCGGCTTCATCGCCGGAGCAGAGCGCCTGTTGCATGTCGATGATGAGAAGGGCTGTTGGCATATGGTTCTCCCTGAAGCGTACGCCGTGCGGCGATCTCCGCTGCGGCAGGCACGCATGCTCCGATGATTTCCGTTGTTCGTTGTACCACTCCGATGGGACCACGCGGTCCGCATCCTGTTCTCGGCGACGGAACGGCCCGGCGTTCGGCGTTCACCCCATTACCGAAAGGTACGCGCGCCACGGGCCAACCTCCTCGCGGTACTGCCTCGCCATGGTGCGCGCAATCTGAACCAGATGGCTCTGGTCGTGAGCAGCCCATGTTGCAAGCAACTGCCGCAGCGTGACCGGGCCGAACGCAGGATGTGTTCCCTGCCGGTCCAGGTCGCCCGGCGTCAGGTTCATCGCCTGCAAGGCCCGGATATTCCCGCTGCGCAGCTCGCTGAATTCATCCAGCAGTTCCCGGACGGACCTGCCGGTGCTCTCACGGAACTGGGCGAAGCGGTCGAACGGCGTGAACGTTCTGCCCGGCCCTTCCTCCAGGATCATCCGCGCCCGTGCGATCCAGTCCGAACGCTCGCCATGAATCAGATGGCCAAGCACGTCGAACGGACTCCATGTATCCAGGCCGTCCGTACAGCGGAGCCATTCCTCCGGCAATCCCTCCAGCATTGCGCGCAGCACTGCGGGCGTGCGGCCGAGAAGGTTCACGGCGTCGTTGATATCGTACTGCATGGATGTCTCCGTTGTTCGCATGAGCCGAGGAAACGTGCGGAGGGAACTTCAGGAATTCGGATGGGATGGGAAAACGGCTCACCCGTCGGGTGGTACCCCGGTTTACAATTGAGAACTCCGAATAATCCCGCCATGCCTCCCATGTCTCACCTGCAACGGCAGGTGCGCCGAACGTGGAGCAGCCGCGGCGCCTCTTCGTCTCCCACGGAAATTCAAACTGCAACACTGCTCCCCGTTATCCTGCATCACCACGATGCATGTACGCGATCACGATCGCCCGCATCTCCCCCACCTGCGAGGCATACAGCCCCCGCCGCGCTTCATCCGAAATTCCGGCGGCAACGGCTTCCGCTTCGGCGAGCACCTCCATGTCCTCCTCCGGATCTCCCAGATACCCATGCGGAAGCTCGTGCACGGCATACCCGATCCATCGGAGGATCGTCTCAACGAGACGGCAGCGCGCGATGTCGTCCGCCGGATTCAATCGTATCGCCTCGCGAAGATGCTCAGGCGTCCCAAGCCAGCGGTGCGGCTCCGCATCATCGGGCTCCATCTCGATCCAGCTCATCAGCACAGGCTTCACGAGCTTCTCGGAGAGCGGGTGAGGAAGGAGCATGTAGGTATCGTCATGCGATGAGATGAAGGTGTAGAGCCAGCTGACGAATTCCTTCTTCCGGCCGAACGGCCAGCCCGATCCCTGTTCGATGAAGAGATCCAGGTGAGCGAAGGCCTTCTTCCTCACCCCTTGTTCGAGCGCTTCACAGAACAGGGCATACTCGCTCCATGCCGGAACGGCGGAGGCGGACTGTGCGGCCTCGGCAAGCAGGTTGAAGGCGTTCTTTCTCCAGTAGTACATGGGATTGCGCCGATGGAACTCATGACCCCGGAAACGCTGCGCGGGTGCCCGCGTGGCCGGAGTAAACGGCAATCTACGGAGAGGCACCGCCCCGCCGGCGCCACTTCTTCCCCTTGCCGACCACCGCACCGATGCCGATATTCCGCCCGGAGCGAACCGGCATGCTCCCGAACATTCCGCGGATCCGGTGATGTACGCACCCGGCGCGCTACAGCATGGCATGGATCCGACGGAAACGATCATATGCCAGCGCTGAGAAGATTTCCGCGCTCCTGTGTTCCCTATTCGCATGAATGCTCCCTGCCGACTTCTCCCGCATGCCCTGCTCCCGTTCGCCCTGCTCCTGGCGCTTACGGCCATGCCGCTTGCGTCGCAGCCGCTCACGGCACAACCGCTCTCGGCACCGCCGGTGATCGAACGCATGTCGCCGATCCCGGCACCGAACACCAACATCGCGACGGAGTCCCAGATACAGTCCGCGGCGGCCGTGGGCCACATAACGCTCGCGGCCTGGGGCACATCGGTTACGGGCGTCTTCTCGCAAGAGTACTTTCGACCGGAGCTCTGGGCCGTCCTCTACCGCGACTCCACCCCCATCGCCCCCCCGGTACGGCTCCACGACGACTCCGCCCGGCCGCACGATGTGGTGGCCGTGTTGAACCTTCGCGACCGGTTCCTCGTGCTCTGGAACGACCGGCGCGCGGGACCGGGCACTCCGTTGATCGTTGGGAGACTGGTGGATACCACGGGAGCGTTTATCGGAACAGAGCAGCAGATTGCCCAGGGATCGCTGTTGAGGGCCGACAGCGTCTGGCTGAGCCAGGATGGCGCAGGCTACCATCTGTCGTGGAAGGAGCGGACCGACAGCACCGACCATTACCGGCAGGTGCCGCTGAACCCGATGGGAGAGACGAATGGTCCGGCTGCCGATCTGGCCGGCTCCAACTTCGACGACGATCTCACCTATGGCATGCTTCCCGGCGCCCACATCCTGCGTGACACCACGAGAGGGAGCAGCTTCGTGCATGCGGACGGCCATACCGATCCGCGGCCGGTGGTCACGGCGCATCTCATCGCGCCGCACTATCTCAACCCGGACACATCGATCCTCGTAGCCGAGAGCGATCCCGGCGGCGCCATGACGCTGGCGACCTATCCGGACATTTTCACCGCAACGCCATCGCACACCGTGCCGTTCACCATTCCAGGGCTGCGGCCGTTCCAGCCGGGCGATTCCGAGCATGTAGCGCTTGCCGCGATTGCGCGCGACGCCAGCGGACACGTGATTGCACTGGTGAACCACGAGAAGGTGGATCCCTCGGACGGCCATCAGGGAACCTATGGCGGCCGTATCGACCGCTGGACAATTCACGACGACGGATCGGTTGGGGACTCCGCACTGTTGATCGCGACCTATTCCTGGACCGACCGCTACTACTACGGGCAGGGGAACGACTCGTACGAGTACGGCAGAGATCTTGCACATGGCTTCATCTATGGTGACGACAACGCAACGCATCTGCGGTACGACTGGACCCAGTACGTCAGCTACCTGAACGGAGGCTCGAGTTCGCACCAGATTCACATCCATGTCTTCATCGACGCGTTCGGCAACCCGTACAGGATCGATCCCCGTATCGCCTCCGCCATCGGGAAGGACACACGCCAGCCCGTGGAAGTGCGGCGCTCCCCCCGCGCCTCCGATTCCAGTTGCATGGATGTGCATATCGCCGGAACGACGTGGCGCACCATCGCGATACCGCTGATGCCACGGGTGATGAACAGCGACTACCACACGCCGGCTTTCATGCGACTCGGCGATACGCTCCTGGTGGCATGGTCCAATCAGAGAGTACAGGCGTTGCTGATGGTCCACACGTGGTCCCAGTCCACGCTCCCGCATGTGCTGCAGGTCCAGCCATTCGCCAGCAACGTCATGTTCGCAACGGACCAGTCCAAAGGGGAATCGTATCTCGAGAGCGCAACTCTGGCGCCGCTTCCGGATCGCTTCGTGGCGCAGCTGCGATACCGGCTCATGCGCCGGCACAACAACAACCTGGAGACATCTTCGGAGTTCACGCTCCTCAATCGCGCAACGCCAACCAGGTGGGATTCGCTGCTGCACTGGGCGTATCCGGCTTCGGATCTCATTGTGCGCGATCTACCCTGCACACTGGAACCGGACTCCAACACTGTTCACGCCGCGTTCATCGGCCAGGGGAACAGGCTCTACCTTGCGGCGCTTGGCGGGGGCACGCCGCGCGTGGATACGCTTCCGATCGCCGACCCCGTTGCCGTGCTGCCGCTCGCCGATGGGCGGCGCGTGGTGATTCGCAACGGCTGGGGCCTGCACTGCCGCGGGGGCGCCGTACTGGACTCGTTCCGGCTTCCGGGCAATACCGGCAACATTCACGTTCGCTACCAGCGCCTGCGCGGCAATCGCATCCTCTGCTGGTACCCGCTCAATCCGGTGGACACCGCAGGCACCATGCGCGACAGCCTGGTGCGCTTCGAGCTTCTCGACGCCGATGGCGCCTCGCTTGCCTCAGCGAGCGTCCATGCGCCCGGCAGCCGGTTCGATGCATTCATCTGGGAACGGGGAGGCGATCGCGCGATCTTCGTTGCGTGGGGCGGCGCGCATGGAATCGCGGTGACGATGCTTGCGCCGAACCTGAGTATCCATATGGATGATACGCTCCTGGCGGCAACGGACTCCGTGATCGCCTCACCGGTTGTGAGCCTTCGAGGGGACACGCTCTGGTCTGCATGGGAGGAGCAGTTGGATGGCTTCTCGATGATACGCGGCACGTTTCTCACGCTCCCGGAACGGATGCGTGTGGGAACGCTTCCCCTGGTTGGCGGCGCAGTCACCATGCGGAACCTGCATCCCAACCCTGCCAACGATCACGCAACGATCCAGGTGGAGGTTGCTGCCGAGGATATACTCCGCGTGGAGGTGTTCGATGCGCTCGGGCGCCGGGTAGCAATGGCAGACGGGCTGCCGGCGGAGGCAGGCTTCTGGCAGTACGACATCGAGACCGCGGGGCTGCATCCGGGCGCCTATGGTATCGTTGTGAGCGGGATATCCGGGAGCCGTAGCACGGCGCGCATGGTGGTGGTGCATTGACCTGCGCCCCCGGAAAGGCCGGGCAGACACCTTCTGCGCTGCGTGCACGGCGAGGCAGGCATGCGCGTGCATCATGTGCGGGCTCCTACGGCATTGCCGCAGGAGTTGGGGGAACGCTCCCGGGTGCGAGGAGGTAGAAGATATCGGTGCGGATGGAGGAGGGATCGTTGTTCCACTCCTCCTGCCAGTGGCCATACACTTCCCAGCTGGGCCCGGCGAGTCCGTAGCCATGCTCGCGAACCCATTGCAGTATCGCCGCGTGCGCGGCATGCATCCCACCGTACGGCCCGAAGTACGTGACCGCGGCAACAGGGCCGGCAGGTGTGGATGAGGCGACCACATCACCGCATCCGGCGAATGGTGCGGAAAGCTCAACGCCCACCTCCAGATTGATCTCGCCATCCAGATAGAGCGCCACATGCCGGCCGGCGCCGGCAACACCCCCCTCCTTCAGCGCCCGCCATACCGTGCCGCAGGCCTCCGGCACGACACGCGAAAGCTCCTGCCGGCGTGCACGACGGCGCACAACGGCAAGCGGAGTCCCCTCCTGATGCTCGAGTCGGATCTGGTATGCCATTGCGACTTCTCCGGACCTGAGATGTATGCGACCCGCAGCCTCACGGGTTGATGATCACGTTGCCCGGCATGCGCGGCGGGCCATCGCGCGGCCGCAGCGGCGCGGGCGGGTTGTTGACGAATGCAGGCGCGAGCCCGGTGTTGATCCGCGCCCACTGCGGCGACTCCGCCGCGGAGGCAACGATGGACCCGACCGGACATTCCGGAAGACAGAGTCCGCAGTCGATGCAGGCCTCCGGGTCGATCACCATGAACGGTTCCCCCTGGTAGTCGCCCGGATAGATGCAGTCCACGGGGCAGACCGCCGCGCAGGCTGCATATCGTTCTCCGATACATCGTTCGGTAATCACGAAAGCCATGGTTTCAACTCCCAGCCGATTCGCAACCCAGCCGCCCGCAGTACTGCGGTAGTACTGCATCGCAGGCGCGGCGCGGGCCGGCGGCACCTCTCATCGTTGGTGCGACATCGACGAACCTCGCGTGGCCCACTCCGCCGCGCGGGCGCTCCCGTTCACCCCTCGCGGCGGGCGGCGGCGGCACCTGCAACAAGCTTCTCGAGGACCTTCAGGTCCACATCGCCGAGCTTCCGGATGTAGAGACAGCCCTTCCCGGTCCTGTGCCTGCCGAGCTGCGCCAGCAGCTCCTCATGATCCGGCGCCGATCGCAAGCCGTACAGACTGATATCCCCCTTCCGGGAGGAGAAGCCAACCACGCACATGTCTCCCTCGCGGCCGCTCTCATACTTGTAGTGATAGCTGCCGAAGCCGACGATGCCTGTCCCCCACATTTTCGGCGGATGCCTGGAGGCCTTCTTCATCAACGCGGCCAGGGCCTCGCAGTCCTTGCGCCGCCCCTCGTCCTCGATCGCGGCCAGGTAGCTCTCCACGCTTGCGTCCGTGGGCTTTGTCTTGTTCTCTGCCATTGCACTTTCCGACACGTGAATGTGATACCAACGGGGCGCGTGGATCGGCACCGCCCCTGTCGAGACAACAATAGCAACCGCCATCCTTTCTCGGAAGCGTACCTACTGCCGGACATCAACAAATCCGCGCCGTGCTATCCCAGCTCGATGATCTGCTCCAGAATCCTGTGCGCCGTGCCGTCCGGACGCACCCCATCCTGGTTGGTCATCAGCGCGATGCCCACCGGCGTCATGCCGGAGGCGTAGCGGGTAAGCCCCACCCAGCTGGTGCATCCTCCCTTGTCCGTTGCGCCGTTCTTCGTCAGCGTCTGCACCGATGCAATGGTGGGGATCTGCCAGCCGAGCCCCATCGAGAAATTCAGCGGCTTGTTCCCCGGGCCCTCCGGGTTCTCGATCCAGATCGATGCGGTCTGCGCGATCGCCTGCTGCAGCGGCGTGAGCGTGCCGGCGTTCGCATCCAGTTCCATCGCCTGATACACCGCCGCCAGCCATGCCAGCATATCCTGCGCGCTGGATTTCAGGTCCGCTGCGTCCGTGATTGGAACCGCCCTGGAGTTCGTGTCATACCCCTGCGCAAGCGTAGCACCGGAGGGGACATTGTCCGCTGCGAACGTATTGGGCATGCCGACCGGCGTTGTGATGACGTTGGAGAGAAGCGACGTATATCCGCTGCCGGCCGCACCGGTGAGCGCAAAGCCGAGTGTGACGAAGCCGGCGCTGGAGTAGATCCACGAGCCCTGATTGCCGGCGAAACCGGACTGCCCGTTGTTCCACCATTCGATCTGCCGGCACGATGGCGGCTGGTCCGCAAAGAGCTGGATGGAGTAGGGCCCGTTCGCTTCGTCCGGCATGCCGGATGTCTGCGTGGCGAGATCGGCGAACGTAAGCCCGTCCCAGTATGCACCGGAGACACCGGTCTGCGAGCACCCCGGGTTGGTGAGCCAGGTGCCGGCCACGGTCTCGTTGAGAGCGCCGATGACATTCTCCACACTGAGGTATGCGGCAAGCGTCGCGGTGAAGACCTTGGTGACCGAACCAATCGCATACACCGTCTCGCTGGTAGGAGCGCCGCTCGTGCCCGCGGAGCCGTATCCGTAAAAACCGGGCACATCCGGGTTGTCGGGATAGAAGAGCGCGACCGAGATGCCGACATCGGCATCGGGATGGGCCTTCTGCATCGATGCGAGCAATGCCTCGCATTGCGAATCCACGATGTTCTGAATCGTTGCGGGCTGCTGAGCCATTGAGATCTCCGGATTGTGATTGAACGGTTGCGAACGTAGCCAATTCCGGCGTGCGCTCCGCACCGGGAACGATTGCCGCGGAGCACCGGTGCCGGATGCCGGCACATGCTGCGCCCCGCCTCGAGTCGGCGCCGCAGAAACGCAATGCAGCGCACGACACGTTTCACAGATATCGTGCTGCGATATCTTGGTTCGCGACCCACGATGCGTCCGGCAGCGATCATCCTCGCATCAGGCCAAATCATATTATCCCGCCACGCCTGAAATACGCAGCGGTACATTATCATGTACTCCCGCCACAGCAGATCGGGAACATAAATTCGCACGCAATCCAACTGAAGATGGGCCAACGAACCATCGCCGTCCATCCGGCCCGATCTTCCACACCGGCAAGCATCACAGCACCCGCAAACGCTCACCCCCAACCGAACGCCCAGCATAGCCGGCGCCCGGCAACGACGGCACCACAACGGTGTACGGACCATGCACAGTCATATGTGGCGAACGCGGAGAGTACCGGATAGCCTGCTCGTGATTGTATTTCGCCGGCCGGAATGGCCACTCCTTCAACGAGGGCAGCAATCCTTACCACCCCAGACACCGGATTCAACAGACATCCGGATACATCATTATTCATTCATCGGAATGGAGACCATCATGACCGTATTCACACGTTTCACGCCGGCGATCGCCGGGCGCGCAGCATCCCTGCGATATCGCCTGGCGGCGGCCGCATCGGCATTGCTCCTCCTGATCGTCGGGCTGGCCGCGGCGCCGCAGATGCAGGCCCAATGCAACAAGGGGATTACCGACCCATGCAAGGACCCGAAGTGTTCCACGCAGGTCATACAGTTGGGAACGGGTTACGACCAGATCAACAACACCACGTACAATGCCGGCGACAAGGACAACTACTGGACCATCGTGCAGGATGGCGCGCACGGCCTCACCGTTCCGCGCGCGGCCGACGTCATCAAACCGGCGCCGATCTGGCCGGGCCCGCTGCCGAACTCGCAGTGGATCGGTGCATTCCCCGGCAGCGGCGACGACGGCTATCTGGGCACCGTCACCTATGAGCGGTGCTTCTGCGTCTGCGGCGACAAGTCCGAGATCAAGATCGATCTGGACATCCTCGTGGATGACGCCGCGATCGTCACATTCGATGGCTCGGTGGTGGCGATAATCAAGGATCCCGGCTACGTCAACCCGACGCATGTGTCGTTCGGACAGGTGGTTACCGGCGGCCGGCACTGCATCCAGATTCAGGTGCAGAACGTCAAGCTTCCATATGCCGGGCTCGATGTCAGCGGAACGGTCTCCGGAGCAGGCCTCCTCCGTGACGAGTGCTGCTCGGCCGAGGTGCCGATAAAGGATCCCTGCTGCCAGACCGATCGCCTGGTGATCCCGACGGACGATACATGGACCATCACCACCGGTCCCGCGGCGTTCGCTCCGTACCCGCAGTGCGCGACAATCATCAGCAACCCACACCCGGCGTGGCATGCCCCGGTGGGTGGAACAAACTGGATCGGCACGAACGCCAGCGGCACGTCCGGCCCGTGGGGTCCGAACCCTGACATCTATGTCTACCACAAGGGCTTCTGCGTTGAGCAGGACGGAACATACATCATCACCATCACGTCGATGGCAGACGATGTCGGCACGATCATCCTCAACGGAGTCGTGATCGGAAACACCGGCGGATTTACTTCGCCTGTTACGCAGACCTTCATCGTGGGGCTCACCAAGGGCTGCAACTGCTTCGACTTCGAGGTACAGGATATCGGCTTTGTGGTAACCGGGCTGGACGCGATGATCGACATCCAGGGCGGACTGCTGCTGAAGCCGGAGTGCTGCGACTGCTCCAGGTGCGCCGCCGATCCCCAGCCGCGCAACCACCGTCTGCTCGACGGGGCAAGCGGCGTTGCGCCGATCCACGGCTCCAGCACGTCGGAGGCACACCCGATGCTGGTGAGCATCCCGAACCCGACCACCGGCGATGCCGAGGTGCACTACGTGCTCGATCACAATGCCAACGCACAGGTGGAGCTCTTCAACAATGCGGGCCAGCGCGTGCTGATCGTTGATCAGGGGGAGCGTGCCAGCGGCCAGCATCAGGTCCCCGTCAGCACGAAGGGGCTTCCGGCCGGAACGTATCACCTGCAGTTGAAGTACGACGGGCACACGCTCTCGATCCCTGTCAGCGTGCAGTAACATCGCCCATCACGAGGCGAACTTCGATTACCATGCAAGGCCGCGGCGGCTCCAGTACGGAGCCGCCGCGGCCGTATTCACGATCCGGCTATCGATTGCCAGGCATCGGCGTACGGCCCATGATTCGATGCAGGGGATCAGCCAAGCCAAGCCAGTATCTCAGCGGACGGAGGCTCGAGCGCCGGCTGGGCGGAGAGTTCCTCCTTCGGCCCCGTATAGGCTGCAAAGCAGGAACGATGGCCCGTCAACGACATGTCGCCACTGCGTGTATAATATTCACCGACCCAACGGAGAAGAAATCCCAGCCGCGCGTCCTGTTCCTCCCTCGACACATACTTGTGTTCTTCCCAGGGACGCGAACGGCAGTTTGCAATGCATTGCGCCTCACCCGGATTCAGGAAGAGGAGGCGGGGAGAATATTCCAGGGCCACGCCGATCAGGCCGGCATAACAACCTTCGACCACCCACCGCTCATGGCCGGAGCAGAAGGCGCGGACGTCTGCGCTCGCAACATCCGGCGGCCTCGGCACGGCGATCTGTCCGGGTTCCCAGGCAACCGAATCGAGATCGAGGAGTGCTGCACCCGTGTGCGCCGCAAGCCATCGCGCGAGCGTTGATTTTCCGGAGCCCGAATTGCCGAGAATCGCGATACGCATCTGTTCAGTCTCCTGATGGTTGGCACCAACGTATCCGGACGTACCCACGGAGCACCAGAGCCTGCACGATTCAACGGATGGATTGCCGTTCCGGCGCGAGATCGATTGGACATCCCATGTACACGGCATCGGCCAGACGGTGTCCGCTGCGATCATCCGCCCGGCCCTGCATGCAACAGACGGAACGAACCGTTCATCGGAACTGCATGAACAGAATCCTGATGGCCGGTTCGCTCCGCCGGTGCAATCAGTGCCTGCTATCCACGCGGAAGAGGCTCGAGCATGCTTGCGCGGTTCCCCTCCGTGTCCGTGAAGGCAACGAACTTACCGACGCCCGGGATATCCACCGGCTCCCCGAGCACCGTGCCGCCGGCGCCGGTGACCTTGGCCATCGACTCCTGAAGATTGTTCACCGAGACAACCAGCGAAGGCTGCTGCATGGTACCGTCCGGGCTCCTGGGGAAGAAGCCGCCGTTGATGGCGCCCGGGCTCGTGGGACCATTTTCGTTGGAGGGCGTTGTTGTTGCGAGAACATAATTGCCCATCTGTTCGCCAAGCCCCTGCAACTGCCAGCCGAATGCCGCCCCGTAGAACGCGGTCATCCTGTCCTGATTCTCGTACGGCATCTCGAAGTGAATAACGGGATTCATTGTCGCTTCCTCCATTGCAGTTTGCGAGTGATTCCCCGCTGCGCGGGTGGCCACGAAGTTACTTCCGTACGTCGCCGTCGCGAACATACGGATTGCCGGTAAACAGGGGGATGCGCGGTGTGCCTCCCGCGATCAAGGAATGGAAACACCGGGTGGCGCAATACAACCGTCTGGATTTGCCATGAACTCCCCGAGCTGCCGGTCCGCATCCTCCCTGCTTCCCAGCAGCGCCCGGATCACCGCCTCGCGATCGGCCTGGGACCGATTCTGATTCAGCTTGAACTTCCCCTCGATACGGGTCAGCTCGATTTCGAACGCAACGATGCCGGAGGTGAGCCCGGCGGTCCACTCATCGGAGACATCCAGTATCCACGGCTCCGCGAAGGCGGCCTCGTGCGTCGCAACCAGACGTTCCAGAAGCGCAAGCACGCCTGTTCGATCGTCGATGATGGATGTGCGGCCGTAGGCATGCACGACTGTGTAGTTCCAGGTTGGCACGCTGGGGTGCTCCGTGTACCAGGAAGGTGTGATATAGCGATGCGGCCCCTGAAAGATCACCAATGCCTCTTCGCCCGCGGCGAGATCGCGCCATTGCGGGTTGGCGCGCGCCATGTGTGCGAGAAGCACGCCCAGGGAGCCGCGATCGGCATCGAGCAGAACGGGAAGATGCGTGGCGAACGGCGCGCCGGACCGGCAGGTCACCAGGGTAGCGAAGGAGAAGGCACGCATGAACCGATGGAGGAGCCGACGATCCTCCTGGCGAAAATCCTTTGGGATATACATGGACTGCTCCAACACGAAGGGGGAAACGAGTTTGTTCGGGACCGCTGGAACGCATTCCGATATTCCCGGACAGCGATTGCAGAAATTGCGCATCCATGATCGCGACGCCGTGCGCCCAGCGGCCGGACCGGAGCGCGACAGAACCGGATCCGTGTTCGATGACTGCCCCGGAAGTATCCGGAATTTGAAGACGCATTCCGCACGGCTCAACGGCTGCGAGTGTTGCAATCGATATTCCGAATATAGTGCAATACAACGGTGATCGCGGGATTGAAGAAGCGAGACATTGTCGAAGATGGGTAGCAGGCCCGGCAGCGGCGAACCCGTTTGCCCGTAGCGCCCTGCCGGATTCGCCTTCATTCACCGGAGGGATCCCGGGAACGCCGGGCGGGCGCCGAATTATTTCGGCACGCAAGACCCTCCCCCTTGACATCCCCCCGATCGTTCCCGTATGTTTGCATCAAATACGCGCGGGTTGGTCCACCTCAGACTGAGTGCCGCGCCGATTGAACACCAGCACAGCCACGTACTCCCCTCTCACTCGCGAGAACCGCGTGCTCGTGTTTCGTGCAATCACCTCCCGTTCTGCGGCCGGCGCCGCTGTATGGGCGCTCCGCCGTTGTGGAGTGCCAGCCACAGCGCGTGGCGGGATCGGGTTTCATGAACCGGAACGCCACCATGCCGAACAATGAACAGCAGGAGAGCAGCCGCCAGGGGCAGAACGGCGCGGCAGCTCCAGGCTCACCATCTCCCAAATCGCCGTCACAATCACAAACGCAGCCGAAGGCACAGTCGCAATCCGACGGTTCGCAACAAAACGGAGCATTTTCAATTTCACCCCTTTCCCTTCCGAAAGGGGGTGGAGCAATTCGCGGCATCGGTGAAAAATTCGGCGTCAATGCCGCCACGGGAACCGGTTCCATCACGGTTCCACTGGCAACCACACCAGGACGCTCCGAATTCGGCCCGCAGCTAGTCCTCTCCTATGATTCCGGCTCCGGCAACGGACCGTTCGGCTTCGGATGGAGCCTTGGGCTGCCGGCAATTACGCGCAAGACGGATAAGGGGCTTCCGCGGTACGACGATGGCGGCGAGTCGGACATATTCGTGCTTTCAGGAGCAGAAGACCTGGTGCCGGTGCTCGACGTCTCCGGCGCGCGCATTCGCATGACGCGTACGGTGCATGGCGTGGCATATACCATCGCGATATATCGCCCGCGCATCGAAGGATTGTTCTCGCGCATCGAACGCTGGACCCGCAATGCGGACGGCATCAGCCACTGGCGCAGCATCACCCGCGACAATATCACCACGTTGTACGGCTACGATGCCGGGAGCACGATTACCGATCCGGATAATCCGCGGAATATTTTCGCCTACAGGATCTGCCGCAGCTTCGACGACAAGGGGAATGTTATCCGCTACGAATATGCGGCGGAAGATGGCGCCGGCGTGGATCGGACGCACGCGCACGAGGCCAACCGCACCAACGCATCACGCGCAGCCCAGAATTATCTGAAGCGTATTCGTTACGGCAATGGGACGCCATGGTTTGCGGACTGGTCCGGCGGCGGCAGCGAACCCGCGTTGCCGACGGACTGGCATTTCGAAGTGGTGCTCGACTACGGCGATCACAACACGCTCGTTCCGGTGCCGACGCCGGACACCGCGTGGCCGGTACGTCCCGATCCCTTCTCGACATTCCGTTCCGGTTTCGACGTGCGCACATATCGCCGCTGCCGGCGGGTGCTGATGTTCCATCACTTCGCAGGCGAGGCGAACGTCGGCACGAACTGCCTGGTGCAGAGCACCGATTTCACCTACTCCGACGACGCGGCACCAACCGATCCGACCAACCCGATCTACACGTTCCTCTCCTCCGTTGTCCACACCGGATATCGTCGCGATGGAATGGGCGGCTACATCAGGCGCACGATGCCGCCAACGGAATTCGAGTACAGCAAACCGGTGATTCAGCCGGACGTGCTGACACTGGATCCGGAAGGGTTCGAGAACCTGCCGGAAGGGATGGACGGCTCGCGCTATCAATGGGTGGACCTGGATGGCGAGGGGCTCTCCGGCATCCTGACGGACATGGGTGGCGAGTGGGGATATCATCGCAATCTGAGCCCGGTCAACCTGGTTCCAGGCCCCGGCGGCGATCCGGTGATGCGCGCAAAGTTCGGCCCGCTGGAGGAGGTGTCTCCTCTCCCCTCACGCTCCGAGCTCGGTGCACAGGTACGCTTGATGGATCTTGCCGGCGACGGCCAGCTTGACGTTGTTCTGCTGGAGGATCCGGCCCCCGGATTCTTCGAACGCACCGCCGACGATGCGTGGGCGCCGCTGCAGCGCTTCGCATCGCTGCCTGCGATCAACTGGTCCGATCCCAACCTTCGCCTCATCGATGTCACCGGCGATGGACTTGCCGATGCACTCATCACGGAGGAGGGCTTCTTCACCTGGCATCAGTCACTTGGCGAGGATGGATACGCCGAGGCAATGATGGTGCGCACACCGTGGGACGAGGAGCGCGGGCCTACCGTTGCCTTTGCCGACAGCACCGGCGCCGTGTTCCTGGCGGACATGACCGGCGACGGGCTTACGGACGTTGTGCGCGTGCGCAACGGCGAGATCTGTTACTGGCCCAATCGCGGCTACGGACGATTCGGCGCGAAGGTGAGCATGGACAACGCGCCGCGCTTCACGGACGACGAGCGATTCGATGCGCATCGCGTCCGCCTAACCGACATCGACGGTTCAGGTAGCACGGATGTGCTTTATCTCGGCGACGACGGAGTCCACGTCTGCTTCAACCGCTCCGGTAATTCGTGGGCCGCGCCGGCATTGCTGGCAATTTTCCCGAGCGCCGATATGCTGAGCTCCGTGCAGGTCTGCGACCTGCTGGGCAACGGCACGGCATGCCTCGTCTGGTCCACCTCGCTTCCGGCGAACACCGGACGGCCGCTTCGCTACATCGATCTGATGGGGGGAAGCAAGCCGCATCTGATGACCACCTCGCGCAACAACCTCGGCGCCGAGACCCGCGTGCACTATGCTCCCTCCACGAAGTTCTACCTGCAGGACCGGATGGCCGGGACACCGTGGATTACGCGACTGCCCCATCTGGTGCACGTGGTTGAGAGGACCGAGACATTCGACTTCATCGGCCGAAGCCGTTTCGTGACGCGCTATGCCTACCACCATGGCTACTTCGACGGAGTGGAGCGGGAGTTCCGCGGCTTCGGCATGGTGGAACAGTGGGACACCGAGGAACACCGTGACGACATGGCGTTCCCGGAGGCGGAGGCGACGAACTGGGACAGCATCTCCTGGGTTCCGCCGGTGCACACGAAGACCTGGTTCCATACCGGCGCCTTCGTGGAGGCGGGCACCGTCTCGCTGCAATACGAGAACGAGTATTGGGCGGAGCCGTCGACGCGAGGCACGTCGCCGGCGGCAGTGGCTGCGCGCGAGGCGCTGCTGCTGCCGGACACGGTGATGCCGGCGGGGCTCACGGCGCAGGAGACGCGGGAGGCCTACCGGGCGCTCAAGGGTTCGACATTGCGCATCGAAGTCTTCGCCGATGATGGAACGGCGCAGGCGGAGCATCCGTACACCGTCACCGAACAGAATTTCACGGTGATGTACGTCCAGGCATTCGGTCCGAACCAGCATGCGGTGTTCCACGTGCATCCGCGCGAGGCATTGCACTACCACTACGAGCGGAACCCGGCCGATCCGCGCATCACGCACGACATAACGCTCGCCACGGACAACTTCGGCAACGTGCTCCAGTCGGTATCAGTAGGCTACGGACGCCGTGCCGGGTACACGGCGCCAGAGCCACTGCTCACGAGCGCATTCCAATCCATGCTGGCGCATGACCAGACACAGCTGCACATCGGTGCAGTTGAACATACATTCACTACGCCGCTCAATCAGCCATGGGACGCGACAAGCTTCGACGTATTTCGAGCCCCGGTGGAGTGCGAGACTATTGCAGCGGAACTGACCGGGGTCACGCCGGCGGGTGGTCGCTTTACTTTCAGCGAGATGGCGGCAAACTGGACGACTCTCTGGAGCGGCGCCCATGACATCGCATATGAGGAAGTATCCACGCCGGACATCGAAGGAGTTGGCACCCCGACCGGACTGGCACGGCGTATAACCTCGCACAGCCGCACGCTCTATCGCCGTGATGATCTGAGCGGGCTCCTTCCGCTCGGCACCCTGGAGGCGCATGCGATTGCCGGGGAGGCCTATCAACTTGCATTGACGCCAGGCCTCATCAACCGCATTTTCGGCACGCGAGTCAACAGCACTATCCTGGGCGAAGGTGGATATGTGCAACTCCCGGGAAGCAGCGACTGGTGGATTCCAACAGGCCGAGTCTACCTGTCGCCCGGGGACACCGACACACCGGCGCAGGAGCTCACCCAGGCGCAGGCGCACTTCTACGCCGTGCGTCGTGCAATCGATCCGTTTGGATCGATCACGCGCGTCAGAAGCGATGCGTACAACCTGTTGCCGCTGGAGGTCACCGATCCACTGGGCAATACCACGATGGCCGACAACGACTACCGCGTCATGCATCCGTTCCGCCTCACCGATCCGAACGGGAACTTCAGCGAGTCCGCATTCGACTGCCTCGGCATGGTTGTCGGCACGGCTCTGTACGGAAAGGCCGGCGAGGGGGACTCACTTGCCGGATTCGATCCGGACCTTTCGGACGCAGCCATTCTTGCCATACGCGCGAACCCTCTCAGCAGCCCGGGAACTCTCCTCGGCAACGCAACGTCGCGCATCGTCTACGACGCGTTTGGATACTATCGCACCCGGAACCTGTCGGTGCCGGAACCAGCCATGGTCTACGTTCTGGCGCGCGAGATTCACGTTTCAGACGTTCCACCCGGTGGCTCCACACCGTATCACCACATGCTGGCATACTCGGACGGCTTCGGTCGCGAGGCGCAACACAAGATGCAGGCGGAACCGGGGCCTGTTCCCGGTCTCGGGGGAACCATATCGCCGCGCTGGGTGGGAAGCGGTTGGACGATTTTCAACAACAAGGGTAGCGCCGTTCGGAAATTCGAGCCGTTCTTCACGGCAACACACGAATTCGAGTTCAACCGGCAGGTGGGGGTGAGCTCCATTCTCTTCCATGACGCTACCGATCGCGTGGTCGCGATGCTGCATCCGGACAACAGTTTCGAGAAGACGGTGTTCGATGCCTGGCGCCAGGAGACATGGGATCGGAACGACACAGCAAGCATCAGCGATCCGCGCGCAGATGCCGACGTTGGTGATTTCTTCACACGACTGCTTGGCACGGCGCCGGGAGCGTTCACCTCGTGGTACGACCTGCGCGTTGGTGGAACATACGGGAGCACGGCCAACGAACGCCTGGCGAATCAGGATGCAGCCATAAAGGTGGCTGCGCATGCTGCAACACCGGCCGTCATGTACTTCGACTCACTCGGCCGCACATGCCTCAGCATTGCAGACAACGGCGTGGTTGGCGGTGTAGACCAACGTTATGCCACTCGTACCGCGATGGACACCGAGAACAAACCGCTCGCGGTTATCGATCCTCTGGGACGTCACGTGGCGGAGTTCTGCTATCGCGAGCCCTCCGGGGGTTCGGGATTCGTATACGTTGCCGGCTATGACGTGGTGCGCAGACCTCTGTATCAGAACGGCATGGATGGCGGCGAACGGCGCATTCTTCAAAACGTGCACGGTGACGTGATCCGCACATGGGATGCGCGAGGGTTCACGCTCCGCATTCTCTACGATGCGTTACGCCGCCCCACGCATCGTTATGTGGATCGCGCAGGGTTCGGCGAGACACTTGCAGAGCGCATGGTTTACGGCGAACGGCATTCCGATGCAACCCGGAATCTGAAGGGACATCTCTTCCGCCACTACGACAGCGGCGGCGTTGCCAGCCATGACCGGCATGACTTCAAGGGGAACCTGCTGGAAAGTGGGCGGCAGCTTGCCGTGCAGACGCCCTCGATGACGTCGCCGCCCGACGTCGACCGCGCCCCCGATTGGTCAGCGATCGCAACGATCACCGACTCGCCAACGCTGGATATTACCGCACTGGATGCCGCGGCTGCGCCGATGCTCGACGCGAACGATGCATTCATCGCTTCGAGTCGCTTCGACGCACTCAACCGTTCCGTGCAAATGGTGACGCCGCATCTCGCCGGCGGAAATCCCAATGTAATTCAGCCGCGTTACAACGAGGCCAACCTGCTCGAGGCGATCGACGTCTGGGTACGGCAGGGCTCCGCTCCCGGCGGCCTGCTTGCTCCGGCAACGGCCGATATCAATGCGGTAACGGATGTCAACTACAACGCTCGGGGACAGCGTATCGACATTACGCTCGGCAACGGCAGCGTGACAAGCTATGCCTACGACCCGGATGTATTCCGCCTGGCAACCCTCACCACGACGCGCCCACATCCGAATCCGAATGCGCGAACTGTACAGGCTCTCTCGTACACGTACGATCCTGCCGGCAATGTCACACGAATCCGTGACGACGCAGATATTCAAAATGTGGTCTACTTCCGGAATCAGCGGGTGGATCCTACGGCAGACTATACGTACGATCCCCTGTATCGCCTGACGGCCGCCACCGGGCGCGAGCATCTCGGGCTTACCGGAATGTCGCTCAACGCGGCACAGCAGACCATCAACGACGATGGCTTCCGCACTGGCCAGATCAATCCGGGCGACGGCAACGCCGTGGGCACCTACACCGAACGCTATACCTACGACCCCATCGGGAATCTATTGACGATGGTTCATCAGGTTGCAAGCGGCGGCTGGACACGGCGCTACGCATACAATGAGACAAGCTGCATCACGCCAGCCGAGACGAGCAATCGCCTGTCGGCAACCAGCATGCCCGGCGATCCGGTTGGTGGACCATACAGCGCCACGTATCGCTACGATGCCCATGGCAACATAACGCGCATGCCACACCTTCCGGAGATGACATGGGACGAATATGACCGGCTGCAGTCCACCACACGTCAGGTTGTGGGAAGCGGAATGCCCGAGACTACGTACTACAACTACGACAGCACGGGAAACCGTCTTCGCAAGATCACCTATCGACAGGCACCGGCTGCGACAACTCCAACACGGAAGTGCGAGCGCATCTATCTCGGCGACTTCGAGATCTATCGCGAATACGATGCGAGCGGAACTACCGTCATGCTGGAGCGCGAGACCCTGCATACCATGTTCGACCGGCGACGCATTCTGATGGTGGAGACCCGCACCGTTGACGTTCTGGGTACGGACCCTGCACCTGCACAGATGGTTCGTTATCAGTATGCCAACCTTGTCGACTCAGCCGTGCTCGAGTTGGACGAGAATGCCGACGTGATTTCGTACGAGGAATATTTCCCATACGGATCAACATCATATCAAGCGGTACGTGCAAGCACCGATACACCGAAACGATACCGATATACCGGAAAGGAGCGCGATGAAGAAAATGATTTGTTCTACCATGGCGCCCGGTACTATATACCATGGCTGGGCCGATGGTGCAGCGTGGACCCGCTTGGGTTGTCCGGCTCCACGAATCTCTATGCATACGCGAACTGCCGACCGATAAATGCGTCGGATCCGGATGGACGACAGCCGCTCGAGATACACCCGACTCAGCCGCCGGCCGAGTTCACGAATGCGGTGCAGAATCTCGCCGCACGGTATGGGCCCAATGCACAGATCCAGGCGACATACAATACGCCCGCCAACGGGCAGCCATACGGCGAGATTCGAGTGACCGCACCGGACGGCACCGTTACCTCGATCGCATATCAGAACGGTCGTTTCGCGGGGCAGATGGAACTGCCGGCGCAGACACTCGATGGAATGACGTTCCGTGGTGGACGAACATATTTCTCATGGGACGGGCAGCACGATGTAAATCAGCTGCCGAACGCGCAGGCCGCGGAAAACTATCTCGCCGGAGGTGCACAGACACAGGCTCCGCCGGAAGGCCAAGCTCAGCAGAATGGAAATGCGAATGCTCAGCCGGAGCAGGCTGCGCCTGAACAGCAGAACCAGAATCCCAATCCGAATCAAAACCAGAATCAAAATCCGAATCACAATCTCGACCTTACGCCGCAGAGCCTGCGCAACGCAATTCCCGGGTTGAACCAGCGCCGCGCCGAACAGCTTGCACCGATCCTCAACAATGCGATGCGGGAGTTCAATATCAACACTCCGGAGCGGCGTAACATGTTCCTTGCACAGGTTGCCCACGAAAGCGGAAGCCTCCGTTTCTTCAGAGAGCTGGGGAACGATCGCTACTTTGAACGCTACAACAATCGAAGAGATCTCGGTAATACACACCCTGGCGATGGCCCCCGATACAGAGGACGCGGAGCCATCCAGATTACCGGAAGACGAAATTACGAACAGGCCGGGCGAGCACTGGGTCTGGATCTGGTAAACCATCCGGAACTTCTCGAGCAGCCCGAGAACGCACTTCGCTCGGCAGCGTGGTGGTGGGCCAATCATGGATTGAACCAGATGGTTGACCAACATCCGGGCGATGTTCGGCGGACGACGAGAAGAATCAACGGCGGCTACAATGGTCTTCAGGATAGGATCCAACGCTATCAACGGGTGCAGCGGGCGCTCGGCCATTGAGGAACAGCGACCGAAATCCACGTGATGCCTTCGATGCGAATCGCATCGAAGGCATCGGAGGCTCACGTGGATCTGGTGGGAGGCGGAGCCAATCTCTCACGGACGTATAGGAGAGCTACACGCATTGACGCAACAACCGAACGTCTGAACACCGGGCTGCAAAGCCGATAGTGCCCGAGCACCACTGCAATTACCGTTGAGACTTCGAAGGATCGTCTTGTAGCAGCACGATAAATCAGATTCACCCTTGCCTGCCCCGGCACGTGTATCGTGTTGGGAAACGCCTGGGTAGCAACCGACCACAACGATACACAAGGACTTCGAGAATGGATGCGAACCAACGCAATCATCAGATGGCATACCGCGCAGTCGGCACGGGCATGTCGGTTCCCGATTGAACCTCCGTGCGCTTCGGCAATATCCGCAACAGCCGGATTCGGAATGGGGGTAACCGCTCCCCGATGGCTGCATCGCACCGGCGTCGCGGATTCATCGGTCAGCATGCGATGCTCGTTCAGAACGGTGCACGGAAGGACGAATGACTCCACAGCGCGCAGCAGCACGTTCGCATCGGTGTAGCATGCACTGGACGGAATGCAGAGCAGAACCACACAACGCACTCGCACATACACAAGGACATCTATTATGGACGCACAGGAACAGGACATTCAACCGAAGGCCCCGCCGCCACAGAGTCCGCAGGGTTGCGGCACCGTGAACGTGGATACCTATACCGTCAACGGAACGGTCTCCAGCTCCGACCGGGTCGGCGCCGGCGGTCTGCAGGTGCAGATCGTGGACAAGGGTGTCGGAGCGGACTTTCCCCTGGTTACAGCAACCACCGACGACTGCGGCAACTACAGTGCTACCTTTCCCTCCACACTGATATCGAGCCGTGGAAAGAAGCGCCCGGACCTGCAGGCCAAGGCACTCGTCAACGGACTAGCGATCGCAACGTCGGATGTGCAGTACAACGCCGGCGCAACCACGACGCTCAACATCACGATCCCCGAGAGAACCAGGTCGCTGCCGGCCGAACACGACACGCTTACCCAGGCGCTCGCCAAGTACTACACCGGACCGCTGGGAGCACTGCGCGAGGACGACGGACAGAAGGATATCAGCTACCTCGCCAACAAGACCGGATGGGATGCACGTGCCGTAGCGATGGCAGCCCTCGCCGATCACTTCAGCACCACGTACCGCCCACCCGACGGCACGGCCAATATCCCGGCGCTCTTCTACTATGCGTTGTTCCGCGGCGGCGTGGATCCGAATCCGGCCACGCTCTTCCACACGGACGAGGATACGCTCACGGCTGTCTGGAGTGAGGCAGCGCATCAGGGAGTCATCGGCGACGAGCAGCTGGGGCAGGTTCAGGACGTCCTGCGCCGCGTACGGCTGCTCAGCGCACAACGCCTTGTGAGCGATTCCGCCGTGGTCGGCGCGTCATCGTTCAGCCAGATGCTTACAGTGTCCGGCCTCAGCTCCGACCAGCAGAACACGTTCGCAAGGGCGTACTCGGAGAACAAGTCCGATCCGGATGCGTTCTGGGATCAGATCCAGAGCTCGTTCGGTCCGCAAACAACCGACCGTCTGAAGCTGGACGGCAAGCTCGCCTTCCTCACGCTGCACAATGCCTCGCTCATGACGGCGATTCGCAATACGATGGGGGGCGCGGAGTTCACCGACCCCTCCCAGCTTGTGCAGAAGGGATATTACGCCGCAGATGCATGGCAGGGATTACTGGCGGATCAATCGATCCCGGTGCCGCCGAATATTCCCGGCGACGACGATCAGCAGCAGCGCGCCAACTACGCGGAATTTCTCGCGGCGCAGGTCGCGGCCAGCTATCCCACCGAGATCATTCTGGAGCGCGTGCAGAACGATAATCTGCCGGTGAGCAATCCGGGCGGTGTTGCGAACTTCCTCACGCAGCAGAGCGACAGTTTCGACATCGGAACGCACCCGATCGAGCAGTACCTGGTCGACAATCAACTCAGCCTGGACAGCGCCACGCTGGAGGATATCAAGAGCGTGCAGCGGGTCTATCAGATCACACGGTCCGACAGTGCAATGACCGGGCTGCTGGGGAACGGCCTGAACTCCGCGACGGCGATCGCACGCTACGACAAGGACTCCTTCGTCAACGCCTTCGGCGACAGCGTTGGCGGCGCGGATGCAGCCGGTGCCATTCACGAGCGTGCAACGCAGATCCACAACGTGACGCTGAACCTTGCGCTGAGCTATCTCACTGCAAAGAACGGTCTTCCGATCGGCGCACCTCCGCTGGATCCGGACGCGGATCCCGATGCCTCGCGGCAGATCCTGCAGCCGGCACCGCAGGGCCCGGTGGATCTCTCGCAACCGCACGGCATGCGCACCATGGCGAAGCCGGCCGCGTTCGGCGGCGACATCCTGGCCTACCAGACGCTGGAGACGCTCTTCGGCAGCATGGACTATTGCTCCTGCGACGAGTGCCGCTCCATCCTCTCGCCGGCAGCGTATCTCGTGGACCTTCTCCATTTCGTGAATCAGCCTGCGCCGCCGGCGGGCACCACGAATCCGCAGACGGTTCTGTTCCAGCGCCGTCCCGATCTGCAGTATCTCCCGCTTACGTGCGAGAATACCAACACGGCATTGCCGTATATCGATCTGGTGAATGAGACGCTGGAGTATTTCATCGCCAACGGCGTAACGCCGCTCTCGCTCAGCGGATATATCGGCCACGACACGGGAACGGCAAGCTCCGAGGATCTGCTCGCCAGCCCCGCCTATGTGATGAGCACGGCGTACTCCACGCTGAGCACCTCATACTTCCCGCCGCCTCTGCCGTTCCATCAGCCGCTGGAAAATCACCGGCGGTATTACAAGAAGTGCGGCGCACCGCTGCAGCTTGTGATGGAGCGCCTGCGCCCGAATGAGAATCTGGACCGCGGATCGGCAGTGTTCGGGTGGCGCGATATCCTGATGGAGGAGCTCGGGATCTCGCGGCAGGAGTACGACATCTTCACCAACTCCACCACGATTCCGCTCTGGAAGGCATACGGGTGGGCAAGCTCCACGGCCGATGCAACGGTTATCGCAACGCTCTCCAATGCGAAGGACTTCTGCCGCCGCATGAATATCTCCTACGATGACCTGGTGGAGATTCTGGAGACGCGTTTCGTAAACCCGAACAGCGACCTCATTCCCAAGCTGCAGCGCCTGGGCCTGAACTTCTCGCAGCTGCAGCAGGTGAGCGTTGGAGCGCTGTCCGGCGGCGCGTTCGTTGCGCTGCTCCCCGTTGGCCCGAACGCTCCGAACCCGGCGGACTACGGCCAGACGACGCTGGCCGGGATCACGACATGGATCATCGCCAACTACAGCCGCATCCGCGCCATCACCACGCTGGTGGACATCACGGGCGTGGCGGACACCTGCAACTTCAGCACGCTGGAGTTGCGCTTCTCCTATCCGATGAGCGGCCCGTCCGATACGTCCACACGTCTCGGCGCGGCCGAATACTACCGCCTGGTGCGCTTCATCCGGCTGTGGAGGCGCCTGGGCTGGAGCATCGAGGATACCGACGCCGCGATCTGCGGGCTCTTCACGCTTCACCTGGCCAACATGACGGCCACCGACGTCTCCACGCCGGCCAATCTGGATGCGGGCTTCCTTCGCCTTCTCCCGCGTCTCGGCATCGTGGTGCGGATCATCAAGGCATTGAACCTCACGGTTGAGAACGACCTGCGGTCGCTGCTGGCCTGCTGGGCGGACATCGACACCTACGGCCCGACATCGCAGTACGCACGGATGTTCCTGAACGCGACGATCCTGAACCAGGATGCCGCCTATGCCGACAACGGCGTCGGGCTCTACCTGCAGGATCCGACGAAGATGGTATACGACCATGCGGAGTCCCTGCGCGCCGCGTTCAACCTGACGAGCACGGAGTTCACGCAGATCTTCAACGCCCTGGGGTATACAACCTCGACGGTGTTGAACGTCGCCAACATCAGCGCCATCTATCGCCGCGGATACATGGCCCGCATCCTCGGCATCAGCGTGAGCGAGCTGCTTCTGTGGGTGACCCTCACCGGCATCGATCCGTTCGTGGAGCCCAGCCTCACGGCTCCGGCAACGCTGGATCTGATTCATCTGCTTGCGGACTTCAAGGCACGCGGCCTCTCCTCGGCGGCGGCTCTCTACCTGGTCTGGAACCAGGATCTGAGCGGAACGTCCGCGCCGACAACCGCTGCGATCAACGACGTGATCCGTTCGCTTCGATCGGACTATGCGAAGATCAATGTGGACTTCGCGATCGTGAACGATCCTACCGGCGAAATCGCGCGCTCGCGCATGACGCTGGTGTACGGCACGGGCGCCGCGGACTTCTTCTTCGGCCTGCTGAACGATACGTTCGCCTCCGACACGTATTACAGCCACGTGATGTCCTCCTTCGGCCCGGTGCTCGCCTCGGCGATCCAGGGGATCGTGGGAACGTACGGAACGGCGTCGGCCTCGCGCGTGAGCTACGACGACTTCCACAAACGGATCTCGTTCACCGGACGCATGACCACGCTGATGCAGTCGCAGCTTGTTGCGCTCGCAACGAACGGCAGCGTGGTTGCGGAAATCAACTCGCTCGCACCGGGAACACTGGCAACGTTCCAGACGAACTTCCCGCTGGCGATCAACGCGTTGTATGCGGCGAACAGTTCCGCCATCGATCCGTTCTTCACGCGCTACCCGGAACTGCTTCCGTTGTTCACCACGTACCTGACCACGGTGGCGACGCCGGAGGTAAAGCGGACCAACCTGCTTGCAGGATTCCTCCCGACACTCATCGCCGGACGCAAGACGCAGCAGACGCTGCAGCGCATGGCGGACGCGGCGCAGGTGGACCGCACGTTTGCGGCAACGGTGCTGAACCCGACAACGGTGGCAAACGGCCTGCATGCGGCGAACCCGGCGAACCCGGCGCTCACGGACCTGCTGGCCGTGGAAACGCAGGGCCTGGCCGCACAGTACTACGACGCGATTACGGTGGGCCCCTTCCCGCACGCGCTTCGGATCGACAGCAACCTCTCCTACGCGGCCGCCACGTCCAACACGCTGCCGGCAAACGTTACGTCGCCGGGAAGCGCGATCTCCGGTGTGTGGACCGGAAGCATCGAGCCTGCGGAGGACAACTTCTACAACTTCATCATCACGGCAGAAAACACCTCCACGGTAACGCTGGTAATCGACGGCGTGAACGTTCCGCTTTCGGTGACCTCTGCCGTGTGGACGAACACCACGCCGGTGCAGCTCAAGGCCGGAACGCTCTCCACGATTTCGGTAACCATCCTGAACGTGAAGAACACGGTTTCCATCCAGTGGTCCACATCGGGCTACGGGCGTGTGACGATCCCGGCAAAGGCTCTCTATGCCTCGACGCTCTACAACGCGGCACGCGACGCCTACCTCCGCTTCCTGAAGGCCGGCGCGCTGGCCAACACGCTGAAGCTGAACGCAGGCGAAGTGGCCCGGCCGGTGCTCTCCGGCAACTCCTGGCTGAACTCCATCCCGGTTATCGGCACGCTCGGCTCGCCGGCCACGATGGTGCCGGCGCTGCGCGACGTGATCAACTACGCCGTGGTGAAGGCCGCGATTGCTCCGGGAAGTGATTCGCTCCTCACGGTGGTCAACAGCCCGACAACGTCGACGGCAACATCCACCAGCCTTCTCTTCACGCTCACCGGTTGGGACTTCGCATCGTTCAACGCACTGGTAACACAGTTCGTGGGGGGGGTGTCGAACATCTCGCAGCCATTCCTGCTGCGCCGCGTGATGGATGCGATGACCGTGGTGAAGGCGCTGGGGATTTCCGCGGGGACGCTGATCACCAACACCACCAACGATCCCACGTCCACCATGGCGCGCGATCTGCAGGCGGCGTTGCGCGCTCAGTTCGCCATGGAGGACTGGCGGCAGATCATTCAGCCGATCAACGACCAGATGCGCTCGCTGCAGCGCGATGCGCTGGTGGCCTACATCCTGCACCAGATGCATCTCTCCCCCAGCACGCAGCATATCGACACGCCGGACAAGCTGTTCGAGTACTTCCTGATGGATGTGCAGATGGAGCCGTGCATGCAGACCTCGCGTATTCGCCATGCGCTCTCCGGCGTGCAGTTGTTCATCGAGCGCTGCATGATGAATCTGGAGCCGCGCTGCTCGCCGGATTCGCTCAACGCAACGCACTGGGAGTGGATGAAGCGCTACCGCGTGTGGGAGGCCAACCGCAAGGTGTTCCTCTATCCGGAGAACTGGCTGGAGCCGGAGCTGCGCGACGACAAGTCACCATTCTTCAAGGAGATGGAGAGCGAGCTGCTGCAGAGCGATATCACGGAGGAGACCGCGTCGGTGGCACTGCTCAACTATCTGGCGAAGCTGGAGGAGGTTGCGAAGCTGGAGCCATGCGGATTCTATCACGTGGAGGCAAACGCATCGCTCGGCACGGGGGATGTGGATCACGTGATTGCGCGCACTGCCGGTGCACACCGGAAGTACTACTATCGCCGCCGCGAGTATGGGTACTGGACTCCGTGGGAGCTTGTGAAGCTCGATATCGAGGACAACCCGATTTCACCGGTCATCTGGAACGATCGCCTGCTTCTGTTCTGGACCCGCATCGTGAGAAAGGGACCGGACTCCACCGGCGCAAAGCCCACCGGCACGCACCTCGGCGACGATCTGAGCGGGCTGAATCTTCCGCCCGATCCGAACTCGAAGCCGTATGTGGTTCTCTACTGGAGTGAATACTACAACGGAAAGTGGCAGGCACCGAAGACAACGGACGTGGAAAATCCGATCCAGCTCGGCACCTATCCGGTGGGAGGCTCGGGCACGTTCGATCGCAGCCAGCTCTGGATCGATTCGCGACCGGACGGCACCAGGCTGCGTGTCAGCGTCTACGGCGTTGGATACGCCACCTTCCTCTTCTTCAACCTGCACGCGCAGCCGCTCTGCGACAACGGTACGTTCGCGATCGGGACAGGCGTTCCGTTCCGCGAGCGGATGTTCAGCGGCGATCTGGCAACCACGTTCGGCTTCGGCTACATACAGAATACCGGATGGATGTCCATGATCATGTCGCGCACGGTGCTCAAGCCGGATTTCCCGTACAGAATCGTCGAGGCGCATCAGCCGTTCAACGACTGGTGGAACGCACCGCTCTTCTACTACGACAACCAGCACGTCTTCTACGTGTCCAGCAGGTGGGACATCCCGGCGGTTCGCACCTGGTCGACGTACGGAATCCCGATCTCCGGAAGCACGGCCTTCGCCGCACCGGGTACGCTGGTATTCACCGGCACGGCTGCTCCGGCTTCACTCACAACCTGGGCAAGCGGCGGATCGCTGGCGGGCGGGACAATAACGCTCAGCGGTTCGGTAACCGGCGCGCGCGCAATGGGCGAGCTTGTCGCCACGAGTGGAACGATCCACACCGGCATCGGCTCAACGGCGCTTGTCCCGTACTCGGGTGGATTGATCGGCCCGACCGGATTGACCGGCGTGTAGGCAAACCCAAAGCATTCATGACACGGAGAACATACACATGCCAACGAGTTTTTTAGTCAGCCCCGGTTATCATCTGGGCACGTCCACGCTCACGCTGATCGCGTCGGTTCCCATGCCGACAACAGCGAAGTTCACCTACACGTTCGACAACTTCTTCCATCCGTTCATCGGCGAACTGATCCAGAAGCTGAACCTCGAATCGTTGAAGGGAATGCTGGATCCGAAGTGGCAGAAGAGTCTGCAGACACCTGATCCGGTGGCCTATCCATCTCTGGACTTCTTCAACAACCTTTACCATCCGCAGAACAGCAGCACGGTATCGGTTGTGCACTTCGCCAAGCAGATCGACGTATCGGACCATGGTTCGTACTCCAACTACAACTGGGAGATGATGTTCCATGTTCCGCTCACGGTGGCCACGCATCTGAGCAAGATGCAGCGCTTCGCCGAGGCACAGCGGTGGTTTCATCTGATATTCAATCCCACGTCCACGGACATGTCGGTTCCGGCGCCGGATCGCTACTGGAATTTCCTGGCCTTCCGCCAGGGAACCAGCACGCGGCAGATCGACTACATCCTCACGCTCCTGGCGCAGCCGCGTCCTACGCTTCCTGGGCCGGACCAGGATCTGTACGACAGCGCCATCAACGGCTATCAGGCCATCCTGAACAAGCCGTTCCAGCCGCATGCGGTTGCGCGCACGCGCCACGTTGCCTATCAGTATTCCGTTGTGATGAAGTACCTGGACAACCTGATCGCATGGGGCGATCAGCTCTTCGCCCAGGACTCGATAGAGTCGATCAACGAGGCAACACAGCGCTACGTGCTGGCCGCCAACCTGCTGGGCCCGAAGCCGCAGCGCGTGCCGCTGCGCGGAACGGTGAAGGCGAAGAACTTCAACCAGCTTCAGGCGCTCTCCGGCACCGATCCGATGGGGAATGCGCTGGTGGCACTGGAGGGGAACTTCCCCTTCAACTTCGCCTCGCCTCCTCCCAGCACTCCCGGGCCAACACCGCTCTTCGGCCTGGGGCGCACGCTCTACTTCTGCGTCCCGCGCAACGACAAGATGCTCGGCTACTGGGACATCGTTGCGGATCGCCTGTTCAAGATCCGCCACTGCATGAACATCCAGGGAATTGTCCGGCCGCTTGCGCTGTTCGATCCGCCGATCGATCCGGGCATGCTGGTGAAGGCGGCAGCGGCCGGCATGGACGCCGGAAGCATCGTCAACGGGCTCAACCAGCCGATCGGCCCCATCCGCTCGCTGGCATTGATCCAGAAGGCGGCGGAGCTCTGCGCGGAAGTGAAGAGCCTTGGCGGCGCGCTGCTGACGGCGGTGGAGAAGGGAGAGGGGGAGCACCTCACGCTGATGCGCCAGCGTCACGAGATCCAGGTGCAGCAGCTTGCACAGGAAGTGCGGTACCTGCAGTGGCAGAACGCACGCGAGTCCACGCAGTCGCTCCTGACAACGCGCAAGTCGGCGCTGGAACGGCTCCACTACTACGCACGGCTGCTCGGCATTCCGGCGGACGCGAACGCTCCGGAGACGATCGTCCTGAATCGCAAGGATCTGACCGAGGAGAACTTCGACGAGGCCTACGCATCGCTGGTTGGGCAGTACGACAAGCAGCTCACGCTGCAGAAGCTCTCGGCGCTCTCCATCACCGGCGGCAGCAACCCCTCCAACCAGTCGGGCGCGACGGGGTCAGGCTCGCTCTATCTGAACACGAACGAAAACGCGGACCTGAACGTCCACTCGCCGGCGGCGAACGAGTACCATGAGCGTGCGGCGGCCATCAAGGCCACGGCCGGCATCCTGGCACTCATCCCGCAGTTCCCGATCAAGCTCGCGTTCTGGGGGCTTGGCGCCGAGATCGGCTTCGGCGGCCAGCAGCTCTCGGCCGCCGCGAACTTCGCCGGCGACGTGATCGAGATCCGCTCCAGCCACGAGACCTACAAGGCCTCCACGGCCTCGAAGACGGCAACGTACCAGCGCCGTGCGGACGACTGGATCCTGCAGTATAATCTTGCCGCGCACGAGCTGATGCAGAACGGACGCCAGGTGCTCACCTCGCTCATCGGCGAGCAGTCCGCGCATCGCGAGTATCTCAACACCAAGCAGCAGATCGCCAACGCGCAGGAGGTGGATGAGTTCCTTCGCGAGAAGTTCACGAACGAGGAGCTCTATCTCTGGCAGCAGGGCGAGGTGTCCCGCCTCTATTACGAGTACTACCGCTTCGCGTTCGACACCGCTCGCAAGGCGGAGCGGACGATGAAGCAGGAGTTGATGCGGCCGGAGCTGGACGCTCAGGACTTCATCAAGTTCAATTACTGGGACGGCGGCCGCAAGGGCTTCCTTTCCGGCGAGGCGCTCCATCTGGACATCAAGAAGATGGAGATGGCGTACCACGACAACAACAAGCGCGAGCTGGAGATCACGCGCCACGTGTCGCTGCGCCAGCTGGACCCGCGCGCGCTCCTGATCCTTCGCGCCACCGGCTCCTGCGTGGTGGCGATTCCGGAGTGGCTGTACGATCGCGACTGCCCGGGGCACTACATGCGCCGCATCAAGAGCGTTGCGCTCTCCATCCCGTCGGTGGTGGGCCCGTACGCAAGCGTGAACTGCACGCTCTCGCTGATGCGGAGCACGGTGCGCGTATCGAGCACGGCATCGATCGGAACGTATGCACGTTCGAGCAGCGGCACGGACGACCGGTTCATCGACTACTCCGGTTCGATCCAGTCCATCGTCACCAGCAGCGCCACCAACGACAGCGGCATGTTCGAGACCAATCTGCGCGATGACCGCTTCCTCCCCTTCGAGGGAGCCGGCGCGGTCAGCACGTGGAAGCTGGACCTGCCGACGGACTACAAGGCGTTCGACTACAACACCATCTCCGATGTGATCATCCACATTCGCTACACTGCGCGCCAGGGCATCAGCCCGGATGCGGTGAACGATGCGCTGGATACGTTGTTCAAGCCGACGCCGAGCACCAATCCGGCGGTACTTGCAATGGTCTTCAGCCTGCGCAACGACTTCCCGACCGAGTGGGCGGCGTTCGTCAACAGCGCCTCCGATCCGTTCGCGGCAACGATCCGGAAGGATTACTTCCCGTACCTGGCGCAGGGGAAGACGATTACGATCCGGAGCATGGAGATCTACTCGCAGGATACCTCGAAGCACCATGCTGTGGGCAGCACGACGGCCGCGACAACGGCGCTCGCCGGCGGCTCGTTCCCGCTCAGCATGGCGGCCGAAACGGGTCCCGCGGCAATCCTGCTGCGCAACACGACGGAGCAGGTCTACCTGGTGATCCAGTACTCGCTGAGCTAGCCGGGGCAACGGTCCGCACGGACCGGGGAACGTTCGAAAGCAAAAGCCGCTCGTGGTGCGAACCGCGGGCGGCTTTTCCGTTATCGACCGCTTTCTCCTATCTACCCCTCTCCTATCGATCCGTCTCTCCATCCGCCGGGACTCCTTCCCATCCGACCCGCGCATCGCGTCGCGCGCGGAGCACGATCCCGCCGCGCGCTCTACGCAGGGTTTGCGGAGGGTGCAGGTATGTGCGCGTCGAGCCAGGCCAGTATATCCGCCATCACCACCTCTTTCTCCAGATCGTTCAGCAGATCGTGATAATGCCCGTCGTACAGCTTGATCGTCTTGTCCGCCGAGCCGGCCCTATCGTAGAAGTGCTGGCTGCCGCTGGGCTTGGTGGCGTTGTCGTGCGTCCCGTGCAGGATCAGCACCGGAAGCGTGATCAGCGGGAACTCCTTCTTCAGACGCTCATCGGCGCGCACCATCTCGGCAACGGTCCGGGTGGGCTGCACCTCATGTGCTATCAGCGGGTCGTTGTTCATCATCTCCACAACCCCGGGGTCGCGCGAGAAGTCCTCGTTGTGCAGCTTCAGCACATGCGCGTGCGGGGCAACATGGCTCAGCCCCTTGAGCACCGCGAGGGCAAACTCCGGGGCAGGCACCTCGTGCGCGAAGCTCTCGCAGATCAGGCCGGCGATCTCGGCCTGATGCTCGAGGGTGTAGATGCAGGAAACCACGCCGCCGGCGCTGTGCCCCAGCACGAACACCGGCACGCCCGGCACCTCCTCCTTCGCGATCGTCACGAGGGTTTCGAGGTCGTTGACATAGTCCTCGAACCTGTCCACGTAGAAACGCTCGCCATCAGAATTGCCGCGGCCGCGGAGGTCCAGCGCGTACGCGGCGAGGCCATGTGCAACGAACTGATCGGCAACCCAGGTGTAGTAGCCGCTGTGCGAATTGAACCCATGCACGATGACAACGATCGCACGTGGCTTCTCCTCCGCCGGGAGCCAGGAACGGGTGTATATTCTGAGGCCGCCGACTCCTTCAAACGATTCATTGTTCATGGGCTGTCTCCTGATGCGAGAGTGAATGTGTAGAGCCGCGCACCCGGTGCGCCCGGGCTGCTCCGGCGTACAACACGCGGCGTCGGAGCGCTGCGCGTTGCGGATCGCCCCGATGCACCGGCCTCCGCTGCCACCAACCGCCCAACATGGAACCATGCGCGGCTCCGAACCGGGCGTCCCGCTCAAGATAGCCTTCACTCCCCCGCGATTACCATTGTGATATCTTCATCGTTCATCCCGGTGGTCATCATCGATCTCTCCCAAGCAACCGCTGCAACCCTTTCGCCCGCGGAAGGACAAACCAGAGGAGCATGAACAGGGCGAAGAGCCCACTCGCCACCAGGGCGCTCGGCAGGCCGTCAAGCAATACCTTGGCAATCAGGTAGTAGTCCAGGCAGACCCCGACGGCAAGGGGGAGCATGCTTGCAAGAAGCAGGCGCGTGCTGACGCGGATGAACGTCTGGGTAACCTCGCGAAGCCCGGTGTGGCGGTTGTAGGCGGCCGGCGTCATGATCAGCGCGACGGCAATTGCAAGCAGCGTGATGGCCGCCAGGTGGATGTGCTGATCCGGAACGCTGAGCTTCTGGTCGAACCCCGGGCTGAACACCGCGATCAACTGAAAGCCCAGCAGCGCCTGAATGCCCGGCAGAACCATCCGGCATTCGTCCAGCAGGAATGATGCGGCATCGGAGAGCGAAAGCTCCTCCTTCTGCCGGTCCCACGAATCCATATCTTCAGTGTTGGAAGCCATCGCCCGGAACCTGAGCCCAATGGTGTACGATAGCCCGCGGCATTCCCCTCCCGCACACGCGGCAGTCCGGCGCATGCCATCTTCATCGTTCCGCGCAGCCTGCGGCCGATGATCCCGCAGCTCCGGCGGACGCGGGCATCTGAAGGAATAACGTTCGAGCGGCCGAGATTGGCAGTGCGGTTCCGTAGTAGTTGCGGCGGGCATCGATCGCGGGGCCGGCCGGATGGCCGGAGGATGCGCTATGGATCCGGGATCTCCAGCTCGAACTCGCCGATCTGCTCGGGGTCACCGATCAGATCGATGGCGAGAATCCTTCCGCGCTCGATCGTGAAATCGAACACCACGCGGAGGCGGCCACCCGGCGCCCACACCAGCCCGGCGGCACCATCGATGAGCGCGGGCCGTGCTCCCTGCGCGCGGCGCGAGAACGTGCCGGCGGCTGCCACGGCGCCACGCAGTTCCGGCTCCGCGCCCAGCTTCACGGCGGTACCGTCGGCACGAACCACTACATCCGGATCCAGCACCGCGAGGAGCGCATCGAAATCTCCGCCGCGGGCCGCTGCGAGGAAGGCGTCCACAACGGCCTTGCGATGCGCGTGATCCGCATCGGGCACTTCCCGGTTTCCCTGCACGCGCCGCCGCGCACGGCTTGCAAGCTGGCGCGTCGCGGCCGCAGAGCGATCAACGATCGTCGCGATCTCCTCGAAGGGAAGATCGAACATGTCGTGCAGCACGAATGCCACACGCTCCGCCGGAGGCAGCCTGTTCAGCACGACCAGCATGGCAAGCCCGACGGAATCCGCCAGGAGGGTCTCGTGTTCGGGATCGCCGCCATCCTCACGCCGAGCAGCGGGCTCCGGCACGTGCTCATCCATGGCCTCCTCGCGGCGCGACTTGCGGGAGCGAAGCATGTCCAGGCACACCCGCGCCACAACCGTGGTAAGCCATCCCCCAAGGTTCTCCACGCCGCTGGTGTCGGAGCGGCTCAGCCGCAGCCACGCCTCCTGCACGGCATCCTCCGCCTCGCTCATCGAGCCGAGCATACGATAGGCAACGGATTGCAGATGGGTTCGTCTGGCCTCGAATCCCCGGGCAAGCATCTCGTGCGTCTCCATCGGTCACATTTCCTGATTGTGTTCCGTCATGCCCCTGACGAATGAACGTGGGCCGATGTGACAGCATCCGGCTCGCGCATCAACAACAACATCAGACAAACGTACAAGGACAACCATCATGCAAGCACGAATGAGCAACCCGGCCTTGATCATCCCCGACGCCATGCAGGCGATCCGTGCCCTGATAGGAGCAGCGGAACAGGGGGGCGTGCCGCCGCTCACACTGCAATTGTCGCACCTGCGCGCCAGCCAGATCAACGGCTGCAGCGCATGCGTGGATATCGGCACACAGCATGCAAGGAAGATGGGCGAGACGGACAGGCGTCTCTTCGCCGTTGCTGCATGGCGGGAGGCTCCGTACTTCACGGATGCCGAGCGCGCAGCTCTTGCGCTTACCGAGGCCGTGACACGGCTCAGCGACCGAACCGATCCGGTGCCCGACGAGATCTGGGAGGAAGCCAGGCGGCACTACGATGAGAAGGGACTCGCCGCACTGATTCTCTCGATCGCAACAACCAACGTTTTCAACCGGCTGAACGTAGCAACCCGGCAGATTGCCGGATCGTGGGGATGAAGCTCGTGTCTCTCCACCTGGCCCGCTCTGAGCAGGAGGGGTTCCGATCGATGCCGATGCGATGCGTGAGCGGTGGCCGGCGAACTCCCTCCAACCCTCTCCTGGACAGAGGGGGCGAAGAAAGGGATCAGGAGGGGCTTTCGTGTTGACGCAGCAATTCATTCTTCTGCTTCCGCAAGCGCGGCGAGAATGCTCCTTGTCGTACCGTTCGGATCAGCAAGAAATTCCTCATTCGTAAATCGGATGACACGAATCCCCTGCTCGTTCAAATATTTCGTTCGCCTTGCATCATGAAGACGTCCCTCCTCGGTGAAGTGGTGGTAGCCATCAAGCTCAACCGCCAGATTACAGTGGGCGCAAAAGAAATCAAGCACATATGGCCCCACGCTGAACTGCCGATAGAACTTGTACCCACCAGGACGATGAGCACGTAGTTGCGACCACATCACCATTTCCGCATATGTCTGATCACGCCGCAGTCTGCGCCGCAATTCCTTCAGGTGAATATGGTTGAATAGCGGGTTCACCTATCGATATCCAAACATTCGTTGCCAACATATGGAACGCCAGCTGCCCGCCGAAGGAATTATCCCTGCACTATGCCGGACGCATGCAGCGGGATCGCGAACTCCCCCCAATCCCCTCCTGGAAAGAGGGGGCGAAGAATGCGAGGTGATGAATACGAGGCGGAGAATACGCGGTGAAGAATACGGAGCGCCACTATTCTCCGGTCTCACGCATGGATAATCGGGAAATGCCGGGCAGGAGACAGCCGCTCGATATGGCGCGCAATATTGTGCGGCGCACGCATAATTCGCCTGCCGACGCGCCTCCGATGCAGACTGTTGAGCGGTCCGCCGCAACGCAATAATTCAACAGGCTGATAGTATACCATCGCCCCGCAGCCGCTCCAATCCAGGCTTCCAGGCGGGCGGGATTGCCTCGTGTCCGGTCCGCAGATCCAGTAATACGCCGGCCCGGGAGATCGTGACACCGGAGGAATGGAATATCTCCCAAACATGTGGCCGGGGCCTTGACATCGGGACCGTGTGCATGTATGTTTGCATCTGGGCCTTATGCGGATCAGGTGCCCCCAGCCTGATTGATCCGCAACCAGTGAATACCACCACATTCATGTAGTGATCCCGGATGCACATGCTGCATGCGTTGCCGTTGTATGCAATCAACGGCATGAGCGGAGCATGCGGATTGGTCGATGCCAGATCGATTGCATCGGGTTCCCACGAGCCGGGATGCCACCATGCCGAACAACGAGAATAAACATCACGGCCGCGAGGCCGGTCACCATTCGGCCGCAGCCGATCGTTCGCATACAGAGCCGAAATCATCATCCGGAAAAGGGGCGTCGCGCGGGAACGCCCCCTTCTCCGTTCCCACCATCTCCCTCCCGAAAGGTGGCGGTGCGATCCGTGGCATCGGCGAAAAGTTCGGTGTGAACCCCGCGACCGGCACCGGCTCGCTGACGATCCCGGTGGCTTCGAGCCCCGGACGCTCCGGGTTCGGACCGAAATTCAACATCTCCTACGATTCCGGCGCCGGCAACGGCATCTTCGGCTTCGGATGGAGCATGGGGCTTCCGGCAATTACCCGCAAGACGGATAAGGGGCTTCCCCGCTATGTGGACGCCGGTGAGTCCGACATCTTCATCATCTCCGGCGCCGAGGATCTGGTGCCGGTGCTGGACAACAACGGCGCACGCATCGTTCTGAACCGGACGGTGCACGGCGTCGCCTACAGGATCACTCTCTACCGGCCGCGCATCGAGGGATTGTTCGCGCGGATCGAACGGTGGACCGCCACCGCCACGGGGCAGAGCCACTTCCGTACGATCACCCGCGACAACGTCACGACGCTCTTCGGCTACGATACGAACAGCCGCATCGCGGATCCGGACGATCCCACGAAGATCTTCTCCTACCTGATCTGCCGCACGTTCGACGACAAGGGGAACATTGCCGTCTACGAATACGCGGTGGAGGATGGCGCCGGCATCAACCACGCGCTTGCGCACGAGGCCAACCGCACGTCCGGCATGCGCGCCGTGCAGCGCTATCTGAAACGCATCCGCTACGGCAACGCAGTCCCCTGGTTCGCGGACTGGCAAGCGGGCGGCCCTGACCCTGCGCTTCCCACGGACTGGCATTTCGAGGTGGTGCTGGACTATGGCGATCATCCGCTCGCCTCGCCGCTTCCCACGCCCGATCGAGCGTGGACGCTCCGCCCCGATCCATTCTCCAGCTATCGCTCCGGCTTCGAGGTGCGCACCTATCGCCGCTGCCGCCGCGTGCTGATGTTCCATCACTTCGCGGGCGAACCGAACGTGGGCACCAGTTGCCTGGTGCGCAGCACGGACTTCACCTATTCCGACGAGACGAATCCTTCTGATCCCGCGAATCCGATCTACACGTTCCTCGAGTCCGTAACGCAGACCGGATACACGCGCGACGGCCACGGCGGCTATGTGGCGAAGTCCATGCCGCCGGCGGAGTTCGAATACAGCAGGCCGGTCATACAGCCGGATGTGTTCACGCTGGATGCGGAGAGCATGGCCAACCTCCCCGAGGGGCTGGACGGCTCCCGCTATCAGTGGGTGGATCTGGACGGCGAGGGGCTCTCCGGCATGCTCACGGACACCGGCGGCGCCTGGGAATACCATCGCAATCTGAGCCCGATCAACCTGGTGACGCAACCGGACGGCAGCCGGATTGCCCGCGCGAAGTTCGGCGCGCAGGAGGGAGTGCCCACACTCCCCTCCCGCTCCGAGCTCGGCGGCCACATGCATCTGATGGATCTGGCCGGCGACGGCCAGCTGGACCTGGTACTGCTGGACGATGCAACGCCCGGCTTCTTCGAACGGACGGCGGACGATGCATGGTCGCCGTTGATGAACTTCACATCGCTGCCGGAGATCAACTGGTCCGAGCCGAACCTCCGCTTCATCGATCTCACCGGCGACGGCCTCGCCGACGCTCTGATCACCGAGGAGGGAGTGTTCACCTGGCATCAATCCCTGGGGGAGAGCGGGTTCGGCGAGGCAACGATGGTTCCGACGCCGTGGGACGAGGAGCGCGGGCCTACGGTTGTGATCGCCGACGGAACGCAGACGATATTCCTCGCCGACATGTCGGGGGACGGCCTCACCGATATCGTGCGCGTGCGCAACGGCGAGATCTGCTACTGGCCCAACCGCGGCTACGGGCACTTCGGTGCGAAGGTGAGCATGGACAACGCGCCGCGCTTCACCGACGACGAGCGTTTCGATCCGCGCCGCGTGCGCCTTTCGGACATCGACGGCTCCGGCACCACCGATGTGCTCTACATCGGTGAGGATGGCGTGCACGTCTGCTTCAACCGTTCCGGGAACACGTGGGCGGCATCGCAGACGATCGCGGTGCTCCCCACCACCGATCCGCTCAGCTCCGTGCAGGTGTTCGATCTGCTGGGCAACGGCACGGCATGCCTTGTGTGGTCATCACCGCTCCCGGCCAACACCCAGCGGCCGCTTGTGTACGTGGATCTGATGGGCGGGCAGAAGCCGCATCTGATGATCACCTCGCGCAACAACCTCGGCGCCGAGACCCGCGTGCACTATGCTCCCTCCACGAAGTTCTATCTGCAGGACAGGATGGCCGGCACGCCGTGGGTTACGCGGCTGCCACATCTGGTGTATGTGGTAGAGCGTGTGGAGACATTCGACTTCATCGGCCGCAGCCGCTTCGTGGCCCGATATGCATATCACCACGGGCACTACGACGGCTACGAGCGGGAGTTCCGCGGCTTCGGCATGGTTGAGCAGTGGGATACCGAGGAGCATGGGGACACCACGACGTTCCCGGAGGCGGAGGCGACGAACTGGGATTCGATTGCATGGGCCGCACCCGTGCATACGAAGACATGGTTCCATACGGGCGCATTTCTCGAGGCGGGGAATGTATCGCGACAGTACGAGGACGAGTACTGGGCGGAGCCATCCACGCGCGGGAACACGCAGGTGAACATCCTGGCCCGCGAGGCGCTGCTGCTCCCGGACACGGTGATTCCCTCAGGGCTCACGCCGGACGAGATGCGCGAGGCATACCGGGCGCTGAAGGGCTCCACGCTCCGCACGGAGGTATATGCAGGGGATGGGACGCCGCAGGCGGAGCATCCGTTCACGGTGACGGAGCAGAACCTTTCGGTGCGGCTGGTGCAGCCGATGGGGATCAACCAGCATGCGGTGTTCCTCACCTACTCGCGCGAGACGATTCATTATCACTACGAACGCAACCCGGACGATCCGCGCATCACGCACGACATGGCTCTGGCAGCCGACGACTTCGGCAACGTCCTTCAGTGCGTATCGATCGGCTACGGCCGTCGCGCCGGCTATGCCGCGCCGGAACCGCTGCTCAGCAACGCGTTCCAGACGATGCTCGCGCACGACCAGACACGCATGCACATCGGTGCAACGGAGCATGTGTTTACGTCGCCGGTGAACCAGCCGTGGGACGCAAACGCCTTCGACGTCTATCGCGCTCCCCTTTCATGCGAAGTGATCACCGCGGAGCTGACCGGCCTCACACCGATGGCGGCGCGCTTCACGTTCAGCGAGATGACGTCTAACTGGAGCACGCTCTGGAGCGGCGCACACGATATCGCCTACGAGGAGGTTTCCACGCCGGACATTGAAGGGACGGGCTCACCGGCGGGGCTGGCGCGGCGCATCGTTGGCCGCTCCCGCACGCTCTATCGCCGCGACGATCTCACCGCCCTCCTCGCGCTCGGTGCCCTGGAATCGCATGCGCTGCCGGGCGAATCGTACCAGCTGGCATTGACGCCGGGGCTGATCACCCGGGTTTTCGGAACGCGCGTGAACAACGCGATCATGACCGAGGGGGGCTACGTGCAGCTTGGCGGCAACGACTGGTGGATCCCCTCCGGCCGCATCTACCTCTCGCCGGGCGATGCCGATACGCCGGTACAGGAACTGGCCGCGGCTCGGGCACACTTCTACAGCGTGCGCCGGGCGATCGACCCGTTCGGCGCCATCAGCCGGGTGAGTTACGATGCATACGATATCCTGGCCGCGGTCTCGACGGACGCGCTCGGCAACGTCACCACGGGAGACAACGATTACCGCGTGCTGCATCCGTATCGGAGCACCGATCCCAACGGCAACAGCAGTGAGGTTGCATACGACGCTCTTGGAGCCGTTGCAGGAACCGCCGTCTACGGAAAGGCGGGTGAAGGCGATTCGCTTGCCGGCTTCAATCCGGATCTGGACGACGCCACGATCCTGGCGATCCGTGCGAACCCGCTGAACAATCCGGCGGCTACGCTGGGCAACGCAACGGCGCGCGTCGTCACCGACCTGTTCGCCTACTATCGCACGCGCAATCAGGCCTCGCCCGATGCGCCGATGGTATACACGCTGACGCGCGAGGCTCACGTGAACAATCTGGTGGCCCCGGCGGTGACCGGCTACCATCACGTGTTCAACTATTCGGACGGCATGGGGCACGAGATCCAGCAGAAGGCGATCGCGGAGCCGGGCCCGGTGCCGAATGTGGGACCGAACGTTTCGCCGCGATGGGTCGGCAGCGGCTGGACCATCCTCAACAACAAGGGGAATGCCGTCCGGCGCTACGAGCCGTTCTTCTCCGCCGCACACAACTTCGAGTTCGACATGCAGGTCGGCGAGAGTTCCGTCCTCTTCTACGATGCCCTGGATCGCGTGGTGGCGACGCTGCATCCCGACGACGTGTTCGAGAAGACGGTGTTCGATGCATGGCGCGAGGAGGAATGGGACCAGAACGATACCGTGCTCATCGGCGACCCGCGCGCCGATGCGGATGTGGGCGACTACTTCACGCGGCTGCTTGGAAACGCGCCGGGTGCATTCACATCGTGGTACGATGCACGCATCGGCGGAATGTTCGGTGCAACGCCTGCGGAGCAGGCGGCCAATCAGGATGCCGCACAGAAGGCGGCCGCGCATGAAGGCACGCCCACGGTGTCTCACCTGGATTCTCTGGGCCGCACCTGCCTGGGCATCGTGGACAACGGCGGCGGGCTGCGGTATGCCACGCGCACAGCACGGGATACAGAGAGCAAACCGCTGGCAGTTATCGATGCCCGGGGACGCCATGTGATGGAGTTCTGCGTGCGCGAACCGGCCGGCGGAGGCTTTGTCTACGTCGCCGGCTACGACATCGCCGGTAATCCGCTGTACAACAGCAGCATGGACAGCGGCGAGCGACACTTTCTCTACAACGTCGTAGGCCACACGCATCGGCGTTGGGATGCGCGCGGCTTTACCTTTCGCACAGTGTTTGATGCGCTCTGTCGCCAGACGCACATCTATGTGGACCGCGCCGGATTCGGAGAGACGCTCGCCGAGCGGTTCGTGTACGGCGAGAAGCATGCCGATACAACGCGCAACCTGAAGGGGCGGCTGTTCCGGCACTACGACAGCGCCGGGCGCGCCAGCTTCGACCGGTATGACTTCAAGGGGAATCTGCTGGAGAGCGGCCGCCAGCTTGCGGTTCACACGCCCTCGACCGTGTCGCCCCCCGACGTGGACCGCGCACCGGACTGGACGCCGATTGCAACGATCAACGATGTGCCGAACCTGGACATCGCCGGGATGGACGCAGCAGCCGCCGCGTTGCTGGATGCGAACGACGACTTCAGCGCCTCCACCCTGTTCGATGCGATGAACAGGCCGATCCAGATGGTGACGCCTCATCTGGCGGGCGGCTCGCCGAACGTGCTGCAGCCGCTCTACAACGAGGCCAATCTCCTGGAGGCGCTGGATGTCTGGATACGCCGGGGAGCGGCCCCCGGAGGCCTGCTGGCCCCTGCAACAGCGGATATCCACGCCGTCACCAACGTGGACTACAACGCTCACGGGCAGCGCATCCAGGTGGACTACGGCAATGGTGCCTCCACGGCGTACACGTTCGACCCCAGGACGCTGCGCGTGGCAACCATCACCACCACGCGGCCGAACGCCAACCCGAACGCACGCACGGTGCAGGATCTGTACTACACCTACGATCCGGTTGGCAACATCACCCGCCTTCGCGATGCTGCCGATATCCAGAACGTGGTCTTCTTCCGCAACCAGCGGGTGGACCCGACGGCGGACTACACGTACGATCCGCTGTACCGGCTTACGGCGGCAACGGGGCGAGAGCATCTGGGCCTCAACGGCGGCGGCGGATTGAACGCGGCGCAGCAGACGAACAACAACGACGGCTTCCGCATGGGGATCGTCTCGCCGGGCGATGGCAACGCGGTCGGCACCTACACCGAACGCTACACGTACGACCAGGTCGGCAACCTGCAGACCATGGTCCATCAGGTTGCGAGCGGCGGATGGACGCGCAGCTACACCTACAATGAAACCAGCCTGATCACGCCGACGGAGAAGAACAACCGTCTCTCCACAACCAGCCTGCCGGGGGACCCGCCCGGAGGCCCCTACTCCGCTGCGTATCGCCACGACGCGCACGGCAACATGACCCGCATGCCGCATCTGCCGGAGATGACGTGGGACGAGTACGACCGGCTGCAATCCACTACGCGGCAGGTTGTTGGCGCCGGCGTGCCGGAGACGACGTACTACAACTACGATGCCAACGGCGAGCGCCTCCGCAAGGTCACCTACTGGCAGGCCGGACCGGGGAACACGCCGGGAAGGAAGTGCGAGCGGATCTACCTGGGGCCGTTCGAGATCTACCGTGAGTATGATGCAACCGGCTCCACGGTAATGCGGGAGCGGGAGACGCTGAACGTGATGGTGGACCATCGCCGCGTTCTGATGGTGGAGACGCGTACGGTCGACGTTCTGAACAACGATCCGGCGCCGGCGCAGATGATCCGCTATCAGTACGGCAATCATCTCAGTTCGGCCCTGCTGGAGCTGGACGAGAACGCGGACGTGCTCTCCTACGAGGAATACTTCCCATACGGCTCCACATCGTACCAGGCGGTGCGTGCGGGCACCGACACGCCGAAGCGATACCGCTATACCGGAAAGGAGCGGGACGAAGAGAACGACCTCTCCTACAACGGCGCACGATACTATGCCCCCTGGCTCGGGCGGTGGACGAGCTGCGATCCGGCGAGCGTTGCGGATCATATCAATGTCTATGCCTACGTTCGGAACAACCCGATCATAGCGAACGATCCAACAGGCATGTGGACCTGGAGACAGGTGGCCGTGGTAACGGCGGTTGTCGCCGTTGCGGTGGTTGTAACGGTTGCCACTGCCGGCGCAGGGGCCGTGCTTGTCGGGGCAGCGGCGTCCGCTGTTGGAGGCACGGCCGCCGGAGCGGCGGGCGCGGCAGCCACCGCGTTCGTCGGGACCGTTGCGGTTGGCGCCGGGAGCGGGTACGTCAGCGGCCGTGCCGCAGATCTTACCGCACAGGTGCTCACGAATCCAGGCCACAAGGTCAACTGGGAGCAGAACCGGCAGGCAGGGAAGGCGGGGCTCGTTGCCGGTGCGGTAACCGGGGTGATACCCGGCGTGGCGGCGGCACGATCCGCAGCCACGGCAGCGCGGGCGGCCAACGCGGCCGTCAACGCAACCAGGGCTGCCTCGACGGCAGCAAATGCAACACGGGCGGCCGCCACGGCTTCCAGGGCCACTGTAGCCGCATCGACTGCCGTTCGTTCAACTGCAACCGCTTCGCGTGCGGCACGCATTGCGTCGACGGTGGCACGGGGCGCGGCGAGCGGAGCTCTTGGCGGCGCTGCATATGAGACCACACGGCAGGTTGTGAGCGGCGAGGCCCGGGCGCACGGCTTCGACAAAAAGGCGATCCTGGTGTCGACGCTCGCCAGCGGTGCCGTGGGAGGAGTAGTTGCTCCCGTGGCCCAGGCAATCGGAGCAAACGTTCGCGCTCGTGTCGTTGCCCGTGCCAACGCAAATGTTGCACAGGGTTCGAAACCACAGCCGGGCATGGCGGCAGCAGTTGCGGTGGGCGACGAGACGTACGTGGGAACGAGCGTGAAAGGGAACAAGCCAACGAACCTGCATCCGGATGTGCAGAACGCACTCGACGCAATTCCGGAAGCGGAGCGATCGGCATGTCATGGCAAGTGCGCCGAGTTGCAGGCTCTTTCACAGGCACGCTACGCGGGCGTGGACCCCAGGGGGGGCGTCAGCGCAGCGAGCAAGATTCGTTCCGCAGCGAATCCCGGACACGGTACTCCCAAGGAGGCATGCGAAAGCTGCAGCAAGGTGCTGAAGCAAATGGGCGTCTCCGATGCACACAAGGGTCATCAATGAGCACTGCAATGGACGATCGATTCCCGACGGAGACGTCAGGGATGTTACGAGACAGCGGATGGTTCCCACAACGGAATGTATCGGCGGCACTCGTGCTTCCGCTCGACTTTGCACCGTTCCCTGCAGCACTCGACGTGCTCTCGGAGTTCGGGAATCTCCGGATCGGGCGGAGGGGACCGGGGATCGAGTTCGCGCGAACGCCGGTGGTATTGGATCCGATGATGGCCGTGGGTGAGAGCGATCGATTCGTCGAGTTCGCCGCCCCGCTCGGCGTGAGCCTGTATCCGCTTGGCGAGACGGATGACGGGCACGGATTCATAACGATCGATGAACGTGGACGTGTGTTCCTGATCTTCGACGACCTCTATTTCGTTGGCCATACATTCGATCGCGCTCTCGATAATCTGTTGAGAGGTGCCGTACGGCCACGCATCGTCGATGAGCATGGACAGTGGTAGCAGCCAGCACCGTGAACGGACAATGAAACGCAGTTGATTCACCACCGGCACGCAACCGGTATCGACACGACACAGCACCGCATGCACACGCAGGGTGTGCATCGGCCGCGCGGAATTTACGGCAACTGTTGGGTGCCGGGCTGCCTGCCGGAAGGGCGCAGGACGGCCTGCCCGTTCAGACGCCGTCACGAACGGCATACTGCCGTCGGATTCTCGACCACACAGCAGTTGCACATAAGCAAGGACTTCCACCATGGATGCAAGCGAACAGAGGTATCTGATCACGGGTCGCGTGATCGGTTCACAGACGCGGCTCGGCATTGCAGGGCTTCACGTCGAGGCCTGGGACAGGGACCACGTTATCGATGATGCCATCGGGAGCAGCCTCACGGATACTTCCGGAAATTTCCAGATCGGATTCACTCAGGATCTCTTCGGTGAGAAGGCTCCCTCCATCTTCTTCAAGGTCTACTCGCGCGATACGGTCCTGGCGGACACGGAACGATCCACGACGTGGAACGCCGCGAACGGTGATGCGCCCGTGGAGATCACCGTGGCATGGTACGTGCCGCAGGCAAAGGGCCAGTCCAATCCCGGATGCGACCAGAGCAGCGAGACCAGCTACACGGTAAGCGGGAGTGTGCTGAGCCCGGACAGCGCCAGCGTTGGCGGGCTGCACGTGCAGATCGTGGACAAGGGCATCGGGGAGGACTTCGTGTTCGTGGATGTAGTTACGGACCCATGCGGCAACTACACCGGCACGTTCGGTGCGTCCATCGTTGCGGCGCGCGGCAAGCAGCGCCCGGACGTGCAGGCACGGGCCTACTCCAACGGAACGTTCGTGGGCGCATCCGAGGTGCGGTACAATGCCTCGGGAGTCGAGACGCTGGACGTTATCCTCGAGAAGAACCAGACCGCACTCCCGAGCGAGCACCAGGCGCTCACGAGTTCGCTGGCGAGACACTTCGCCGGATCGCTTGCCACGCTTCGGGAGGACGACAACCAGCAGGACATCACCTATCTCGCGAACAAGAGCGGCTGGGATGCGCGTGCGGTTGCGATGGCCTCGCTTGCACAGCAGTTCAGCAACAACTCCGTTGTCAATGCCGGCGACGTGCCCATCGACGCCGCGTACTTCTATGCGCTGTTCCGCGCCGGCCTGCCGGCCAACGAGAACAAGCTCTACCACACGGACGCGACCACGCTCCGCACGATCTGGGAACAGGCGCGGGGGCAGGGAATCATCACGCAGGTTCAGGCCGATACCGTGGACACCGTGCTGACGAGGTTCCACGATCTCTGCGCGAAGAAGCTCCTCACCGCCGGCCCCCTTGTCGGCATCTCGAGCGTGAACAGCCTGCTGGATGCCTCCTCGCTCTCTACCGGCCAGAAGACACAGTTCGCCACGCTGTACGCGGACCATCGCGACGACATGGATGCGTTGTGGAATGCGGTACGCACCACCATGGGCGATTCCGTTGCCACGCGACTGCAGCTGGACGGCAAGCTGGCCTACCTGACGGTCAACAACGGGCCGTTGATCTCCGCGCTGCATGGCGCAGTGGCTGGAGGGCTTACCGATCCGTTGCAGCTTGCCAGCGCGGGATTCCACCGTTCCGATCGCTGGAGCCAGATAATCACCGGCGGCATTCAGATCCCCAACGAGATCCCCGGCTCCACCGACGCGGAGAAGCATCTGAACTATGCTGACTATCTCGCCGCGCAGGTCAGGCTGAGCTATCCAACGGCATGCGTGGCGGAGATGGTGCAGAGCGGGGTGCTTCCGGTGAACTCGCCCGCCCAGGTGCACCAGTTCCTGACAGACCACCAGGGGAGCTTCGAGATCGGGGTGAACCCGATCGACCAGTATCTCTCGCTCAACAATGTCTCGCTGGATCCCGCCACCACAACGGAGGTGAAGCGGCTTTCGCGCGTCTACCAGATGACCACGGACGACGGCGCCATGGGCGTACTGCTCGGCAACGGTCTGGATGCCGCCGCCCATGTCGTGCAGTTCGACCGGGACAATTTCGTTGCAACCTACGGCGGCGACCTGGGCGGCGACGACGCCGCAGGAGCGATCCACGATCGCTCGGTACAGATCCACAACACCGTGCTCAACCTCACGATGAGCTACCTGACGGCGAAGACGGCGGTCCCCATCGGCACGCCGCCGATGGAGCAGGACACGCTGGACTCCGATTCCGCGCGCCAGGTGCTGCAGCCGGCGCCGAAGGGGCCGATCGATCTCCCGCAGACGCATGCGATGCATTCGATGGCGAAGACCGGAGGCGGCTCTCCGCCTGCCCTGGCGGCGTATGGTACACTGGAGTCCATCTTCGGCAACATGGATTTCTGTGCGTGCGATCATTGCCGTTCGGTTCTCTCCCCCGCCGCATATCTGGTGGATCTGCTCCACTTCGTCGACAACACCGCGCCTCCCGGCGGCAGCGCCAATCCGCTCACGGCGCTGCTTGCGCGCCGCCCGGACATCGAGTATCTGCCGCTCACCTGCGAGAACACGAACACGGCACTCCCGTACATCGACGTGGTGAACGAGACGCTGGAATATTACATCACCAATGCAAGCCCGCTCTCGCTGCAGAACTATGTGGGGCATGATACCGGCACGAGCCAGTCCGAGGATCTGCTGGCGAGCCCGAGGTTCGTGATCGACGCAGCCTACACCACGCTGCTGAACCAGAACTTCCCGATGCCGCTGCCGTTCCACCAGCCGCTGGAGAATCTGCGCAGGCATTTCGAGAAGTTCGAAGTGGCGCTGCCGCTTGCGCTGGAACGCCTGCGGACGCACAACAACCTGGAGCGGGGCGGCGCCACGTTCGGCTGGCGCGATATCATGATGGAGGAGGTCCGGCTCTCCCGCGCGGAGAACAAGGTACTCACGGACTCCACCGGCGTACCGCTCTGGAGCCTTTATGGATTCCCGACCAACACGATCGACAGCAATGTCATTGCGGGCATACCCAATGTCCAGCAGGGCATCGCCAATGCGAAGGCGTTCTGCCGCCGCGTGGGGATTACCTATGAGGAGCTTGCGGCGGTGCTGCGGACGCGCTTCATCAACCCCAACTGCGACCTGATCCCGAAGGTGGAGCGCCTTGGCGTGAGCTTCGTGACGCTTGCGCAGTTGAAGGCCGGCCCACTGGCCGGCGGGATCAGCGCGGCACAGTTCAATGCGATGCTCCCAACGGGAGCCGGCACGCTGGACCCGGCCGAGTACGGCGGCAACATCGCGAACTGGGTGACCGACAACACCAACTACGCCCGCATCATGGGGCTGATTACGTTGACGGACACCACCAACAACGCGGATCCATGCAGCTTCGACACGATCGAGCTCCGCTTCGCAACCCCGATGGCGAACGTGAACGATACCTCCACCCGTCTGACGGCGGTGGAGTACTTCCGCCTGATGCGCTTCATCCGGTTGTGGAAGAAACTCGGATGGACCATCGAGCAGACCGATGCCGCGATCTGCGCGCTCTTCAACACCAACCTGGCCTCGCTGCAGTCCACGGACATCGACACGAAGGGGAAGCTGGACACCGGCTTTCTGACGCTCCTCCCGCGGCTGGGAGTGGTGATCCGCATCCTGCGCACGCTGAACCTGAGGGTGGAACGCGACCTGACATCGGTGCTGGCCACGTGGTCCGACATCGGCACGCACGGCCCCACGGCGCTCTACCGCCAGATGTTCCTGAACCCGACCATCCTGAGCCAGGATGCGGTATTCGCGGATAACGGCTTCGGCGAGTTCCTGCAGAACAACGCGATCAAGCTGTTCGATCATGCCGAGTCCCTTCGCGCAGCATTCAACATCACCGCCGACGAGTACGACCGGATCGTGACCGCGCTGGGCTACAACGCGAATACGGTGCTGAACATCGCGAACATCAGCGCGCTGTTCCGCAGGGCATATCTGGCGCGCGCCCTGCGTATCAGTGTGCAGGAACTGTTGCTGATGATCGGCCTCACCGGCCTCGACCCGTTTGCCGCGCCGGACCCGACCGCCCCGGCAACGCTTCTGCTGGCAAGCCTGCTGCAGGACATGCGCGACATGGGGCTGAAGTCCGCCTCGGCACTCTACCTTGTCTGGAACCAGGATCTGAGCGGCCAGTCCGCCCCGACTGCCGCGCAGACGAACGAGTTCGCTCGCGTGCTGCGCGATGACTTCATCAAGATCGGCAACGAGTTCGGCATCGTTGACGATCCCACCGGCGAGATCGCACGCTCCAGAATGACACTGGTGTACGGCACGGCGGCAACGGACTTCTTCTTCGGCCTGCTCAACGAGACGTTCGTCTCCAGCGCATCCTACAGCCACTATGCCTCCTCGTTCGGCACGGCACTTGCCTCGGCGGTGGCAACGGCCGGCGGCACCTACGGGTCGCCCGCCGTTGCGCGCGTTGGATACGACGACTTCCGCAAGGTGGTGACATTCACCGGCATCCTGGACATCGCGACGCGCAATGCCATCAAGGCCGTGGTGAATGCGGCGACCGTTATCGCGGAAGCAACTGCAGACGGGCAGCTTGGGACTCTGCAGGCGCAGTTCCCGCCGGCCATCGATGCGCTCTTCACGGCGAACGACAAGGTGGTGACGCCGTTCTTCGCGCGCTATCCGGAACTGCTTCCACTCTATCAGGCATTCCTCGCCTCGCCCGATCCCGTGGAGACGAAGCGGAGCACGTTGCTGGCGAACTTTCTTCCGGCGCTCGTAAGCGGGCGCAAGACGCTGCAGGCCCTGCAACGCCTTGCCGATGCCGCGCAGACCGAACGCGCATTCGCCGAGAAGGTGGCCAACCCCACGGTTGTGAGCACCGGCCTGAATGCCGTTGCCAACGCATCGGCACCGGCGGTGAGCGACCTGCTTGCGCTGGAGACTCCCGGCCTGCTTGCGAAGTTCTACGATGGGAACACGGTTGCCGGAGGCGTTCCGCACGCTCCCCTCGTTGCCGGCAACCTGGTCTACGCAGCAGCCACGAGCAACACGCTGCCGGCGAACGGCACCAACCCGGGCAACCCGATCTGCGGCGTCTGGAGCGGATACGTGGAGGCGCCGGAGAACGGACTGTACAACATCTACATCGACGCCGAGGCGCAATCCACCGTCACCGTCAGCTTCGGCGGAAGCAGCATGCCCCTTACACAGGTGGGCACCACCTGGCACAACACCAGCGCCATCACGTTGAAGGCCGGAACGCTCTATGCAGTCTCCGTCACGGTGGAGAAGGTGCAGAACACGGTTCGCATACAGTGGCAGACGGCGGGCAGGGGGCTTGCGCCGATCGCCACGCGCCTGCTCTATCCGGACAACCTGATGAGCGCGGGGCATGACTCCTATGTGCGATTCCTGAAGGGAGCGATGCTTGCGGCCACGTTGAACCTGACGGCCTCCGAGGTTACGCGCCCGCAGCTCGCCAATGTCTGCTGGCTCAACGCACTCCCCGTCACCGGGAACGCCAACACTCCGTCGGCACTGGTAGCCCCTCTGCACGAGGTACTGGACCATGCGCGGATGAAGGCGGCAATCGCACCGGACGATGAATCGCTCCTCACGATACTGAACAATCCTGCGGCGGCAACGGCGAATGCCAACAGCCTGCTCTACGTGCTTACCGGCTGGGACGCGGCGTCGTTCGCCGCTCTGGAGCCGGTGATCTCCGGCGGTGCGCTCACCTCCAGCCCGATATCGCCGGTGGTCTTCCGCAGGTATTACGATGCCATGACCGTAGTGCTGAAGATGGGCATCGCGTCGGCGGCACTGATCGCGGCCACCACGAACGAGCCCACGGCAACGATGGTACGCGACCTTCAGGCAGCCCTGCGGGCGCGCTATGCCCTGGACGACTGGCGCTCCCTGGTTCAGCCGATCAGCGACCAGATGCGCTCGCTGCAGCGCGATGCGCTGGTGGCCTACATCCTGCACCAGTTGCGCAACAACCCGAGCACGCAGAAGATCGATACGCCCGAGAAGCTGTTCGAGTACTTCCTCATGGATGTGGAGATGGAGCCCTGCATGCAGACCTCGCGCATCCGCCATGCCCTTTCCTCCGTGCAGCTCTTCGTGGAACGATGCGTGATGAACCTGGAACCGACGGTCTCGCCGGCGGCGATCAACGCCACGCAGTGGGAATGGATGAAGCGCTACCGCGTGTGGGAGGCCAACCGCAAGGTGTTCCTCTACCCGGAGAACTGGCTGGAGCCGGAACTGCGCGACGACAAGTCGCCGTTCTTCAAGGAGATCGAGAGCGAGCTGTTGCAGAGCGACATCACCGAGGAGACCGCGTCGGTGGCACTGCTCAACTACCTGGCGAAGCTGGAGGAGGTTGCGAAGCTGGAGCCGGTGGCGATCTTCCACCAACCGGACACGCACGTGCATCCGGGGGAGGTGAACCACGTGATTGCGCGCACGCCGGGGGCGCAGCGCAAGTACTACTATCGCCGCCGCGAGTATGGGTACTGGACTCCGTGGGAGCTTGTGAAGCTCGATATCGAGGACAACCCTGTAGTGCCGGTGATCTGGGGTAAGCGCCTGCTCCTGTTCTGGCTCCGGATCCTGAAGCGCGGGAACGTGGACCCGGCATCCATCCCGACGTCGAACAACACCTCCACGGTCGGCAACATGTCCATGAGCCAGCTCACGGGCGAGGCGAAGACCAGCGCGAAGGCGAACGGGAAGATGACGGTGCAGGCAATTCTCTGCTGGAGCGAGTATCACAACGGGAAGTGGCAGCAGACGAAGACGTCCGACCCGGACAATCCCGTCACGGTGGGAACGCACGACGCCGGTGGAACACTCGCCTTCAAACGCTCGGATCTCGACATCTCGACGCGGGAGGAGGGGGACACGCTGCGCGTGGAGATCACCAGCGCCGGCAGCTCCATCAGCTGCGACGGCTCGGTCAGCTGGATCTTCTACAACACGCACAGCCTCCCGCAGTTCGATACGAACTTCACTCCGGTGTGCAGCGTCATACTGCGCGACCGCTGGTTTACCGGCAACCTGGGGAACGACTTCTCGCTCACGTACGTCTCCGCAGGCGGTTCACCGTCGATCACGCGGCAGATTCTCTCGCCGGCCCTTCCGTACAAATACGTGTGGCCGATGCATCCGGTCTCCGACGTATGGGAGTCACCGATGTTCTACTACGACAGCCGCCATGCGTTCTATGTAACCACCGCGCACCATCAGGTACCGATACCGGTCTATTCCGGCATCGTATTCGGCACGGCCACGTCCCGTTCCGGCAGTTCACTGCCGCCGATCGTCCTGGCCGGCAACCCTGGCCCTGCAATTCAGGTGAGCCCATGGGTCAACGGCGGAGGTGTCTCGCTGGGAACCCCTGCCGGCTCCATGAACGCCGTGCAGCAGTTCGTCACGGAGGATGCCAATATCCACCAGGGTATCGGCTCCACGGTTCAGGTTACGTTCGGAAGTCGCAACATCGGCGCGGCCGGTTCCATGCCGCACGCGTAGGATTCAGCGCAGCCATCACAACACGGAGACACAACACATGTCAGGTACACCAGCCCCTGCGGGCTATCACAATACCACAACCGCATCGAGTGCGAATCTGGTGGCGCTGGTCCAAACAGATACGGCGTTCACGTACAACTTCGAGAACTTCTTCCATCCGTTCGTCGGCGAGTTGATCGCCCAACTGAACACGTCCTCGCTGCGTGCCGCGATGGACCCGGTGTGGCAGGGATCGCTGAAGACCGCGGACCCTGTAACCAATCCATCGCAGGACTTCTTCAACAACCTGTACCACCCGCAGAACACCAGTCTGGTTTCGGTGGTGCACTATGCGAAGGAGATCGACACATCCGATCACGGTCCGTACGCCAACTACAACTGGGAGATGTTCTTCCATGCGCCGTTCACCGTCGCCGTGCATCTGAGCAAGACACAGCGGTTCGCTGAGGCGCAGCGATGGTTCCATTACATCTTCGATCCCACATCCACCGAGAGCGCCCCCGTGCCGGATCGCTTCTGGAAGTTCATCGGCTTCCGCAACGGGCTGGACTCCAAGGGGATCGACTACCTGCTCGCTCTGCTCAGCGCACCCGGGCCGCTCTCGCAGTCGGACCTGGCCCGGCGCCAGAGCGTGATCGACGGATATCAGGCAATCCTCAACAAGCCGTTCCAGCCGCATGCGGTTGCGCGAACGCGCCACGTTGCCTACCAGTATGCCGTGATCATGAAGTATCTGGACAACCTGATCGCATGGGGCGATCAGTTGTTCGCGCAGGACACGGTGGAATCGATCAACGAGGCGACGCAGCGCTATGTGCTTGCGGCCAACCTGCTGGGCCCGAAGCCGCAGCAGGTGCCGATGCGCGGATCGGTGCGCCCGAAAACCTTTCACGAGCTGAAGAACAGCCTGGACGTGATGGGGAATGCGCTGGTTGATCTCGAAGGGCAGTTCCCCTTCAACCTGGCACCGGCACCGCCGAACGGCGGGGGGAGCCCGCTCTTCGGGCTGGGAAAAACTCTCTACTTCTGCATCCCGCGCAACGACAAGATGCTCGGCTACTGGGATATCGTTGCGGACCGGCTGTTCAAGATCCGCCATTGCATGAACATCAAGGGAGTGGTGCGTCCCCTTGCACTCTTCGATCCGCCGATCGATCCCGGCATGCTGGTGAAGGCGGCCGCTGCCGGCATCGATATCGGCAGCATCGTCAACGGGCTCAGCCAGCCGGCAAGCCCGGTACGCAGCATGACGCTGATCCAGAAGGCGCTGGAGCTGTGCGGCGAGGTGAAGGCGCTGGGCGGAGCGCTGCTCTCGGCGATCGAGAAGGGAGATGCCGAGCATCTCTCGCAGATGCGCCAGCGCCACGAGATCCACGTGCAGCAACTCTCGCAGGAGGTGCGCTACCTGCAGTGGCAGAATGCACGCGAGGCAACGCAGTCGCTCCTGACAACGCGCCGCACCGCGCTGGAGCGGCTGCACTACTACCAGCGTGTGCTGGGGCTTCCGGCCGATCCCAACGTACCGGATACGCTGGCGCTGGACCGGCGCATGCTCACCGAGGAGAACTTCGACGAGGCATACGCGGCGCTCGTGGGGCAGTACGACAAGCAGCTCACGCTGCAGCAGCTTCCGCAGTTGAACATCGTTGGCGGAACGAATCCCTCCAACCAGTCCGGTGCAAGCGGTTCCGGCGCACTCTATCTGAACACGAACGAGAACGCCGATCTCAACATCCACTCGCCAGCCGCGATGGGGCTGCATGTGGGCTCGTCCGTTGCGAAGACCATCGCGCCGATCCTTGGATTGATCCCGCAGTTCCCGATCCATATCGCATTCTGGGGCCTGGGTGCGGAGATCCAGTTCGGCGGCGAGCAGCTCTCCAAGGCTGCATCGTACGCAGGCGACATCCTGGAGATCCTCTCCGCGGTGGAGAACCACAAGGCTGCCACCGCCTCGAAGACCGGCTCGTTCCAGCGGCGCGCTGACGACTGGATGCTGCAGTACAATCTTGCCGCGCACGAGCTGATGCAGAACGGACGCCAGGTGCTCACCTCGCTCATCGGCGAGCAGATCGCCTACCGCGAGTATCTGAACACCAAGCAGCAGATCGAGAATTCGCAGGAGGTGGATCAGTTCCTGCACGAGAAGTTCACGAACGAGGATCTCTATCTCTGGATGCAGGGTGAGGTGTCCCGCCTCTACTACGAGTACTACCGCTTCGCGTTCGACACCGCACGCAAGGCGGAGCGGACGATGAAGCAGGAACTGATGCGGCCGGAACTGGACTCGCAGGACTTCGTGAAGTTCAACTACTGGGACGGCGGCCGCAAGGGCCTGCTCTCCGGCGAGGCTCTGCATCTGGATGTGAAGCGAATGGAGATGGCGTATCACGACAACAACAAGCGCGAGCTGGAGCTCACGCGGCATATATCGCTGCGGCAGCTGGACCCGTTCGCGCTGACAATGCTGCGCGGCACCGGCACGTGCCAGGTGACGATCCCGGAGTGGCTGTACGATCGCGACTGCCCGGGGCACTACATGCGCCGCATCAAGAGCGTTGCCATTTCGATTCCATCCGTGGCCGGTCCGTACGCAAGCGTGAACTGCACACTCTCGCTGCTCCGGAGCAGCATCCGGACCTCCACCATCTCGAACTCCGGCTACGCCCGCACCGGCGCGGACGACAGCCGCTTCACGGACTACAGCGGCGGGATGCAATCCATCGTCACCAGCTCCGGCAGCAACGACAGCGGCATGTTCGAGACCAATCTGCGCGACGATCGCTATCTCCCGTTCGAGGGTGCCGGCGCGATCAGCACATGGAAGCTGGATCTTCCGAAGGACTACAAGGCCTTCGACTACGGCACCATCTCCGACGTGATCATCCACGTGCGCTACACCGCGCGCCAGGGCGTGGAGCCGGGGCAGGTGAAGACGGCATTGCAAACCCTCTTCGCCAGCACCACTCCCTCCACGTTCGCGCTCGCCTTCAGCCTGCGGAACGACTTCCCGACCGAGTGGGCGGCATACGTAAACGGCGGCCCGTTCGCCGCGACGATCAAGCCGGACTACTTCCCCTACTTCGCGCAGGGACGGACGATCACGATCACCAAGGTGGAGATCTATTCGGCCGATGCCACGAAGCATCACACCGTGGCATACGCCAACCCGAGCAACGGCACGGTTACGCTCTCGCTCGCAACGGATACCTCCGGCCAGATCGTGCTGACGCCGAGTGCCTCGCAGGTCTACCTGATCGTGCGCTACGCGATCAGCTAGGGCAGGCGATGCGATACGATGCATGCGGCGCCCCGGAGTGATCCGGGGCGCCGGCGTTTACGGGATCGCGGCTCTCCACACCGGCAATTACCCTGCACCAACCGGCAGCAACTCATCGAGCCCCTGCCAAAGCCGGTCCAGTCCTTCTCCCATCAGACCCGCCCCCTCCACGGTCTCCGCCAGCAACTCCGGCCTGGCCTCGATAATCTGTTCCGTAAGAAGGAACGCTTCCTCTGCGTGGCGAACCTCCACCTGCATTGTATAGTTCTCGCGGAAGTAGTCCGACGGGATGAATTGATTGCCGTCCGATGCACCAGGCACCGGCATCGAGCGGCTTCGCCGAAGGCCACCGTATACCTGGTTCCATGCAGACGGCATCGAATGGCCGGCAACGTAGCGGCATGGATGAACGGATGCAAACACGGTGAGGAAATATGCGGCGTGGTTGCGAGCATGCAACGAGCGTGGCAACCCTTACCGAACGGACCACAGGAGGCCGCCCCGCATGGATCGCCGCGTCCCGGCCTGTCGGGGCTGGCGACGGCCACCGGTGGACCGGTGCGGAGGGATACCCCCGACACCGTCTGGGTTGAACTTCTGCTACTGACAACAGGCATCGAGCATCACGTCTATCGATCGTCTTCGCGGGACCCCGCGCAGCTGGGGCGACGCGACTTCTCGCGCTCAACGTACCGAACCGAACACTGCCTACGCAAAGCTCACGTTCAGGCTCGCGATGATATCGGTGTTGCCGCCGCCGGCAAGCGGAACGTTCACGGTGGAACCGCTGAACGCCACGATGGACTCCCCCTGCGGCGCCGTATAGGTGAACGGCATCTGCGAGGTCGAGCCGTTCATGCTGCCGAACGGTCCATAGGTGCTCCCGTTACGAGTCTTGATCGTGATCTGCAGCACACAGTTCCAGCCATACCACTCACCGGTGAAGCCGGTGATCTCCGTGATCGCGTCGCCGCCCTGAATCTTCACCGTGGAGGAGTTGCCGCTGCTCCCTCCGTGTTGCAGTTGCTGGTACTGTACCGTTGTCCCCTGGAAACGTCCGGTATTCGTGGTCTGGATGGCATCCACCACATCGCCGGAGCGAATTACCATCTGGGAGATCGGCGGATTGCCCGCTGCACCAACGATGGCCGTGTCGTCGAAGGTGCTTCCCGGAATGCCGAACACCAGCTCGTACAGAATCATCTGCTGCGCCTGTTCATACTGAAAGTCGTTGGAGTTCAGGCGCCACTGCGTGATGACGTTGTATCCCCCGGAGGTGTAGCCGTTATAGGCGTTCTGTGCCGTCTGATACGGCAGGGTGCCGTTCACTTCGAACTTGGCGCCATATGCCAGCAGGCTCCTGGAAACCCCGGCCCGAATGAACTCGCCGGGGTCGGTAAAGCCGGAGTACAGCTGAAGGTTGACGAAATCGAACGCATCGCTCACGGTCTGGCCATCCAGCGTTCCAACATCGGCAGGTGAAAGCGTGAGGTAGTAGTATCGGCTCTGTGCGCTGAACGCGAAGCGAATTGCCGTGAACAGAATCTGAAACTGCTGCAGCGTGCCCGCGGATGACAGCGGATATTCCCAGTCCACATCGAAGCCGTCCAGATTGTAGTATTCCAGATACGCCACCAGATTGTTCGCGAAATCCGTTGCCGCCTGCTGCCAGCCGCTCTGCGGCCCGGAGAATATCTGCGTGAATTCATTCCGGCCGTAGCCAAGCGTAATCAGGATCTTGACATCCGGATTGGCCGCGCGTGCGTCGCGAATCAACCAGTCCATATACTGTTGATTGCTGTAGCCGTCCGGATGCGATGCGGTCTGCAGATCGATGGTATACGTGCTGCCGTCCCCCATCGGCACCGTGGTGAAATCGGTCTGGACGGTGTTCGCAAAGCAGATATTTACCATGTCCAGATAATTGTATACGCCGTAGGCGATGAGCGACTGATAACTGCTGCCGGGCGTGGTGTAGTTGCTTCCCGAGGGTTCATCCTCTCCGAGAAAGATCCAGGCGTTGACGCTCTTGCCGGGAGTTGACATGATTCCTCCTTTCTGGGTTGGGCAGGTGCATTGCTCGATGGCTACGGACCGGTAGCCATCGGCATGTGTGCAATGGAGAGGGGAGAAAAATATTTCGGGATCCCGATGGGTTGCCAAGGCCCCTTCTCGCACCGCGAATGCACTGCAACGGATTCCGCCGGCAACACATGCGTCACCGATTTGCATGAAGATCCTCCGAACCGGAGGGTATGAACTGGCGGATGATGTGGACCTCGTTGCCGCCGCTACGATAGCTACAATCGTGTGCTGCGACAAGTACATTATCATGTACCCGCAAACGTATCGTTCTGCGATATCAACTGTCACCGCGACGGCTCCGGGCATGGTGCAGAGGGGGCTTCCGTGCCGTCTGCAGGAGTGGGCTGCCTGCCCCATTATTTCCTGAAGCCAAGCCCTTCCCGCCAGCTGCGCTGCGCAGCTTCGGCAGCGATCCGGGCCACCTGCCGTGCAGTTTCGGGAGTTCCGTCCCGGAGTATTCGGCCGGACGCTCCACCGTCGTAATACCCGCACGCTCCAGTGCGCGCCGGGGCGGAGAGCGTTGAGAGGAAACCGGTCTCCGGCTTTCGCTCCGCCTCATTGACCGCGCATGCGGGGCAGTCGCTGCAATTGTAATAGCGATGTTCCCTGCCGCATGTACGAAAGGTTCGTATTGCTGCGGCCATCGTCTCCTCCTGTTCCGAACATGACATCGGGCAAACGCGGCGCCGCAGCGACACGGTAGCGGCTTCATCGTACAATGATGAACCGCCGTATCCACGGCGCAGCTCCGTTTGCAGCCCGCCGGCGGAGTTCAATTCCGCATCGCCATCGTATTACGATATATCGTGCGCGAAGAGCATTACCCTGTGGGGTACACAAAGATGTACTCTTGTCTCAAGCCCGCATAAATGTACTTTTGTGTCTCGAACGTACGTTGCCGGTCCCGCATCGATCCCCGCTGACATGTTCCCTTGTGCCAGTAACGATGCGGTCACGAAGCAAGGTCCGCCTGCGCAGCGCAATCGGCGACGTTCATCGTCCAGTACACTCCCCTCTTCATAACTCCCGTTCATCCGGTGCACGCCGCAGCGCCATGCATACAGGCAATGTGCGGCAACAGACGATCATCGGCATTCGAATGCCGGGATGCGGTGCATTGCGCACAGCCATGATGCCGCCATCCGACAGGCCGGAGCGGCGCATGCCGACAATGCGAGCCGCCGGTCCGCTCATTGCCCAAAACGACGCCCGCGGGCGCATGCAACGTCACGTTCCGGAGATGCAGACAATGCCATCAATTTTCAACCCGGCAGATCGCGCGGATATCCTGCACATGTGCAACTCCGCCCTTCCCGGCATCCCGACACTCCTCGACTTCTCCAACGACCTTCACAACCGCTTCTACCTCAAGCAACTGGACCTGGCCGGGATCGACCGCGAGCAGTATCCGGAACAGTTCTCCGTGCTGGAGAGAACGCGCGAGAAACACACGCTGAAGGGAGCGCAGACGACGGCCGCAGGGGACGGCACCGTACCGGTGAGGCCGGTTCGGACCGGGAGGGGATTCAACGCGGAGAGGATGCCCAGCGCTCTGCGACGCAACACTGCAACCGGCAACGCAACAGACATGGAGTTGAAATCATGGCGGACAATCTGAAGTTCAGCAGAGTCATCTACGATCCGGGAACGCTTCATGCGGAGTGGGTCGCAACGATACCTCCCCACTTCACCGGCTTTCGGGTAACGCTCAGGGCTGCGGGGAGCGCACCCCGGAATTTCCAGACGCAGGTTCCGAACATCACCATCCATCAGAGTCTGGAGCCGGCCGTGGGCCACACGCTGACGATCACGGTGATGGCGGGCGGCAGGCCTACCGCACAAACGGCGACTGTGGACCTGATCACGGCCGCCCCGGTGATGACGCTGGTGGACAACAGCGGCGCAGATGTGCGCTACGACTGGACGGCCGCGCCGGGACCGGTGCAGGGATACATTGCCATCCTGACGCAGACCGGCGGCGGCGAGTGGACCGTACGCACGGACGCCGCAACACTGACGGCAACATTCGATCGCCATCTCTCCTCCACCGCGGCGTACACGTCCATGGTGCGAGCGACGAATGCCGGCGGAGTGGTGCTGGGCCCGTCGAGCGACGTCCTTGTTCCACTGACGACAACGCCCACCGATCCGACGGTGGCGGCAATGGGTACGCAGATGATCGTGGGCTGGATCACGGAGGTGAATCCGGAGGTGACATCGTATGTGGCGGACCTGCTGGCAAACGGCGCGAGCGTGGGAACCAGACAGGCGCAGGGCCCGCCGGCCATCTACGAACCGGCGCTCGTGGCCGGCACCATCTACACCGCAACCGTGCGGAGCGCAGGAGCAAAGGTGCTCGGGCCGTGGGTTCCTCACGTTGCCGGGCCGTATACGGCCAGCGCCGTGCTGGCCTACGATGCATTCGGGCGCGTGGAGACGATCACGTGGAGTTCCTCCGGCTCGATCGCATACGACTACGAGGAAACTGCGGCGGTGACTTCGGCGCGGACCGTTGGGGCGTGACGAACGACGCGTGGGAGGTGGCCTCGGGTGGATGCATTGCCATCGCACCCCATCACGATGCAGCCACCACTCGTTGACGGCATGGTTGGGGTTCGGCATGCCGGGCGATGTCCAATCTCTCCTCTCGAGAGGCTCTTACCATAAACGGCCGATGGCATCCGGCTCAACGGGCCGGCAGACGACCGCCGACCGACGTGGACCTGGACGATGAAGGGATGCCCTGATGCACGATGGGATAGGACAATACATCACGACAGGGCGCGGCGAGCGATGAACGCGGCTATGAACGATGAAGGCTGAGACAGGACAATGCGGCCATCCCGACAGGTGGAGGCGAGGAAGAGGCGGCGATCGCGACACCGGCGGTACGAGCCGGCGAGGCCGCTTCGCCGCGCTCGCAGGGACCGTGCTTGAAATCATCGCGTCGGTATGTGCAGAGCCTCATCCGTTCATCTCACTGCATCGAATCACACACAACAGGAGACCCATTTCATGAGAAGGACCTTCGTCGCCATGATAGCGGCAGCGGCGCTCTTCGCGCTGCTGGCACTGCCGGGAGCCCAATCAGCCCGGGCGCAATGCGCAATCATCAACGTCTACAACTTCACCGGATGCGACGTGACGCTCTGCCTGTACGATGCCGGCGGCAACCGGGCCTGCATTCAGTTGCGGCAGCCGATAGGCCCGTACCCGCTCGCCTTCGTGGCGCCGTTCAACCCGGCAGGAGTGATCAGCAGCGGGAAGAACCTGTATCCATTCGCCGGCTCTCCTGCCTGCACACCATGCGTCACCCTCCCCAGCCCTACCATTATCAGCGGCTGCTGCGCCACGGTCTGCTACGATCCGGTTGCCTGTACAATCACCGTGAACCCGTGCGGCCCGCCCTGCCTGCCGTGACGCACTGACCTCGCACGACGGCTTTCGGCGGCGCCCGACTACAGTGAAGCCCCGGCACGTTCTCTCGAGCCGGGGCTTCAACACTTTGCGCCTGCGGTTGTGCGCATCCGCACAAACAGGTTTCCGCACGATCCGGCATCTATCGCATCACGATACAACGCGCACGCGCCACACCCTCATCCCACACGATGACGAAGGAGCTGCCGGCGCGACGAACCCATTGGTATCCACCCGGCAGATCCACACGTCCCAGCTCGAAGCATCGAGGCGATTCTCCCGGATCACCAGGAAGCGGTCGCGCAACGCAACCGCGCCGGTACGCACACACGGAACGGCGATCGCCAGCAGAAGGAGAAGGGGGAGAGCCGGTCCTGGAGTGATACGAACCCGCGTTGCCAGGCCCGTGACTGAAACGAGCCCTGGCAGCGTGGGGACCGTAACGTGGAAGCGGGCGGGACGTTAGCCGGATAAGCGGACTTCTTCGGACGGTGTATTCGGTACGGTCGAAACGCAAACACCCCGCAACCCGGTAAGGAGGTTGCGGGGTGCTTCTACACTGCACTGCAGCACTCTCAAAAGAAATGCGGCGCCCCCTGGCGGTTCCACACCTTCTGCATGTAGGGGAGAAGGATCGCCAGCTTGGCGAAGACCTCCGGCGGAGGATTCGGCTCGCGGCTCCGGCGGAGCATGATGTTGTACTCCTCGATCGCCTCCGCCTGCTGCTCGGGATTCCACTTCTCCCACGGGATGTGCGCGTCGTGCGCCTCCTCCCAGTTGTATGCGCCGTCGCGGCTTCCCTTGCCGAGCGATGCCTTCAACTGCGCCCAGAGACTCTTCGGGATGTAGGCCAGCCCACCGTTCTGATACTGCCACACATGTCCCATCTCGTGTATCAGGGTGATCATCCCTTCGTTGGAGAGTTCCATCGTGTCCCCCTTGAACTCTCCCCAGCTCGACTTCAGATGGATGGTGTTGCCGATCGTCTTCGGCGCGCCAACCGAAAGCAGGCTGTCGCGCGTGATGTGGATCTTGGAATAGTCGATGGAGTCCTTGTAGATCTCGCGTGCGTAGGCGATCTCCGCTGATGTCAGCGCGCGCCGTCTGGCCGTGAGCCGGTCTCCCAGCAGCGCGCCGCCGATTGCTCCCGCAACGGCGCCCACCGGACCACCAACCGCAAAACCGGCAATGCCGCCGATGATTGCACCGCCAACAACGCCGAGCACATGCCCAAGCTTCCGCCAGAAGGAGCGTTGAATAACTCCGCTCTGCGGTGCCTGGGTGGGGACGCTCTCCTTCACGCCCCCCTCCTTCGCTGTCTCCCGCTCGCCGGACATATCGTGATCCGATGTCTGCTCATTCAACCGGTCCCCCTGCTCCCTGCTGCCATGTTCGCCGCTGCGAGACCGGGCGCGGCTCGCACCTCCCTGCTGCACCACGTGGGTGAGCTCATGTGCCAGCAAGGTACGCCCTTCGGTTGTGCCGGGAGCATACTCTCCCGCGCCGAACACGATGTCGCGCCCGCTGGTGAATGCGCGCGCCTGGATGGCGCGAGCGGCTACGGCCGCGCGGGCGTCCGCATGAACCCGCACGTTGCCGAAGCTCCAGCCGAAGCGCGTCTCCATGAAGTCCCGCGCGCCGCTCTCGAGCGGCTGGCCGGATGAATTCAATGCCTCATGAGCAATCGCAGGAGCCTCCATGCCGGCACCGTTACCGGCCCCCACCCCCTTGGTCTGCATTGCTCCGTTGGGCGCAGCCGCAATCGATCCGGATGAACCATCGCGGCCTGCCTGCGGCACCTGCATGCCCATCACGCGTTGCGCGATGCCGTCCGCCTCCTGCTCGTAGGCATCGCCCGGATCGTTCACGGCAAGCTTCGCCTGGATGGTGCGCTGGCCGTGATGGTACGCGGCTGCCGGCTGCGAGGGAGCATTCGTATCCTTTTCGATCCGCGAGTCCATGCGCCGATGAGTCGCTGCGGCTGTGAGGGTGGAGGGGGCTGTAGGGTTCTGCCCCCGCGTCTTCGATTGCTCCGCGAATGTCTCCATGGTCACTCCTGTTCGGTGTCTCCGTTGCGTGGCCGTTACGACGATGTCAGGACTTCGTCTCCCTGCTCCGTGCTCCCGCGAATGCACTCTTCAGCATATCCGTTGGGCTGAACGTCGGCTTGATCACCTCGATGTCGTCCACGGACGGAATACTGAAGGGCTGATCGGATGCATAGTGGATGGGCTTCCGCATCTTGAGTCTCAGCTTCAGCCCTGGATCGTAGGTGTAGGACGCGAGATCCCAGGTCTTGTGTGTCTCCACCTTGAACGGCCCGATGCCTGCCTCGGCTCTGACGGTTGCCTGAAGGGCAAGGCGCAGGAGGAGGGCCATCGGCAGGTCGAAGTTGGCATCCAGCTCGAAGCGCCCCCTGCTGTAGTGCACCTTCACCACTGAGGAGAGGCTCGCGTTCAACTGAGCCGTTGCAGAGACCCCGAGTTCGCCGGATGCCGAGGCCACGAACGCATCCAGCATCACGCCGCCGCTGATGGCGCCGGTGATGCTGGCGTCTGCGCCGATGTAGAGCTGCCCTTCAAGGGTGAGATCGAGATGGGGGTCGTTGTCCAACGGATTGTTGACGATGGCCGTTGCCTTCGCGCCCCGTATCTGCCCCGGACCGATATGGTAACCGGCGTTGAGAGAGCCGCGGACGATACCCTTGAGGCCAACCGGCCCGATGGAGGCGCCCGGAATCGGGATGGGGGCAGTAATCGAGAATATCTCCCTGCTTCCGCCGAACGCCTTGAACAGATCGATCGGCTCGGTAAACTGCAGCGCCCCCTTCAGCGTGGTCTTGTCATTCTCGTCGATGCTCAGACCGGCTGTTGCGGCGATGCCATCGGTAATCTGATACGTAATCGTTCCGTCGCCGGAAAGCTTCCCCGCGGGGCTCAGCTTCACGTTGACTTCGCCGGACGATTTTGCCTTCTTGAATTTGACCGATGCCCTGCCGGAGATCTTCCCGTCGTCGTAGTTCACATGCAGTTCGCCGGAGAGCGACTTCAACTTGAAGCCGGTCTTTCCCGATCCGGTTACCTTCGTGCCATCGTAACGGAAATTCAATACCACCGGATCCACACGATCGCCGGGGATCCTGAAGATCCCCGTACCGGTAAACACCCACTTGTCGCTCCCCTTCTCCTTCTCCGCGGTAAGTGCAACCTCCTGATTGTTCGGCTTGTTCGGCAGCGAGATCGTTGCACCGCCTGTAACCGAGACGCCATCCTTGCCGAACTGGAGCTCCGCGTTCACGTTCCGTATGAACGACTTGCTGGTCGCCAGCTTGACACTTCCGCTCCAACCCTCCACGGGACGGTAGCTCACCTTCCCCTTCGCCTCATCCATGCCGGGCACCGTTGCCGTCATGTCGCCGGTGGCGAGGAATCCCTGCGAGTCTGCGGAGACAGCGACGGTGGCGGAAACAATCGGGCGTCCTTTCGGACCAACCTCGAACGAGACGGTTCCGGACGGCTTGAACTCCGGCCCCAGATTCATCGCCACATCCGCGTTGGTGATGCGCATGCCGGTGAACCCGGGCTTCAACGACTTTGCGTCGAGCGTCTTGGACGCGGCGAGGCTGCCGGCAGTGGAGGTTACATTGATTTGGCCGAGAAGTGGTACGGAGGTATGGATCACCCCCTGGAATTGCAGTCCGGTTTCCGGCGAGGCATCGAGCTTGGTGATCTCCCCCGGGCTCAGATACGGATACTGGAACTTGAGCACCTTGCTCCGGCTCCCCTTCGCAAGCGAGAGGACGTGCGAGTCCTTGGCGACGTTGAAGGTGATGCTTGCTCCTCGCTCATCATCCATGGTGATCGGAAGGCGGGTACGCCCCTTCCCTTCGCGCGTGTCGATGCGAGCACTGATCGTGTCGACGCCGGACTTGCGATTCAACGTCATGAGCTGGAAGCCGGGGATCAGTTCGGATGCAGCCTTGTTCTCCGCAGAGTCGAGGATGGAGACGGGATTGAAGGACTTGGACTTGTTGAATCCTTCCGGCACCTGCAGCGTTGTCGATACGCCGCTGGTGATGTCGAAGCTCTCGAGTTTCTTCGCCGGGGCGGCGTCTGCCGGCTGCGTGGGGGTTCCCTGTGCCGTGGTATTCCCCTGCTGTACGTTCTCCTGCTGTGTGGCCGCCACGCGCTTTCCAACGGCTTCGGCGCAATGATCGATTGCAAGGCAGGTAGCGGTACCGGGCGCCCCGCTGCAACTGGCGGGGGGTGCCTCCGGCTGTCCCTGCATGGAGGCGGTGTTGAACCGGAGTATGATCTGGCTCGCCTTTCCGTCGGAGAGGGTGGCGTTCTCGACGATCAACTTGCCGAGCGTGAACACTTCCTCCATGATCGCCCGGCCGCTCTCGCCATTCTGCTTCGCATCCAGCGTCTGGATGTTGTCCGAGCTGTTGTTGCCGAACGCCTGCAGTTCCACGACGTGATCCATCTGGCAGGCCTTGCCGCCGATCTTCGGGAACTCCGAATCGCCGCCCGCGGCCTGCCACAACCTGTTCTCCTGCCCGCTCGTCCACTTCACACGTTTCAACCAGCGAGCGCGGAGCTCGTCGGTGTTTGCGCGTTCCTGCCACAGCGCGGCCTTTGTCCGCACGCCCTGAACGTCGAGCGTTGCCGCAAGCGCCTGCTGCGAGGCCAATTGCTGGTAGAGCGGCAGCGCTTTCGGCCCCTTCGATCCCGGAAGAACAAACTGGTCAACGTTGAACTGGGCCACCGAGAGGGACGTGCCATCCTCTGCAGTCCTCGTGAGCGTCTTGAACGGTGTAACCACATGCGTCGTGGTCATGTATGCGCCGTTCACGGTGATCGGCACACTCTGTGGTTGCTGTGCCGTTGTCACCTTGTCCGCCCGCGCAACCCGCTCGCCGCTCACGCGCGACACGCGAGGCGCAGCCGGTACGGCCGGGCCCTCGAGTGAGCGTGCACCTGCACCGGCACTATTCTGCGGCGCAGCCGCCGGCGCACCTCCCTGCTGAATGGTATGCGTCAGCTCGTGCGCGATAAGCTGGCGCCCGCTCTGCGTGCCGGGGGCATACCGGCCGGCACCGAACACGATATGATTCCCAACGGTATATGCCTGCGCGTCGATCGCGCGCGCCGCTCCTGCGGCCATGCCGTCGGAATGAACGCGCACGTTGCCGAAGTCGCGGCCGAAGCGGGGCTCCATGAAGCCGCGCGTGGCGCGATCCAGCGGCTCCCCCGGCCGGCTCAATGCCTGATGGACAACCGGCGGCGCGGCGGTTCCGGCAGCGGCATCGACGGCGTTGCTCTTTCTCTGCACGGTGCGCCCGTGCTCCTCCTCCTTCTCGCGGGCGGCACACTCCCGGCACGCAGCACGCTGCACCACGGGCTCCGGCATGCGCATCACGCGGCCGGCTGCGCCATCCTTCTCGTGCGGATCGCAATCCCTGCACTCCGCACGTTGCAGATTCGGTTCGGGCATGCGCATCACGCGATCTGCAACCGAGTCAGCCTCCTGCTCGAACGCATCGCCCGGCTGGTTCACGGTCAGCTTCGCCTGAACCGTCCGGCGCGACATGCCGTGCACGGGAATGCTTCGGATGCTGTTTCCCAACCCGTTGCCGCCGGCACCGGCGGTTCCTCCGCCCATGCCTCCCGAACCGGAACCACCACTGCCGGAGCCTCCGGCCCCCCCGGCGCCTCCCTCGCCGCCGTGCGGCTGCCCCTCGGTGGACGGCTGGAACTGCACGCCGACGCCGGCCTTGCTATCGGCAAACGGCTCGGCATGCCCCGACTGTGCGGCATGGGTGCGCGGCGCTTTGGTTGATGGTGCCCGTTGTGGTTCGTTCGTCTTTTCCGCGAAGGTCTGCATGGTGAATTCCTTCAATGGGATGGTGGCGGCAGCGCCTTGCATGTGCTGGCGGGCGAGGGAATGTCCTGCCAGCCCGGGCCGGGCGCACGGCAAACTGCGGTGGTTCCTATAACCGCGATTCCATCTGGGGTAACAGAGCGAGCGCGATGGTCTTCAGTATACTGTTGTGATCGAATGGTGGCGATCGGCGCGCAATATAACTCCGAAGCGACCGGAATGGTGATCGCTTCGGCAAATTTCTTGTGGTAGATTGGTTGACGGCAACGCTCATGCTGCCGATACTCTTCAGATCGAACCCAGATGCAGACCGCGCCCGAAACAGATATGATGGACCTTCACTATCAGGCAACCGCCGACGGATTTGCCGAGGCCGCCCGTACGTTCGATGAGGATGAGGAGGGAAATATCCTCCTCCTCTGGATGCGGGAACGCTCCGCTCGCCTGATGAACCAGGCATTCGCGCCCGGCGGCATGCTGCTGGAACTGGGCTGCGGCACCGGCATCGAGGCGTCGCGGCTTGTTGCGGCGGGGCATCGCATCGTCCTTACCGATGTCTCCGCGGGCATGCTGGAGCGGGCCGTCCCGAAGGTCTCCGCCGTCCGGGAGAAGGGCCTGGTGGGAGCGCATCAGATGCCGGCGGCACAGATCGGAACGTTGGTGGATCGCTACGGACGCGCCGCGTTCGACGGCGCCTACAGCAGCTTCGGCCCGCTGAACTGCGAGCCGGATCCCGTGCCGGTTGCACAGGGACTGGCGGAGCTGATCCGCCCCGGAGGCCGGGTGGTGCTCTCGGTGATCAATCGCATCTGCCCGGCGGAAGTGCTCTGGTACGCCCTGCATCTCATGCCGGGAACCGCCACCCGACGGCTTCGCGGCCCTGCGCTCTCCAGCGCCGTCCCCGGCGCGGCACCATCCTTCCTGACCTATTACTACAGCCCGTCGGATTTCACGCGCGCATTCTCGGGCAGCTTCCGCGTGCTCGGCTGCAGGGCGCTGCCGCTGATTCTTCCCCCTCCCTACACCGCGCACGTGATGCGGCGATTCCCCAGGCTCTTCCACCTTCTCGGGCGCCTGGACGACGCTCTCGCCGCACTCCCGGTTCTCCGAAGCATGGGCGATCACTTCCTGATGGAACTGGAGCGGATGTAGAGGTTCGGTCCGCAGCCGAACCGCGCTCCGGTGAATCTCTCAGTCGTCGATGGCCTGATAGGTGCCGGTCCAGAAGTCGCGAAAGATCTCCGGCGCCTGCGGCGAGCTCATCAGACACTGCGTGAGAAGAATCCCCACCACTCCCTCGGCGGGATCGGTATATGCCGACGTCCCCAGCCCGCCGGTCCAGCCGAAACGCCCCGGAACATTCGCAAGGTCGCTGCGCCGCGTCGCCACCGCCATGCCGAAACCCCATGTGCTGTCGTCACCGAAGAAGATCGGCGCGGAGGCGCGCTGCTCCGGCGTCAGTTGATCGGAGGTCATCACCTCCACGGCCGGACGCGAGAGTATGCGCAGGTTCCCATGGCGCCCCTTGTTGATCATCATGGTGCAGAAGGCCAGATAGTCATCGGCCGTGGAGACCAGTCCTCCCGCGGCGGACGGGAAGGGGGGCGGAGAACTCCATTCGCTCGCCGCGCCCGGCGCGTCGTACAGCGCGAGCGCGCCGGTTGCGGGATCGGCCTGGTAACAGCCCGGGAGCCGGCCATGCTTTTCCGGCGGCACATGGAAGCCGGTATCCTTCATCCCGAGCGGTTCGAAGAGGCGCTCGCGCATGAAGGTCTCCAGCGGCTGGCCGGACGCCCGGGCTATCAGCACGCCCAGCACATCCAGCCCCAGATCGTACATCCACCGTTCGCCCGGCTGATACATCAACGGCAGGGCCCCGACGCGGTGTATCCACTCATCCGGCGCGGGCATCGTTCGCGGATGCGGCGGCCCCTGCAGAAGCCCGTGTTCGTTGAGCGCCTGCTGGATGGGATAGGTGTTCGAGGGGAGCATCAGATGCCCGATCCCCATCCTGAGCGTGAGGAGGTCGCGCAGTGTGATCGGCCGGCTGGCCGGCACGGTGTCCTCCAGCGGGCCGTCGATACGCCTGAGCACTCTGCGGTGAGCAAGCTCCGGAAGGAAGCGATCCACCGGATCATCCAGGCGCAGCCGGCATTCCTCCACCAGTATCATCGCCGCGGCGGCGGCCACCGGCTTGGTCATGGATGCGATGCGAAATATCGTATCGCGATTCATCGCGCCGCCTCCCTCCGTGGTCATGCTGCCGATCGCCTGCACGTGCGCCTCGCCGTGCCGTGCGGCCAGCGCCACCAGTCCCGGGAGTTCGCCCCGCTCCACATGCCCGCCAAGCACCGCATGCATGCGCCCAAGGCGATGGGGGGAGAATCCCGCCCGCGCGAGATCCGCCGGATGCCGCTCGATGGCTGCCGTCGTATTCATATCGTGCTGACTCCTCGAGGTTTCGATCGTTGTGTGTTGCCTGGCACGGCGTTCACGCATCATGTGCGGGCGGGCACTGCACCGCACAATGACTCACGGCGCCTGACGCAGCGTTCACGGGAAGCATGGCCCCGCGCCATGCCGCGGCACGCGGCCGGGCATGGCGAACGGAGCGGAAGGGAATGCCGGCATCAACCGCCGGCGATGGCGCCGATAACCATGTACGGCTCGGCACCGCTGGCAACGGCCTCGGGAAGCGGGGCATCCGGAGACTCCAGCGAGAGATCCTCCTGGCATGCGAAGAAGCGGAGGAAGGGCCTGCGCTGCCCGGTAACCTGATCGCGTATGGTTCCGCGCAGCACCGGGTGGATCTGCTCCAGCGCGTCCAGCACGGAGCGCTGTGTTATCGCCCCATCCACCTGGAGTTCCACCTCGCCGGCAATCTGCGCCAGCGTACGAAGATGGGCCGGAAGCGTGACGCGTATCATTCCAGTGTCTGTACTTCAACTGAGAGAACGGCAGGAAGATCACGAACGATCGGTGCCCATGTGTCGCCGGAATCCGAGGAGGCATACACCTGCCCGCCGGTGGTGCCGAAGTAGATGCCGCAGGAGTCGAGCCGGTCCACGGCCATCGCCTCGCGCAGCACGTTGACATAGCAGTTGCTCTGCGGAAGTCCGTTGGTCAACGGTTCCCATTCGTTGCCGCCGGTGCGGCTGCGATAGACGCGGAGCTTCCCCTCCGGCGGATAGTGCTCGCCGTCGCTCTTGATCGGCACAACGTAGATGGTTTCCGGCTCGTGCGCATGCACGTCGATCGGGAAGCCGAAGTCCGTGGGGAGATTGCCGCTCACCTCCGTCCAGGAGTCGCCCGCGTCATCGCTGCGCATCACATCCCAATGCTTCTGCATGAAGAGAACGTCCGGGCGGGACGGATGGAGCGCGATGCGATGCACGCAGTGGCCAACGTCGGCGCTGGGATCGGGAATGTACTGCGACTGCAGCCCCTTGTTGGTGGGGCGCCAGGTCTGGCCGCCATCGTCGGTGCGGAACACGCCGGCCGCCGAGATCGCGATGTAGATACGATCGGGATTGGTGGGATCCAGCAGAATCGTATGCAGCCCCATGCCGCCGGCACCCGGCTGCCAGGCGGCGCCGGAGGGATGTTCGCGAAGGCCGGCAAGCTCGTGCCACGATGCGCCGCCGTCTGTGCTGCGAAAGATCGCGGCATCCTCGACGCCGGCATACACCGTATCCGGATCGGTGAGCGAAGGCTCCAGGTGCCAGACACGCTTGAACTCCCACGGATGCTGGGTGCCGTCGTACCACTGATGCGTGCCGGGCGTTCCGTTGTAGGTGAAGTCGTTGCCAACCACCTCCCAGGTCTTCCCCGCGTCGTCCGAACGCTGCATCACCTGACCGGACCAGCTGCTGGATTGCGATGCATACAGCCGGTTCGGATTCACCGGCGAGCCCTTCACGTGGTAGATTTCCCAGCCCGCAAAGTGCGGACCCTCCACCTGCCACTTCTCGCGCTTGCCGTCCGAGGTCAGAATGAACGCGCCCTTGCGCGTACCGACCAGTACTCGTACTCCGCTCATTCCATACTCCTTGTTCGATAGTGTTGAGCTCACGACCGGAAGCGATCGCATCGCCACATGAGTGGCCTGCGTGCGACGCCATACCGCATCATGAAATGAGTGTGACCGTAACCATGCGCCGGCGATCCGGGAATCCGGCGCCGGGAATCGCATGGTCTGGGGGAACGTGGAAGCCGAACGGTTGCTTCATCCGGCGTTCGCTGCCGAACGCCTTGCGCCAAATGCTCCATCCAGCTGGTGCCGCCTCCGCCGCATCGGGCGCACCCCGGGCCGGGGCCGCACGGTGCGCTGCGATGGAGGCAGGCAGGGGGTGCCAATATATGCGTGCGAAGGATTCATTCGCCAACCGGTTGCGATGACCTTTTCGCAGTCCGCATTTCTCGATCAGATCAGCGCATCAGCCCGAACCCGGAAAATGCGCGAAAGCTCATCGCACCCCCCACCATGATGAAGGCCGGTCCGGTGCCGGACCGGTCGTATGCGATGCGCGTGCCATCCTTCGATCGAACCGTGTTCACAGCGATCCTCCGGCAGCGCCGGCAACTTCCGCCGTGAACTTCTCCAGGCTCTGGCTCCAACCGGCCTCCATCCCTGCCAGCGCGTCGGCAAGCTCCGGTGTGGACTTCAGAACCACGGCCGTCAAGGTCAGCGTTGTCCGTCCCCCCTGCTCCACGAACGTGACCGTGTTGAGCACCTCGAGCTGCGGCACGCCGCTCTTATCCTCGAACGCCGTGGTCGTGAAGACGATCCGCTCCGGTTCGATGATCTCGTGGAACGTCCCGCCCCCCGGATAGAGAGCGCCGTCCGGGCCGCGCATGGTTATGCGAAGCGCGCCGCCGGGCCGCACGTCCATGTCGCAGACGGGATTGGTGAAGCCATGCGGTCCCCACCACTGCTGCACGTGCTGCGGATCGGTCCATACCTTGAAGACCAGACCGCGCGGCGCATCCAGGACGCGGGTGAGAACAAGATCCGGGACAAGCTTTCCCGTGGCAGCCAGTGCAGATTGTTCGGTCACAGTTATGCTCCTTGATTTGAAATGCCGGCCGGCGATCGGCGGCGGGCAACGAAGTCCGGTCCGCCGCGGACCATCATCCGGACCCGATCACTGAAGGCCGGGCGTGGGTGTTGCAAGGCTGTCGCATGCGGCAACCCGTTCGATCAGCAGCCTCCGCTCGCGCTCGTTGCGGGTAAGCGCTGCCGCGCGCTGAAACTCGTCGCGCGCCTCGCCGAAGCGTCCCAGCTTCGCAAGCAGATCGCCGCGAACGCTGGGAAGCAGATGATAGGACCTGAGCGCCGGCAGCTCCGTAAGCTCGTCCACCAGTTCCAGACCTGCGGCCGGCCCGAAGGCCATGGCGATTGCAACGGCGCGGTTCAGTTCCACCACGGGCGACGGCATGAGCTGCGCGAGCGCATCGTAGAGCGCGGCGATGCGTCCCCAGTCGGTTTCCTCGGCCGTGCGCGCCCGCGCATGGCAGGCTGCGATGGCGGCCTGCAGCGAGTAGGGGCCCAGCGCTCCCCCCAGTTGCTGCGCACGCTCCAGCGCCGCAAGCCCGCGACGTATGAGAAGCTGATCCCATCGGGCGCGGTTCTGATCCAGCAGCAGGACAGGATCGCCGTTCGGCCCCACACGTGCGCCGGCACGCGAGGCCTGGATCTCCATGAGCGCAACCAGGCCATGAACCTCCGGCTCGTTCGGCACCAGTCCGGCAAGGATGCGGCCCAGACGAAGTGCCTCCTCGCAGAGCGACGGACGAATCCAGTCATCGCCGGCCGTTGCGGAATACCCTTCGTTGAAGATGAGGTAGATAACCCCGAGCACGGAGGAGATCCGTTCCCTGAGCTCGGCGCCGAACGGCACTTCGAACGGAACGCGGGCCTCGGTAAGCGTCCGCTTGGCGCGCACGATCCGCTGCGCAACCGTCGGCTCGGGCACCAGGAAACCGCGCGCGATCTCCTCGGTAGTCAGGCCGCCCAGCAGCCGGAGCGTGAGCGCAACACGCGCCTCGGTTGAAAGCACCGGGTGGCAGGCCGTGAACATGAGGCGCAGAAGATCGTCCCCCACGTGGTCATCCAGCGCCGCATCGTGATCGGGCGTCACCCCCTGCTGCAGCTCGAGATCGCGGGCCAGTTCCTCATGCTTCCGCTCCAGCATCACGTTGCGGCGCACCAGATCGACGGCGCGGCGCTTCGCCACCGCCATGAGCCAGGCGCCGGGATTTACCGGAACGCCGGACTCCGGCCATTGCTTCAGGGCGGCAACCAGCGCATCCTGCGCCAGATCCTCGGCAAGCCCCACATCGCGCACAACGCGCACCAGGCCGGCAATCAGTTTTGCCGACTCGATTCTCCAGACCGCGTCGATTGCCCGATGTGTTTCCGATGCCGCCATGAGGATACCGTGGGGAAGCCTGTGGGTGCCGCGATTGATTCTTCAGGGAGGAGTCCCGCCGATGCTACAGATTCTCCGGCCCGCCGATGATCTGCCTGATTCCGCACTCGCCCTCGCCGGCGATGCTGGTGAAACGCCGTGCCGCATCCACGGCCTCCTCGAGCGAGGCAACGTTGACGATCGCGAAGCCCGCGATCATCTCCTTCGACTCCGTGAACGGCCCGTCGGTTACCATGAACTTCCCGCCGCGCGCGGTGATCGTGGCGCCCCCCATCGAGGTTGGGAGCAGCCCGCCGGTGGCCTGCAGCACGCCGGCCTCCATCTCCGCCGCCACGAAGCGATCCATCCGCTCCATGTATCCGGGGTCAGGCGGCCTCTCCCCGCCCGGCTGGTCAGGGTACCACATCATCAGAAATCTCATTCTTGAATCTCCTCTGTTCGTTGTTGTTCGAAGCCGAGACGATCGGCCGGTTGCTCGCGGACCGGAGCGGCATTGCCGCCGGCAACGGGGGAGCGAACCGGGCGATCACGAAAACGGGATCAGCCGGCGAAGCGATGGGTTGCGAAGATAGAGTCCGCCCCAGATCAGGATGCCGAGGTAAACCGGGAAGAGAGCGGTGCTGAGAAGAGGGCTGTCCACGCGCACCTGCGTTGCGATGGCGCCGCCCAGATAGCCGGTCAACAGGATTGCTCCCAGCACGGATGTGCGGGGAATCACGTAGAGAATCACACAGAGGAGTTCGAGGATGCCGAGCGTCAGCGCCGTGCCCAGCGGGTAGCCGAGCTGCGCGAAGGAATCCACAACCGGCTTGATCTGGATGATGTGGATGGCACTGTCGAAGAGGAGAAAGAGCACGGCGATGATGCTCAGCGTGTGCCCAATCCGCAACGTCGCCTTCGAAACCGGAACCGTCGAGAGATCTGTCAGCATGAATTCGTTCTCCGTGAGTTTCAACCGAAGGTTGCCTCCGCATCCCGCCGCACCGTGCGGCAGGCGCCCCGGAGTGTGCAGGGCGCCCGCGCTGGTGCGTCTGACCGATCGCGGCGAGCGTGCGCAGCATCGTGCCGGCTCCGTTCGCATCGCCGCGAGCATTCTGCATCACGTGCCGGATCAGGCCGCCTGATCGCAGTTGATCATCCAGGGAATGCCGTATTGATCGGTGAGCATGCCGAAGCGCGCCGCCCAGAATGTCTGCTGGATCGGCATCGACACCGTTCCATTTTCCGCGAGCGCGCCGAAGATGCGCTCTGCGTCCGCGGGCTCCTTCACCTGAAGCGAGACGGCGAACCCCGCAGGCTTCTGGTAATGCCCCGGCGGAGCGTCCGACGCCATCAGAAGCGTATCGCCAATGGTCATGTTGGCATGGAGAATCTTGTCGGCCCACTCCGGGGAGACATGTGCTTCGGCCGGCGAGCCGGCGTGCGTCATCATTGCATTGATCCTGCCGCCGAGAACCCGTTCGTAGAACGTGAAGGCCTCCCGGCACGTGCCGTCGAAGTTGAGGTATGCATGTACCTGCACTGTAAACTCCCTGATTGATTGGTCGATTGATTGAAGATCAGCGTCGTCGTTATCGGTATCCGGTCTGCAGCCGTTACTTGCGGGCCGCAATCTCCGCGCGCATCCGCTCCTCCTGCTCGCGCAGCTCCGGCGTGAACTCCGCGCCGAAGTCCTCCGCCTCGAATACCGGACGGATCTCGATGTCGTTCGCGGCAACTCCATCCGGCTGCGGACAGCGCTTCACCCATTCGATCGCCTCGTCCATGGAGCGTACCTGCCAGAGCCAGAAGCCGGCGATCAACTCCTTGGTTTCGGTGAACGGGCCATCGATAACGGTGGTCTTCCCCCCCGCGAAGTGAACGCGGGCCCCCTTCGAGCTTGGATGAAGTCCTTCGCCTGCAAGCATGATGCCCGCCTTCATCAGTTCTTCATTGTACTTCCCCATTTCCCTCAGCAGCTTCTCGCTGGGAAGATAGCCCGCCTCGGTATCGTCCGTTGCCTTTACAATCACCATGCATCGCATTGTCGTATCTCCATAGTGTGTGAGGAGCCTGGACTCCGAACCAACGCGGCCGGATCTCAATCCCTGCTCTGTAGTCACGTCGAGCGGGGAACGACAGAATCGACACGCTCCGGAATTTTTTTTTCGCCGCCGAACCTGCGCCGTCTTCGGCCTGGAATCGCAGCGCGAGCAGAAGCGGCATCCAGATTCCTGCGCGGCATCCGGACTCCTGATTCGCTGCCTCTCCCCTCAGGCCGCCCGCGGCGATGGAGCTCCCTGCCAGCGAGCCCGCCAGCTGGCAGGCCTCGCGAACCAGAAACGCCCGGTCGCGAGCCGTGCCCATCAGAATCAGCACGGCAACAACAACGGCACTACACCTGAACATCGATCCCTTCCATGCAGTTGACAGTTCCCGCCGGAACCGCGCCGCGCAGGCCGCACGCACGCGAGCAGACGGAGCGCAGACCATCCGCACGGATCCACCGGTGTGCCGCCGCAGTCATCGCGTACGCTGATACACGTACACCGGTGCGGCTCTCATCACCACTGCCGATACGTCGATCAGGCCCGGCGCCGATTCGAGTGGTGCCGGCATACGGCACCGTTGGGCACGGGTATGGAGTGCAGCCCGGCCCCCGCCGGAGCCGTGGGTCCGGGCCTGCGTCGTGAGCGAATGATGCGGCGGCGCCGGAACGGCACGGGGCCTTGCCGCGAGCGCGGGACTGCCATCGGGCACGCTGCTAGCGGGCGCGGCGCCATGCGTCAAGGCTCCATGGCCCGGCACCGGCTGCGCAGATATAGAGCCAGATGAAGCAGTACAGCACGGCCGTTACGCCGTTGTTGACCGTTGGCCACGGGCTCTGCGGGAAGTGAACCTGGAAGTAGGCCACCGCCATCTCACCGGAGAGGAGGAAGGCAACCGGACGTGTGAACAGGCCGACAAGAACAAGGCCGCCACCGAAAAGCTCGAGGACGCCGGCGAGCCCGGCCTCGGAGAAGAGCGGAACCGTGCCGTTGTTCGGCGGAACTCCCATCGGAAAGGCAAAGAGTTTCATTGCTCCCGCCATCATGAACATGATGGCGGCAACGATGCGAAGCACGCTCAACAGGCGCGGCGCCCACTGCACCGGCGGCCTGACGGGATTTGATTCATTCATGATGCATCCTTCAATACGCTCGCGAGATATTCATCGAGCTGATCCCACGTCCCCTTGAAGCCCTCCTGCATGCCCGCGCGCCCGGCGATGAATGCCTCACGCTCCGGCTCCGTTGCATTCACGGGAATGCCGGTCATCGTGAGGGTGGTTCGCCCCTCCTCCTCGGTCAGCGTCAACGTAGACTGAACCTCCAGCGGCCAGTCCGCACGGAATGGATTGCGGACCACGTTCGCCTCCTCGTCGGAGAACGAATTGACGAAGACCAACCGCTCCGGCGGCACCACCTCACGGTACACGAACTTCCCCCACATCTCCTCCCCGTTCGGTGATCGCATCCGATAGTGAAAGACGCCCCCCGGCCGCAGGTCCAGCCACGCAATCTCCATCGTGAACCCCTTCGGTCCCCACCACTGCGCCAGGCGCTCCGGCTCCGTCCACGCCCGGTACACCAGGTCACGCGGCGCATCGAAGACTCGCGTAAGCGTGACGGAGTCACTCGGAGATTCCGTTTCGGCTATGCCTGTGCGGCTCGCCTCCATATTCTCTTCGGTCATGCTCATTCTCTGTTGTCACTGTGATTGATTGTTCGTTCCCGCATGTCCGGAATCTACCGGCCGCGCAGTTCCGCATCCTGTGACGCAACCGGCCAGGCCCCGGCCATCGATGCCAGAAGCTCCTCGAGCTGATCGTATGCCTCCGCCGCGCCGACCTCCATCCCCGACTGAACATGCGCTGCGCGTGCCTCCGGCGTTGCATGCAGGATACTGCTCCGCATCATGGTGCGCCCATGGTGCTCCTCGAGCGTCATCGTGATGATTGCTTCATCCCGGGAGAACGGCTCCACATCGAAGCGCTGCGTGTAGACCAGCCGCTCCGGTGGAACCACCTCGCGATAGACACCGGTGAACGGATACTCGCTTCCATCGAGCCCGCGCGTGATGATGCGATATGTTCCCCCCGGGCGCACATCCATCTCGCAGACCACCATCGTGACGCATGCGGGCGCCCACCATCGCCGCATGTGCTCCGCCCGGGTGCATGCCTCGAAGACGAGGCGGCGCGGGGCGTTGAACAGGCGCGTCATCACGATCTCGCGATCCGACACCAGCGTCACCGAAAAACCGGTCCCGTCTCCATCAGCCATGCGTATGCTTCTCCACGTTCGTTGGTTCAATTGGACTGCCGTCGGGATGCGATTGCTTCCGGGACCTCACCTCCGGCAAGGAGCGATCGATCCGCATCCACGCCATGCCTGGATAACGTTTCCTGTCGCGAGAGTGTAAGCGGCCCGCGGACCTGGAGGGAAACCGATGCGCAGGGGGCCGAGCCCGGCATCGGTTCGCAGGGGAGCCACGCCGTCCGAGAGGCCGGCGATGGCCGGCGATAGCTGGCCTGCATGGTGCGCCTCAATCCATGCTGCCGGAGGATCGGATCACCCTGGCAAGCCCGTCGAGACTGGCGTTCCAGCCGGCGGTGATGATTTCCACGAACTGCCCCGGCATTCCGGACATCGTGAAGCGAAGCTCCGTGCTTCCGCCGAGGTCGATGAACTCCACCACGGCATGCGTCTCCGGCATGTTCGCCCTGCCGTCACGGTCGCTTCCGCTCATCGAGTAGGCAATCCTGTTCGGGGCGTCGATCTCGGTGAAGCGCCCTGTCATGACGTACTCGCTGCAGCCGCCGATCGTCAGCACGTGGTTGTATTCGCCGCCGACACGCAGGTCCACTGTGGACCGGACGGATGAGGCCTGGGCGCATCCCCACCACGCCTGCACCATTTCGGGATCGGTCCATGCCGCGAAGACGAGATGGCGGGGAGCACTGAAGACGCGCGTGATCGCGAGCAAATGTTCCGACTGGACGGATGTGGAAGTATTGCTGTTCATGGTTCCGGTATGCTGGGTTCATGTCCGGATCCGCCCGGCGCGGGTTCTCCGGTGTGATTGGTGTCGATCGGCCGGGAAGGTACATCCCGTCCGGGACCGCAGTACGGCGGCCCGGGGAGTGTGAGACTACTTCGCCCTGCGGCCGCGCTTCTTCTCCTTCGCCTGAAGCTCCTGGAGATAGGTCTCCAGGCGATCGAAGCTCTCCTCCCAGTATCTGCGATACTGTTCCACCCAGCCGGCGACATCGCGCAGCGGCTGCGGAGCAAGCTTGCAGGGGCGCCACTGGGCCTCACGGCTGCGCGTGATGAGCCCGGCACGTTCCAGCACCTTGAGATGCTTCGTCACTGCGGGAAGCGTCATCTTGAACGGAGCGGCAAGCTCCGTCACGGACGTCTCCCCCGTGGCAAGACGCGCAAGGATGGCCCGGCGAGTGGGATCGGCGAGGGCCGCAAACGTGAGACTGAGTTGATCTGTCATGTGCGCATTATACCAGTCAGTTAATTAACTGAGCGGTAAACTACAAAAGAGAGCGCCCCGATGTCAAGAGGTTTTTCCGGGTCATGCCTCTCCTCGGCACCGCCTGTCCCGCACCGCCTGCCCGGCACCGGCGACGCATGTCCGGCGCGGGCTTGGCCGATCCGTCCGCTGGAGCAGTAGGACGGGGGGTAATGTGGGAAGCAGAGTATGGGCCGCATGATACCGCCGCACGCTCCAACTCCGCCGACGGCGCGCTGCACAATCGCCATCACATCGTTCCGGTGCGGAGGACGGCCGAACATCGATCGAGAATCGGATAACAGTTGATTGCCGGGGCGAATGGATGCGCGAGGGAACGATGCCGGCAGCCTCGATCATAGTTGCGACGGAGGCGCGGATAGCAATCGGGAAGAAGTATCGGCACGAGATATGCCGTATCCTTGCGTGTAGAATGGAGTTCGGTGTTGTCTGTATCACAGAGCGGCGTCATGCCCGGCATGCACGCTCGTGAGGTTGATGCGCACACCGTGCTATCGTTTCATAAACACGCAACCCTCCCTATACATTCTGACTATTGCCCGCACCGGATCTACCCTGGTATGGTGAATCCGGTCCCACTTTTGCTCTCGGGCAGGATGGTGCGCAGCGGAAATTCTCCTGGCGATGGTTGGTTCGTGACGTAGGCGGCCGGCACCACCGGCAATCTCGGCATTCTTCGGAACGCGCATGATTACATGATTATCCGAAGCAATGACGATTCAATCTATCTGTCATCATCGATTACTCATTTTTCAGAGAGGGAGAACTCCCACATGCATAACCGCATTATCAAACTGACAACGGCGATACTCGTATGCATTGTCTGCGTTGCTGCAGCATATGCTCAGGATGGGCGGGATGACGTAGCCGTATCGGCCCTGAGGCCGCCGGTTGGTACGGTGCGTCCGTCGTGCAAGGTGAGCATGACGGTAGCGTTCGCGAGCGACAAGCTTGGCAACAGCACGTTCGTGGCCACCGGAAGGGCAACGTTCAAGACCACGGCCGTGACGACGGACGACGACGTCGCCGGGAACACGGAGCAGATCGTTGGACTGAGTGCAACAGCCACGAACGATGCCATTGGAACGATCACGTGGACGCTGGCCGACGGAGATGCCACACCGACGACGATCAATGCAAATCAGAAGGACGCCGACTTTCCGGCGACATCGGATATCTACTTCACACCGGAGGCGACCATCAGCAGCCAGCCGGGTTCCGTCTATCAGCCGCAGAGCGAGGTGCATCTGCACTCCGAGAATCTGAACAGCTTCGATCCGCAGAACAGTGAGAGCTACACCTCGGACAGCAAGATCGATTTCTATGATGTCAAGTCGGGGGAACTGGCATTCTCGATCACGCTTTCCGATATCACCGTCAGCGGCGTGCCGGACGACGAAATTCTCCGGCCGGACATCGGCCTGCTGTTCAAGTGCCCGGCAAGCTGGCACACGAAGTTCACGAGCAACGAGATCGGGACGGTGGAGTTCGATGCGAAGGCAGCGGCAACATTCGTAACCGCATCGGTGACCGGCCAGGATGAGGCCGCCGGCAATACGCAAACCCCTGTTGCACTCGATGCAAGCGCATCGGAAGCCAAGCTGGGAACGATCGAGTGGAGATTTTCGGATAACGACGTCGCCGCCAAGGGAACCGCAACGGCAATCACGGCAAATCAGAACGACGCCAATTTCCCGGCGACTTCCGATATTTATTTTACACCGATCGCACGGTTGAGCGCTCATCCGGGAGTGGTGTATAAGGCCAGCCGCGAGGTGCACCTGCAGAACACCAATCTCACCACGTTCTTCCCGCAGCAGAGCGAGTCGTATACGATCGTGGATGGGCCGATCGACTTTGTCGACCAGGCAACCAAGAAGTACGCATTTACGATCGAGTTATCGAATTTCGTCGTCGGCGGCGATAATGCCGCGGGCAACGAGAATAATCTCGAGGACGATCCGTTGCTGGGTGATATCGCCAGGTAATCCGCGGCGCTCCCGCCCTATCCTGTGTGCCCTGCGGTCGATGAACATCGGTCGCAGGGCACATCCATTCCGCCCGGTTGGATGCCGAACGGCGGGGCATCCGATGGACGTGGGGCACGACGGCCGGAGGCGATAATCTACTCGCCCGGCGCCGGGCCGATCTGCTGCAGGATCCAACTGTTGCCGTCCGGATCGGCAAACGAAGTCATCCTGATGCCGCGCCCGAGATCGCGCGGCTCGCCAACCGGCACGCCGCGCTCCCGCAGTTCTGCGCAGGCCTTCTTGATATCCTCCACCACGAGATGCAGCCCCTGTACGGAGCCGGGAGGAGTCCTGATGAACCCCGTGCCGATCACGATGGAGCAGGCGGAGCCGGGCGGCGTCATTTGCACCATGCGAACATTCTCGTTCGGGCTGTGATCGTGATCCAGGTTGAATCCAACCCGCTCCATGTAGAAGACCTTCGCGGCATCCACATCGGAGACCGGGACGGGAACGAGTTCCAATTTCCAGTTCATGAAAGTTTCCTGCATGGATGAATTGCCGAACCACCGCACGGACGGCGAAGCCGTTCGCGGCATCCCCGGCCGGACGCCTTACTCCCTGTTCTCGGCGATCCGCGCCTTCACGAGCTTCCGCACCAGTGCTGCCGGCAACGGCTTCTCCGGTTTGAAGCGGATGGTTCCCTTGCTGGTATCGTATCCCGACAATTCATCCCTGAACGCCTCCACCGTTGCCGCACTCATCGGATAGAAGGCGCAGTGGTTTGCGGAGGCGCCGAAGGCCACCAGCATTTTCCCCTCCAGCCGGAAAGCGGCAAGCTGATAGCTGATGCACTCCTCCGCATTCGGAGCCGCGGCCCTGATGGTGGTGCGCAGCCGCTCCAGCACTCCCCGCTTATCCTCCCCTACGGCCTCGAGATATTCATCGATGGTTGTGGGTCTGCCTGCCATATCGATATCTCCTTGAATTGTCGGCAATACCCGGCATGCACCCGGCGATACCCGGCGTTCGCTGCATGCGGGCGGGGGGACAGGCTCAGCCTTCGGCCTCCAGCAGTTTTCCGATCTCCCAATGATGGCCGTAGGGATCCACCACCCGCCCCAGGCGCCATCCATACTGATTGGCCATCGGCACAACCACGTTCGCTCCTCTCTCCACGGCACGCCGGAAGGAGGCGTCGGGGTCATCGACAATCAGCAGCATTCGCACGGTGCCGCCGCCGATCGTCTCCGGACTGAAGTTGGAATATGCGGGCGCTTCATCGGCAACCCAGAATCCGGCACCGCCGACAGACAGCTGCACCACCACTGCGCCGGTCTCGCTCTCGATGCGAAACTGCTCCTCGGCTCCGAACGCCGCCTTGTAGAACTCCACGGCCTCGGCGCCTCGGCGTACCGATAGCATCGGCATGATGACGCTGCTATCGGCACCTTGGTTCTGCGTACTATCCCCCATGATCGATCTCCCTGTTCGATGAATTCAGATCCGGGCGAAGGGTCCGGGCGGGCTGACCGGCCTGGCCCTTTTTTGTAGTTCGGCGTAACGGTGCCGGGCGCACGAACATACGCCGCTCCCCGCGATGAGAACAATGCGCCCCCTCGAGGTTCGGGTTCTCTCCCACGAGAGACGTTCAACTCTGCGCCGTGCTTCCCCACGGCTCGTCGGCAGTCGGACCGTAGATCGATGGGAGCGGCACGTCGATCAGACGAAGGTACACGGAGAGCTGGCCACGATGATGGATCAGATGGTTGATATGCTGGCGTACCACCGTTCCCCGCGGCGACGTGAAGAGAACATTCTCCCCGGCCTTCAACGACCACGGCACCGAATAATCCTGGTCCGTGGAGGATGCAATCGCCTCGCGCGCCTCGCGGACATTCCTGTCGAACCCTTCGAGCAGCGTCTCCGTCGTCTCGAAGCTGTATCCGGCGCTGCCGGCAAGGTTGAGCTCCGTCTCTTTCAGCGTATTGGTGATCCAGCCCGGCATCCATGAAACAAGCTGGGCGAGATGCCCGAGTGCAAACGACTTGGGATGCGGCTTCCACTCCCCCTTCTCGCTCGGGACGCGCGCAAGCAGCCTGCGGGTTGTCGCCATTTCCTGATCGAACTCCGGAAGCACTGTCTCGCTGATGCTCATGATGATCTCCTGATATTCGGATGACGATGTCGTGCAACGGACGGGCGTTATCGGCCTGCGCCACCAGCAGCGCGTACACCCGGAACGATGGCAATCGGCATTACGGCCGGCGCTCCACGGCAAAGAGAGCGTCCACATATCCGTTGAATGCCGCCATCCTCGCGAACCGCATGCCGTTCTTCTCCGCCACGCGAATCGATGCGTGGTTCCCCGGATGGATCAGCGAGACCATGCGCGGGAACCGGTATCTCCCGAATCCGTACTCCTTGATGGCGCGCGCGGCCTCCGTTGCAAGGCCCCGGCCCCAGCAGGAACGTTCGATCATGTACGCAACCTCATACTCCCGTGCACCTTCAACGGTAAGCAGCAGCACACCGCATCGCCCGATGAAGCGCTGTTCCTCCTTGAGGATCGTCGCCCAGAAATGAAACCCGGGCCACTGATAGCGGCGCAGGCATTCGGCGATCTCCGCCTCGGCCTGCTGCCTGGTGCGCATTCCGTCGAAGAAGCGCATCACCTCCGGATCGGCATAGAGCGCCGCCAGATCCTCCGCATCCTCCGGAGCGAGCGGCCGGAACAGGAGTCGCTCTGTTTCAATGATGATCACGGTATCGAACGCTTGACATTGGAACTCCTCACGTCCACACCCACCATCCGGGCTTCAGCGCGCTCGCCGTGGAACGTCTGCCGCGTACTGTATTCACGTGCCGCCATGCATCAGCCCAATGCATCAACCCAATGCATCAGTCGCCATGCATCAGCATCGCATAGAGTTCCGCCACACGTTCAACGGTGATGCCTTCACGCTGCTCGACGGCGAGCGGATGATCCGTGGGCTCCAGCAGGATGTAGGGCCGGATCCCGTCATCGCGCAGATGGACCATCGTCTTCAGGTTCGTCGTATCCGGACATGGCTTCAGCCAGGCATCCAGCCAGCCGAAAAAGGGTCCGATGTGCGAGCGCTTCTCCATCGTATATGCCTGCCTCCACCGTATATGCCTGCCTCCACTTCTCGAAGCTCGCCTCGCTGAGCGAGACCCACACGCCCCATGAGAACGATTCCTCCTCGCCGTGCACCGGCACCTCGAGACATCCGAGCACGAAGAACATCTCGCTGTCGATCACGCACTCATCGGTGCCGAGCACGCATCGCGACGAACGTTCCGGATGCGGCACCGAATAATAACTGAGCGGAGCCGACGCCGCGAAGGCCGGCATGCCGCGATGTATCTCACCGCACGAGAAGCAGATGAACTCGAACGACGTATGCGTGCGATCGAAGGTTCGTTGAAGTACTACAGATCCTTGAACATGGCGAAGAGAGGCGTGCCGAAGAGATCCGGGATCTGCACGTTGGAGTGTTTGAATCCGAATCGCCGATACAGGCCGATGGCATGATAAAGGAACTCCGTTGTGCTCAGCGTCAGGCGTTCGAAGCCGTTGCGCCGCGCATGCTCCTCCGCCCGCTCCAGCAACAGCAGTCCGAGGCCGCGCCCGCGCCCTTTCGGAGCGATTCCCATGCTGCGAACGTAGAGCGCGCGATCCCGCGGCACCGCGGCGACGGTTCCCACCACCTCGCCGTTCAGCAGCGCAACCCATACCGGCCCTTCGCTCCAGCGGCTCAGGATACGATCCGCTTTCACCGCAGTGGCGGCAAAGGCCTCCGGAGTGTAGAGCGGTTCATATTCCACGAAGGCATCGTACAATACCGATGCAATCTCCCCCGCCTCCCCTTCGCCGGCGAGGCGTACATCGGCTTCCGAGGGCTTCGCGATTGCTGGCATCGTACGAATAAGTGCGCGAGGATCGAGGCGAGAGCGGCGGGCCGGCTACCCTTCGGTGCGCTCCGCACCTGGAGTTGAGCGGGCGGCCTCCGCCATATCGGGATACTCCACGAACAGAAGGCCCTGTTCTTCGATCATCGCCCGCTCCTCATCGGATGCGGCCGGCCGCTGAAGCCAGAGCACGCGCGCTCCCAGTGGGAGCGCATGTTCCGCGATGATCCCCGGAAGTTCCGCCTCCGGACGATAGACCGCAACGACGTCCACCGACGCCGGCCTTCCCTCCAATGCTCTGAATACCAGCCAACCGGCATCCGGTGCGCCCGGCGAAGGGATCATGCCGACGACATCGGCCTCGCGGCCCGGCCGCTCCGTGCTGAGTTCCGCCACGGTGTAGCGATGCGGCGAATACCCGAACACGTTGTGCCCTGCCTCCAGCAGCGCCCGCGGTACACCGGCGTTCGGCCAGTCGACAAGGAGGATGTTCCTCGACGACCCGAGAATCCGACGTGCGTCGTTCATGATTCCATCCATGATCCAATGTCGAGGTTTGAACGTCGAGACGGACGGCAAACCGTTTCGCCTTCACAGCGGAGAGGAAGTGTACGGGGAGGAGCCGGCATCGGCGACGGCAAGTTAGGCGGGAGTGCATGGATGGCAAAGATCAAGTTGAAATTTCTTCTTCGTGATCGTGCAGGCAACGGATCGTTCGATAACCCGGCAGGGGATTGCATCGGCCCGCGGCCGGAAGCAATGCTGGGGAGGATGGGCGCGGCATCGGCAATTATTCGATAATTGCCCAAACCCAATCTGTATACCAGGCACCGTCTTTGGTATAATTTCGCCGAATATCTTGACATTGCCATTCTGATTTTCATATAATTGCACCACGTCGTCTCCCCCCACAGCAGTTCCATCACGATTCAGGCATTCTGCGATTGCATACGCACTGCCGGCACTTCGAGTGCCGGTATGCAGTGTTGCACACCATTACCGATTGTACCACCCACTCGATTTCCGCCGCGCATCGAATTGCGGGGCGCTGCGGAGCATTTCACTTTCACCAGGAGAAATTACCATGGCAGATGATCAGACCCTGGCTTCCGAGACGTTGGATGCGGAGCATCCGTTCTTCGACGATCTCGCAGCCTTCATGGACGACCCGAATTTCCAGACCGCATGGGAGTCGCTGGACTTCAATGCGCTGGCATCGGAGTGGGACTCGTTTACCGCGTCCATTACCTCGTACAATACATACCACACGCGCGAGCGGCAACTGTGGTCCATCCAGCTCGGCAAGGGAAGCATTCCCTCCGATCTCGACGCATGGTACCGCGCGCAGATCCCCGATCAGATCGCCCAGTACAACGCAGCGTTCGCCTCGGCGGGCACGATGCTCTCGATGCTCTCCACGTCCGGATTCGGAACGTTGCTGGAGACATATTTCACACGCTTCACTCCGTACCTGGCCGACCCGAAGTCGCTGCTTGGCGCAACAATGGAGAATTATTTCCGGGGAGTGGGTTGTTCGGCATCGATGATCGACGAGTTCCGGACGGCATTTGGATCGATCGGCTACGACTTCATCAATGTGCTGGGCGGCGGAAGCTTCGCGAATCTGCAGGCGGTAATGAACACCGCCACCAACTCGCAGGTTCAGCTGATGCAGTACACGCAGGATAACGGATTCTCCTACCTTCAGGGGCAGTGCGGCCCACCCGCATGGGCGGTGACGGTCTCGGAGATTCTCAGCTTTATCGGGATTTCGATCTCGGCGTGGGTTATTGTCATCATCATTGCCGCGCTCATTATCCTGCTGATAATCGCGTGCAATCGAAAGAACAAGCCGGCATGGCTGCAGTCGGCCTGCAATTTCATCTCGCGGCTGTTCAGCCTGGGCTTCTGAGAGATCAGGGGCTGATGTAATCATGGGGTCCGGTTCCGGGGATTTCCACGAACCGGACCCCGCGATGAACGCGGTTCGCCGCAGGCGTACGGTTCATCCAGCGGAAACGGAATCATCAGGAACAATCGCACGAACACCATGCCCAGGCGTTATGGAATTCCGGACTCCCAATTGAAGAGGATCGCGCACGTCGAGTTCGCATGCGACGCTGTTGCGCGCTTCAACGATCTGGCACGGCTGCACAGCCACGAGATCTGCGGCGGTCTGTTCGGGAGGGCATACGAGGAGCGAATCGTGGTGAGGAGCATTCGCGTTGTCGAGAATCGAACGCAGAACGTCGACGAATTCCTGTTGCTGCTTGATGACCTCACGAATTCAGACGCGGGGAACCGAACGGACGGCCGGCTTGTGGGGATTATTCACTCGCATCCGGCGGGAGGCACCACGCCGAGCGTTCTCGATGTTCGGACCATGACACGCTCGCCGTTTATCTGGGCCATCACCGACCCGCTGCTCAGCGAACCCGGCCTGCAGATCCGCTGCTTCAAGGGATCCGGGCTCGGCGCCGTTGAAGTGTCGTGCGAGATTCGATAGCCACCTCCGTAACGTACATGGCGGCATGAACGCCGGCAGCGGATTGCTGCACGGTTTCTGCCGCCATGCGGGATACGTTATCTGCCGGCCCTCACCATTCCCATCCTCCGCGGCAGGCCTGCGTGCCGCTCCCCGCTGCCTACGGGCAGCGCTGGAACAGGAGCCCGGAGACGGCAACGGTACCGGACGGGCTCAGCACATTGGCCGTAAATGTGGTGGAGTTGATGGAGGTAATCTGCAGCGTCTCCGTCTCGCCATAGTCGCGGGTGAGATGAAGCGTGTACACGGCGCCGTGACGTTCGCCGGTCACGTTCAACGTTCCGCTGCGCCCGGCTTCGATGCTGTAGTATCCGGTGCCGGTTATGCCGGTGTTGCCGTGCGTGAGATCCATCATCAGGCTGGAGCCGATAACCATGTGCGTCTCGCGCCAGCAGCCATCCAGCTCACTTCCGGGCGGATCGCTCGGTGAAATGCAGCCGCTGGCAGCAAGCCCTCCAAGCACGCATGCCGCTGCCAGCACAATCGCGCACGCGCGCGGGATGAGGGCCGAACGCCGGGATGTGCCGTTCGGCGCGGTGTGTGCGAATTCGCTTCTCATGAATCCTCCCTCGAGAACATGTATTCGGAACTGTTGATCTGCGCGTTGCATGGATGCACCGATCGAGCCGGAACGTCCGAGTACCATCGCCCGCGGGCGAAGGATGTTCGGCCCAATGAAGCGTCCGGTATCGATCGCCGTCACGATGCGCCGCGTACGTCGCGTGGCCATGCAACGCTTCGATGACACGCAGCCCGCATCCGTATAACGGACGCGCGCGCGCATTATCCATTTCGGAGAATCACCTGCAGCGGGGAGTGGTGGCCGGCAGCCTGCGGAGCGCCCGGCGGAATGCGCCTGCACGGATGTTGCGCTCACGCCGTGGCAGGAGTTCTCTCTTCGGAAGCTCTGCCCCGCAGCGCATGATACAGCGGGTTGAAAAGGCGGCCGCTGCGTTCGAGGGCCGCGCACGGCGGCCCGCCGGAAGCACCATGGCGCCGGGAGTTCGGAGCACGAGACAACCGTTTCGTCTTCCATCTCCGCGGCATGCAGCCGCCGGCGACTCCGGCGGCTGCAACCGGCTCCCTTCTACGGGACATTCAATCGCCCAGTTCCTTCAGATCGCCCGCACACCAGACCCGTTCGTCCTCCGGGACGAGCGCGTACTGTTCCAGCGCCGAACGCCGCTCTGCCTGGAACGCCTCCGGATTTCCTGCACCGCGCTGTGCGAGCGCCAGCACCGCGTGCCCGAAGAAGAGTTCGAACGCCGGCGCCTGACTGGCGTTGCACAGCTCGACGCAGCGCCCGGCACTCTCCACGGCCGCGTGATAATCGCCGGCCTGCATCAGGCTGCGCGCAAGGCGATACTCGGCGCGCTCCTCTTCGAGCCAGGTGCCGGCAAGCTTCCAGTACTTCAATCCGCCGCGGGCGGCCTCCACCATACCGGCGCTCTCGACATCATCGCGGCCGCTCTTCTCCTCGAGCGCAGCGGCGAGGTTGTTGCCGCCAACCGCAAGCGACCGAAGCGCCGGCGAACCATGCGGCAGACCCGGGGCCGCAAGCTCCGTTGCCTGCGAGTAGGCTGCGATCGCCTTCCTGAAGTTCCCCTGCCCGACGAATGCCGTGGAGGCCGTAGCGAGCACGGCGATGCGATCCTCCACGGAGAGATGGTCGAGCGACGCGTCCCCGCCGCCGGCATAGTCCAGCACGGCGATGCCGCGCGTTACCGATGCAGCAACGGCCGGGCCGCCGTCCCATGCGGGATGGTCGCGCAGCGATTCCAGAAGCATGCGCCCATCGTTCCAGCGCCCCAGATGCTCCCCATACACATGCGTCACCAGCCCGGCGAACCGCTGAATGTCCGCGGCCGTCTCGATCGTGCCGAGAGAGTTTGCAAGGCGGTCGGCAACCTCCTCGGGATGATTGCCGTGATCGTTCCAGGCGTTCGAGATGAAGGTGTCGAAGCTCATGAGTCCCCGCATTGAATGTATGTGTTCGTTCTATTTCGAATCACCGCGCGGCATGCCGCGCAGGCTGCTGCGTTCACGTGCCGTTCCCCAGGCCGGCGGGATCGTACGGAATACGATCCCCTCCGTCCATCACTGCGAGGGCTGGCGGTTGCACCGCCCCTACACTCCGTGCGACTACGGCGCGGGGACTCCCTCGCCATCGCATCTGGTGCGTTGCGCCACCACGAGGCGGTATCCGGTGTCGAGTTCATCGAGCGCCCGAATCTCTCCGTTGCGTTCGGCCCAGGCTCCGCTTTCGAGATCGCGACGCAGGCGGTCGATTCGCGCCTCCACGTTCGGCAGGCGGGAGAAGGTGGAGATCGCGGAGCGCACCCCATCGTCCAGATACGCGCCGGGCCGGCGCCAGTATGCTCCGAAGAAACCGTCGGTGCAATCGTGCGGCACCGGAAGGATACGCACCTCGGCGCCCCCCAATTCCCGCGCCACCTCCCGGACCGGCGCGAAGATGATGCGGTCGAGCTCCAGCGCGTCTGGGAAGTAGTCCCGGTAGAGCCAGAAGCCCTGATGTTCCGGATCCCAGGTAAGCACCACCACCCGCCGGCGCGCAACGCGAAGCATCTCGGCAACCCCGGCGCGCCAGTCGGTCCAGTGATGCATTGTCAGAACGGCGAGGCAGGCATCGAACGAGGCATCCTCCAGCGGCAGGTTCTCCGCAGAGGCCTGCACCGCAGGGGCTGCGCCGGCCGGGCGCTGGGCGATCATGATGCCGGATGGCTCCACGGCAACCACCGCACGATCCGAAGGCTCGTACGATCCCGTCCCCGCGCCGATGTTCGCCACCGAGCGCGCATCGCCCAGCGCTGCGGCAATCGCAGCGGCAATCCGTTCATCCGGCCGCCGGTACTGCGCGTACTCGCGGCCGATGGTATCGTACACAACCGATTCGCTCTGCATCGTCAAGCCTCATGTTGATGTTCCAAGCACTGTTGTTGCCGGCAAAGGTACGCTTCGGACCGCAACGAACGTTCGTTCCTCGGGTGCGGCGCTCCGGATGTGCGGACGCGAAAGTCTTTGATTCTGCTCCTTCATTTTATAGATTCCTCGCCGTTCGTACCGATGCATCCCGAAGCGACATGCCGCATGGCTGCGCGACGGCCGGAAGCATCGATTGCGAATCGACGAACACCCCCGTCACCCCCCAATCGTTGCATGTACGTATTCGAAACGATGCACCGCTGCTCCGGCCCTTCGCCCGCACCGCGAACGCATCGTGCTATTCATAACCGCTGCGGCCGGCCTGCGGGCAACACGGCCACACCAACCTCGACACGGAGGCGCACGCGATGTTCGATACTGGCAACACGGGATTCATGCTGCTGGCCAGCAGTCTGGTGATGTTGATGACTCCGGGACTGGCCTTCTTCTATGGCGGACTGGTAGGACGGAAGAATGTGCTGACGATCATGATGCAGAGCTTCGTTTCCATGGGCGTCACCACCGTCCTCTGGTATCTGGTGGGATACTCGCTCTGCTTCAGCGGCGGTGAGGGGGGCGTGATCGGCAATCTGGACCATGCGCTTCTTCACGGCATCAAGCTTACCGATGCCTTCGGAGGCTCCACCGGCATTCCGGTGCTGGTTGTGGTGGCCTATCAGATGATGTTCGCCATCATCACGCCGGCGCTCATCACCGGCGCATTCACCAACCGCGTCCGGTTCAAGGCCTATCTGATCTTCCTCGTGCTCTGGCTCCTCCTGGTCTATTTCCCGTTCGTGCACATGGTGTGGGGCGGCGGCCTGTTGCAGAAGTGGGGCGTGCAGGATTTCGCGGGCGGCATCGTTGTGCACGCCATCGCAGGCATGGCCGCACTTGCCTCCGTGCTCTACGTCGGGAAACGAAGAGTGGCGGACAGCGGAGCGCACAGCATTCCACTGGTGGCACTCGGAACCGGCCTGCTCTGGTTCGGCTGGTATGGTTTCAATGCCGGTAGTGAGATGAAGGTGGATGCCGTTACAGGACTTGCCTTCCTGAACACGGACGTTGCAGCCTCGTTCGCCGCGGCCGTTTGGCTGCTGCTCGCCTGGACGTTCGAGAAGAAACCGAAATTCCTGGGCCTGCTCACCGGAGCAGTAGCCGGCCTTGCCACGATCACACCGGCCGCAGGCTATGTGACGCCAACCGCCGCCGTGGTGATCGGCATTGCAGCCGGCATCGTCTGCTACTTCGCCGTCTCGCTGAAGAACAAGCTCGGCTGGGACGATGCGCTGGATGTCTGGGGAGTGCATGGCGTTGGCGGAACGCTGGGCATCATCCTGCTCGGCGTGTTCGCAAACTGGCACGTCAACCCGGCCGGCGTCAACGGTCTGCTGCACGGCAACGCGGACTTCTTCTTCAAGGAATGTGCGGCAGTGATCGGCGCATCGGCCTATGCCTTCGTCTTCACCTATGTCATGCTGGTGCTGATCAACCTCATCACCCCGGTGCGCGTTACCGACGCCGAGGAGCAGGCCGGCCTTGATGAGGCACTGCACGGTGAGGCGGCCTATATCTAAGTCCTTGCGAAGAAGTATCCTGCTATGCTCTGAAGAGCACGTTGGGCCTGAGTTGTACTCAGGCCCCATTCTTCCGATGACGATCGCGGAGTCACACTCCGCGATAACGGATCGATGTGCCATCAGGAAGCAATTCCCTCTGTACGTAGCAGGCTGCATCGACGCCGGGAACTCCCGCCCCGATGGAGCAGGGATTGCACGGCGATGCATGCGATGGAAGAGGCGCGAGCCCCGATGCTCCGGCACCGGGGCTCGCGCCGATCTTCACCGGCAACTACAGCACCAGGGTATTCTTCACATGAGCCCACTCCCCATCGAGACGTCACACCAGGCCCGGTGCACGGCCCTCCTGCTTGGCATTCTCCTTCTCGGCCACACGGCGGTCCGCGCCCAGGCTGGCGACGGGGCCGGTCACGCAGGGGACTCCGCCGCAGCGGCCGCAAGCGAGAACGGCCTTACCATCAACGCCTTCCTCTCCGCATCATACTCCCACAACTTCAACAACCCGTCGCAGCCGCAGAACGAGCTCCGCGTGTTCGACGTGGACAACGGCACGTTCACGATCGATGGATGCGAGGTAGTGCTGGCGAAAGCCGCAACGCATCTCAACGAGGCAGGCTTCCGGGCAGACGTGGTGATCGGTGCATCCATACCGCACGTCTCCGCATCGCGCGGCCTGTTCAGTGCGTCGCCCGGCGTTGCCACGGACATCGATCTTCAGCAGGCGTACGCAACCTATGTGGCGCCGGTCGGCGAGGGGCTGCGCATCGACGTTGGGAAGTTCGTGACGCCGCACGGCTATGAAGTGATCGAAGGCTACGACGGCTACAACGACAACGCCAGCCACTCCTTCCTCTTCGGCTACGCAATCCCGTTCGCGCATACGGGGCTTCGGCTCAGCTATGCCGTAAGCCCGCGGTTCACCGTGATGGGAATGCTGGTAAACGGATGGGACGTTGTGCGCGACAACAACGCGGCAAAGACCGCCTGCGGCCAGGTGATCGTGAGTCCGGCGGACGGGCTCAGCCTGGCTCTCTCCTATATGGCAGGCGCCGAGCGCGACAACGACAACGCGGACATCCGGCAGCTTGCGGACTTCGTGGGGACATGGAAGATCGGCGACGCCGTTGCGCTCGGTGTGAATGCGGACTACGGCGTGGATCCCAACGCGATCGCGGCAGGCCACGACGCCGTGTGGCGCGGCGCGGCGGCCTACCTGAAGGTGGCGGCCGGATCGAACCTCGCGTTCACGCTGCGGGGCGAATACTTCCAGGATCGGGATGGCTTCCGCACGGGAACACCGCAGATCCTGAAGGAGATTACGCTGACACCGGAGTTCCATCCGGCACAGCATCTGATTCTTCGCGCCGACCTGCGCGCGGACTTCTCCTCGGAGAAGGTGTTCCACAACGACGGTACTCCAACCGATACGCAGCCGACTCTTCTGTTGAACGGTCTGTTTGTCTTCTAGGCATTGCACGGCAGATGCGAGTTCTCCCGGAGCGTGCCGCCGCCGGGCTTCACAACCGCCGGCTGTCCGCATGAAGGCCGTTCCGCGAACGCGCCATGTATCTGCCGTGCAGCCGGTTTGCGTCATCGCGATCGATGTGCTACCTTCTTCGATGATCCGGCCGTGCGCCGGGAAAAATGCCCCGGGGAGCGCCGATGCCGACATTTATCTGCATCGGGCTCTCTTCGTAAACATATCCGCACAATCGTCTTTCGTCCATGAACAATCAGTCAACCGAGGAAGCCCCCGCAGCAACGACAGTGCGGGGATGGGTAGAACATGTCCGCATCATGAAGAAGGTTCAATTCTTCGTGCTGAGGATGCCTGATGATACCCTGCTGCAGTGCACGAACCTCGATCAGACGCTGGCCGAGACGATGGCTGCCCTGACTCCCGAGACCGCGGTTGCCGTAAGGGGAACGATCCAGCAGAACGAGGGGGTGAAGCTGAACGGCCGGGAACTGATCGTTGAGTCGCTCGAGATCCTGAACACATCGGAGCCGCTCCCGATCCAGGACAACGCGAACCCGGATGCGCGCTATCACTGGCGCTTTCTCGATCTGCGCTCGCAGCGCAATCATCTGATCTTCAAGGTTCAGACGCTGATCGAGCACAGCATGCGCGAGTACTGGAACAACAACGGCTTCATCGAGATTCACTCGCCGAAGCTGATGGGCGTCCCCAGCGAGTCGCGCGCGGAGCTTTTCGCAACGGACTACTTCGGCCAGCCGGCCTATCTGGCGCAGTCGCCGCAGTACTACAAGCAGTACGCCATCTCCTCCGGCTTCAACAGGGTGTTCGAGATCGGCCCGGTGTTCCGCGCCGACCCCTCCGCCACGGTTCGCCACACCGCGGAGTTCACCAGTGTGGATGTGGAGATCGCCTGGATCGATTCGCACGAGGACGTAATGAAGTTCGAGGAGGAGTGGCTTGCCTACGTGCTGGGGAAGGTGGCTGCGCAGTACGGCAACGAGATCCGCGAGACCTTCGGCGTGGAGGTGGTGGTGCCGACGGTTCCCTTCCCCCGCATGCCGATCGCGCAGGCATACGAGATCGTTCAGTCCATGGGGCATGAGATCGAACGGCACGGCGATCTGGACGCCCAGGCGGAATCGAAGCTCGGAGAGTATGTGAAGGAGAAGTTCGGCCACGAGTTCCTCTTCGTGACGGACTACCCGATCAATGTGCGGCCGTTCTATCACATGCGGGAGGGGAACACGACGCGCAGCTTCGATCTGCTCTGGAAGGGAATGGAGATCACCACCGGCGCGCAGCGCGAGCATCGCTACGACGTGCTTGCCGCGCAGGCGGTGGAGAAGGGGATCACCCTGGGGCACATCGAATTCTATACGGACTGCTTCAAGTTCGGATGCCCGCCCCATGGCGGCCTGGGCCTGGGGCTCTCCCGCGTCGTGATGCTGCTTCTGAATCTTCCCAACATCCGCGAGGCAACGTTCATCAGCCGCACGAAGAACCGGCTGGTGCCGTAGCCCGGCACCGCCGATCACCATGAAATTCCGATGGCAGGCCGGGCCTGGAAGAACCCAGGCCCGGCCTGCCATCAACCTCCTCCATCCCGCTTCCCTGCACCATCCCCTGCACCGCGCTGTTCCTCCTCACCGCCAGCCCCGTGCTGTTCCTCACCGCCAAACCCGTGCATCCTCATCGCCCGGCCTGTGCCTCGATTCGGCGCACGCAACGCTCCATCGCCGTTCGCAGCGCCAGATCGCGCGGGTCATTGGTTGGATAATAATCCATGCGGGTCATGACGTATGCGTAGCCGATCCCCATGTCGGGATCGGCATAGCCGAAGGAGCCTCCCGCGCCGGGCGTTCCGAACGCGCGCGGCGAACTGCCGAAGAGCGTATCGGGTCCGGGACGGGAGAAGCCGAGCATGTAGCAACTGGGCAGCCCCAGCACCGCATCATCCGCCACGGTTGCCGGAGCCGTCAGCTCCCGCAGCGTCTCCGCTCGCAGGCCGAGTTCCGCACCTCCCGTTGCGAACACACCGTACGCGCGGGCGATGGCGCGGGCCTCGCCGATACCGTTGCCGGATGGGAGCTCGATATGCCTGAACGCAGGCTCGTTCGGATCGAAACCCGCCGGGACGCTGAATGATTTCGTGAGATAGGACCATGGCCAGATGAGGCGCACGATCATCGGAAGTGGTGCCTTGGAGATATTCATGATGCCTCCCGCCGGGCTTGCGACCTCCACGTGAGCCACACATGAATCGGGCACGGCTGCGGGAAGGCCGATGTAGAAGCGAATGCCAAGCGGCCGCGCAATCTCCTCCTGAAAGAACGTCCCAAGGCTTCGATGCTTCGGATCGACGTGGCTCAGGAGGGCGTTCATGTACAGGCCCAGCGTCGAGCTGTGATATCCCTGCCGCGTCCCCGGCTCCCACTCCGGTTTCTGCCGCGCAAGAAAGCGCGCCGTACTATCGAGATCGGCAACCATGGTTACCGGCAGCTCGTCATCGAACGCCACCAGCCCGGCCTGATGCCCCAGCAACTGCCGCACGGTGATGTTCTCCTTTCCGTTCTGCGCGAAGTCCGGCCAGTAGTGCGCCACCTTCTCGTCGTAGTCCAGCCATCCGCGCGAGTGCGCCACGGCAAGCGTCATCGCAGCCATCCCCTTCGTCGTGGAGAATACCGGGATCATCGTGCCGGCCTCCCACGGCTTCGCGGCATCGTAATCGCGATAGCCACCCCAGAGGTCAACAACCATGCGCCCCCTGTAGTACACTGCGCAGGCAGCGCCCAGCTCATGCCGTTCGGTGAAGTTGCGAACGAACTCCGTCCGCACCTCCTCGAAACCGGGGGCAACCTCGCCACCCACCGTTGCCTCGATCTCGCCGCTCGCCAGCCGGCTTCCGGAACACCCTGCAAGCAGACACGCAACCGGGATCATACCTGCCATCATCAGCAGCATCGTTCTCATCGTTCACTCCATGCGTTTCCCCTGGGTCATCGGGTTCGCGGGCAACATATCCAGACCGCAGCCGCCTCACCATGATGCAGGTCAATTCACTGCAGGGGACGGTGCGGCTCGGCGGCCTGCATGCAGAACGCATTACCGAACGGCCGTTGCGCGACTTCGATGCGGGTGGGATGGAATCGCTCTCGCGCAAATGTCATATTGGGCTCATGTTACGCGGGTAAGTTGCGCCCCGTAATTCAAACGACGGCTTGCCAACCCTGAACGCCCCCGGAGAAGGGTTGCCGATCCATCACGCAGAACCCGTCAACGGGTTGTGCGCAATCTTCCCGGCCAAGTACTCCGGCACCAGAGGAACATATGAGCCGCAACCTTCAGTGTGCATCCCCCCATTGCGCCACCTGCAGCGCTCGCGACCGCTCGGTATTCACGCAGCTCACACCGATTGAGCTCGGCAATCTCTCGGATACCAAGGGATGCCGGATCTATTCGAAGGGAGAGCTCATCTTTCGGGCCGACGAATTCCCCAAGGGGCTGTACTGTATCCACCAGGGAGCGATCAAGATCTACAAGGTGGGACGCGACGGCAAGGAGCAGATCCTCAGGCTGGCACGGCGCGGCGACATTCTCGGCTACCGCTCGCTGATCAGCGGAGAGCGATACCGCACATTCGCGACGCCTGTCGACAGCGCGGTGATCTGCAGGATCCCGAAGGATTCATTCCTCGCGATGATGACACAGAGTCTCAATCTCTCCGCACGCATCATCGACCTCCTCGCCACCGAACTGAAGGCGGCGGAGGACAAGATTGTTCAGATCGCGCAGAAGCCGGTGCGCGAGCGCCTGGCGGAGGCCTTTCTGATGCTGCACAATGCGAGCAGCGAGGAAACCGACCGATCGAAGCTCGGCATCAATCTCACGCGCGGAGAGCTTGCCAACCTGGTTGGAACCGCAGCGGAGACGGTAAGCCGCGTCCTGACGAATTTCAAGGAGGAGCGAATCATCAGGATGCGGGGGCGTGCAATTCTCATCAATGACTACAATGCGCTGGTGAACGCCGCCAACCTTCAGGACTGATCACTCTGCAGCACGCGGCATCGGGATTCATCGCACCGCGTGCAACCGACTACGTGGAACGATATTCCGTACCGGCACGATCGGCGGACCCTGACTTCAGGCCCGCCGATCGCCGTTCACGATGCTCCCCTCAATGCATCCCTCCGCTCTTCCACAGAAACAGTTCCGGATATTATCTCATCTTGATCGACATCATGTTGCATCGCAATCGCTCTGGATATCTTTGAAGCGTATTTCATAAAGAGCGATGTATCGGGATCGGAATAATTAATTGTAGGAAACAATCATGGACTGCACATGTTCGATTCTTCAGCAGGCACGGGCCGCCGAGCTGAGCGATGATGAATTTCTGAGGATATTCGAAAACCGGGTCGTTCAGACCTTCTACGACGGTGAGGAGATATTCAGGGAGGGAGATGAGATAGACGGGATCTACTGTCTTCATTCGGGAGGCGTCATGCTTCTGAAGGGTGACCAGGCAGCGAACGGACATGTGGTGGATGCGATTGCAGCGGGTGAACTTCTGGGCATTGCAAACATCTTCTCCGGGACGCACTGGACCACGACGGCCCAGGCGGCAGGCACATCGCTGGCCTGTTTTCTTCCGAGGCAGATCTTCATGATGCTCGTCTCACACTGCCCGGCGTTGATGCTCCGCGCTGCGGAACAGGCATGCCGGCGTCTCGATCGCATGGAGATGGCAATGGGCTGATGCCGGACAGGCATTTGTTTCCTCCGGCGAGCGCCACGGCACCATCTGTTCATGGCGGAGAAATGCAGAGGAGTTCACGCGCACCTGAACAACTACAGGTTGTGCAATTGTGAACTCCTCACTGTTTGAGGCAGGGTACGTCATCACTCCGCCATCAACGCGAAGGAGTTCACACGCGCCTGAAGGAATTTCCCTTCCGCGATCGCGAACTCCGTTCCGCATTGCCCGGCAGCCCCGTAGCGGACGGCGAAGTCATCACTACCATCGCAGTTGACTGTGTATTCCGATTGAAGCCGGACAACGATTCCGGTGATTGCGGACAGATCGGTCCCTGACAGGTCCTTACCGGGAACACCGGTTCGGAGCGAGCGACGCTGGATATCCTCCCATCGGGGCATATCCTCGAATGAGCAGTGTATGCCCACCGGCTTCCTGGTGAAGGCAGTTAGATTGCTGTGCTCAGTTGACCTGCACGAACTACGTACTTGCGAAGAAGTATCCTGCTATGCTCTGAAGAGCACGTTGGGCCTGAGTTCTACTCAGGCCCCATTCTTCACATGACGATCGCGGAGTCACACTCCGCGATAACGGATCGATGTGCTATCAGAAATCAATTCCCTCTGTACGTAGCAATTGTGACCCACCTGTTACCGGAATCAAGGCGAACCGCATAGCCGTGGGCCTTACAGGCCGATCCGTAGCGGCGCAACGTATACATCACACTCACCGGTATTGCTGTACCCCGTGCTGCCGGTGAGAGAGGGGTGCTCCGTTGGAGCGTGAGGATTCCCTGCGCTCCTCTCTACCGATGGCACGCCGCTACGCGGCTCGATATCATGGCGTGCCGGAGCATAGCCCCCTTCAATGAGCGCCGCAGGCGCAAGCCATCGCGCGAACCATCGTAGAGAGCCGGTCCCTGAACTGCCGGAGCGCCGCAGGTGCGCCCCATTCTTCTCCCCCAACAGCAGGTAAGGCGGATATGTACGATGCCGTTGGCTCGGTCAGCTCTGCGCGGCCTCCATCCTGCCGGTTGCCAGCTGCGGTTCGGCCATCACCTCCTCGAGAGGCCTGCGCGGCGTGTGATGCGGATGCGGTTCGGCATAGCCCAGACGAAACGGCTGCTGCGCAAGCATCCCTGCGCCGATCATCGGAACAAGTTGTGCACGCACCTCCGGCACCTCGATCAATTGCGTCATCGGCTGCATCGCCAGCCCGAGCGCCGTGGCCGTGAGAAAGATCCGTTCGAAAATCTGTCCTGCGCGAAGCCAGGTTTCGGGATCGTCACGCTGCGAGGCGAGGAGGCCGAAGATGGGAGAGCTGAGCATGGCCTCGGAGTCATGGCGCATTGTTGCGCTCGAGCCGGCGTGCAGGTAGGAGACGGCAAACTGCCCAAGCTTCGCCATCAGCCACGAAGAACCGAACACCCCCTGCCCGATCCAGTGGGCAAGCTCATCGCGATAGTATGGGTCGGCAAACAGGGCGGCATCCGCGCCGATCACGAGCGCATCGGCATTGCGAATGGTATCCGGATTGTCATGCAGCACCAGCACAACGGCGGGATCGTCGCAGCATGCCTTGATGCGCTCCACCGCCTCCTGCGGAACCGGACGCGGCTCGCATCGATTGTGGCCTGTCTGCCGGCGCGGGATGGCTTCGAACAGATCGCCGGCGCGGCTCGCCGAGCGCTCCCCTCCCTTCCGGATCCGGACGCGGGCAACAAGGCTCGCCGCCGTAGGCTCCGGCATGTATTCCACCTGGCCGAAGTACCCGAAGTGCTCCGCGGCAACCAGCAGGTTCTCGATCGCACACCCGATGCTGATCAACAGCTCGCGCTGATCGGGGTCCGCCGCGAGAAGCCAGCGGCTCTCATCCTTGTGCACCAGCACGGCATCATCGGCCACGCCGAATTTCCATGGCTGGGTGTTATGCGTGGAAGGCGCCAGCACCGCATAGCGAAGCAGGAACTTCAACACGACATCGGTTGGGGCGTTGTTGGGAAAGTCGACGTCGTCGACAAGCCAGGGGGTAACCATAGGATCGAATGCTTCGCTCATCTTGCTCTCCTCGTTGTTCATGGACGGACGGGGTCACTCTCTCGCCGCGCGAGCCTCACGAGTCTCTCGCGAGCCGCAGCCGCACTGCATTCCCAACACGATTCATCGCGCAGGCGAGCACCGCGGCGCGAGCACCATGGCGCTCGCAGGATGGCTGCGTCCGAAACGTAGCAGCATGCAGTACGTTCAACAATGACCCTCGTCAACTCTGCCCGGCACACCGCCGAACTGCCGCCTCGCGACACGCATCCGCATCGACATGCCGCCGAGACTCCCCTCTGGCGACCGCACCGATTCACTACAACCGATTCGCCATGCCTATGTAGCCGCCGGCACGGCATGGAGGGAGGTTGGTCCGCTTCGGCATATATTCCCGCAGCATCGGCGCATGCGGAATCCTCCGCAGCAGCATCGGCATACGACGGAGGCATCGTTCGGAGACGAAGCTGTTGGCCACAGCAGCGTCCGAGGGCACGTCCGCGCCGGACGTTCTTCCACTATTGCACGCCTGGAACTCAACGATCATGAGCCGCAATCCCCTCAATCTTCTTCTTCGCTTCCTGCTGGAGCTGGCGGCGCTTGCATCCGATGCCTACTGGGGCTATGCGGTGCATACCGGTGTTGCACGGTGGGTTCTGGCAGCGGTTCTGCCGCTGGCGGCGGCAACGTTGTGGGGGGTGTTTCGCGTGCCGAACGATCCCAACAAACCGCCCGTCGCCGTGAGCGGCAGGCTGCGCCTGGCGTTGGAGTTCGCGGTGTTCGCAACGGCCGTCGCGGCCGCATTCGGTGCCATCTCCGCAACTGCCGCCCTCGCCTTCGGTTTGGTCGTGCTGGCACACTACGGCATCTCCTACGACCGAACGCTGACGCTGGCACGCAACGAACTGCTCCCTCCCTTCGCGAAGAACCAGGGAATCGGATGACGATGCGGATGGCGGGCGGGATGTGCCCACACGAGCCGGCCGGATGCCGGGTACTGATTACTTCAGGAACATCCGGGCGATGGTGAGCGCCGGGCGCGGCTGGTCCGGGATGTCGACAACGCGGTTGAAGAGGAGGATAATGGAGAGATCCTGATCGGGGAAATGAATGTAGTCCGAATCGAAGCCGAGCCACTCGCCGTCGTGCGCGACGAAGGTTCGCCCCTGGTCGCTGCCAACCTCGAACGCGAACCCGTAGCCGGTTCGCTTCCCGCTGTTCAATATGCCGGAGGCAAGCATCTGCTCCAACTGCGCGGGCCGGAGAATCCTGCCGCCGAACAACGCCCGGTCGTAGCGCGCCATGTCCTCCAGCGAGGAGTAGACAGAGCCGCTCCCCACCACATTGTCCAACGGATCCGAATCGTAGGCTTCGAACGCCCCCTCCTCCTTCACATAGCTGTGCGGGATCATCGGATCGCGATGGCGTTCGGCGTTGGGCATCGAGAAGGTGTGCACCATGCCGAGCGGCCCGAAGATCCGGGACTCCACTTCGTCTGCATAGGAGTGCCCGGTAACGCGCTCGATGATCGCACCAAGGAGATCGTAGCCGGGATTGCTGTACAGGAACCGGTCGCCCGGTTCGCTCTGCGGCGGGAGCGCGGTACGCAGCGCATGTACCAGATCCACATTGGACGGTGTGAGCGTCCGCGAGGTCATCTGGCGCTGCAGATCGTCGGAATAGTCCGGAAGGCCGGAGGTATGATTGAGCAACTGGCGGATGGTTATGCGGTCCCCCCACAGCGGCAACTGCGGCAGGTAGCGGCGGATGGTGTCATCCAGATGCAGCTTCCGTTCGTCGCACAACATCAGCACTACGATGGCGGTGAACTGCTTGCCGATGGAGCCGATGTGGAACAGATGTTCCGTTGTCAACGGAACACGCTCCTCGATATCGGCGAGGCCGTATGCCTTCTCGACGAGCATCTCTCCGTGCTGGATCACGATGAGCGCACCCCCCGGCTCACCAGGCCCCACCAGCGACGCCAGGAAGCGACCGGCACGTTCCACCGGAGTCCCCTCTGCCGTGGAGTCCGCCTCCGGCGTGGACGGCATGGAATACCGGCCGCCGGCGGGCGCAGGCAGCGTCAGCATGAACAACCAGGTTGCGAGTGCAATCAGCGTACGAGCGTTGGACGGCATGCTCCGGGGGCAGATGTTGGGAAGAGTGGACGGCGCGCCGCTATGCGAGCGCCTCGATATCGGCTACGCGTTTCTTCAGAAGCCGTTTCGGCACGAACGCAAATGCACCGTCGATCCCCATCTCCCCGACATATACACCGGGGAACAGAGCGAACTGAATCCACGCCTCCAGGTGGAGCTTCCCAGGGTTGATTTCAAAACGGATGAGCTGCGGGCCGAGCATGATGCCCATTCCCTTCTTCCAGATATTCTGGCCTGGATCCACCAGCTTGAATCCTTCCTCCATCAGATAGCCGGTGATGTTGTTGTTCAGCTCATCCGCAGGCTCATCGGTGGAGATCGTGTTCTGATAGCGCGACATGATGTCCTCCTCTAGGCTGTTGAAACAGGGATGAAAGGCGCAGCCGTACGCCGCGTATGTGTGCGACGTCCCGGGCAGGAGACCATCCTGAAGGACGCGAACGGTGCGCCGCGCGAGCAATGCACCTGCGCCCGGGCAACAGGTGGTACCAATGGTTCACTCCCGGGCAATATACTGTGCGCAGACAATGGCGCCGCATCGGTATGCCCACGTACCGCCACACCCACTTACTACAACGGATCGCGCTTCGATCCGATAGAGACGATCGGCAGAGACATTCGGCCCTGGCATCGCGCAACAATATGTGCCGATCCATGGGTTGATGCCGGCCCTGCACCGGCGGGGGACGCGGATGAACGCGGACGCCGATCGCATACCCCTCCCGCATGCACCGCATCCGATCGAGCGGCGTTGCGCTCAGTTCCTTCCGTCAAGCCTCAGCGCCATGTGGTGCTCCGTAAGGCTTCTTCCTTCATGGCGCAGCGCATCGGGTTCGGAACCCCAGACCTGGAATCCCGCGCGTTCGTAGATCCTTCGCGCCCCTGCAGCAGCTTCGGTTACACTGAGATGTACGGTTGATACGCCGGGAAGCGACCGTGCATGTGCAAGCGCGGCCTTGAGGAGTCTCGGCCCGATGCCGCCTCCCCGATGTCCGGGCGAAACGTACATTCCCCAGATGAAGGCCCGGTGTGATGATTTGACCTGATGATTGCGAATCAGGCCAACGGCGCCTGCGAGCTCCGGGACGAACGCCCCGATCACCACTGCATCGGGGGCGCGGCCCAGCATCTCGCGTACGGCATCGAGCGTCGAGGCCCTGTCGTCGGCAACGGAGGAACCGAACGCCAGGGGCGACTCGATCAGCGACGCACGTCGCAGATGGAAGTATGGCTCGGCATCGTGCTCGTCGAGTATTCGTATCAGCATCTTCATCCTTCCTGAACCATTCCGCAGCCGGCGGCTTCACCATCCACTTCGCTCCGCGGGCCACGGGGAGAAAGATACCGCAGCGCGGGCAGTTCGATGGCACGGAATCGCGCTCGTGCGGTTATCGGACCCCGGCCATTTCATCGCAGGACGATACTCTCGCAGGGCGACGTTCCCGGGACCGATATCCCGTGCAGGCGATTTCTCCGGAGCGATTTCTCCGGAGCGGATCGCACGGCGCGCCTGGTTGAGAGGTCGCCGACCTATCTTGCGGCCGATTCACGACGAGGAGCATCCGATGAAGTTCGTCACAGCCGAGGAAGCCGCCGGTGCAATAGCATCGTTCGACCGCGTGTTCATTCACAGCGTTGCGGCGGCACCGCAGCAATTGATTCACGCCATGGCCAATCGGGCCGCCGAGCTGCGCGGCGTGGAGGTGGTACATCTGCATACCGAGGGGGAGACTCCGTACGCACGCCCGGAGCTGAGCGAGAGTTTTCGCACGCGGTCGCTCTTCATCGGCCCGAACCTCCGGCAGGCGGTGGCCGATGGCGAGGCGGACTACGTGCCGGTGTTCCTGAGCGAGATACCCGCACTCTTCCGGAAGGGGATCCTGCCGGTCAATGTTGCGCTGATCCATGTCTCGCCGCCGGACGAGCACGGCTATTGCTCGCTGGGGATCTCGGTGGATGCCACGCGAGCGGCCGTGGAGACTGCGGACACCGTGATAGCACAGGTCAACCCGCACATGCCGCGCACACTTGGCGATGGCCAGATTCATGTCAGCAGGATCGCGCTGGCGGTGGAGACGGATGATGCGCTGCCGGAGCATCCGGCTCCGGCACTCACCGACGTGGAACGCGCAATCGGCCTGAACGTTGCAACGCTGGTGGAGGACGGCGCCACATTGCAGATGGGCATCGGCGCGATTCCGGATGCGGCGCTCGCTGCACTGACCGGCCACAGGGATCTCGGGGTACATTCGGAGATGTTCTCGGATGGGCTTCTCGATCTCGTGGCGCGCGGCACGGTAAACGGGCGCGCCAAGAGGAAGCATCCATGCAAGATCGTGGGAACGTTCGTGCTCGGCTCGCGACGGCTCTACGACTTCGTGGACGACAATCCGGAGGTGCTGCTGCTGGACGTGGCGTACGTGAACGATGCGGCCGTGATCGCGCGCAATCCTCGCGTGACGGCGATCAACAGCGCAATCGAAATCGACATCACCGGGCAGGTCTGCGCGGACTCCATCGGCACCTATCAATATTCCGGTGTGGGCGGGCAGATGGATTTCATGCGCGGTGCTGCGCTCTCCGAGGGAGGAAAGCCGATCATCGCGCTCCCCTCCACCACGCGCCGCGGCGACTCGCGCATCGTGCCGTTTCTGAAGCCGGGCGCCGGCGTGGTCACAACCCGCGCCCACGTTCAATGGGTGGTTACCGAGCATGGCGTTGCCAATCTATACGGACGGACGCTGCGCGAGCGGGCGGAACTGCTGGTGGGAATTGCAGCGCCGGAACACCGGGAGGCGCTGGAGCGGGAGGTGCTGGCGCGCTTCGGCAGGAAGGGATAACCCCGCGCAGGCAGCACGGCCTGCGTCCCGCGCCACGGCGATGCGGCCGGCGCGCTCGCATATCGTTACATCGCACGGCACCGAAACCGGCCTCCGGAGCGCAACATCGTTCAGCGCCGCGCCGTCAGGAGCCATCACGGATGCCATCCGCACCGGTTTCGATCGCGAGATGCAGCCTTCGTGCATGCATCGTATCGCACTGCGAGATATCCCGGCGCGGCGTACATCCCGGTTCAACAAACCAATCCAGCGCTGGCGGAGATATGAGCGTACGGGCTTTCGTTCCGCACATTCCCCCGCGACCCACCCCCCAATGCGCGATCGCCCATGGACACTCCCAACAGTCGTCGCGATCTTGTCGGCATTCTGAAGCTGGCCTACTCCGGCGAGCGCGCCGCTGCGTATGCGTATCGCGGTCACGCGAAGACGGCAACCGATCCGGAGGAACGCGATCGCATCCGGGCGATCGAAGAGGAGGAGTGGCATCACCGGAGCCTCGTGGGCGAGATGCTTGCAGCGCTTGGAGAGCGCCCGTCGGCCGCACGCGAGGCCAGGGGGGCAATCATGGGCCGGACGCTCGGCCTCCTCTGTTTCCTCTCCGGCTGGTTTCTTCCGATGTATGCCGCCGGACGGCTGGAGAGCAGGAATATCAAGGAGTACGAGGCGGCCGCGCGCCATGCGCGCGCCGGCGGCCATGGGGAGCTCACGGACTCTCTGCTCGAGATGGCCGAGGTGGAATGGGATCACGAGGCGTACTTTCGTTCGCGCATCATCCTGCACCCATGGGTTCGATGGTTCCCGCTCTGGCAAAGCCCGCCGCCGCGCGAGACGATACGCTCCTCGTTTTCGGGTGAGCATGGCGAACCGGGGAACTCCGATGGTGCATGAGAGTCTCAATCGGACAACGGCTGCAGGGCAACGTCGGCATGCAGGAGGCCGCGGACATCCGCAGCGTTCACACACAGGGAATGGGAATGACCGTGATCAGGCATCGAACCGCTCAGGAACTGGAAGCAGGGCTGGAGGAAATTCGCAACTCGCCGCGCGAGAGCGGACGGCTGGAGATGATCGTACGGCGGCCGGCCGTTGGAGAACGTGAGATCCTGACGCTGGGAGAGCTCGATCTCGTGGAGGGTCTCGTGGGAGACACGTGGCGGTATCGCAGCAGCTCGCGTACGGCCGATGGATCGGCCCACCCGGACATGCAGATCAACATCATCAATGCGCGGGCCATTGCGCTGATCGCCGGACACCGCGACCGCTGGCCACTTGCCGGCGACCAGTTCTACGTTGATATCGATCTCGGGATCGAGAACATGCCGCCCGGAACGCAGCTGGCAATGGGCTCGGCCGTGCTCGTGGTCACGGACCAGCCGCACACCGGCTGCGGGAAGTTCACCGAGCGGTTCGGCACGGACGCGATGAAGTTCGTGAACTCGCCGCTCGGCCGCAGACTCTGCCTGCGCGGCATCAACGCCAGAGTGCTGAAGCCCGGCACCGTCTCCGCGGGAGACATGGTTCGGAAGATCGAGCGTCCATAGGGTTCCGCACGGCATCGCCGCAGGCACCGGAGGATGCGAAGGCCGGAGTGCTCCGTGTACATCACGCCCTGCCCCCGCATACCCCGCGGCTCGTGACGGCGATGACCATGGTTTCCTCGGGTGCACCCGGCACCGCGTTCCCAACCGAGCATGTGAACCCGATGCCCGTTATCGAAACTTCACGCGGCTCCGTTCCATGCATTCAATCGCCACACAGACAACACCCGCCTCCAACACCAGATTTCACCGGCCTTCCACGCCGGCATCCCGCAGCACACCTCTGCAGGGGATCTGGTCCGGTACCCAATGATGTACTCCGGCACCGGAAGGATGCGAACCATATTGTGGTTGACGCTGTTCCATCCCCCGATTCATCCATCCACGTCCCTCGTTTGCCGATCCCGCCACGATCGATCCGGAGGCAGAGAATCGTCGTGGCTCGAAGTATCGTATCCCACCGGCAACGGGGCGACTGCACTTCGAGGAGAATCATCATGTCAGCAACAACATCCTGGCACGTCCGGCCGTTGTTCGTGGCGATTGCCGCATTCACGCTGATCGGAACCGGCCAGTTGTTCGCCCAGCGATTCCAGACGGTGTATGGCAGCCCGGGCTGCGTTGATGCAGGCCGTTCCGGCGTCGCGCAGCTTGCGGCCGGCGGTTACGTGATCGTGGGCGAGTCCTATGCAAACGGCGCGGGATGCGGCCCGTCGCACATCCTGGTTGAATACACCGGCATCAACGGCGTACCGGTCTGGTCCAACATCTACTCCATCGGTTCCAGCGACTCGGCGCTCGACGTCGTAGAATGTTCCAACGGCGACCTCGCACTCTGCGGGGTAACGCAGACGGTGCCGGCCTGCAACGGACCGCGCGATGCGTTCGTGCTGCGGCTGAACGCCGCGGGGGGTGTGGTTGGCGTTCGCACGGTCGGTTCCCCGAGCCTGGATGAGATCGGCTGGAACATCGTCGAGGCACGCACCGGCGACGGCATCCAGGCATTTCCGGGTGACCTGATCGTGGCAGGCTATACCACCTGGCAGGCCGGCACCGGGGGCCTTGGCCCGCAGGCGCGCGACGGATTCATCTTCCGCACGAATGCAGCGCTGACGGTTGTACGCTGGGCAATGCAGTACGGCGGCCCGACCAGCCACGACGATTATCTGTATGGTGTTGACGAATGCCGCGTGGGAGTACCATCCACACAGACGGGTGATATCGTCGCCACCGGCGGAACCAATACCTGGGGCGCAGGCGGATACGATATCTGGATGCTGCGCGTGGACGGAAACACCGGGTTGATCAATGCGGCGCCACAGGGAGCCGCCACCTACGGCGATCTCTACGATGAGGAGGGACGCGCGATCATCGAGCTGCAGGGCCTCAGCGCGGGCAATCTGGTGGTGGCAGGACTCAGCAACAGCCGCCCGGTCCCGAGCACGAACTACGAGGTGGCGATGGTGCAGACGGCCGGCAACCCCTGCACGTTCGTTGCCGATCAGTATGCCGGCGACAATGGCACGCGCGCGGATGGCGGGTTCGATCTGAAGGAGGATGCATTCCCGAATATCCCCACGGCAAACGACATGGTGGTTACCGGCTACACCAGTCTGGGCGCACCGATCGTGCCGCCGAATGTCTTTCTCCAGAAGTTCACGGTGGGAACGATGGCGCCGTTGGGGGGCGCAATGGCATACGGCGGCAGCGGGATGGACTGGGGATGGTCCGTCAACAACTGCCGTCGCGCCACCGCTCCGGAGACGCCCGGCTACGTGGTCGCCGGCTTCACGCAAAGCGCCAATCTGATCGGGGCAGCCAATCCGCAGGATATGTACGTGATCAAGACGAACCAGACGTTCGGCTCCGGCTGCAACGAACGGGCGTTCACGTTCTCCGCACAGCCGGCCCACTTCCTCCGGAGCTGCACACCGCCCGTCACGAACAGCATTCCATGGGACTGCGTTCCGCCCACGGTAGGCGTAACGGTGGTGCCGACGACATGGTTCAACACGCTCTGCTACAACAGCCCGGCAACGCATGAGCGCGGCGACGGAGGAAACGACGGCATCAGCGGCGTGGAAGCTCCCACGGCCGTCACCTTCACCGAGGGAACGATGACCGCCTATCCCAATCCGCTGCCGAAGGGAATGCCACTCAACCTCCGCTTCGATCTCGTGAAGGAGACATCGGCGCAGATGGTAGTCACCGACATGGTTGGCCACGAGGTCTTTCGCGGCAGTACCGCTGTGAAGGCGGGCTCGCAGGTGGTTCCGGTTGTTACGGCCGGCTGGTCGCGCGGAACGTACCTGGTGCGCGTGACGATTGGCGGCACATCGCAGGTTGCACGCATCGTGCTCGCGGACTGAGGCACTGCCGGTGCGAGCCGGCGCACGTGATCGTGTGCGGCACAGCGTGATGCTCCTGCATCGTGCCGCGAGCGATCGGCGCTGCCGCGGAGCAATGCCCCACGGCAGCGTTCATCAACGCCGCGATGCGCGCGTGCGCATCGTGCATCCAAATCGGTAGATTGCGGCCCGCACAACATGCCGGCCACCGCCCCGGCTCTCGATGGGGAGCCGGGGCTTTTCTTCGCGCACGCACGGACATGCGTCCGGCACCGGCATCGGGCTCCAACTCATACTCCAATCGAACCGCATCCTCGATGAGCAGAACAGCAGCCTCGATGAGCAGAACAGCAGCCTCGACGAGCAGCACGGCAGCCGGCTTCATCCGTCCACCGCGATTGCGCCGTCGCGCAACGATCGGCATCGTTGCACCAAGCTCGCCGCAGCGTGATGACGAGCGCCTGAGAAACGGAATCCGCTACTTCGAATCGCTTGGCTACACCGTTCGCTGCGGCGAGCATCTCTGGAGGCGCTACGGATATCTGGCCGGCACGGACGACGAGCGGATCGAGGATCTGAATGCGATGATTCGCGATCCGGACGTGCGGATGATCATTGCCGGGCGAGGCGGATATGGCATGACGCGCATCATCGACCGCGTGGACTATCGGGCGCTGCGGCGCGATCCGAAGATCATCGTGGGATTCAGCGATCTCACGGCCCTGAACATGGCTCTGTTGAAGCGCGCGGGGCTGGTGAGCTTCTCCGGTGCGATGGCCGGTGTGGACCTCTGGGATATCGGGAAGATCGATCCACTGACCGAGGAGATATTCTGGCGGGCGATCACCTCCACGCGGCCGCTCGGGATGATCCGGCAACCGGACGGGCACCCGATCGAATCGCTGCATGGGGGAACGGCCGAAGGGTGGTTGCTGGCGGGCAATCTCACGCTGCTTGCCTCGATCACCGGAACGCCCTTTCTCCCGGCCGGCAACGGCGCGGTCTTCCTGTGCGAGGAGATCGGCGAGGAGGCGTATCGTGTGGACCGGCTTCTCTCGCAGCTCTGGAACAGCGGCCTGCTGAAGCGGGTGGGCGCCATCGCCTTCGGGGCGTTCACGAATGCGAAGCCAACCCGCATCTCGGTGGACCCGCTTCCGATGGAGGCCGTGTTGAGCGAGTATGTTCGGCGCGCCGGCGTGCCGGCAATCGGCGGACTGCTCTACGGCCACATCCCCACCAAGCTCACACTACCGCTCGGCGTCCGCGTCCGTATCGACGGAACGCGGGCCACGATGCGTCTCCTCGAACCCGGAGTGAGCTAAGTGATGAGTTATGAGTTATGAGACGACTTCAAGGTTCCGTTATAGGTAACCCATCATCATCCATCACTCATCATCCATCACCCATGCCCCCTCACTCCGCTCACGCTTTCATCCGGGCGCCCTCGTCCTCCACCGTGAAGATCCAGGCTGCGATCTTTCCGGGCGGAACGGTTGTGAACTGCTCCCAGTGATCGTGCGTGAAGTTGAGACGGCTGGACGTATCGTCGATCTCCGAAGCATCGGTCTCCGCCTTGATTCGGGCAAGCCGTTCCTGCCACCGCACGAAGTTCTCCACACGCAGATCCACCCATCCGGCTGCGGCCCACGATTCGAGCGCATCCGGGGTGATGTCCAGTTCCCAGTCGCCACGGAACGGCGGGATCTTCACGGTCTCGCCGCGAAGCAATGTCCTGCCGTCACCAAGGAGGATGGGAATACCGATGGAGATGATGCGGCTGCGCAGATCGCGATTGGCGCGCACCAGTGCCTCGGCGGCGGCGGCGAACTGCGCGGGATCGCCTGCGAGAACGCTGTCGATAGAGCCGGCAACCAGACCGAGGATGTGTGCCTCGAAGAGGAGCTTGGAGAGACGGGGCGGGCCGAGCATCTCGAAGGCAACCGACGGTATGCCGGACTCCCGCTCCAGCTTTTCGAGGCGCTCCAGAGCGCGGCCGCGCAGATATCCGCCGCGATAGGTCGGGCCGTAGACCGCGCCGTCCATGGCGTTGATCACATCGTGGCCGGAGTTCCCTCCCTTCAATTCGAAGACCACCGCATCGGCGATCTCCTCCGGCGTGATCATCTCCATCTGCTGCAGCGAGGAGATGGCCTCGAACTCGCCGCGGGAGAAGATTCCGTTCTCGCCGGTGTCGATGAACGGAGCGCGGAGGTTCTCGCCGATCGGTTCGGCGCAGCCTTCCTCCTTCAGCTTCAGCCGGCCGTTCAACACCGTGGCGCGATCCGGCGGGCAGTCCACCAGGGGGATCGGGCGCCCGCGCCGCAACACGTCGCCATGCTCGATCCGCTTCCATGCAATCGTTGCCGTGGGCTTGATCTCCTTGATGATCGGGCCGTCCGGCGTGCGTGCGGTCAGGAACAGGAGGAGCGTGTGGGCGCCTGCGATGGAACTCTTGCTGAGCAGCACGCGCGAGGGGCGCTCCTCCGAATGCGTGTAGGGAATGTTCAGGCCCATGCCGCCGGAGCCGGCCGTCCCGATCTTTATATACATGGCGCCGCCGCAATCCTTCAATCCCTTGTACAGAATCTGTACGTGGCGGATCAGCTGCGGCACGTAGAGCGTGGCGAGCAGCCGTTCGGTCTGTTCGGCCGCTCCCTCGCCCCGCTCGAACGCCTTCATCACGCCGCGCGCGGAGCTGTAGATATCCTGATAGGCGATCGCCGTTGCGGTGTTGATGCAATCGATCACCGCATCCGGCCGGTGGTCGGCAAGCAGTCGGTACAGAGCGGCATTCTCCAGAATGTCATCGCTCAGATCGTCGATGATGTCATCGATCAGCCGGCGCCGCGTTGCGGGATCGGCAAGCAGTTCCTCGCGCGAACGCGTGCGCTCGTCGAATCGGCCGAACACATTTCCCCACCATGGAACGAGATCGATGGCGACGCCGTCGGGAATCTCCTTCCTCATGTGTTCCACGGCATCATGGGCCTCCGACTCGTTGAGCGAGGTGATGATGATGCGTGCGGGCCGCTCGGCGACCAGCTTGCGGCAGATTGCCGAGCCCACGAGCCCCCAGCCGCCAAGTACCAGAACCGTCTTGCCAGTGATATCCATCGAATGCGAAGATGATGAGATGCGCAGGAGAGCGGAATGCCGGCGAACGCTCCGCTGCATGCCCGCCGGGTGGGGAGCATACCGGAGCCGCTGCCGGAATCGCTGAGAGAACAATCCCGGAGAGGCCGCCCGTGAGCGGGCGTCCAGGCGAAAAAAGCACGCGAACTTACTGAAATCCCCGGGGGCGTCCAATCCCTAACCCATGCGGGGCCTGAAGCGTTACTTGCGACAACGTGATGCTTTCGAGGATTTGGCAAGAGAGGAGAAATTCATCCCTACTGCGCGAACCACTTGCCCGATGCCCCCTCGCGTTCTAATTTCTCGCCTGAACAGAGGCATAGGCCTCCCTCTGACCGAACTTTCGAGAAACTCACGTCATCGGTTCATAAACCTTATTGGAGATTCGTAATGGGCAATTCTCTTCCACTGACAACTCTACGTACGGGCGCCATGCTGGCGATGCTCGGCGCCGGTCTTCTGACCGGCGGTGATGCCTCGGCACAGCAGTTGGCGACAGCCTCCCGTGTGTCGGGACAGGGAACGGGCGCCGCGGCAATCAGCGGCATAACCGGTCCCGGCCATTTCACCCCGCACTACAGGCCGTTGCCCACGGCGCAGTATCGCCTGTTCGATTCGCTCTTCAACGCCTTCTCCTACTACTCGGGTGGCGACGAACCGCTGCGATACGATGCTCCGTCGAATACACTGGTTACGATCAAGCGCGGCCCCACGGGGAAGTCGGATGATATCTTCGTCCGCAAGTCGAACGATCTCGGCCAGACGTGGACCGCCCCAAGGGTCCGCTTCACAACAACTCCGAAGGTCTTGGGCGCTACCTCGGCATCACGATCCTCAACAAGACGAACTCGGACAAGCCCGCGGACCGGCTCTATCACTTCACCTTTCCGGTGGTGAACAACGATGCCTTCGGCACCACGTTCCAGGGCTTCCTCGACGGTGATCTGAATCCTCTCAGCTCGGCCGAGGCCAACACCGGCGTGAACTCCGGCGGCACTACGGTAACGTGGTCCACGGAGTCGAAGACCGTGTTCAGCTCCGACGGAAATGTGGCGGTGACGATCGGCGACATGTCGGCCAACAACATCGGCATTCGCCGCTACGACCTCTCCTCCGGAACGCTGAGCGCCGACATCCCGCCGCAGTTCGAGGCCAGCAACTACAGCGATCCCGGCACGCCGGACTCCCGGACCTCGCTGATTGTCGGCATCGGACGGAATGGTTCCGAGCAGAAGATCTACGCCGGCATCATGTCGCGCTTCCCGGCCTCGGACGCCGAGGGAGGCACGCGCCCGTACCCGGCAGTGACGGTCTCCACGGATAACGGTGTTACCTGGAGCTCGCTCGATATTCTTCCGGTCTCCGTTGTACGTGCCTATGCCACGGCAAACGGCGCCAACCCGGACAGCACGCTCTTCCCATACAATCAGGCGCAGGACGTCTTCGTGACCGGCACCGATGAGTACAGCTTCATCATGAATATGTTCGAAGTGAACGCCGATCGTACCGACGGCAATGAACTCCGCCAACTCGTGGAAGTGTATCACAACAGCAACGGCTGGGGTATCCGCAAGATTGCCGACATCAGCGGCATCATCTTCACGTTCGACCCCATCGCCCCTGCCACCACGCGCGCCAACCAGGTCGCGAACGAGGCACACGTGTCGGTGACGGCGGATGGCAAGTTTTATCTGGTGAAGTGGGTGGAGATCGTGAACATCATGATGGATCAGGATATCAACGGCGACGGCAACACGCCGGACACGCTGCAGACATCGGATGTGTTCGTGACGGGCCGTCCGTCCACCTCCACGAACTAGTTCGGCACGCCGCTGAACGTCACCAACAGCAACATCCTCGATCGCATCACTTGGGTGCCGCCGGTCGTCCCGAACGATCTGAAGAACATTCCGCTCCTCACGGTTCAGAGCAAGCTGGATGGATCGGAAGCGAACGACCAGGAGCGCTGGGTGACCAAGCAGCTCAATGTTGAGGGAGACCAGTATGTGATGATGTCCAACTTCGACGCCTCGGCCGTTGCCGGCGTGCAGAATGAAGTGGCCACCACGAAGGCCGGCGTCACGCTTACGCCAGGCTATCCGAATCCGGCAAGCGGGACAACGGATGTGCATTTCACGCTGCCGAGTGCGGGGCACGCAACGCTCAGCCTCTGGAATGTCCGCGGGCAGCTGGTCAAGACCCTCGCCTCGGGCTCCATGGAGGCTGGCGCCCACTCGGTAACGCTCGACGCTTCGTCGCTTGCCAATGGCGTGTACTACTACACCCTCAGCTCTGGAAGCGAGACGGTAAGCAACACCTTGACGGTGGTTCACTAGGAGTTGCGGAGGACGGCCCCGTTCTGCCCGGCATACACGAGACGTTTGGGGCCATGTTCGCCGACGGACGCCCGGATCACGCCCACGGCATTCCCTGCCAGACGGATCCGCCGGACGCATTGCGGGCAATCATGAGACGCCGCGAGGACGTTTCATTTTCGCAAGAATGAAGAACGAGGGGACACACAGCCGTGTGTCCCCTCGTTTTTTCTGCATCGTACGGTTTCTTTCGTCCCCACACATCGTTGATGATGTTGGATTTTCGCATTTTGCGCTTCCCGAACAAGTAACCCCGTTCGACGTGTCCGTGTATCTCAAGGCAGTGTGACAAAGCGGACAACGCCAGGTGTCATTGGGCTGGCATGCATAACCAACGCATGCCATTGCCCATATTTGCAGCTCTACTGTCAAGCCAGCAGGATGCTCTCCATGAATCCCCCTTCAGCCGCGCCCGCGTGAGGATGCGAAGTCCGGACGCCTGACGTCCGCGAAGTGGATCCGTGCGACCATCCACACGCTGCAGACGCACTGTCACAAGGTGGGTGCCGCGGCACCATTCCGTCAACCAGCATCGGCTTGTCCCGGTCGGAGCATGGCAATGCCCTGCAATTCCAGACAACGGGCGTGCCCTCCCGGCGAGCATGGTTTCCCGAGCAACGGGCGCGGCCGGTTTCGGCCGGAGTTGAACATCGAATACAACGTCACGCATACTCATATCATCTGCGTTCATCTCGAACCAATTTGGAGACCGACCAATGAAGCAATCTCTACTGCTCGGACTCACTGCGGCGGCATTCGTGGCCGCTGCGCCGCTCATGGCGCAGCGGTCGGCGCAGGCTCCTCGCACGGACCGGAGCGTTCCGAACGAAGCGCAGCCGTACCAGAGTAAGGCCAAGGCTCCGGCAGCACCGCGGCCCCTGTCGCAGGCCACGCCGCCCAATCTGCGCAGCGGCGCGGTGTATACCGGGCTGCACGGATTCTATGATTACCAGTCCAACGGCGTGATGCACGGCCGTCTGATGGTAAGCAAGAGCGATCCGAAGCAGGTCTACTCCGTGTACATGCTCTCAACCGACGGCACGGATACCACATCGGTGCAGACCTCGCGCCGCGTAGGCTATGCGCATTCCACCGACGGCGGCGCCACGTGGTCATCCACCACCGAGATCGATCCCGGCTTCCGCCTCGGCTTCCCATGGCTGGCCATCGCTGCAGACGGAAGTCCGTACATCACCGTCCACGGCGATCCGGACAAGCAGGGGAACCAGGTGCTGGTCTACACCGGGAGCGCCAGTTCGACAACGTTCACCCGTACGGGGAAGTTCGAGCGTCAGTCGTTCACCGGACGCGTTGGCGATCAGGGGAACGGCGTGATCTGGCCGAGCATCGTCATCAGCCCGAACGACGCCACCAAGCAGGTTGTGACCGCAACGCTTGGACCGCCCGCGGGAGAGGATGACGATCCGGTCCATGTGGCCCGCACTCCGCTTGGCGGCAACGGTCCATGGGATATCGTCTCCGATCAGCCGTACTCCACCTCGAGCGGCGGCCGCACCGTGATCACGACCTCGGCAGGAGGAAAGATCGGCATGGCCTATTCCCACACCGATACAACCGGCAGCATGCCCGGCATCTACTACACGGAGAGCACCGATGGCGGCGCAACCTGGAAGGATCCGGTGCGCGTGATCGATGCGGAGAGCTACCCGAACGAAACCGATACGCTGGGCATCCGTTCGAATCTCGACATGGCCTTCCTTGGTGAGGACCCGCAGATCGTGGTTACCGGCTCGATCAACAATCTCTACCGTAAGCAGGGCATCTTGCTCTGGAATTCCAAGAACGGCATTCAAAAGATCGTCGGCGCCGATTCCACGATGGGCCTGGGTGTGATCACTGCCGTTGCGGCGTTCGCCCAGCCAGCCATGGACTATGTCTCCTACCCGAGCATTTCGGTGGGCGACGACGGCAAGCACATGGTGGTGGTGTTTCAGGCAGCCTCCATGAAGCATTCCTACAACTCGGACTCCACCGCCATCGATCCCTTCATCAGCGGCAGCGGATTCCATTACTTCCGCATCTGGGCCGTGGGTTCGCCGGACGGCGGCAATACCTGGGCAAAGCCGCAGGTTATCCAGGACTTCGTGGGCGACGGCACGGACACGGCAAGCATCGAGTATCCGGTGGCATCGGAATTCGGCAAGATGGGTCCGGACAGGACGTTCAAGCTCTGGACAACGTTCCAGGCCCGGCGCCAGCCCGGCATGTATGCCTTCATCGTGACCGATGTCGGTGGCGGCACGCCTGCCACCCGGGGCCCGATCAATGAGACGTACCAGTATTTCCAGCGCACATCGCTTCCGCCCACCTTCTTCGGGGAGCCGGCAGCGGTGGAGAGCGGCAACAATCAGGGGAGCAGCCTGAAGGTTACCGGAGGATATCCGAATCCGGCCGGCACGACGTATACGGTCAATTTCGAGCTTCCGACCTCGGGCGATGCAACGCTCACGGTTTACGACATGCTGGGCACGGCAGTATCCGCCCGGAGCCTGGACATGAACTATGCCGGCAGCTATTCCCGTGCGGTGGATGTGAGCGCGCTTCCAAGCGGCCACTACCGCGTCGTCATCTCCCAGAACGGACACACGGCATCGCAGCCGTTCAGCGTGGTGCGCTGATCGGTCACGCTGCGGCTGCAGTGAGAGCCAACCTGTCTCGAGTGCCCGCACGGTTGTGCGGGCACTCGTTGTTTCGAAATCACCACTCCTGCCCGCAAACGCAGCAGCCAAACGGTCTGGCGGCCGACATACGGCACCACATTAGGGCAAAAAATACCGGACTCGATCCACAACAATTGCATAGATGATTTTATATCCTAAATTGCTTCCTCCCTCTGTTACTCCCCCCCGCGTCCCGCACTCCTGCCATGGTCTCTCATCTCCGCTCGGCGAGCACGATCGGAATCAACGCATTCCTCGTCGAGATTGAAACCCACGTTGAGAACGCGATTTTCTCGATGTCGCTGGTTGGCCTTCCGGACAACGCGGTCCGCGAAAGCCGGGAACGTGTTGGCGCTGCGATAAAGAACAGCGGGCTTGCGCTGCCGCAGAAGCGATACACGATCAACCTTGCGCCTGCAGATGTTCGGAAGGAAGGTTCCGGCTTCGATCTCCCGATTGCCGTCGGCATCCTCTCGGCCACGGGCCAGATCGGACCGGACAGACTGCGCCATATGCTGTTGCTTGGCGAACTGGCGCTCGACGGCTCGCTGCGGCCCGTGCATGGATCGCTCTCCATCGCCATCGCTGCGCGCGATGCCGGCATCAAGGTTCTGATGTTGCCGCACGGGAATGCGAACGAGGCGGCGCTTGTGGATGGCGTGGACATTCTGCCGGTCTCCACGCTCCTCGAAGTAGTGGAAGTGCTGAGCGGCGATCGCACCGCGATACCGCACACGGTTGACCGGAAGGCGCTCTTCGAGCGCAATGAGCATCATCTTTTCGACATGGCGGATGTGAAGGGGCAGGAGAACGTGAAGCGCGCCTTCGAGGTTGCCGCCGCCGGCGGCCACAACGTGATCATGGTTGGCCCTCCAGGCGCCGGAAAGACGATGATCGCGAAGCGACTCCCGACGATCCTTCCGCCGATGTCGTTCGAGGAGGCGCTGGAGACAACGAAGATTCACTCGGTTGCCGGTATCCTTCCGGCCTCCGATGCGATGGTGGTGGCACGTCCGTTCCGAAGCCCGCATCATACGATTTCCGATGCGGCGCTGGTTGGCGGCGGCATGGGAGTGGCCCGGCCGGGGGAGATATCGCTCGCCCATCACGGGGTTCTCTTTCTCGATGAACTGCCGGAGTTCGCGCGCAATGTCCTCGAGGTGTTGCGACAACCGTTGGAGGAGAATTGCATTACGATTTCCCGTACCAGGCTATCGCTCACCTTCCCCTCCAACTTCATGCTGGTGGCGAGCATGAACCCGTGCCCGTGCGGGAATTTCGGCAATCCGAATGCAGAGTGTACCTGCACGCCTCAGCAGATTCAGCGGTATATGGCCCGGATCTCCGGACCTCTTCTGGACCGCATCGACATCCACTGCGAGGTATCGGCGGTCAGGTACCAGGAACTGGCCTCGCGGCGCCCGGGGGAGCCATCGGCGGCGATCCGTGCACGTGTGATCACGGCGCGCGGGATTCAGGCGGAACGATTCAACGGCTCGGCAACGATCTACAAGAATGCCGACATGGGTTCGCGAGAGATTGCACGGTTCTGCTCGCTCGACTCGAGTGGTCAGGATCTGTTGAAGATGGCGATGACGAAGCTGGGCTTCTCGGCCCGTGCGTACGACAAGATTCTGAAGGTAGCGCGAACGATCGCAGATCTCGCCCCGAGCGATGCCATCGGCCCGGAGCACCTTTCCGAGGCGATACAGTATCGCAGTCTGGACAGGCAGTATTGGAACGCGTGAGCGGCAGTACACGCGCGGCGCTGGCGCGACAGGGAGCCGGCCTCCATACTCCCCACGCACTCCCTGCAATCATCAATGCGTCTGCATTGCCATTCATCCAGGAAGACAATGATCCGCACGATCACCCCCAATGAACTAGACGCGTTTGCAGCAATCGCAGCGCACGCGAACTCCGAGCGTGTTGCGGCGTTCGTTCGCGATCTGTGGCAACGCGGAGAAAGTGCACCGGACCAGTGTCTGGTTGCCGAGGTTGATGGACACGCCATTGGAAGAATGCTCTGGTGGAGACTGGCTTCCAATCCGTTCGATGCCTATATCAGTCTGCTGGCCCTGCCGTGGGACGGCGCCTGGGAGGACACGGGGCAGGCCATTCTGGCCAGATGCATTCAGGATGCGCGCGACGCCGGCGCGCACCGCCTGGAAGCAAACGTTCTGATGAACGCTCCGGGAGGGCTTGAACGCTGCGCGGTACTTGCCGACGCGGACTTTCTGCCGGTACAGGAGAAGGTCCGGCTGGAGCTGGACGGCGACTCCCCGCTCCCGCCTCTCTCGTCGAGGCTCCGTGTCTACACGCGGGCGCAGCTTGGCGACGATCAGTTCATCGAGGCAATCGAGTACGTGATGCAGGGGACGCTCGATCGCCTGATGGCACGTTCGATACGGCATCTGGGGAGCCGCGAGGCCGCTGTCGACTACTTCGACCTGCTGCTCGATCTGGACAATCGCCCCGATCTCTGGCTGCTCTGCTTCGACACGCAGGGGGAGTTCGTCGGCACGGTGGTTGCCCAGCGGCTCTCGGAATCGCTTGGAGCGCTCAACTACGTTGGTGTTGCGCCGGAACAGCGCGGCCGCGGCTACGGCGCCGATCTCGTTGCCGAAGGCGTCCGCCGCCTGATGGTAACCGGACTGGAGACCGTCCGCGTGGAGGTCGATGCGCGCAATCGCCCGATGCTTGCCGCGTTCCATCGGAACGGTTTCACTGAAATGGGACGCACGTTGATATTCGGCCGCACGCTGGATGATGCATCGTATGCATGAGGGAATCGGGCCGGGCATCCTGCGGTGCCCGGCCCGGCCACATTCCGTTACGCAGCCGGGCAATGCCCGGGGGTGTATCTTTGTGGAATGTCATCCGAACTAGTCGATCAGATTCGCCGGCGGCGCACGTTCGCCATCATCTCGCACCCCGACGCGGGCAAGACCACGCTCACCGAGAAGCTGTTGCTCTATGGCGGCGCGCTCCGGCTTGCCGGTTCAGTGACCGCGCGGCGCAATCAACGGCGCGCCACGTCCGACTGGATGGAACTCGAACAGCAGCGCGGCATCTCGGTTACCTCCACGGTGCTGCAGTTCGAGTTCGAGGATCACACCATCAATCTGCTCGATACACCGGGCCACGAGGACTTCTCCGAGGATACCTACCGGACGCTCACTGCCGCAGACAGCGCGGTGATGCTGATCGATTCGGCGAAGGGAATCGAGCCGCAGACACGCAAGCTCTTCGAGGTGTGCCGCATCCGCAGGATCCCCATCTTCACCTTCATCAACAAGATGGACAGGCCGGGCAGGCCGGCACTGGATCTGATCGACGAGCTGGAGGCCGAATTCGGTATTGCACCCTATCCTATCAACTGGCCGATCGGCTCCGGCATGAGCTTCGCCGGTGTGTATGACCGGCTTACGCGCGAGGCGCATCTGTACCAGCGGACGGACCACGGCGCCTATCGCGCTCCGGTTGAGCTCACGAACCTGAACGACTCGCGCGTGGAATCCATTATCGGCGGGCGCGAGCTCGCCGCGCTGCGCGATGATCTGGAGTTGATCGAGGGAGCCGGAGCGGAGTTCACGGAGGAGCGCTTCCGTACCGGGGCGATATCGCCGGTGTTCTTCGGCAGCGCCGTGAACAACTTCGGCGTGGACATCTTCCTGAAGCGCTTCGTGGAGTATGCTCCCGCTCCGGGTGTGAAGAACACGGAGAGCGGTCCGCTGTCGCCGGAGAACGAGACGTTCATCGGCTTCGTGTTCAAGATCCAGGCGAACATGGACAAGCAGCATCGCGACCGCGTTGCATTCCTTCGCGTCTGCTCCGGCAAGTTCGAGAAGGACATGATGGTGACCAATGTGCGCAGCGGACGGCAGGTTCGTCTGAGCAGGCCGCACAAGATGTTCGCGCAGGAACGGGAGACTGTGGACGAGGCCTATCCGGGAGATATCATCGGATTGATGAACCCGGGTGTCTTCGCGATCGGCGACACGGTAACCTCCGGACCGAAGGTGCAGTTCGACCCGATCCCGCACTTCTCGCCGGAGCGGTTCGCCTCGGTGCGCACGCCGTCGCCGGCGAAACGGAAGTCGCTGCACAAGGGACTGGACCAGTTGCGCGAGGAGGGAGCCATTCAGGTGATGTGGTCGCCGAACAGCACCGATCCCATCCTCGCGGCGGTGGGCCAGCTTCAGTTCGACGTCGTGAAGTTCCGTCTGGAATCCGAGTACAGTGTGGAGGTGTTGCTCTCACCGCTTCCATACGTCGCGGCGCGATGGCTTTCCGGACCGCAGAGCGAGCTGGAGAGCCCGGTGCTCTACAGCGGCACGCAGGTAGTGAAGGATTCCGACGGCCTGCCGGTAATGCTGTTCCAGAGCGAGTGGCATATCAATGCCGCACAGGAGAAGAACCCCAGGCTTACGTTCAGTCCGGTGGCTCGCGGCGAAGCCGTCATGGTGTAGCCGGAGAGCCCTGCACAACGGGAAGTTCGATCTGGAAACGGAAGCTGACGGTATCCACCGGTTGATCCTCCATCACTCGGAACACACAGCGCCGATCGCCGTTCTGAAACCGCTCGGTGCGGACAACACGAACACCCAGCAGGCGTGTGAGCGCCGAGACGCTGGTGCTGCAGAGCGCGGAGTGGCGCATCGCAACGTTGAGGTAGGGGCAGTTGCGCTCGATGAGCATCAGCCCTTCGCCCGAAGAGACGATCTCCATGTGCGAGTCGCCATGCTGGTAGAGATCCTTGAGTATTTCGATACGCTCCTCGAGATCCTTGCCGCGCAACAACGGCTCCCACTTCAACACCTGCGCATCGGTCACGTTCGCAAGCAGCCGCAGCAGCAACTCCTCCCCGAGCTCCTCGCCGATGGTATCGATCAGGCGAATCGCCAGTTGATCGTAGTGTTTGGGAAAGAGATGTTCGCCTGCGGTGGTCAGAGAGTAGTGGGCAATCGGACGCCCCGCTCCACGACGCCCGCTTCGATTCACGCTTCCGGCAACCCAGCCCTCACGTTCCATCAACAACAACTGCTGGCGTACGGATTCGTACGTCACCCCAACGGCAGAGGCAAGCTCCGCGATAGTCCGGCTCTGTTCCTTCTTCAGCACGTTGAGAATCAACTGGCGAATACCAGAGAGTTCTTCCATCGTTGGTGTTCCTCGATCGCAGTGAGAAGATGAATCGATGCAATCTATCGATAAGTGTGCGAGAAGAGAAGGGCAACGTGCAATGCCTCCGCCCCAGCGCCGCCATCGGCAATCATATCCCAGTACGATGCGTCAGCCGGAAGCACGGGCATGCGGCGCAACCGAACGCCGCTCTGCAATGGGAGAGGCATCGCGCGAGCGGCTTCGGTCGACACGCGGCCAGGGTGCGCGGCTCATTCGTTCCGGCTTTTTCCCTGAACAAGATCCCCGCCGAACCAACTGCCGATCAGCAGCAGAATCGTACCGAGAGCAGAGCAGCAGAGAAGCAGCACCGGGTTTGCACCGCCCGGTCCGGCGGGGGAATGCTGCATCAGCAGTCGTACCAGGAAACACGTTCCCGCAGCGATCATCAGGGTGAGGTGCCGATTTGCAGTACGGACCACGCGCTCCTCATCGCCACGCTCGTCATCGCCCAGCGCCAGATAGTCCAGCACCCCGCCCGTTGCCGCGACGGCAGCTCCGCAGAGCCCGGCAACGAGGAGCCAGAATGCAATGAACCACCACTGCCGGGAGCCATCCATAATGGCTACGATGTCCGCAACGAAGGCAAGCGGCAGTGCTCCCATCGGCAGATGTACCAATGGCGGATGCACCGGATGCCCGAACAGTCTGATCGGTTTCATGGGCGAACGTTCCTCCATCCGTGGATGCGCATTCTGCCACAGCCTGCGCTCCGCATCATGCTCCGTAACCACACTGCTACAACACCCACAGCAGCAGCAGAACGAATCCCGCAACGGCGAGCAGGCCGTGACCAACGATCAGGCCGCGTGGGAGCACCTTCTTGCGCAGATGAAAGGAGAAAAGGACGAAACCGCCAACCGCGGCAACCAGGAAGAACACGAGCGCGTACAACCCCAGCCCCGCTACCGGACTCCGCAGTACCAACGAGATGACCAGAATCAGTCCCGTTGCCGCGAACAGGCCGTGAATCAGCGCAACCGGAATTCCCGGCGTGCGACCGCTCAGGTGTGCAATTGCCGCTGTGAGCCCAACGGCTGCGGCAACCGCGAAACAGATGATTGTGGGAACCGGCATGACATTCACCTCGATATCAGTTTGACAGAGACTCAGCGCGAAACTACTACGGAAACGATATTATCCAAAATCTATCTTGTATAATATGTGTAAATAAATCTGGTGGACTCCTGGGAGTGGCGAATCGGCATGCGCCGCAGCGATGGTCCGCATCTGGCTGTAGCGATGGCCCGCATCTGGCTGTACGGCGGCGGTTCGCTATTATGTGGGTTCAATGGTCGGTGATTCCGGCAAGGGAATGCTTCCGATCAGCACAGTTCCGCCCCTGCTCCAGCAATGGAAGCGGGGGGGCCTCATCCTTCCCGAACCAATCGATGATTCAACGCATCTGTGTCTTCTGCGGCTCCAATTCCGGCACCAACCCCGCCTTCATCGAAAGCGCACAGACGTTCGGCGCCGAGCTCGCGGCCCGCGGAATCGGTCTTGTCTACGGCGGCGGACGCGTTGGCTTGATGGGTGAGCTGGCAAACAGCGTGCTTCGGTCTGGCGGTGAGGTCGTGGGCGTGATCCCCGAGGCACTCTTCACCAAGGAGGTTGGCCATACGGGGCTCACCCAGTTGCATGTTGTCGGCACGATGCACGACCGCAAGGGCATGATGGCGCAACTCGCCGATGCCTTCGTCACGCTTCCCGGCGGGTTTGGAACGATGGAGGAATTCTTCGAAGTGCTTACGTGGGCTCAGCTCGGCATTCACACCAAGCCATGCGGCCTGCTGAACGTTGCCGGCTATTACGATCCCCTGCTTGCGCTCTTCGATGACTTCGTGCGCTACCGATTCGCACGCCCGGAACATCTGGATTTTGTCCTCACCGACACGGCCCCGGCGGCGCTTCTCGCGAAGCTGACGTCCTATGTCGCGCCAACGAGGACCCGCTGGATAACGGACGAGGAGGTGTAGCGGAAGGATGGGTGGGCACTCCCCGAACCCGGAAGCACATCCGCCGCGGCGCATCGCGTCACCATTGAAGCACCTCTGACGAACCGATCCGCAAGCCGGAAGAAGTTTCGCCGGCCTGGCTCATCGTATTATTGCATCGGCCTCGATCGACTCACACCCGGGCGCTCGAGGCTTCAGGCACCCCCAGCCATCGCACTCAACCCCCGCGTCATTTTCGCAGTACCGATTCAGCCGGCTTGCGGCCTGCAATGCCGATCGATGACGCGGGACACAGATCCATTGCATCTATTGGTGGAGCATTGACATGAACACAACGACGTTGAGATTTCGAATTGGCCTCCGGCTTCTGGTTACCGCAGCACTTCTGGTTACCGGCATTACAATTGCATCGGCACAGATCGATCCCCCATACGTTCTGCCCGTCGGCACGCGCAATACGTGCAACGCCTCAGTCAACGCTACATTGAGCGGCCAGCTTGTCGGGCCGATCAGCGTTTCCGGCCCGGCAACGTTCGAATGGGTGGCTACCTCCGCTCCCGGCGCTCAGATCGCATTCGCCGACCTGCAGCCTCGGGCGGTTGGCCATGGCGGGAACAATCCACAGTACGGGAATGTCACGTTGAACCTGGACGCATCCCGCGAATCTGCGAACTCGCGCATCGAGGCACAGGTTGCCGGCCAGGCGTTTCCCGCAACCTCGCGCCTTCGCTTCCAGGCCACCGTCACCGTCAGCAGCCGGCCCGGCGTAACGTATCGCTCGCAGAGCGAGATCGTGATCGAGAATACGAACCTGACGCACTGGCCTCACAACAACGACGTGTACAGTCAGGTAGGCAGCACGAACTTCGAAGATGCCGCACATCCGGGAATCGTTGTCTTCACGCTCTCCGGAGCATCGGTCACGGTAACGGCCGCCGGTCAGTAAGGCGCGCACGCACGCGCCGACGGCGACATTTCAGAGAGTGTGGTGGCGATCGCTGGCGTTCGAGCCGCGCCATCCGAAGGAAGGCCTGCACGTTCACGGTGCGGGCCTTTGTGTTTGCAACCCGGTCGATACCGTGCCGGCATGGCTCTCTGCCGGGCGCTCGCCCGCATCCTGAAGCAACTTTCTCCCGTCGTCATTTTCCGGCGGCTCCGTATGTTGCGCCCGCGTTCAATCCGCGCACAACCTCCGGTGGCCCGCCCGCGCCCGGCCTGAGAGTGGAGGCAAAGGGGAGCATATCCTCGGATTGCATTGAAGACATGTATTCCTTCTCGGCGATTGGAACCGAGGAGCGCGGGTCCCGTTCCGGTCGCATCAACGACAAGGAACAACCAATGACATCCGATAAAGGCTTCAAGCGCCTTGTGCGCGAACGCGCCGCGAAGACGGGCGAGAGCTATACCACCGCACGCATGCACCTCGCGAAGAAGGAAGAGCATGTACCATCGCATCGAGGCGGAACGAATGCGGAGGCGAACGGCATACGCAACGTGCTGGATCACCTTGGCCTGCCGATGAGCGAGGCGATGGTGCTCGGGCTGGGAGGCGGCATCGGCGCAGGCTACATCGCCATCACGCATGGAATGACCGGCTTCATGATCGGCAGCCGCTCCAACTGGTGGGACGCAACGGCATTCGTGCAGCGGGCATGCGATCGCATCGGCGCAGGCGTAGCCTTCCGCGAAACCAGCAGCGCAACCACGGCTACGAAACATCTGCGGGAGGCGCTCGGCTCCGGCGTACCGCCAATTGCCTGGCTGGACCTCTCCTGCCTCCACTACAGCACACTCCCTCCGTTCTTTCGCAAGGGCGGCTATCATTCGCTCGTGGTGTACGACCTCGATGAGGAGAACGGTCGCGCCGTCGTGGGTGATCTCGCGGACCTCCCGCTGACCGTGACGCCCGCGGAATTGATGGAGGCTCGCAAATCCATCACCTCGTTCAAGAATCGCCTGGCTGTTATCTCGGCACCGACCGATCCGGTGGACATCGCGAAGGCCGTGCTCGAGAGCGCCCGCGAATGTGCGGCGGCACTGCTGAAGGGACGCGCCAAGACGTTCGTGCTGGACGGCTTTCGCGCCTGGGGGACTGCGGTGGGGGCGCAAAGCGGCAAGGAGGCATGGAGCACTCTGTTCCGTGCGAACCGCGACATCATGCGCGCGCTTACCTCGGTCTATCGCTTCGTGGAGCAATGGGGCGGCAGGGCGCTCCTCCGCCCGCTCTATGCGGACTTCCTTACGGAGGCTGCGGCATTGACCGGCCGCGGATCGTTGCGTGATGCGGCCGAACTCTACCGTGAGTGCGGAGCACGCTGGCACGATGTTGCGCTGGCGGCACTTCCGGACGGCGTTCCTGCGCTGCGCGAGCGGCGCGAGCTGATGGAGCGAAGCCGCCGTGTGCTGGACGAACGGGGGGATGCCGGTGTCGATGACGTAAACGCGATGAAGGCGAAGATGGTGGAGCTGGCCCAGCGATCGGCGGAGGAGGAATTCCCGTTGAGTGCGCCGGAACTGCGCGAGCTGTTCGATGAGCTTGGGCGGCTGATTCTTCACGCGCATGCGGCGGAGATCGAGGCGCAGGCCGCTCTTGCGGCTGCTGCGGCGTAGAAGGGGCCCGCCAAGCGCTCACGGCTGCGAAGCCGAGAGCGCGCACCGCTCAACCCGGTAACGAACAACGGCTGTGCCCGGTAACGAGCACAGCCGTTCTGTTTTTCCCATCCCGGTTCCGCATCCCGGTTCCGCTTCAACGGCGTTGCCGGCTCCCCGAGCCGCGCGGGCACGCCGATCACGGCGCGGCTTCGGCCTCGACCATCACTCCATCACCCATCGCGTTCCCTCCTTCGTATCCTCCAGCACAACGCCCACGGCCTTCAGGCGATCGCGAATAGCATCGGAGGTGGCGAAGTCCTTGCGTGCACGCGCCTCCTGCCGCAGACCGATCATGATCTCCATCAGATCGCCGGCAATCTCCCCCTCCCCTTCCAGCTCGCGGCTGAAGAGATCGAGCCCAAGGATATCATCGAACGCAAGTTTGAACGCATCGGCGAATGCATGAAGCATCCCGAGGTCGCGATCATCCGACTCCAGCATCCTGTTCAACTGGCCCACACCTTCGAACAATGCCCCCAGGCCAACCGGCGTGTTGAAGTCGTCATCCATCGCGTCGGTGAAGGCGGAGAGGAATGCCGGCTGCTCATGCATCGCGCCGTTCGCCGGCACGCTCAGCAGCACCTTGCGCAACCGGACAATGGCCTTGCGCAGCTTGTCCAGACCGGAGGCCGCCGCCTCGATCGCCTCCAGACTGAACTCGAGTGTGGAGCGATAATGGCTTTGAAGGATGAAGAAGCGAAGCGCAAGCGGATCGTAGCGCTTGTACAGATCCTTCATGTTGAGCGCGTTCCCCGCGGAGCCGCCCATCTTCGCATCGTTCACACGCACCATGTTCACATGCATCCAGTAGTGAACGAACGGTGCATCGTATGCGCCCTGGCTTTGTGCTATCTCGCACTCATGGTGCGGGAACATGTTGTCCAGGCCGCCGGCGTGAATATCGAATGTGGTGCCGAGATAGTACCGCGCCATCACGGAGCATTCCAGATGCCATCCCGGATAGCCCCATCCCCACGGCGAGTACCACTGCATGAAGTGCTCCGGCTCCGCCTTCTTCCAGAGCGCGAAGTCCTGCGGCGCCCGCTTCTCCTGGTTCTCCGCGATGCGGCCGCCGTACTGCTGATCCTCCGACCTGCGGTTGGAAAGCCCGCCATACGGAACGAACCCTTCCGGCAGTTCGCGCTGCTGGTATCCCGCCACATCGAAATAGACCGAACCGTTGGACACATACGCAAGGCCGCGCTCCAGGAGCAGTTCCGCGGTTGTGATCTGCTGGCGGATGAAATCCGTTGCGTGCGGCATTCTGTCCGGACGCAGCACGTTCATCCGGTCCAGATCCTCCAGCCAGCTCGCCTCGTAGTACGCAGCGATCTCGAACGGCGATCTGTTCTCACGCCGGGCCTGCGCCTCCATCTTGTCCTCCCCTTCATCCGCATCATCGGCCAGATGGCCAACGTCCGTGATGTTCATCACGAAGATCAGATGCTCCGCCCCGTAGACGTGCATCAGGTAGCGGCGGACAACGTCGGTGGAGATGTAGCTCTTCGCATGCCCGATGTGCATGTGCTTGTAGACGGTGGGGCCGCAGCGATACATCCGAATCAGGTTCGGATCGATCGGCTGGAACTCCTCCTTCGTCCGCGACAGGGTATTGTAGATGCGAAGCGACATGGATGCTGTATGTGGTCAGTTGATTGTTGTTGATCCGCACGGAGCAGCACTACGTCGTGCCGGTGTGCTCGATGTCGGCGATGGAATCCTGGCGCAGCACGCGCAGTGCATGCGGCAGTATCGGCATGATCACATCGAGACACTGGCGCACGCCCTTCGGTGAGCCGGGAAGATTCACGATCAGGGTCCGCCCGGCAATGCCGCAGACGCCGCGGGAGAGGACGGCAAACTTCGTGAACGTGAGCGAGGCGGCACGCATTGCCTCGGCCAGGCCGTCGGCTCTGCGCTCGATCACGTCCAGCGTTGCCTCCGGTGTCACGTCGCGCTGCGCGAAACCGGTTCCACCGGTGGTCACGATCAGTGCGTAGCCCTCGGCCACACATCGCCGAAGCATTTCGGCAATGCGGGCGCGATCGTCCGGAACGATCTCCCGTAATTCGATCCTGAACGTCTCCGGATCGAACGCGGCGGCCGCTTCGGGTCCGGAGATATCTTCACGCTCTCCGGCCGCGGAGCGGTCGCTGACGGTAATGATGGCAACGCTATGCATGGGGCGATCCCTGGATACTCACATGAATCGGAGAACGGCTGCTGCACTGTGCGTGAGGCATCGCGCAGAGAGGTTCGGCTACGTGCTGCTTGCGAGATGCTGATCGATCAGATTGATGGCGTTGTCGATCTGCTCGGCGAGCAGCCTTCGCTCCCCCTCTTCGAAGAGCGACGGCATGCCGCCGCCGGCGGCCTTGAGATGGCGGATCTCATCCTCCATCCCGGCGATCCGGCTGCGCAGCGTCTCCGCCTCGCGCAGAGCGTCCGCTGCGGTCTCGTCGCGCTGCGACGCAAGCTTCCGGCTCTCAGCCAGTTCGCCGGCAAGTTCCCCGACGCGTGCATGCAGCGCCTTGATCCGTTCATCGTCCGTATCGCCTGCGGAGGCAAGCTGCTCGCGCAGCCCATCGGCAATCGACTGCGCGGCACGGCCGTGCTCCTCCAGCTCGGCAATCCGCCGGCCGAGGCTCTCACGCTCGGTATCGGCAGCGGCGAGCGAATGCTGCAGGGAGGCCACCGCAGCGGCATGCTCCTGCTCACGTCGCGTCAGCGTCTCGTGCGCCGCACGCAGATCGCGTTCCCGCGCCTCCAGCTCCTCGGCATGCGCCGCACCGCCGGCATCGCCGGCTCCACGGTTCGCAAGCTCCGCTTCGAGAGCCGCCTTCTCGCCCAGCAGCGCATCGCACCGCTCCTCGAGCGCCTGCGAGGCGTTTGCCGCAGCCGCCGCCTCCGTACGCGCCATGGCCTCGGCGCGCGTGGCCGCATCCAGCTTCGCGATCGCCTGAAGATGTTTCTCCTCCAGCAATGCACGCTCGCGCTGCCCGGCAACAACACTTGCACGCAGCACGGCGAGATCCTCGCTGCCGCGTTCGAGTTCCGCCAGTTGCGCGTCTCTATCGGCCAGGAGCCGTTCCAACTCCACCACACGGGCCTCCAGTTCCGAAGCCGATGCCTCGGCGGCGCGTGCGCGCTCCTCCAGCTTGATCGCCCGCGTACGTTCGGCAGCGGCCGCATCCATCTGCGAGGATGCCGCCGCAACGGCAATCTCACGCTCCTGCGTCAGCTCATCGATCCGCTCGCGCAACTGCTTGCGCTCCCGGCGCATTTCGCGATGGCGATCGCTGAGAACCTCCACCACCTGCTGCAGGCGATCGATCGCTCTGCGAATGTCCGCGTTCTCGTTCAGGTTCATTGCCTGGAGCCCGTTTGAAAAGTATGAAAGCGCCGAGCGCGAGCGTCCGTACAATCGCACCCGTCACCACATCATGGAATCCGTCACCATGCCGCGCCAAAAGATCGCTGCGGCAACGCCGCGCCGGCTGCGGCGTCACCTCTGCGGCCGGCCGTTACACCGTTCCACGCAGTTTCGCTCCGAACCGGCCTTCCAACTGATTCACGATTCCCCCCACCGCACCATCAACCACTCCATCCTCCAATGTTTTCTCGTAGGAGGTGAACGAGAGCGCATAGGTCATGGACTTCTTCCCCTCCTCGATCCCCTTCCCCTGATACAGATCGAAGAGCCGCACACCAGTGAGCAGCGCGCCGCCTGCGGATCGGATGGTCCCCTCGAGCGTTGCGTTCTCAACAGCCGCATCAACAAGGAGCGAGATGTCGCGATGCACCACCGGATACTTCGAGGGTGCCTGGTACCTGGCGATCGGCGCGATGTTGCGTGCGAGACGCTCCACGTCGAACACGGCGATCACGGGTGCTCCGGAGAGATCGAAGCGCTGCAGTAGCTCTGGATCGAACGGACCAAGGCGGCCCACTTCGTCCTCACCGGCGAAGATGACGAGCGCCGGGGCTCCGAATCCCCACTTCACCTGATCCGAGGGCTCGTATCGCACCTGGGCAACGCCGATGCGCGCCAGGTAGCGATCGATCATGCCACGAACGTCGTACAGATCGGCGGCGCGATCGGGAACGTCCCAGCCGCGCACGCCACCGGCGCCGGACGCGCAGACCGAAAGCTCCGTCATCTCCACGATGCCCGGCACAACGCCCTGATCCTGCCGTCCGGCACGAAACGCCGTGCCGATCTCGAAGAGGCGGAGATCGGTACGCCCGTAGCGCATGTTCAGCGCGAGAGTGGATGCCATGGTCGGCACCACGCTCGTCCGCAGCATGGACGTATCCCGCCCGAGCGCGTTGCGAAGCTCGATCGGCGTACCGTATGCCGATGCGGTCTCCGGATCGGTGAAGTAATACGGCACGATCTCCGTGAAGCCGTTGTCGATGAAGAAAGTTCGCGTTGCCGCAACCAGCTTCTGAAGGGGGTCCACGGAGGTATCGAAGGTCACCGCGGCGTGCGGATTGGCGGGAATGCGATCGTAGCCGTAGAGGCGCGCGATCTCCTCGATCAGATCGATCTCCTCCAGAATGTCGGGCCGCCACGTCGGGGCCACGGCGATCACCTCTCGTTCATCCACGTTCGCGATCCGGAAGCCGATGCTTTCGAGATAGCGGCATTGCATCGCCGGCTCGATCGAGACACCAAGGATGGCATTGGTTCGAGCGAAGCGCAGGATCGGCGACGGCTGCGCGACCGGCTCGGGGTAGATATCGATGACACCGGCAAGCACTTCGCCGCCGGCGATCTCCGCAATCAATGCCGCGGCGCGATCGGCTGCGTAGGCCGTCATCGCCCAGTCCGCACCGCGCTCGAAGCGATAGCTGGCATCGGTTGAAATGCCGAGCAGCTTCGCCGTGCGCCGCACGGAGGCGGGATTGAAGTAGGCGGACTCCAGCAGCACGTTCACCGTGCCGTCGGTTATCTCGGAGTTCTCCCCTCCCATCACCCCGGCGATCGCCACGGGGCGTTCGGCGTCGCAGATCATCAGCGCGCCTTCGGGGAGTTCGTGTTCGCGGCTATCCAGCGTAGTGAACCGCTCGCCCGGGAGCGCGGCCCGCACCTCGATCCGATGCCCGGCCAGCGTGTCGTAGTCGAACGCATGCAGCGGCTGGCCGCACTCGAACAGAACATAGTTCGTGATGTCCACGATGTTGTTCCGCGGGCGAAGCCCCAGCTTGCGCATGGCCTCCTGAAGCCATTCCGGCGACGGCCCAACCGTCACTCCCCTGATCACGCGGGCCATGTAACGCGGGCAGAGCGCGGGATCGTGCACAACAACGGATGCCGCCTCGTGCACGCCGGCCGGAGACTCCGCCACCGTCACTTCCGGAAGCCTGGCCTGGCCGCCGGTGAGCGCCGCAACCTCGCGCGCCACACCGATATGGCTCAGACAGTCCGGACGATTCGGCGTGATGTCGATCTCGAAGATCACGTCACCAAGGAGTTCGGCAACGGCCATCCCCACCGGCGTATCCTCCGGCAGAACCATGATGCCGCCGTGATCGTCGCTCAGCCCAAGCTCCGCCGCAGAGCAGATCATGCCGTTGGACTCGATGCCCCGGATCTTTCTCTTTTCGATCGTGAAGCCTGCGGTCGTTATGAACTGTCCGACCGGAGCGAAGACGATCTTCTGCCCGGCGGCAACGTTCGGCGCACCGCACACGACGGTCACCGGATCGCCTCCAGTGGTAACCGTGGTAACCGAAAGCTTGTCCGCGTTCGGGTGCTTCTCGCACGTGAGCACATGCCCCACAACGAACCCGGCCAGCGCGGTAAATCGATCGTCGATCGAGGCGACTTCAATCCCACGGCTCATCAACAGCGAAGCAAGCTCCGCCGGCGCGTAGGAGTATGGAACAATCGTCTTGAGCCACGACTGGATGATGTTCTTGTTCGGCATGGAAGCAGCGTCCGCGTACTGTTGTGAATCGAGCCTCAATGTAGCAAATGACCCACTAGGCAGCAAAAACAAGGCGTGGCGGTTGCCGATCGCAACAATCGCGCGAACCCGGTGCGGATGGGGACATCGCACGGCATCACGTGCGCACCTGCCGATGGGGATGCGGTCGCGCCGCGGAGTGTGCGCTTGCATTGCCTGGTACGGCGCCGTATGTTCGCAGCCCCGGCAGCCGCGGGCCTGGCAGGCATACACTGTGCCGACAGGCCCGATCGTCTACCGGAAGCGTTGGTATGCGCGCTGAGCACACAACGCCGATCGATGCAACGTGCGATCAATCACCGAGGGGATGTAATGGTTTCGACGGGGAGCGGATTGCTTGCGGTTGCGCTGCCGCGCCTTCCTGTGGTGCGCGTTATCTCCACACAGGGAACAAACAAATGCGAACTCTTACGAGTATCGCCTCGCTGCCTAAGTAGTACTTAGCTGGTGAGCATCCTGCCGGGGCCTGCCTGTTGGCGCCGGAGTGTGGGTGTCGCAATAACGGGATAGCGTCCGCTGCTCGGCGAGCGGTAGCGGCTGCGAATCAATAGCTTGCTGGCCTGAGGTCAACCCTGTCTGTCGGGATGCTTCAGGCGAGATTCAAAGACAGACTACGCAGCGTAGAAGCCTCAGGAGTCTCTTTTCGGACGGGGGTTCGATTCCCCCCATCTCCACAGGAAGCCCTGAAATCATTGCGATTTCAGGGCTTTCTCATTCCATGGGTAAGGATTGGGGGAAGGTTTACTTCAGTATTGGTACATCACCGTCACGCACTGCCAGTCGAACGATCACGCTGTCCAATAGATTCCCCATCGCATTA